>DATAVP010000011.1:0-72992 GCA_036267655.1 Solirubrobacteraceae bacterium
GTCGGGGGGCGCGCGCCCGCCGACGGCGATCGTGTAGCTGCCCGAAGTCCGCAGCGAGTCGAAGTCGAGCGCGTAGACGCGTGAGAAGCGCTTGCTCCAAGAGCCGGTCGAGGCGCCGACCGCGCCGCTGAAGACGCTCGCGCCGTCGCTGGAGCGCAGCACCTCGAAGGTGGCGCCGGACTGCTCTCTATGTGAGATCAGATAGGCGCGCTTGCTCGCCTGCGTGGGGTAGCCGAGCTGGTCGACGCGGACGAAGCTCGAGCCGCTTGCGGCCCGACCGACACCAGGGGTCGAGAGCAGGCACAGCAGCACGGCGGCGAGCGCCGTCACTCCCGCGACAGTCCGCATCCAGACACGCATGAACTTGGAGACTAATGGGCCGCGGCGGTCCGGCCACCGTCGGCGCCGTAGCAGCCCGGCGCGGGCCAGAGTCGCTCAGCGCCGATGCACGGTGAGCTCGTGCGAGGACTCCTCGTCGTCCTCGAGCGGCGGCTGCGGCAGGCGCCGGAACGCGCTCGGGCGCCAGCGCTCGGGCGGATGAGGACTGCTCCGATCGCGCCGCGAGCGCAGCCCGAGCACGACGGCAAAGACGTTCAGGAGCGCGATGCCGGTCACGATCGCGACGATCACGCCGCCGAGGAGCAGGGCCACGATCGTGAGTGCGATCAGTGCGACTGCGAGCAGCAGCGCCAGCATCCCAGGGGGTTCTACGTAAGGGTGGAGTTTCCTTTGGTATCGGAGAACGGCGTGGGACTCAGGGCGCACCGGCGTCGAGCAGCTCGAGCACGGCACGCTCGACGCGTCGTCGCACGCGCGTGTCGCCGAGGTCGGGACCGCCGCCGCTCAGCGCCGTCAGCGTCGCTGCGATCGTGTCGCCGTCGCGGTAGCGGTCGAGCACGCGCGGGTCGACGTAGGAGGCTCGACAAACCGCGGGGGTGTTGCCCAGATATGCGGCGACCGTCTCGATCGCGGCCCGCACACTCCGCTCGCGCGCGGCCGCGGTGCGACCCTGAGCGTCGGGCTCGGCCAGGGCAACGGCCGCGAGCACCGTGGCGTTCCAGGTGCGGAAGTCCTTCGCGGTGAAGTCGCCGCGGCTGTGCCGCTTGATGTACTCGTTGACCTGCCCGGCGTCGAGCTCGTGCCAGCGCCGTCTTTCCCGGTAGGCGAGCAGCTGCTCGCCGCTGCGTCGGTGCTTGAGCGAGCTGACGACGTCGAGCGCGTCGCGGTCGGCGATCGCTTGCACGCGTCGCTGACCGGACTTGGCGGGGAAGTCGAACACGAGCTCCTCGCCGGCGATCGTCACGTGCTCGCGCAACATCGTCGTCAGGCCGAAGGACTCGTTGCGCTCGGCGTAGTCGTCGGAGCCGATCCGAAAGAAGCCGAGGTCGAGCAGGCGCACCGCGCAGGCGAGCACGCGCTCGCGATCCAGGCGAGTGTCGCTCGAGCGGTCCGGCGCCGCGCTTCGCAGGTCGCGTCCCACCCGCCTGCGCAGCCGCGGCAGGGCCTTTCCGAAGGCGAGCATCGAGTCGAACTTCCGGCGGTCGCGGTGCGTGCGCCAGCGTTCGTGGTAGCGGTACTGCTTGCGCCCCGCGGCGTCGATGCCGGTCGCCTGCAGATGGCCGAGCGGGTCCATGCAGATCCACACGTCGCGCCAGGCCGGGGGGATCGTCAACTGGGCTATTCGCTCGAGCACCTCGGGGTCGTCGATCCGCTGCCCGTCGGGGTCGAGGTATTCGTGCCCACGTCCGCGACCGCGCCTGGCGATGCCGGGCGCGGCGCAGCTGGATCGACGCAGACGTGGCACAGCCCTAGTGATAGCGGCGCGGCGCGGTGCCGCTGCCGGGGCGGATTGTCGACTCGGCCGCAGGGGTAGAAAAACAGCATTCCCCCTCTACCGCGACCCACAATCAAGCTGACCTTCGACGACGGTCCCGACGAGCGGTCCACGCCACGGGTGCTCGACGCCCTGGAGAGCTGCGGCGCCCGCGCGACCTTCTTCATGCTGGGCGAACGTATCGAGGCGGCCCCGGGCGTGGCGGCGGCGGTGCTGGACGCGGGCCACGAGGTGCAGTTGCACGGCTACCGGCACGCGCGCCACACCGAGCTCGAGGAGGACGCGATCGAGCTGGACACGCGCCGCGCGCTCGATGCGCTCGCGCGCGTGGGCGTGAGGCCGACGCGATGGCGCGCGCCGTGGGGCATAACGACGCGGGCGACAGAGCGTGTGGCCAGCCGCCATGGGCTTTCGTTGGTGCACTGGACGATCGACACGCACGACTGGCGCGGAGATCCGATGCCGACGATGCTCGCCCGTGTGCGCAGAGGGCTCGCGCCGGGGGCTGTCGTGCTGATGCACGATGCGCTGGGGCCCGGCTCGCTGCGCAGCGGATGCGAGAACACGGTCGAGCTCGTGGGGCCGTTGGTGGAGCTGGCGCGCTCCAGCGGACTGTGCGTGGCGGGCGCCCTTCCGGAGCCCTCGCTCGCCGCGGCAGCGCCGCTGCCCTCGCCTGCGGACCTCCAGTCGGCAGGGGTTCGAGGATGAGCCCACAAGCGCTGTCAGAGAGCCCGGCTGCACCGGCGCTCGGATCGAAGCCCGCGCTCGATCGTGCGCTCGAGGAGCTCGAGCTGCACGCGGCGGAGCTCGATGAACGACCGCGCTTTCCGCGAGAGAGCTTCGCGGCGCTGCGGGAGGCGGGCGTTCCGCAGCTTGCAGCCGACCGCGAGCGCTGCGGTCTGCGCACGGAGGTTGGCCTGGTCCGCGCGCTCGCGTCCGTCGATGCCTCGGTGGCGCGCATCGTGGACGGTCACTTCAACGGCGTCGAGCGCCTTGCGCTGCTGGGCGAGGAGGAGTTCGTGGCCCGCGAGCTCGCACAGATCGCGGACGGGTCGCTGCTTCTCGGCGTATGGGGGGCGGACCCGGGCCCCGGCGAGGGCTGCCCCGCGAGCATCGAGCTCGCCACCTCCGGCGAGCTCGTCTTGAACGGGGTGAAGACCTTCTGCTCGGGGGCCGGAGGCGTGCAGCGCGCGCTGGTGGTCGCACGCGACGAGCGAGGCGCGCGGCGGGTGGCCTATGTCGACGTGACGCGCGGGGGCGCGATCGATCGCGCCTGGTATCGGGCTTCGGGGCTGCGCGCCTCGGAGAGCCACCGCGTCGAGTTCGAGGGCGCTCCGGTGTCGGCGGTCCTGGGCGTCGCGGACGAGCTCGCTCGCGAGCCCTGGTTCTCGCGCGATGCGGTGCGCACCGCGGCGACATGGGCCGGGATCGCCGACGGCATCCTGGCGGCGACCACGCGAGTGATGGTCGAGCGGGGCGACGGCGACGAGCTGCGGCTGCACGCACTCGGGCGCATGCGCCTGGCGCGTGCGACGATCGACCGCTGGCTGGAGCACGCCTCGGCGGAGCTGGACGATGCGCCCGGCTGCGGCGAGGAGCGTGCGCTGGCGGCGGAATGCCGCCTCGCGCTGGCGGAGCAGGCGCGCCTGATCGCCGCGGAGGCCGCGCGCGTGTGCGGCTCGCGTGCGTTGATCGGGGCGAGCACGGTCGATCGCGCCCGTCGCGATCTGGACCTGTTCTTGTTGCAGCACCGCCTGGAGCCGAAGCTCGTGCAGCTCGGCGCAGATCTGCTGAGCCGCGGCGGATCATGAGCATCCACGCAGCCGACGGCGAGGCTCTGGGCACGGCGCATGGAGCGCCCCGGCCGCGGGTGCAGCCGTCGAGTTTCGAGCGCCAGTACGAGCAGAGCGCCGATCCCTGGGGCTATGACACGCGCGACTACGAGCGCCGAAAGTACGCCGCGACGCTCGCCGCGCTGGGGCGAGCGGACTACGGGCGAGTGCTCGAGGTCGGCTGCTCGATCGGCGTCTTCACGAGGTTGCTCGCGCCGCGCTGTGAGCGTCTTGTGGCGATCGACTTCTCAGCGCGCGCGCTGGCGCTCGCGCGCGAGCGCCTGGCCGAGGTCGCGAACGTCGAGCTCGTGCCGGCGAGCTTTCCGGAGCAGGCGCCTGGGGGACAGTGGGATCTGGTGGTCTGCTCGGAGGTGCTCTACTACCTCGACGAGCTCAGCCTGCTGCGGGCGCTGGACTGGCTGGGAGAGCAGCTCGAGACGGGCGCGAGCGTCGTCGCGGCGAGCTGGCGCGGAGAGGGCGTCGAGGAGCCGCTGAGCGGCGACCGAGCGCACGATTTGATGACGGCGAAGCTCGCGCGCTGGCATGTGCTCGACGCGCGTCGTCCCGGCTATCGGCTCGATCGGTTCGACGGCCATGAAGGCTGAGCGGATCGCGATCGTCGGCGCCGGGCCGGCGGGTCTGGCGACGGCGCGTGCCTACCGCGAGCACGGCGGCGAGGGCGAGGTGACGCTGATCGGGACAGAGCCGCTGCTGCCCTACCGGCGACCGCCGCTGACGAAGGAGTTCCTGCGGGGCGAGCTCGCCGCCGAGGCGCTGCGGCTGGAGCAGCAGGAATGGTTCGAGCGCCAAGCGGTCCAGCTGCGGCTGGGACGCAGCGTCAGCGCGATCGATCCCGGCGCCGGCGCGGTGGTGTTGGCCGGACACGGTGGGCAGGGCAGCGACGAAGACGGCGCCGCCCCGGTCCACGAGCGCCTGTACGCGGACGCGATCGTGCTGGCGACCGGCTCCGAGCCGCTGCGTCCCAAGCTGCCGGGTCTGGACGACGAGCGGGTGCTGACGATGCGGACGCTGCCCGACAGCGTCGATCTGATCGAGCGCTCGCGCGAGCAGGCGCGGATCGTCGTGATCGGCACGGGCTTCATCGGTTGCGAGATCGCGGCTTCGCTGGCGTTGCGGGGCGCCGGCGTGACGCTGATCGGCGAGGAGCCGCTACCCCAGTGCGGGCGGCTCGGCGAGCAGGTCGGCGGTCGCATCGCGGGCTGGCTGTCCGCGCTGGGGGTGCAGCTGCTCGGCGGCGAGGGCGTCCGCGGGGTGGATCAGGGGCGCGTGGTGGAGCTCGAGGACGGAACCCGCATCGAGGCCTCGAGCGTGGTGCTCGGCATGGGCGCGCGGCCCCGAGTCGAGCTCGCCCGCGCGGCGGGCCTGGCGCTCGAGCAGGGCGCGGTGACAGTCGACGGATCGCTCTGCGTGCCCGATACGTCGGGCAGCGCGATCCTCGCGGCAGGCGACATCGCCTATGCGTACAACGCCTCGGCGGGACGCCGGCTGCGCGTCGAGCACTGGGGCGATGCGCTCGAGCAGGGCGAGATCGCCGGACGTGTGCTCGCGGGCGAGGACGCGGTTTGGGACAGCGTGCCGGGATTCTGGTCCACGCTCGGATCGCACACCTTGAAGTACGCGGCCTGGGGCGACGGACACGACACCGCGCGCTTGGAGGATCACGGCGAAGGCGCGTTCACGGTCTGGTACTCGCGTGAAGGTGCGCTGGTCGGCGTGCTGACGCACGAGTGCGACTCCGACTACGAGTGCGGCCGCGAGCTGATTCGCGCGCAGGCCGTGAACGTATGAGCACGGCTGCCGATCGGATGGCGCCCCCCGCCCGCTCGCTGCGCGCGATCGTGGTCGTGCCCGCGCGCGACGAGGCCGAGCGGATCGAGCGCTGCCTGTCGGCGCTGGCCCGCCAGCGCGGCGTGGCACACGCGAGCTATGAGCTGATCGTGGTGCTCGACGGCTGTCGCGACGACACGCGCGAGCGCTTGCATGCCGCGGCGGCGCACAGCCCCTCGTTGCGTCTGCGCACGGTCGAGCTGAGCTCGCCGGTCGGCGTGGGCCGCGCGCGCCGTGAGGGGATGGACCTGGCGTGCGCACGGCTGCTGCAGGTCGGAAGGCCGGACGGGCTGATCGCCAGCACCGACGCGGACAGCGTCGTGGCGGAGGACTGGCTTTGCGCCCAGCTCGAGCTCGCCCGCCTCGGCGCCCAGGCGATCGGCGGGCGCATAGAGCTGTGCGCCGAGGAGGCGAAGCTGCTCAGCGAGCAGGCGCTCCGCGAACGCGCCCGCGGCCGCGAGGAGCGGACACGCGAAGTGCTCGCCGCCGATCGACATGCGGAGGCTCCGAGCGAGCATCACCAGTTCAGTGGCGCCTCGCTGGCACTGACAGCGGCGACCTACCGTCGCTGCGGAGGCCTGCCGGTCAGGGCGGCGCTGGAGGACGAGGCGCTCGAGCACGAGCTGCGGATACGCGGCGTGGCGATCCATCGCAGTGCGCAGGTGCGCGTGCGCACCTCGGCGCGCACGGGAGGACGCGCTCCGCGCGGGCTCGCGCAGGATCTGGCGCGCACCGACTGGCGTGCGCGTCGATCGTATGAGGCGGCGCAGTTTCCGCTGCCGCTGTTGCTGGCCGAGAAGCGTGCCTCGATCGCGCTGGTGCTTCCGTCACGCGAAGTGGCCGCGACGATCGGCCCGATCGCCGAGCAGGCGGTGCGGCTGCGCGCGCTCGGGCTGCTCGACGAGGTGCTCGTGGTCGACGCTCGCTCGCAGGACGGCAGCGCGCGGATCGCTGAACGGGCGGGCCTGCGGGTCGTCCAAGAGGACGAGCTCTCGCCGGAGCTCGGCCCCACGCGCGGCAAGGGCGATGCGATGTGGCGCGGGCTGCGCGCCACCGGCAGCGAGCTCGTCGCTTTCGCGGACACCGACACCGAGGACTTCGCCGAGCACTTCCTGCTTGGGTTGCTGGGGCCGCTGGTGTGCGAGCCCGCGGTACGGCTCGTCAAGGGCTCCTTCCGCCGCCCGTTTCGCACGCAGGACGCCAGCGCGCCGCACGGCGGCGGGCGCGTGACCGAGCTGATGGCGCGGCCGCTCCTGAACTTGCACGCTCCCGAGCTCGCCGTGTTCGTGCAGCCGCTCGCGGGCGAGACCGCGGGGCGCCGCGAGCTGCTGGAGCGGATTCCGTTCAGCGCGGGCTACGGCGTGGAGATCGCGATGCTGATCGACGCCTGGAGGCTCGTCGGCCTCGACGGCCTCGCTCAGGTCGATCTCGGGGTTCGCCAGAACCGCCATCAGTCGCTGCGCGAGCTCTCGGCGATGGCCTATGCCGTGCTGGTCGCGGCGCAGTCCAGGTTCCTCGGAGCCGATTTCGCCGACGCACACGCATGCGGCTCGATCGCGCTGCCCGATGCCGAGGGTGGCACGCTGCTGCAGACTCGGCGCGTGACGATCGAGGAGCGCCCGCCGTTGATCGAGCTCGACGGCATCGGCTTCGAGCAGGACCGGACGATACGCGCCTCAGCGGGAGATGCCGCCGATGCGTCCGCCGTCCTCGAGGGTCGCCCCACGGAGGTCGGCGACGGAGGCGATCTGCGCCCCGCAACTGCTTGACTTTCGGCCGAGCAGCGCTCAGCGCAGGATCTCGACGAGCAGCACCCAGGCGTTGACGGCGGCGCCGAGCAGCGCTCCCACGATCCCGGCGGCGGTCCAGTAGAGGCCGCCCCCGCCTTGCGCGATCAGGCTTACGGCGCCGATCACGGGGGGCACGGTGCCCGGGGCGATCAGCCCGAAGTGAAACAGCGGATGGACGTACTGGCGCGTGCCCTCCATCGAGCGCACCGCAAGTACGAAGGCCCAGATCCCGAAGAGGAGCGCGAACGCCAGCAGCTCGATGCCCAACGCCGTCGCGCTCTGTCCCGGCACCAGCCCGACCAGCGAGACGACCACGGCGCTCAGCAACAGCAGCAGCGTCTGCAGCGCGCGCCCGGGCAGGATCTTGTTTTCGAGGATGTCCTTGATGTTCAGCGAGACCGCCACGAACAGCAGGCCCGTGAGCGCGGCGGAGGCGCCGGCGCTGGCGACGAACAGATCGGTCCAGTCCGCGGCGGAGTAGGCCGTCGTCATGCGAGGACTATCTCAAAGCCGCCGTGCGCGCCGCGGCCTCTCAGACGACGGGCGGCGGGTTGCCGTCGGCGCTGGCGGCGAGCGCCGGGTCCCACTCGCAGACCGCGCAGGCATGGCGGAAGGCGGAGCGCGCGAACTCGAGCGCGGCGCCGTGAGGATCGCCGCTCGCGCGCGCGTCGTCCCAGTCCAGCACGTACTCGCCCAGCGCCTGCTCCCAGCGCGCCGTGGGCGGCGCGAGCGTCGCGCCGGAAAAGCCCTCCGGCGCGGGGTGCGCGTAGGCGTAGAAGGCGGGCTTCTCGTGGCGGGGGTCCCCGGGCCACCAGCCGACCGCGACCTCCTGCGAGTCCATCGCGTTGCGCATGATGAAGTCCTCGGAGGGCGGCTCGGCGGGCAGTCCCGAGAACAGGCTGACCGCCAGGTCGAAGGATCCCCACCATGCGTTCACGGGGGTCGAGCGCCCTCGAAACGGGGCACGGAACTCGCCCAGCACGAGCGCGGCCTGCGTCGCCATCGCGAAGTAGCGCTCGACCGATGCGGCGTCGTAGCTCGCGTGCTGCTCGTCCTCGTCGAGCGGCACGCTCCAGCTCACCTCCTGCGGCGTAGCGTCGATCTCCACCGCGCCCGCGAACGAGCGAACGGCGTCGAGCAGCTCGCGCGTGACGGCGCCGACCGAGCGATTTGGCGTGAGCGCCACGCGCAGCGAGCGCCCGTCGCTGTGCTCGACCACGCCCTCGTGCGCGTGCAGGTCCAGCGCCGCGACCAGCGCGCCCGAGCCGTTCGGCGCGGGCAGCGGGGCCGTCTCCCAGCCCCGCGCCGTCAGCCGCAGCGCCGCGTGCTGCAGTTGCGGCTCCGGCGGCGCCAGCGACACCGCGAGCTTGCCGAGCAACTGCGTATGAGCGTGGAGCGTGTCGCAACTCGCCTGCCAGTCGCCGTAGGCGAGCGCGGGCCAAGCGGAGGTCATGCGGGTCACAGTACCTGCTCCTCGTGCGAATGGTGCGAAGGTGGGAACTCCGGGAAGATGAGCACGACCGACGCCGACACCCAGCCGCGCCAGCGACGCTCGCCCGCCGAGCTGCAGGGGCCGACACAGCTCAGCCGAGGCAAGGTCCGCTCGCGGCTGCTGTTCGTGATCGGGCTCGTGCTGGTCGTCGTGGCGATCGTCACGCTGCTGCCCGGGCTGGGGACGCTGCGCTCGCGCCTGGCACACGCGAAGCCCGAGTGGCTGCTGCTCGGGGTGGGGCTGAAGCTGCTCTCGGGCGTTGGCTACGTCGCGGTCTTCCGCATGATCTTCTGCCGGCGCATGAGCTGGCGGGTCAGCTACCAGATCGGGATGTCCGAGCTGGGCGCCAACGCCCTGTTCCCGACCGGCGGCGCGGGCGGTCTCGCGCTCGGCGCCTGGGCGCTGAAACGCGGCGGCATGCGCGGCGAGGAGATCGCGCGGCGGACCGTGGCCTTCTTCCTGCTGACCAGCCTGCCGAACGTGCTCGGCGTGATCGTGCTCGGCCTGTGCCTGGCAACGGGGCTGATCGGCGGCGAGAGCGACCTGCTGCTGACGCTCGTCCCCGCGCTGATCGCCATGGGCGGGATCGGCCTGGCGCTGCTTGCGGGGAGGATCGCGAAGCGCTGGAGCGCGCGCATCGACGCCCGCGTCGAGGGCGAGCCCTCCAAGCGCGAGCTCGTCTTGGTCAAGGGGCTCGGAGCGGTCGGCGACGGCGTGCAGGAGGCGCTGGCTTTGCTGCGCGAGGGCAACGTGATCCTGATCCTGGGCTTGATCGCCTACCTGGCCTTCGACGTGATGATCGTCTGGGCGACGTTCCACTCGCTCGGCCCCGCGCCGCCGCTGGCGATCCTCTGGATCGCCTATCTGATCGGCGAGCTCGGTGGGCTGATCCCGGTGCCGGGCGGGATCGGTGGCGTCGACGCGGGCCTCGTGGGGACGCTGGCGCTGTACGACGTCTCGCTCACCTCCGCGACCGGCGCGGTCCTGGCCTATCGCGCGATCGCGCTGTGGGTGCCCGCCGTGGTGGGCGGGCTCGCGTTCCTGCTCCTGCGCCGCACGCTGCGCGACGAGGCCGAGCAGATCGCGATCTGCGCCCCGCAGGAGGAGGTCGAGGTGATCGGGCTCGGCCGTGTCGTGATCGGCGAGCCCTGAGGGGCTCGACGGCGGGGAGCCGCGCCGCGCGCGGTCAACCCTGCTCGGGCGCCGACTCCTGCTCGGGCGCCGACTCGCCGTCGTAGTAGTCGACGGTGTCGTCGAGGCGGAACAGCGCTCGCATCCCGCCCCCTCGGGCAGGCGCTCATAGGCGCCGAGTTTGTTCGAGTCCGCGTAGACGACGAGGTCCGGGTCGCCGCTCGTGCTGAAGGAGAGGAACCGAACCGTCTGCTCGGTCTCGTTGATCAGCTGGTGGGCGCCCTCCTCGCCGCGCAGGAAGGCGACGACCTCGCCCGCGGCGAGCCCGCGCCGCCCGGCGGGGGTGCGCAGCGTCGGCCGTCCCTCGAGCACCGCGAGCAGCTCCTCCTCGCCGAGATGCCAGTGGTAGGGGTAGGCGGCTTCGCCGGGCGGCAGCTCCCACAGGCTGAGCCCGAGGCGCTCGCTTCCCGCCTGGCGGCTCAGCCGCGCGCGCCGCGCCCGGAACCCCGGCTGCTCTCGCGGCTCGTCGTACTCGGGCTCGTAGATGCTCGCCATCGACGCGGGGCGCAGGCGGCTACTTCCCCGGCGTTCCGACGCTCTTGCGCGGCACGGCGAAGCGCAGCGTCAGCGTCGCGCCCTTGGGGATCGACTGCACGGCGTTGAGCGTGACCGTGTAGAGCGAGCCGCCCTGCGAGTAGGAGCCTTTCGAGAGCTGGTAGGCGCCACGCACCGAGGAGGGCTTGACCGACCTGCTGAAGAGCTTCAGGTCGGTGTCGCTCAGCGCGATCTTCAGCTTCACGTTGCTCGCACCGCCCGCGAGGCCGATCGTCGCGCTGCACGAGCTGCCGCCGCCGCGGCAGGTGATCGAGCGGGTCTTGCCGGCGGCGCCTGCGCTCGCCGCGACCGCGCCGAGTCCGCACAGGAGCGCTGCGCAGCTCACGAGCGTCAACGCAAGGGCGCGTGAGGATCGTCTTGCAAGGGACCTGGGCAGAGCTTGCGTGTACATCGACTTCCCCCTTGAGCGTCTGGTTTAGGTGCCTGCTCGTCACCACCCGGCGACCGCGGGCACGATAACGCAGCAGTGGGATGATGCGGACTCGAGACCAGGCCCGTCTGCAGCGAGCCGCTAACAGCAAAGGACCGAGAGATGGCGATCTCCAAATACGAGGATGAGCAGATCGAGAAGGCAAACGCGACGGGGCTGCGTCCGGTCGTCTTCATACATGGGCTGTGGCTGCTGCCGAGCAGCTGGGACCGCTGGGCGAGCGTGTTCGAGCAGGCCGGCTACGCGCCGCTGACGCCGGGCTGGCCCGACGATCCGCAGACGGTCGAGCAGGCGAACGCGAAGCCCGAGGTGTTCGCGCACAAGTCGGTGGGCGAGGTCGCCGACCACTTCGCGGAGGTGATCGGCGCCCTGCGGGGGAAGCCCGCGGTGATCGGGCACTCCTTCGGCGGGCTGCTGACCCAGATCGTCGCGGGCCGCGGCCTTGCGGCGGCGTCGGTCGCGATCGACCCGGCCCCGTTTCGCGGCGTGCTGCCGCTGCCGATCTCGGCGCTGAAGTCGGCGAGCCCGGTGCTGGGCAACCCCGCGAACCGCAACCGCGCCGTGCCGCTGACATACGAGCAGTTTCGCTTCGGCTTCGCGAACGCGGTCGGCGAGGAAGAGGCCAAGGAGCTGTACACGACCTACGCGGTCCCGGCCTCGGGGCTGCCGCTGTTCCAAGCCGCGACCGCGAACCTGAACCCGTGGACCGAGGCCAAGGTCAACAGCAAGAACCCCGAGCGCGGGCCGCTCTTGATCGTCTCGGGCGAGAAGGACAACACCGTGCCCTGGGCGATCGCAAACGCCTCCTTCAAGAAGCAGAAGCGCAACGAGGGCGTCACGGAGATCGTCGAGATGCCGAACCGCGGCCACGCGCTGACGATCGACAGCGGCTGGCGCGAGGTCGCGGACACGGCGCTGGCGTTCGTCAAGCGCTTCGCCGAGTAGCGCGATGGCATCGGGCATCGAGCTCGTGCTGGCGGACGTCGACGGGACGCTGGTCACCGACGAGAAGCTGCTGACCGATCGCACGATCGCGGCGGTGCGCTCGCTCAAAGCGGCGGGCGTGAAGTTCGCGCTCACGAGCGGGCGCCCGCCGCGCGGGATGCAGATGCTGGTGGAGCCGCTCGCGCTGGAGCTGCCGCTGGCGGCGTTCAACGGCGGCCTGTACGCGCGGCCGGACATGTCGGTGATCGAGGCGCGCTCGATCGACCCCGCCCTCGTGCAGGAGATCGTGAAGCTGATCGGCGAGCACGGGCTCGACGTCTGGCTGTATCGCGGGTCGGACTGGCTGCTGCGCGACCCACACGCGCCGCGCGTCGCCAAAGAGGCCGACACGGTCCGCTTCGCGCCGACGGTTCTCGAGAGCCTCGAGGGCATCACCGAGGACATCGCGAAGATCGTCGGCGTCGGCGGTGAGGATCTCGATCGCGTTGCGCGTGCCGAGGCCGACGCACGCGAGCGCTTCGGGGCGCAGGTCTCGGCGGCGCGCTCGCAGCCCTACTACCTGGACGTGACCCATCCCGAGGCGAACAAGGGCGCGGTGCTGCACTACCTCTCGCGCAGGTACGAGGTGCCGCTGGAGCGGATCGCGACGCTGGGCGACCAGCCGAACGACATGCTGATGTTCGAGGGGGCCGGGCTCAGCGTCGCGATGGGCAACGCGGGCGAGGAAGTGAAACGCGCCGCGACCAAGGTGACCGAGTCAAACGAGGACGAGGGCTTTGCGCTGGCGATCGAGCGGTTCGTGCTCGGCGAGGGCTGAGCGTTCGGATGAGCGCCGCGCCGGGTCGGCCGCTCAGGGCGCGCAGCTCCGCGCAGGGCCGCTGCGCGCGCCGCGCTCGAGAGCCGCGAGGGCGCGCAGGTGACGCCGCAGCGCGGCGCCCGACACCGGCCCGGCGGGCAGCTCCACCACGAACGAGGTCGTGCCCCGCAGCAGGTGGTTCGAGAACGCGGAGGCGGTTCCCGGCAGGAACGGCAGGCACGTCGCGCGCAGGCCCGACAACTCGGCGTAGCGACGCGCGAGGGCGCGGTCGCCACCGGCCATGTCGACCAGGTCCTCGTGCTGGTGGTACCAGATCGTCACGGCGGGCTTGACGCGCTCGATCAGCCGCACCGCGGCGCGCGTCTCGGGCTCTGAAAGCGGGTGCGGCCCCGAGTAGTAGGTCTGCCCCGGGACCCGCCGCCACTGGTAGGGGAAGTTTCGGTTCAGGTCCACGCCGTCGGCGTTCTGGCGTGTGTCGGCGGCCTCGCCGTCGGGGTTCATGCTCGGCACGAGCCAGAGCTGGACACCCGTTGGGACAGGCGCTCGCTCGAGTGCCGCGAGGATCGCCCGCCCGGCGCACTCGTTGCCGTGGACGCAGCCGACCAGCAGGATCTTGCGCGGTGCCGAGTCCGCCCCCAGCACGCGCGCCGAGATCGCCCGCCCGTCGAGTGAACGACCGACCACGAGCGTCCTCGCGGGCGCGCTTTCATGCCCGGCCCGCGCGACGCCGGCCCCGTCGAGCGCGAGGATCGCGAGCAGGACCGCCACGGCTGATCCGAGCTTTCGCATCGTCGCGCACGCAAGCTATCGATCTGATAACTGTTAACCAGATGGCTAACCAACTGCTCTTGGACCGTGCCTTCGCCGCCTGCGCGCACCCGGTCCGTCGCGGGATCGTGGAGCGGCTCGCCGAGAGCGAGCTGACCGTCGGCGAGGCCACGCGCGACTTCGCGGTCTCAAAGCCCGCGATCAGCCGCCATCTGCGCGTGCTCGAAGAGGCGGGCGCGATCGTGCGGGTGATCGACGGCCGCACGCACCGCTTGCGCTTGGCCGAGCAGCCCTTCGCCGACGCGGCCGACTGGATGGCCGATCTGCGGGCGATGTGGGGGCGCAAGTTCGACGTGGTCGAGCAGTTCCTGGCCGAAGGGCGAAAGGGTCCCGGGCGGTGAGCACCAGCGAGATCGCGGCCTTCCGCGCGGAGCGCTCGTTCGCCGCGACGCCCGAGGAGGTGTTCGACGCCTGGACCAACCCCGTAGTCCTTCAGCGCTGGTGGGCCGCCGCGCCGACCTGGACCTCGCCCGGCTGCGAGGTGGACCTGCGCGTCGGCGGGCGCTACCTGCTGCGGATGCACGACGACGAGGGCCGGCCTCACGTCGTCGGCGGCGAGTACCGCGAGATCGCGCGTCCCGATCGGCTCGTCTACACGTGGTGCTGGCAGGGCGAGGGCGGGCCGCACCCCGGCCACGTCAGCCTGGTCACCGTCGAATTTCGCGCCGAGGGGGCGATGACGACGGTCGTGCTCGAACACAGCGGCCTGGCTTCCGAGCAATCGCGCGAAGGCCACGGCGCGGGCTGGAACGCCACGCTCGACAACCTCGCGCGGCGAGTTTTCAACGGCAGTTAATTTTTATTCAATTAATTAATAGATTAAAGACAAAAGGAGAACCAGATGAGCAAGTACGTGTTTGCATATCGCGGCGGCGTGATGGCCCCGACGGAGGAGGAGCGTGAAGCCTCGATGGCGGCCTGGGGCGCATGGTTCGGCAAGCTCGGCCCCGCGATCGTCGATCCCGGCAACCCGTTCGGCGAGTCGACCTCGGTTCCCGGCGGCTCGGCGGAGTCGGGTCTGACCGGCTACACGGTCGTGCAGGCCGACAGCCTCGACGCCGCGAGCGGGCTGGCCGAGGGCTGCCCGGTGCTCGACACCGGCGGCAGCATCGACGTCTACGAGGCGGTCGAGGTGTCGATGTAGGCATGGCCTACGACGAAGAGCTCGCAAACCGCATCCGCGAGCTGCTCGCCGCGGAGGACGGCGTCAGCGAGATGCGGATGTTCGGCGGGCTGGCCTTCCTGATCGACGGCAACATGGCCGTCGCCGCGTCCTCGAAGGGCGGCCTGATGCTGAGGCTCGATCCCGAGGAGGTGCAGGCCGCGCTCGCCCGCGAGCACACGCGTCCGATGATGATGCGGGGCCGTCCCGCGAAAGGATGGCTCCGCGTCGACGCCGAGGGGATCGGGACCAAGCGCCGGCTCGAGCCCTGGGTCCGACGCGGCGTCGCCTACGCGCGCACGTTGCCCGCGAAGGGCTGAGTCGCCTCGCCGACAGTCCTCGCGAGCTCGGCGCGATCAGTTCTTCAGCGCAAACGAGTTGGTCGCCGCGACCGGCGTCCCACCGGCCGGGGTGAACACGCCCTTGGCCGTCAGCTTGACAGCCGAAGCATGCCTCAGCAGGCGCTTGCCCCGGGCCGTCAGCTTGATCGTCAGCGTCTTGCTCACTCGCGCAGGGAAGCTCAAGCCACCGCTCGCAACGAGCACCGGCTTGGACGCGCGCGACACGCGCGCTCCCTTCGGCAGGAAGTACCAGTTGACGCTCAAGGCGCCGGCGCTCAGCGCGTTGAACGTGTACGAGTAGCTCTTCCTGCTCTTCAGCGACGCGATCTTGGCGCCCTTTCCGGTTGGCTTGAGCTGTGCCAGCAGTCCGGCCTTGATCTGTCCCGCCGTGGGTTTCATCGGCCCAGCCAGCGCGGGTGTGAGGGGCCCGGAAATCGTCGTGACCGGCGCGGGCGTGACGTATTGGTAGGAAGCGGCGCTCGTCGTGGGACTCGTGCCGCCCGGCCCCGAGACATGGACATCGACCGTGCCCGGCGCATGCGCCGGAGCCGTCGCCGTGATCTGTGAAGCGGCGGCCGTGAAGCTCGTGGCCGGGACGCCGCCGAAGCTCACGGCGGTCGTTTCGTCGAGGTTCGAGCCCGTGATCGTGACCGCCTGGCCTCCCGAGGTCGAGCCGGACGGCGGCGAGACGCCGGATATCGATGCCCGCAGGCTCTCGGTGGCGTTCGCCAAGAGCCGAAGATCCGGTTCGTTGTCGATGGGTGCGCTCGTCGTTCCGTTTGGAAGCCCGGTGCCTCCCCAGTCGTCGACCGTGGCCCCGGTGGCCCCGGCGAATGAGACGAAAGCTTCCGAGTCCGCCGTCGACCCTTTTGTTTCCTCTTCGACCCCGATGTATTCCCCGGCTTGGATCGGAATGTTGGTCGGATGGTCGACGGCACCCGGCGAAGACCCCGTGATCGGGAGGCTCGAGGCACCCCCCGTGAAGTCGACTCCGTCCGGCGCACGACGCGCAACGCGCAACGCGAGCGACCCGGTGAGTGTTGCCGAACCGCGCACTCGCCACGAGGTGATCACGCCGTCCGCAGGCGCCGTCAGCAGGATGCCGGCAGTCGGCTGGCTCACCTGCACGAATGTCAGGTGCTGGACAGATTTCGTTTCCAGACCCACCTGGGTTGCCACCGTGCCGGTCGCGTCGGGTCCGATCGTCACCGATGCGCCGAGCGCCGTCGGAGCCGAGAGCAGCGATGTCGACACGATCGCGGCGAGCACGGACGCCGCACCCAGGGCTGCTGGTCGTCTCATCGTTCTGCCCCCATCCCTCTGTAGTCCCATGCTCGCTCCACGAAACCGCAATGTATTCGCTCAACGAGTGGATGTCGAGAGCGCCCTGTTCGTGGTGAGTCCGCTGCGGCTTCGCCCGAGCGGCCCGCTTCGGGCGGTCGTTAGGACCAGCAAAGCTGCAGCGCGATCAGCGCGGCGATCGAGGCGAAGCAGAACAGGTGCTCGCGCAGGATCGACCGCGCGAGCGCGCTTTGATTCGCGGGCGGGTCGGCGCGCGTGCCCAGGCGCACCGCGTGCGGCACCGTGCGCGAGCCCGCGAGCAGGATCGGCGCCAGCGCCAGCGCCAGCGAGACCCAGGCGAGCGCCGCGGGCACCGCCCCGCCGTCATCGGCGATCTCCACCACGATCGCTGCGATCGTCGCCAGCATCGCGGTCGCGATCAGGCGGTTCATCGGTCGCGCCGCGGTCGTCACGCGCGCGTAGTAGGCGGCGATCGAGGAAAGCTGCGCCTCCGGCAGCGTGCGCTCGCCGTCGTGCCCGAGCACCTGCACGTCGAACATCAGGTCGAACCACAGCACCGCCAGCAGGAAGCCAGCGCCCGCGGTGACGAAGGCGCTCACCCGCCACTCGCCTCGGAGGCCGGCGCCTGCGGCAGCGCGGCGAGCGTGTCGTCGAAGTCCCGTACGCTCGGCGTGAGGATCACGTCCCGCATTCTGACTCAGCACGGCGCCCGGTGGCAATTTGCCCTTGGCATTCCGGTGGGGCGATCGAATCGCGGCCGGGACCAGCGTCGCGCGCGCGTACTCGATCGGCAATAGGCTAAGCGCGTGAACGTCTCGCCCCGTGCGATCCATCACCTCGGCTGCGGCACCATGTGCCCTCACGGGCAGCGCTTCATCGATGGCGAGGGCAGTCCGCTCGGCAAGGCACGCCTGATCTGCCACTGCCTCCTGATCGAGGGCGCCGAGGGGCTCGTGCTCGTGGACACCGGCTTCGGCCTCGAGGACATGCGCAACACGCGCCGGCTCGGGCTGCTGTTCGACACGCTGTTTCGCCCGCAGGCGCGCGAGGCCGAGACCGCGGTCGAGCAGGTGCGCGCGCTCGGCTTCGATCCCGGCGACGTGCGTCACATCGTGCTCACGCACCTCGACGTCGATCACGCCGGCGGCCTGCCCGACTTTCCCGACGCGCAGGTGCACGTGCTCGACAGCGAGCTGCAGGCCGCCCTGCACCCGAGCTGGCGCGAACGCGAGCGCTACGTCGCCGCCCACTGGGCGCACGGGCCGAGATGGGCCGAGCACGAGGTCGCGGGCGAGGAGTGGCAGGGCTTTGAGAGCGTGCGCATCCTGCCCGACAGCGACGCCGAGATCCTGATGGTGCCGCTGCTCGGTCACACACGCGGGCATGCCGGTGTCGCGGTCAAGCGCGACGGCGATTGGCTGCTGCACTGCGGCGACGCCTTCTTCCACCGCGGCGAGCTGCAGACGCCGCCGAGCTGCCCTCCCGTGCTCAAGGCCTTCCAGAACGTCAACTCGGTGCAGAACGGCCCCCGCCGCCAGAACCAGGAGCGCCTACGCGAGCTGGCGCTGCGGGGCGCCGGCGAGGTCGAGCTGTTCTGCTCGCACGACCCCGTGATGCTCGAGCGCCACCAGCAGAGCTAGCCGTACATCGCCGCGATCTGCCCGGAGTACTTCTCCGCGATCGGCTTGCGCTTCAGCTTCATCGTCGGCGTCAGCTCGTCGCCCGAGGGCAGCCAGTCGCCCTCGACGATGTGGAACTTCTTCACCTGTTCTACTTTCGCAAGCTTCTCGTTCGCCGCGTCGATGCCCTCCTGCACCACCGCGCGAACGCGCTCGTCGCTCGCCAGCGCCTCCAGCGTGCTCGCCTCGATCCCCTGACCTTGCGCCCACATCGGCGCGAAGTCCGGATCGAGCACGATCAGCGCCGTGTTGTACGGGCGCATGTCGCCGATGCAGCAAGCCTGTCCGATCAGCGGCGAGGCCGTCTTCAGCGTCGCCTCGATGTTCGCCGGAGACATGTTCTTGCCGCCCGCGCTGATGATCAGCTCCTTCTTGCGATCCACGATCTTCAGGTAGCCGTCCTCGTCGAACTCGCCGATGTCGCCCGTGCGCAGGAAGCCGTCCTCGGTGAAGGTCTCCTTCGTCTTCTCCGGCAGGTTGCGGTAGCCCAGCATCACGACGTCCGAGCGGATCAGCACCTCGCCGTCCGCGTCGAGCTTCAGCTCCACGCCCGGCGCCGCCGGTCCGACCGTGCCGATCTTGATCTTCGCCGTCGGGTTGACCGAGCCCGCGCCGCAGGTCTCGCTCATGCCCCACAGCTCGGCCAGCGGCAGCCCGATCGCGTGGAAGAACTCGAGCACTTCCACCGGCGTCGGTGCTGCGCCCACGTTGATCGCCTCGACCTCGTCCAGCCCCAGCATCGTGCGCAGCCCCGCGAAGATGCCCGCGTCGGCCTGCGCCACCTGCTCGGCCAGCTCGCTCGGCACCGGCTCGCCCGCCTGCTCCAGGCGCACCTTGCGCAGGCTCGCATCCAGCGCCGCCTGCACCTTCTCGCGCTGCTCGTCGGGCTGCGCCGCCATCATCGTCTCCAGGCCCGCCTTCAGCTTCTCCCAGATGCGCGGCACCGCGAAGAACCAGCTCGGTTTCACTTCCGGCAGGTAGGAGAGCACCTGGCGCGGATCGTCGCAGCACGTGATCTGCAGGCCGAACACGATCGGCAGGTAGTGGTGGGCGTTGCGCTCGGCCACGTGCGCCGCGGGCAGCCAGGAGATCACGCGCCCGTCCTCCGGGAACTCGATCAGCTCGTCGAGCCCTTCGACCGCGGCGAGCAGGTTGCGGTGGATCAGCTGCACGCCCTTCGGCGGACCCGTCGTGCCCGAGGTGTAGATCAGCGTCAGCACGTCCGAGCCCTGCAGCTGCGCGACCGATGCTTCGACGTCGAAGCCCGGGTTCGAGCCCTCGACCTCCGACAGCGCCAGCGTGCCCTCGGGGGGCTCGCCGTCGATCACGATCACGTGCTCCAGCCGCGGCGCTCCTTTCCGGGCCTGCATCACCTGCGGCAGGTACTGCTGCTCGCAGATCAGCACCGTGGCCTCGGCGTCACCCAGCAGGTACTCGATCTGCTCTGGCGAGTAGGTGTTGTAGATCGAGAACGGCGTCGCCCCCAGCATCATCGCCGCGAGGTCGCAGAGGTGGAACTCGGGACGGTTCGAGAGCATCAGGGCGACCGTCCGTCCGCGCTCCACGCCCAGCTTCGCCAAGCCGCCCGCGAGCGCGTCGACGCGCTCGCGCAGCTCGCCCCAGGTGATCGTGAAGGCGTCTTCCTTCGTACGGATCGCGACCTGCTCCGCGCGTTCGGCCGCGGTGATGCGAAACGCCTCGGCGACCGTGCTCGCGTCAACCGCCGCCGGCCGGCCCGTCTTCCCCATTTGTGTGACAGCGCTCTCCATCGTCTCTCCTCGTGCTCACGCTGCTTCCTGCGGATGATCGCAGCTCAGCATACGCCGGGCTTGCGCGGTTGCGCTAGCTCACGCGATAGCGCTCCAGCGCTTCGCGCCGGGCCTGTGCGTGGTCCACGATCGGGCGCGGGTAGTCGCCGCCGATCAGGCACCCCGCTTCGCGTTGAACCGTCGTCGGCATCCTCCAGGGTTCGCGCAGATACTCCTCCGGCACGTTCGCGAGCTCCGGCACCCAGCGGCGCACGTAGCGGCCATCGGGATCGTGTGTCTCCATCTGGCGCGCGGGGTTGTAGATGCGCCGGAAGACCGGCTGCGGGTCGGTGCCCACCGATGCGATCCATTGCCAGTTGCCGTTGTTGTTCGCCTCGTCGCCGTCGAGCAGCAGGCGCATGAAGTGGCGCTCGCCCCAGCGCCAGTCGATGCCGAGGTCCTTCGTCAGGAAGGAGCCCACCGCCAGGCGCGCGCGGTTGTGCATCCAGCCCTCCCGGCGTAGCTGACGCATGCCCGCGTCGATCAGCGGGTAGCCGGTCTGGCCTTCGCACCAGCGCTCGAAGTTGCGCCTGCTGCGACTCCACCTGAGCTTGCCGCGGTAGCGCTCCTGAAACTCCGAGTGCGCGTTGCGCGGGAAGTGCAGCAGCACGTGATGGTGAAAGTCGCGCCAGCAGAGCTGGCGTCGAAACGCCTCGGCCCCCGCTCCGGGCGGCAGTCGCGCCTCGACCTCGCGCGGCGAGACGCAGCCGAAGTGCAGGTAGGGCGACAGCCGCGAGGTCGAATCCTCGCCGAGCGCGTCGCGTCCCAGGCCGTAGTCGCGCACGTCCTTGGCGAGGAACTCGCGCAGACGCTCGCGCGCGGCGCGCTCCCCGCCCCGCGCGGGTCGCTGTACCTCCTGCTGGAGGCCCAGCGCCTTCAGCGAGGGCAGCCGCCCCTTCGCCAAGCCCGAGGGCAGCCGCGGAAGCTTGCGCGGCGCGCCGAGCAGCTCGCGCCTGGGCTCGCGCTCCCAGGTGCGATGAAACGGCGTGAAGATCGTGTACGGCTTGCCGGCCTGTGTGTGCAGCGCGCCCACCTCCTCGACCGCGCTCAGTCCCGTGTGCCCGCACGGCTCCACCTCACTCGACGCCGCCGCCAGCGCTTCACGCACGCGTGCGCCGCGCGCCCGGGCAAACGGCGTCACGTCGCGTGTGAAGTGCAACGAGTCCGCCCCCACCTCGTCCGCCAGCCGCGCCAGCTCGTACTCAGGCGGACCCTCGCGCAGCACCAGGCCGCTGCCGCGCTCGCGCAGCGCGCGGTCCAGGTCGGCCAGGCACTCGAGCAGGAACTGCGTGCGCGCTCCCGAGGAGTGGCGCCCCCGCAGCAGGCGCTCATCAAGGCAGAACACCGGCACCACGCGCTCGTCCCGGGCAAGCGCCGCGCGCAGCGCGGGGTGATCGTGCAGACGCAGGTCGCGGCGGAACCAGACCAGCGCCGTCAAGGCGCGCGAGTCTCCTCCGCGCCTGCCCCGGCCTCCGCGCCTGCCCCGGCCGCGCTCCAGTCCCGCGCCGTGAGCCGGTAGAGCACGTGCGCAAGCAGCTCCTCGCGCCGCGCCAGCGGGTGGATGAAGTCATCCGCCTGCGTACGGCTCATCCCGATCCGCTCCATCACCGCCTGCGAGCGCAGGTTCAGCGTCGTGGTCATCGAGACGATCTCCCCCAGCCGCGCTCGCTCGAAGCCGAAGCGCAGCGCCGCGCGCCCGGCCTCGCTCGCATAGCCGTGCCCCCAAGTCGCGTGTGCCAGCCGCCAGCCGACCTCGACCGCGGGCGTGAAGTGCGCCTCGAAGGCGACCCGGTTCAGGCCCGTCAAGCCGATCAGCTCGCCGCTGGATCGCAGCTCCAGCGCCCACAGCCCGTAGCCGCGCCGCTCGAAGGAGTCCTCGATCGCCTCTATGTACTCATCGCTCTCCGCGCGGCTCAGCAGGCCCGGGAGCAGCTCCATCACGCGCGGGTCGCAGTTCATCGCCGCGAACGGCTCGCGGTCCGCCGGGCGCCAGCGGCGCATCAGCAGGCGCTCCGTGGTGATTTCGTGCTCGCCGTTCATGCGGCGCGCATCCCTGCGCTCGTTGGCCCGCCGCGCGGCCGCGCGGGGCATGAGCTGCTCAAGCCGCGAGCAGCGCCTGGCGCTGCAGGAAGTCGATCTGATCCGCCGCCACCCGCTCCGGCCCATCGCCGAGGAACGCGCCGAAGTGGTCGTAGGGGTAGCGGTGCAGCTCGCCCTGCGGGGCGCGCTCCGCGAGCCGCTGCACCGCGCGCGCCGAGACCGTCACGTCCTGCTCGCCGAGGCCCGCCCACAGCGGCACCCGCAGGCGCGCCGCCTTCGTCACGGGCCGGATTCTCGCGACCGACAGGAACACCGCGGGGGAGATCTCGTTGCGCCAGGGCGAGCCGTCGGGCACCGCCGCCGCGAAGCCCGCCGCCTCGCCCGGCAGCGTCATCGCCGCGTGGGCGCCGGGCTCGCCCGTGACCGCCACGAGGTTGTGGCGTCCCAGCTGGTCGGCGAGCGCCCGCGGCGTCAGCCAGGCCGAGAGCGCGGGCGGCGTCGCGAGCGCCCGCGCCAAGCCGTCGACCATCGGGCACAGCGCGAGGACCGCCGCGATCCGTGGGTCCGCGAGCGCGGTCTCGACCGCGTGGCAGCCGCTGAACGAGAAGCCCCACAGCACGATCCGCTGCGGGTCGACCCCGTCGAGCGTGCGTGCGAAGGCGACTGCGCTCAGCCAGTCCTCGCGCTGGTCACGCGTGCGGAAGCGCTGGCGCGGCTCGCCGCCCGAGTCGCCGAGGTAGCGGTGGTCGAACACCAGCACCGCCGCGCCCGCCCGCGCCAAGCGCTCGGCGTAGGGCGGTAGGCCGTCGTGGCGCGTCAGCGAGAAGCCATGCGCCATCACCACGCAGCAGCTCGGCTCGCCCGCCGGCTCGTACAGCCACGCCGCGCAGTGCGAGTCCCCCGAGGTGAATGTCAGCTCGCGGCGCTCGATCCCTGGAGCCTACGCCTGCCCCGCGACCGTCGCGCTCCTGCGCGAGCCGCGGCCGGTGCCCGCCGCCCCGGCCGCGCCGGCTAGCATGGCGCGCATGATCGTCGTCACCGGACGCATGCGCATCGCCCCCGAGAACCGCGAGCGCTACGTCGCGGTCACGACCGAGATGTGCCGGCGCTCGCGCGAGGAGGACGGCTGTCACGGCTATCGCGTCTACGCCGACCTCGAGCAGCCGGATCGCTACGTGATCGTCGAGGAGTGGGCCGACGAGGAGGCGCTGCAGCTCCACTTCTCCCAGCCCTACACGCGCGAGTTCCTGACCGCGCTGTTCCCGCTGCTGGCCGAGCCCGCCGACGCGCTGTTCCACACGGTCGCCTCGACGCAGCGGCTCGATCCAGAGCGCGGCCTCGTAGCGCTGGACTGATCGCGCCGCGGACCGCGGCCGCGCTCGCGGGCGCGAGCCTCACTGCGCGATCTGCGCCACGCCGTTGACGTCGTCCCCGGCGATCAACAGGAACTCGTTACGCGCACCCGCGCGCCGCGCTTCGCGATAGCCGCGGTACTCATCGCTCTCATAAAAATCATTCGCGGCCTCGCGTGAGGGCCACTCGATGATCAGCAGCACCTGCGGCGGCGTCCGCTCGCCCTCGATCTGCTCGATCCGAGCCGTGCGCGCGAGGTAGCGCCCGCCCCGACGTTCGACCATCGGCGTGACGTCGGCCACATAGTCGGCTACCCATCCCGGGTCGGTGACGTCAAGCTCGGCGACCGCGTAGTACCTCATCGCACGTCCTCTCTCCTGGCTCGTGGGGATCGCGGATACTAAGACGACCGTGACGATCGCTCTACGCCCGCTGGGCGACGGTGACGAGGTCGAGCTGCGCCGCGCTTGGAAACACCGCCGCGATCCGCGCGTATGAGAAGGCTGGCTTCACGCGCGTTGGCGTGATGCGCGGCTACGAGCGCGACGCCGCCGGCGGCGGCTGGCACGACGGGCTGCTGATGGAGCTGCTCGTCGATGATCCGCGGCCGTAGACTGCGGCGATGGAGTTCAAGACGATCGAAAGCGCCGGGCAGCCGTTCGTCGTCTCTCAGGAGGGCGAGGGCCCGGACATCGTGCTGCTGCACGGCTTCCCCGACACGCCCCATTCCTACCAGGCGCTGCAGCGCGAGCTGGTTGCGGCGGGCTGGCGTGTGACCGTCCCCTGGCTGCGCGGCTATCACGCCGAGACGATCGTCGCCGGTCGCGCCTATGACCCCGAGACGCTCGGCCGCGACGCGCTGTCGCTGCTCGATGCGATCGGCGCGCAGCGGGCCGTGCTCGTGGGTCACGACTGGGGCGCGCTGATCACCTACGTCGCCGCGACGCTTGCGCCCGAACGTATGCGTGGGATCGTCACGATCGCGATCCCGCACCCCAGCCAACTCGCTCGCACGCCGGGCTCTCTGTACAAGGCGCGTCACTTCCTCGCGCTCAAGCTGCCCTGGGCCGCGGCCGGCACGCGTCGCCGCGACTTCGCCTACCTGGACACGCTCTACAAGCGCTGGGCGCCCAACTGGTCCGGGCCGCAGCGCGAGCAGTCGCTGCGCGAGGTCAAGCAGGCGCTCTCCTCGCAGGCCACGCTGCAGGGGGCGATCGACTACTACCGTGCGCTCCCGCTCGGCGGCTCCAAGCTGCTCGAACGACCGCCGCCCGCCGTGGCGAACCTCGCGATCGGCGGCACCGCCGACATCATCGACCCCGACTCCTACCGGGCAACCGCCGATCTGTTTCCCGCCCCCAGCAGGGCGCTGATCGTGCAGGGGGCCGGGCACTGGCCGCACCGCGAGGACGAGGCAGCCGTGCTCGGTGAGATCGTGCGCTTCGCGGGCGAGCTGTAGCGCACACGTCGACGCTCCCGACATCGCCCCGCCTGCACAGCCGCGCCCCGCGCCCCACCGGTCTCGACAAGCGTGCTTAGATTATGCGCTCACGGCAACAGTCAACCGTGAAGACATACCACGCGCGCCCGTAGCTCAGTGGTCAACGGTTCTCTTCGGGGAGCCAAAGAGCAGCGGTCTTTCAAGCCGCAGGCCGCGGGTTCGATTCCCGCCGGGCGCACTGCAACGCGAAGGTCCAGGGAGAGCAACGAGGCCGACAGACCCTTCGAGCTGTTTGTTCGGCAGGTTCGTACAGGGGGCAGACGCGCCGAAGCATTCCGCGAACGTCAGCTCGCCGAGTGCGTTCGCGCGCGTCGGCAGCGCGAGCGCGAGCAAGGGGATCGCCGGCGCCAGCACCGCGGAGATCAGAAACGCCGCAGGCCGAGCCGGTGCTTCGGCGGCGGGGACGAAGCCATGCCCGCCGCGCTCGGTGCTCCAGCCTGTCCTGCCCATCTCGCCCTCCCTCGATAGCTCGTCCGGCACGAGGAGGAGTCCCAGGCGGCGGCCCCCGCGCCGCGGGTGACTATTCCAATGCGGGGGCCGCTCAAAGCGCCGAATATCCCTGCATTTCACCTGCTTGCTCTCATGCGACGAGCACCGCGTTCGATAAATCGGTACCTCCATTGACATTCCGCGTAAAACATGATTTATATGTCCCAGCGGGAGACGGGTTCCCGCCCATTCGGAGGCATTGCAAGCCGGGTGGTGTGAGGGTTAGAGCGAAGGGACCTTCGTAATGGGTCTGAGTTCAGGTAGACAGCACCTGCGGGGACTGGGAGGAAGGCGATGAGGGCGCCAATCTGCCAAGAGCAGCGCATGTCGCGCGCGCTCCACGGCCGCTGGCCCTACCGACGCTCACACTGCCGGCACGACTTGCACTGGCTCGTGCGTGTTCGGGCACATTCGGGATGGTGCTCGACGGGGCGCGCACATTCGATGGCGGGATTGCCGGCGCATCGCCGGCGACCTCACGGCGATTGAGGGAGCGCCGGAGGGCGCCTACCCGGCTAGTCCTGAGAGGGAGGCCCGGGAGGCATGCAGGGGCGGGTGGCGGTCCGGGGGGCCACCCGCCCTCGCAGCGTTCTCGGCCATCGCGTCGATCAGCTCGGCCCAGATCGCCCTCGGCAGGTCGTGTCCCATGCCCGGCACTGTCATCAGCTTGGCGCCCTTGATCGCTCGCGCGGTCGCGCGCCCGCCCGAGGGTCGGACCAGCGGGTCGGCCGTGCCGTGCACCACCAGCGTCGGCGCCTTGACTTTGCGCAGCTCCGAGGTGCGGTCGCCCGAGGCGAGGATCGCCGCGAGCTGGCGGCCCGCGCCCGCGGGATCGTGGTCACGCTCGTAGCTCAGCATCGCCAGCTCGCGGATCTCCTCGGAGTCGCGGGGCAGTCCCGTCGAGCCGATCGCCGAGAAAAGTCGTTCGAAGTGCGCCAGATACGCTTCGCGCCCGCCGTTCGGCCTACGCAGGAAGAACGGATAGAGCTTCAGCGAGGGCTGGCCGCTGAACAGCGCGCCGGTGTTCGACATGATCGAGACCAGCGAGCGCACGCGCTTGGGGTGGCGTGCCGCGAGCGTCTGGGCGATCATCCCGCCCATCGAGGCGCCGATCACGTGCGCGGGAGAGAGCTCGAGCTCGCGCAGCAGCCCCGCCGCGTCCTCGGCCATGTCCGAGAGCTTGTAGTGCGCCGCGCTTCGCGAGCGCAGCAGCAGCTCGCGAACCGTCGGCGGCGGCGCGCCGTGCAGGTGAGTCGAGCGGCCGATATCGCGGTTGTCGAAGCGCACCACATGGAAGCCCGCGGCGGCGAGTTGGCGGCAGAAGTCCTCGTGCCAGGCGACCATCTGCGTGCCGAGCCCCATGATCAGCAGGGCAGTCGGGTTCGAGCGCTCGCCGAAGGTCTCGTAGCAGAGCGCGATGCCGTCGCCGACGTCACAAAATTGCTCGTCCATGATCCCCGGACTTTAGCGCCCGCTCCTCGCTAGGATCGCGTCTATGGATGAACGCGCGATCCGCGAGCTGTCGATCGACACGATCCGCGGTCTGGCGATGGACTCCGTGCAGAAGGCCAACGCGGGCCACCCCGGCACCGCGATGGCGCTCGCGCCGCTGGGCTACACGCTGTTCAAGCGCTTCCTGCACGTGAACCCGCAGGACCCCGACTGGGTCGACCGCGATCGCTTCGTGCTCAGCTCGGGACACGCCTGCGTGCTGCAGTACTCGCTGCTGCATCTGTGCGGGTATGACCTGACGCTCGAGGATCTGCAGCAGTTCCGCCAGTGGGGCTCGCGCACGCCGGGGCACCCCGAGCGCGGCCACACGCCCGGCATCGAGGTCACGACCGGCCCGCTCGGGCAGGGCGTCGGCAACGCGGTCGGGATGGCGCTCGCCGAGCGCTTCCTCGCCGAGCGCTTCAACCGCCCGGGCCACGAGCTCGTCGACCATCACACCTATGCGATCTGCTCCGACGGCGATCTGATGGAGGGCATCAGCCAGGAAGCCGCCTCGATCGCGGGGCACTTCAAGCTCGGCAAGCTGACGCTCTGCTACGACGACAACCACATCACGATCGACGGCACCACGGCGATCTCCTTCGACTCCGAGAGCCACCTCGCGCGCTTCGCCGCCGAGGGTTGGCACGTGCAGCGGGTCGAGGACTCCGAGGACGTCGAGGCGCTGGAGCACGCGATCGACGTGGCGCGCGAACACGATCAGGAGCCGTCGTTCATCGCGATTCGTTCGCACATCGCCTATCCCGCTCCGAACGCGATCGACACCGCGAAATCCCACGGCGCCGCGCTGGGCGAAGACGAGGTGCGCGCGACGAAGGAAGTGATGGGCTTCGACCCCGACAAGAAGTTCTGGGTCGACGACCGCGTCTACGAGCACATGTCGTTGCGCGCGAGCGGCCCCACCACGCAGCGCGAGTGGCTCCTGAAGCTGCTGGAGCCGTGGCGCGAAGCGTTCCCCGAGATGGCCGAGGACTGGGATCGCGCCTGGCGCGGCGAGCTGCGCGACGGCTGGCGCGATGCGCTGCCCGAGTTCGAGGCCGGCGCCGAGATCGCGACGCGCTCGGCGGGGCAGAAGGTGATGAACGCCTTCGCCGAGTTCGCGCCCACTATGCTGGGCGGCGCCGCGGACCTGGTCGAGTCCACCAAGACCGTGTTCGACGGCGCGGGACAGTTCTCGGGCGTGCACGCCGGGCGCAACGTGCCCTTCGGCATCCGCGAGCACGGGATGGGCGCGATCGTCAACGGCGCCTGTGCGCACGGCGGGATCGTCAAGCCCTATGGCTCCACCTTCCTGATGTTCTCCGACTACATGCGTGGCAGCGTGCGCCTGTCCGCGTTGATGGGTCTGCCGAACGTGTGGGTCTGGACGCACGACTCCGTCGCGCTCGGCGAGGACGGCCCCACGCACCAGCCGATCGAGCACTATGCCTCGTTGCGCGCGATTCCCGAGCTGTGGGTGATGCGACCCGCCGACGCGAACGAGACCGTGGTTGCCTGGCGTGTGGCGCTCGAACGCGCCGACGGCCCCGTTGCGCTGCTGCTCTCGCGCCAGAACGTGCCCACGCTCGACCGCGGCGAGGTGGCCGACGCCGAGGGCCTGGAGCGCGGCGCTTATGTGCTGTGGGACTCCGTCGCCGAGGGGCAGCCCGAGTTGATCCTGATCTCCACCGGCGCCGAGGTCCCCACCACGCTGCACGCCGCGCAGACGCTTGCGGGCGAAGGCATTGCGGTGCGCGTCGTCTCGATGCCCTGCATGGATCTGTTCGAAGCCCAGTCGCAGGCCTATCGCGACGAGGTGCTGCCGCCCGAGATCCGCGCGCGGCTTGCCGTCGAGCCCGGCGCCACGATCAGCTGGGGTAGGTGGGTCGGCCTCGACGGCGACGTGCTCGGGCTCGATCGTTTCGGCGCCTCGGCTCCGGGTACGACCGTGCTGGAGAAGCTCGGCTTCACCGACGAGAACATCGCCGCTCGCGCCCGCGCACTGCTCGGTCGCACGCCGGCGCCGAGCTGAGCCCGGCCACCGAAAGCTGAAAGGAGCCCTGCCGTGTCCACCGCCGAGAACATCCCCCCGCTGCGACTGCTCTCGGCCCTCGGCCAGAGCGTGTGGATCGACTTCCTCTCGCGTGAATCCAACCGCGACGGGCACTTGCAGAAGCTGATCGGCGAGGACTCCGTCGTCGGCGCCACCTCGAACCCCTCGATCTTCCAGAAGGCGATGGCCTCGGGCGAGGCATATGACGAGCAGTTGCGCGAGCTCGACCCCGATCTGCCGATCAAGGACGTGTTCTGGACGCTGGCCGAGCAGGACATCCGCGAGGCTTGTGACCTGTTCCGCCCGATCTGGGACGGCGGCGGCGGGCGCGACGGCTACGTCTCGCTCGAGGTCGATCCCGGTCTCGCCTACGACACGCTGTCCACGTTCCGCGAAGCGATGCGGATCCACGAGGCGGTCGAGAAGCCGAACCTGATGGTCAAGATCCCCGCGACGAAGCCGGGCCTCGGCGCGATCGAGGACGTGATCTCCAAGGGCCGCTCGATCAACGTCACGCTGATCTTCTCGCTGCGTCGCTACGAGGAGGTCGCCGAGTCCTACGTGCGTGGCCTCGAGCGGCTAGTCGCCGAGGCCGGCGACCCGAGCAAGGTCGCCTCGGTGGCGAGCTTCTTCGTCTCGCGCATCGACACCGAGGCCGACAAACGTCTCGATGAGCTGGACGGCCACGACGAGCTGAAGGGCAAGCTCGCGATCGCGAACGCCAAGCTCGCCTACCAGCGCTACAAGGCGATCTTCTCCGGGCCGCGATGGGAGTACCTCGAGTCCAAGGGCGCCACGCCCCAGCGCGTGCTGTGGGCCTCGACCTCGGTGAAGAACCCCGATTATCGAGACACGCTCTACGTCGAGGAGCTGATCGGCTCCGACACCGTGAACACGATGCCCGAGGAGACGATCCTCGACTTCCAGGACCACGGCAAGCCGGGCGCGCGCCTGGAGTCCGAGCTCGCAGAGGCGCGCAAGCTGTTCGATGAGCTGGCCGAGGCGGGCGTCGACTACAAGGACGTCACCGACACGCTCGAGCGCGAGGGCGTCGAGAAATTCGCCGACGCCTTCGCCGAGCTGCTGGGCGCCCTGGAGCAGAAGCGCGGCGCGCTCGCGCCGGCCTGAGCCGTCTGAGCGCGGCGGCTCCGTGGCCGGGTCTTCAGCCCGAGCCTGTCGAGCCGCCCGACGGCTCAGGAGTAGGGCAGCGGGATCAGCACCGTGATCCGCAACGGCCCCGAGGGGAAGGCCTGGGCGCTGAACGTGTAGGCCCGGTAGTTGCGCCCGTGGAAGCTGAACGGGCCGCGGGTGGGAACGGCGCCGGGCGAGTATCCGATCGTGCTCTTGACCAGGCGCGAGCCCATGTACATCAGCACGTCCAGGCCCGCGAGCCGGTTCGCGAGCCGCTTGTAGCCCTCGTCGTCCTGGATCGAGAGCACGAAGCTGCCGATCGTGCGCCCGCCCAACCGCAGCGGCGCGGTCACGGGCGCGAGCACGTAGGGGCCGCCGACGTCCGAGAGCAGGCGCCCGCCCGCGCTGACCCGCAGGCGCACGATGTGCTGGTGCAGCAGCGCCTCCACCGCGGCGCGCGTGGCCTTCGCGTCGCGGTGCGCCACCGCCTCCAGCAGCGCCCGATTGCCCTGGACGCGGCGGATCTGCTTGCCGGTGCGCTGCCCGGCCTCGCCGTCGTAGATCAGGTGCGCGATGCGGCTCAGCGCGTTGACGGTCGTGTCGTCTTGGGTCGCCCCGCAGAGCGTCGGTTCGATCGAGCTGATCGCGCGCAGCACGTAGACGCGCAGCGGCGCGCCGTCGGGATAGGCGCTCGCGGGGTATGAGGTGAACTGGTAGGCCGCGCCGTCGTGCGTCAGCGTGCCCTGTGGCGGCAGATCGCCAACGGGCAGCTCAAATGCGCCCGCAAACGTACGGCCTTCGGCGGGCGGGCTCGCCGAGCGGATCACGGTCGCGCCCTGGGCGATCCCGCTCGTCTCGGCGATCAGTCCGCCCGCCGCCCAGACGCTGGTGACATAGCTCGCGAGCGGCTTGGCGCCGGCCGCAGGCGTGGCGTTTGCCGCGGCGCGCGCGCCGCCGGCGGCACCGCTCGCGGCGAGCGTGCCGCGCACAGGTGCGAGCGCGGGGCCACCGACGTCGATCAGCACCTTGCCGCCACGCACGATGCGCAGGTCGGTCAGGTGTCCGGTGGCGATCAGCGTCTTGGCGGCGGCGCGGGCGGCCTGGGCATTGTCGGCTTCGACCGCGGATCGCAGCGCGTCGGAGCCCTCGATCATGTGCCGCGCGCTGTCGACGCGTTCGCTCACGATGCCCTCGCGGTAGACCCGCTTGGCGACCGAGCCCAGCGCTTCGAGCGCGGTCGCGGGACAGGAGCCGGGCGCCGCTGCGTCGACGTCGGCGCTGGCGTCGTCGCTCTCGGGATGCCGCAGCGAGGTGCCGCAGGCGCTCAGGCACGCGGCCAGCGCGATCGCGGCGAGCAGGGCGATCGCGAGCTTCGCGCGGGCAGGCACACGGTGAATCATCGAGCCCGATCCTAAGTCGTTGCCAACGGGCTTGCGCAAGCGGGTAGCGTTTCCTCGATGCCGACCGCGCTCGTGACCGGAACCTCGACGGGCATCGGCCAGGCGACCGCACTGCGGCTCGCGCGGGCCGGGTGGACCGTGCTGGCGGGCGTGCGCGACTCGGCTGCGGGCGAGCGGCTCGTCGAGCAGCTGGCCGACGGACGCCGACCCGAGGACCCACACCCGAGCGGCGGGCGGATCGAGCCGCTGATGCTCGACGTCACCGACGATCGGCAGATCGCGCAGGCGGCAGAGCGCGTCGGCGAGCTGACCGGCGGCGCGGCCGGGAACGAGGCTGGTTCAGCCGTGGGCGGGCTCGATGCGCTGGTCAACAACGCGGGGTTGGGCATCAGCGGACCCTTGGAGCTGATCTCGATGCAGGACATCCGCCGCCATCTGGAGGTCAACCTGCTGGGCCAGGTCGCGCTCACGAAGGCGATGCTGCCGGCGCTGCGCGCGGCAGATGGGCGGATCGTCTTCCTGTCCTCGGTGGGCGGGCGCGTGGCGATGGCCTTCACCGGACCATACGCCGCGGCGAAGCACGGGCTCGAGGCGATCGGCGACGTGCTGCGCGTCGAGCTGCACTCCTCCGGGATTCAGGTTGCGCTCGTCGAGCCGGGGTCGGTGGCCACGCCGATCTGGGGCAAGTCGCTCGACGCGGAACGGCAGCTGGTCGTCCCCCCGGAGCTCACAAAGCAATACGGGCACGTGCCCGCCGCGATGGCGAAGAACATCCGCAACACCGAGAAGCGCGGCATCTCACCCGAGCAGGTGGCGCAGACGATTCAGACCGCTTTGGCCGCACGGCGAATGAAGCCCCGCTACGTCGTGGGACGCGACGCACGCGCGATGATCGCGGTCCGGCGGCTGCTGCCCGACCGGCTGTTCGATCGGCTCTCGAAACTGGCGATGGGGGCTTAGGCGCAAGCCGCCCGCGAGCAGTACGCAGATCAGCCGGGCGGCGCGTACACGGCCAGCCATGCGAACAGGCTGGTCGTCGCGGCATGGGTCTGCAGCATCCCGGGCCGCGCGTCCTGCGCCGGCAGGGTCTGCCCGTTCCAGGACAGCAGGTAGAGCCCTTCGCGGTTGCGAGCCCGCGTCTCGACGCCGCGGGCGTTGTCGGCGGCGAGGGAGTACAGCGTCCGTTCGTGGTCGATCCCGTAGAGCGCGAGCATCCACTGCAGGTAGATCGCGTCGTACTGCGGCGAGAAGTCGAGCAGGTAGCCAAAGCGTTTGAGCGAGTTGAGCTTCTGCTGTTCTGAGCGCCGGCAGTCCTCTGTGCTGCCGGTCATCTCACAGAGCACGGCTTGGGCGTAGATCAGCGGCCCCTCGGCGTAGTCGATCGGGGTGTGGTTCAGGCTGCTGCCCGCATACAGGCCGTCGGCCTGGCTGAAGCCGCTGCTGTTGCCCCAGGTCAGGAACTTCCGCGCCTGGGCGAGCGCGAAGCTCGAGTGCGCCTGCTGGTAGATCAGCGTCGCCAGCAGCGTGTCGGAGGCGAGCGCGGCGCCCGCCTTGTAGGGGTGCGTCGTGTTCCACCAGAGGCCGCCTTCGCGCGAGTCCCAGCCCGCGGCGGCGATGTACTTCAGCGCGCGTTCGGCGTCGCCGAGCCAGCGGTGCGCGCCGGTGGCCAGGTAGGCGTTGACGAACGCGATCCCCCACCAGCCGTTGTCGTCGAACCAGGTCTCGGTGTTCGCGCTGCGGTCGCCCGGATAGGGGGAGTAACCGGGCACAGGACGCAGGCCGCGGTTCAGGTAGCGCTCGGCGCCCTTGGCGAAGCGCGTGACCGCCGCGCGGTTGGCGGCTGTCGGCTGCGCGATCGCGATCGCGTCGAGCGACTCGAACAACGGCACGATGTCCCAGATCGTCGCGAGCGGGTAGCGGTCGTGGTCGCCCAGGCGCGAGTCATACCAGCCGAGCTCGTGGTCGGCCCAGCGTCGTTTCGCCTGGCTGACGCCGGTCTTCGCGAGCGCGAGGTAGTGCTGCTGGGCGGCGCTCAGCGCGGGCGCTGCCGTGGCGGGCGCCTGCGCGGCGGCCGATGCCGTCTCGACGCCTGAGCCGAGGCCGATACCGCCGCCGAGCAGCGCGAGTGCCGCGGCGGCGGCGGCGAAGGTGGTTGCGGTTCTGCCCATACGTAGGGAACACAGACGGTATGGCTTATGTCGCGCAAGCCGGGGTCCGGCTAGGACGGTCGTCCGCCCGGCTACCTTGTAGCGTCGATGACCGACGAGCAGCCCGAACCGATGACGGCGCCAGAGGCGAACGTCCCCACTCCGCCATCCGAGCGCGGCAACTGGCTGCTGGCGGGTGGACTGGCGCTGCTGGGCGCGGCGGTCCTGCTCGCGGCGCTGCTGCTCGGCGGCGGCTCGGGATCGGCTCCGCGCGCGAACCCGCCTCCGGTGGTGGCGGCGACGCCGACCCCTACGCCGAGCGCGACGGCCTCGTCGGGCGTCACTGCAGGGGTCGACGGCGCGGCGGGCGGCGGGCGGTCAACGGCCTCACCCGGCGGGGCATCGGGCGCGGCGGCGGCCTCGGGCACGGCACGGAGCGGCCGCCACGGCCGCTCCCACCGCGCGGCGGGCGCGATCGTGGATCGGCCCTCGGCCAAGCAGCAGCAGCTCGACGCGGCGCGCTTCGTCGACCAAACCCAGACGCACATCTCGACGCGCTGGATGGAAGGCTTCTACCCGATCTACGCGGTGGCGCAGCGCACGTTCGGGGTGAGCTGGCTGCTGATTGCCTCGATCCACCGCCAGGAGTCGGCCTTCTCGACGGCCTCGGACACGTACGCGGGCCTGAATTTCGCGGGCTGCTGCGGGGGGCCGATGCAGTTCAACGTGACGAACGGACCGGTGAGCACCTGGCAGCTCGTGAGCGACTCCTTTCGCTACGGACGGCGTCCCGCGAGCTATGACCACGTGACGCCGAAGCACCCCTCGATCTACGACGACTTCGACGCGATCATGGCGGCGGCGCACCTGCTCTCGGCCGACGGCGCGGGTCCCGCGCTCGACGGAGCGGCGTGGAACGCGGCGTACGACTACTACGGGCACGACGCGACGGGCGTGACCTATGCGGACCAGGTGTTGGCCCGCGCGATCGGCTGGTCCCAGCACGGGTTCTGCATCAACTGCGGGACCGACACGTCGCTGATCGAAGCGGTGCACGCGGCCTACGGGGCGCCGGTGCTGGCGGCGCTGAGCAAGGCGAGCGCGGCGCGCGTGGTCCGTTAGGGCGCCGCGCGGGAGGCAGTAGAAGAGGCGATGGCGTTGATGAAGCCAGCCCGTAGCGCGAACGCGGCGTCGAACGGCTGCGCAGCCTGAATGAGCTGGATCGCCTCGGCTTTGGGAAGAGCGGTCTCGCGCTCCAGGATTTCCTGCAGTTCCTGATCCTCACGCTTAACTTGCCCGATCCATCGATGGTACTTGGCTACCTGTTCCTGGTTCCTATTTGCTTCGTGGCGCACGAGGGTCCGTTCCAACGTGGGCAGGTCAAACTGCATGCGACTGTGGTCTTCCAGTTCATGCTCTACTGCGATCGGGTGCAGCAAGAAGGTCGATCCTGGCACGGCGAGTCGTTCATTGCCTGCGAGCATCAGCAGGTTCGCCATTGACTTGACTTCGCCAATGTTCCGCGTGATGAGCTTGAACCCCATCAAGGACAGTTCCTTGTAGAGACCTTTGGCTTGAGCGACTTCGCCTCCGCAGGAGGACACGTCCAACACGACCTGTTCCACGCCGTGGGCTACATGTTCATTCATCTTGGCAAGGAGTGTCTTTGCGCTTTCGGTGCGTATTTCGCCTGAGAATGTCTCGTGCGCTTCATGCGGAACAGTTTCCATAACCCGATTATACCGGGCCAGGAACCGACGAGGCCAGTCAGCTCTGGCCAAGCCCCCTTGGTGTGTTCGAGCTACGCGGCGTCAGCCTGCGCCATGAGCTCACCGGCGACCCGATCGGTGGCCCCGGCGGTGCCGCCGAGCAGCCGCCGCGAGAGCTGGGCACGACGGAAGTAGAGCGGGGCGTCGTGCTCCCAGGTGGCGCCGATGCCGCCGTGCACGGAGATCATGGTGCGGGCGGCGTTGTCGAAGGCGCGCCCGGCGACGGAGCGTGCGGCGCTGGCGGCGAGCGGGAACTCGGCGGGTCCGCCGCGGCGTGCCCAGCCGGCGTAGTAGAGCAGCGAGCGGCCGTTGTCGAGCTGGCGCAGTACCTCGGTGAGCGAGTGCTTGACGGCCTGGTAGGAGCCGATCGCGCGCCCGAAGGTGTGCCGCTCCTTGGCGTACTCGACCGAGACGTCGAGCGCGGTTTCGACGCTGCCGAGCGACTCGGCGGCGATCAGCGATTGCGCGAGGTACCAGGCGGAGGCGAGCGACTCGACGGGTGCGTCGAGCACGAGCGCGGGTGCGTCGGAGAGCGTGACGTGGCCGAGCGAGCGGCTGGCGTCATAGCGCGTGGTGGACTCGATGCCGACGCCCTGGGCGTTGCCCTCGATCGCGACGCCGACGGGCTTGCCGTCGAGCAGCGCGACCCCGACGAGCAGGTCGGCCCCGGGGGCATCGGGCACGAAGGCGAGCTCGCCGCTGACGCGCGCGTCGCTGCCGGAGCCGCTGACGGTGGGCGCGGGGGCGCGGGTGAGGCCGCTGCGCGGGTCGGCGGTCCAGGCATCGAGCAGGTCGTCGGGCGGGCTGACGGGCAGATAGGCGGCGCGACGCTCGCCGCTGCCGAGCGGCTCGAGCAGCGAGGCGGCGGCGGGAGCGTCGTTGAGAATCGCGCTGGCTGGCAGGTGCCCGAGCAGGGCGACGTCGGCGAGCACGCGCCCGCACTCGCCGAGCACGAGCATGGCGTCGAAGGCGTCGAGCCCGGCGCCGCCGTGCTGCTCGTCGATCAGCAGGCCGGGCCAGCCGGCCTCCTTGGCGGTGGGCCAGAGGTCGGGCAGCGCGTCGGTCTTGCCGTCGAGCGCCTCGCGCGTGGCCTCGAAGGTCTTGAAGCGCGACAGTGCGCCGCGGGCGGCCTCGCGCAGGAATTCCTGCTCGTCGGAGAGGGACAGGTTCACTTGGAAGCTCCTTGTTCTCGAAGGTTCGTCGGCTGGGCGTCGCGCTAGGCGGCGGCGGTTTCCTTGGAGCGCAGCTCGGAGAAGGGGATCCCCTTGTCGAGACGCGGGGCGGGCGGCAGCCCGAGCACGCGCTCGCCGATCGTGTTGCGCAGGATCTCTTCGGTCCCACCGGCGGACTTCAGCCCGGGCAGGAAGGAGATCATGTAGGCCCACTGGCTGTTCTCGGCCAGCGCGTCGGGTCCGAGCACGTCGGCGATCAGATCGCCGGCCTTGATGGCGCCGCTGACGATGGTGATCTTGGCGAGGCCGGACTCGGGGCCGGGCACCTGACCCTTTTGCAGGGCGGTCAGCGTGCGGTAGCCGGTGAAGCGCACGGCGAGCAGTTCGCTGGCGATCTCACCGAGCTGCTTGCGCACCTCGTGGTCGCGCCGCGCGTCGGGCTGGCCGGCGATGGCTTCGGCGAAGCGCGTGGAGTTGTAGCCGAGGCCCTCGCTGCCGAGGCCGATCGTGACGCGCTCGAACATCAGCGTGGTCAGGGCGGTGCCCCAGCCGTTGCCGACGCCGCCGACGACGGAGTCGGCGTCGATCGCGACGTCGTCGAAGAACACCTCGTTGAACTCGGCCTCGCCGGAGATCTGGCGCAGTCCGCGGACGGTCACTCCCTGGGCGTCCATCGGCACGATGAACATGGTCAGGCCCTTGTGCTTGGGCACGTCGGCGTCGGTGCGGGCGAGCAGCAGGCCGTAGGCGGCGAACTGCGCGTTGGTGGTCCACACCTTCTGACCGGACAGGCGCCAGCTGCCGTCCTCCTGCCGGCGGGCGCGGGCCTGCACCGCGGCGAGGTCGGAACCGGCTGCGGGCTCGGAGAACAGCTGGCACCAGACCTCGTCGCCGTGCAGCATCGGGCCGAGGTAGCGCGACTTCTGCTCGTCGGTGCCGTGGGCGATGATCGTGGGGCCGAGCATGCCGACGCCGATCGCGTCGAGGATGCCGGGCACTTTGGCCTTGGCGATCTCCTGGTTGCAGATGACCTGGTCGATCGGGCCTAGACCCTGGCCGCCGAACTCCTTGGGCCAGGTCACTCCGGCGAGGCCGCCCTCGGCGAGCTTGCCCTGCCATGCGCGGCGGGCGGCGATTATCTCCGACTCGTCGGCAATCGCGCCCTCGCCCTCCAGCTTGGGGGCTTCGGACTTGTGCTCATCGAGCCAGGCGCGCACATGTACGCGGTATGCGGCCTGGTCCTGTGTGTCGTCGAGATCCACGGCATTCTCCTTTGGCTGACTGACCAGTCAATCTAGAAGAAGAACGGTACTCCTACGGTGCCTTGCGTGCTGGTATCGGCACCTGGCAGGGATCGACGGGGGGCGCTCGCACGGCGAGACGGTCGCCGCCGTAGGATCCACGGATCGAAAACGAGCCCGGGGAGGGACGATGCAACGGATCAGCAGGCATCTCAGCTACGCCAACGTAGCCGCAACGTTGGCGCTGCTCTTTGCCATGGGCGGCGGGGCAATAGCGGCGACCGGAGGATTTTCGCCGGGCGGAACACTCCGCGCATGTGTCAACGAAGAAGGCGCGCTCAGGCTGCTCAAGTCCGGAAAGCTCTGCAGGAAGGGTCAGAAAGTCGTGACCTGGAACCAGACCGGACCTGTCGGCGCCAGAGGAGCGACGGGCGCGACGGGAGCCGCTGGAGCACCTGGGGTGACGGGAGCCAAAGGGGCCAATGGCCCAGAAGGCCCGGCCGGCGAAGGGGCCAATGTCAAATGGGGCTCCATTTCAACCACCGGCCATGTCCTGGCCGGTCAGGGCGTGGTCGCTGCTGCTGACACCGTGGGTCATTATGCGGTTGCGTTCGACCAGGACATAACGCAGTGTGCGGTTGTTGTCGGCCTCAGCGGTCAGGGCGACGGAGACACCGTCGAAGTGGAGAGGGCCGGGACCGAAGCGAAGGTCTACATGAGACACGGCACCGCCGTGCTGGTGGAAACGGACTTTTCGATCGTGGCCGAGTGTTAAGGGAAGCCTGGCAGCTCACGTACCGTCCCGGATCGAAAACGAGCCCGAGGGGCACTATGCAACGGATTTGGGGGCGGCGGGCGCGAGGATGTTCGGGGCGTCCTCACGCCCCCGGCGGCATCGGCGGCTCGACGACGGGCGCCTGATGGTAGACGCCCTGAAAGCCGCGGTCGAGCAGCTGCCGTGCCTGCGTGCCCGGGTTGGGGGAGTGCAGCACGACGACCCCAAGGCGCACGCCGCCGCGCTCGGCGGTGGCGACGAGGCAGCGCCCGGCCGAGTCGGTGAAGCCGGTCTTCAGGCCGGTGACGCCGGGGTAGTGGTAGATGAGCAAGGGGTTGTTGTTGTAGAGGTAGACCTTGCCGCCCTTGATGGGAAGCGGCAGTTGCCTGCTGTAGGTGCGCACGACCCTGGCGATCCGGGGCTGCTGCTCGTCGACGTGTGCGAGCAGGGCGAGGTCGGCGGCGCAGGAGAAGTTGTTGGCGTTGAAGTAGCCGGAGGGCGAGGAGTAGCGCGTGCAGCCCATGCCGAGCTGCGCGGCACGCGCGTTCATGCGCTTGACGAAGCTCTCGATGCTGCCGGCGACGTGCTGAGCGAGGGCGATGGCGGCGTCGTTGCCGGAGGGGAGCAGCAGGCCGTAGAGCATGGTTTCCAACCGCACGTGCTTGCCGAGGGGGAGCACGCCGACCTTCGAGCCGGCGGAGTTGACGGCGGCCTTCGTGACGAGCACGCGCGCGTCGGGCGGCGCGGATTCGACGGTGAGGAGCGCGGTCATCATCTTGGTGAGGCTGGCGACGCGCAATCGCTGGTAGGGGTTGCGCTGCCAGAGCACCTGGCCGGTGGAGAGGTCGAACAGGATCCCGGCGCGGGGCGGGTGATGGAAGTCGATGTGCACGGCGTCCTGTTGCGGCAGGCCGAGGCCCTGCATGGAGAGCGGCGATTTGCCGAGCGGCAGCCCGATGGCGGAGAGCGCCGGCTTCAGGGCGACCTTGGGCCGTACGGGCTTGGCGCTCGCGCTGGAGGCGTCGCCGGAGGAGCCCCCACCGGATTTCGAGGCGGCGAGCGCGACGCCGACGGCGAGCAGGACGAGCAGCGCGAAGGCGGTGAAACCGATGGTCCGGCGCCGCCGCCGGCGCTCGCGTGCGAGCCGGCGCCGCCGGCGGCTCTGATCGGGTGTCATGAAGGGCGAGCGGCTGCTCATCGGCGCGGGAGCCTCATCGGCGGGGAGGATTGCGCAGCGCGCCGACGATCCCGATGGCGAGCAGGGCGAGGATCAGGATGGAGAGGAAGCTCGCGATGGTGAAGCCCTGTTCGATGACGGCGACGAAGGTCAGGAAGGCGAACCCGGCGATGAACACGAGCACGGCGGCGAGCACGAAGTTGCGTCGCATCGGGCTCAGTACACCGGCCGTGGCGGCGGTCGTTTGGCGAGCAGGCGCTCGCGCTGGGCGAACAGCGGCACGGACAGCGCCCCGAGCATGAATGCGCCGAGCTGCGCGGCGAAGGCGACGCCCCAGTCGTGGTGCACGGGTCCGGTGAGCCCGGCAAGGCCGAACCAGACCTGCACGATCAGCCACAGCCCGAGCAGCAGCAGCGCGGGCAGCTCGACGATCGTGGCGAGGAAGGGGATCAGCGCGAGGCTGACGACCCGCGCGCGCGGGTACAGCACGAGGTAGCCGCCGAGCACGGCGGCGACGGCGCCGGAGGCCCCGAGCACGGGCACGGTGGAGTTGGGCGCGAACAGGGCGAGCAGTCCGAGCGAGACGATTCCGCCGAGCAGGAAGAAGGCGAGGTAGCGCAGGCGCCCGAGCGCGTCCTCGAGGTTGAGGCCGAAGATGGCGAGCGCGATCAGGTTGGCGAGCAGCGCGAGGAAGCTGCCGTGCAGGAAGATCGAGCTGAAGGCGCTGCCGAGGGTCAGTTGAGCGGGGATCGCGCCGTACTGGAGCGCCACGTGGCGCGAGGGCCCGCCGAAGAAGCTCCCGCCGTGCAGGATGGAGAGCACGTAGACGACGATGAGGCCGAGCACGAGCGCGACGGTCACGATGGGAAACCGCAGCAGCGGGATGTTGTCTTTGACGGGGATCAAGTCGGCAGCCGGGAAGCCCGCCCCGAGGATCCCGGGTGTGGCCGGTGGGGCGGTTGCGGTCCGGCGAGACTATCCGCGCGGGACGGCGGTCGAGCTAGGCCGAGGCGGCGGCGAGCGGGCCGACGCCGGCCCGCGGCTGGGGCACGTGCTGGTCGGCGTGGTAGGAGGAGCGCACGAGCGGCCCGGCGGCGACGTGGTCGAAGCCGAGCGCGTAAGCGGCCTTCTCGAGGGCGGCGAACTCGTCGGGGTGCCAGTAGCGCACGACGGGCAGGTGGCGCTCGGAGGGGCGCAGGTACTGCCCGACGGTGAGCACGGAGACGCCGTGCTCGCGCAGCGCGCCGAAGGTCTCGACGAGCTCGTCGTGCGTCTCGCCGAGTCCGACCATCAGCCCGGACTTGGTGAGCACCTCGCCTTCGCCCATCTCCCCGGCGACGCGCAGGACGCGGCAGGAGCGCAGGAACTGAGAGCCGCGACGGGCGATGGGGTAGAGCCGCGGCACGACCTCGACGTTGTGGTTAAAGACGTCGGGACGCTCGGCGATGACCTTGGCGAGCGGCATCTCCTGCCCCTGGAAGTCGGGGGTGAGCAGCTCGATCTGGCAGTCGGGTGCCTGGCGGCGCACCTGGCGCACGACGCCGACGAAGGCGGAGGCGCCCTTGTCGGGCAGGTCGTCGCGGTCGACGGAGGTGATCACGGCATGGCGCAGCCCCATGCGGGCGATCGAACGGGCGACGCGGGCGGGCTCGAGCGGGTCGTTCCAGGTGGGCTTGCCGGTCTTGACGTTGCAGAAGCCGCAGCGGCGGGTGCAGGTGTCGCCGAGGATCATGAAGGTGGCGGTGCCGCGCTCCCAGCACTCGCCGACGTTGGGGCAGGCGGCCTCCTGGCAGACGGTGTGCAGGTTCTCATCGCGGATCAGCTGGGTCAGCTCGCGGTAGCGCTGACCGCCGGGGGCGGGCACCTTGAACCAGGGCGGCTTGCGCTCGCGCAGGGGACGCACGTCGGAGCCGAGCACCTTCAGCACGTCCATGCCGCCGGGGTTGGCGCGCGAGCGGGTGGCGCTCATGCGGGCACGGCCTCACGAGGGTTGGCTGCGGGCTCGATCTCGATTGGCTGCGCCCCTGTCGGGGCTCCGCTGATGGATTGCGAGGTGTCGATCCCGAGGCGCGCGGCGGAGACGAGCCGCTGGCGTCGGCGGTGGGCCTGGCAGAAGCGGTAGGCGACCTCCTTGCGAAAGCAGGCGAGACCGGGGGCGGCATCGGGACCGAGCTCGGCAGCGAGAGAGGTCATCTGCACCTGGGGCAGGCCGCAGGCGAGCACCCAGGAGAAGGGCTCGAGGTCGTTGTCGACGTTGACGGCGAAGCCATGCGTGGCGATGCCGCGCGAGACGTGCACGCCGATCGAGGCGATCTTGCGATCCTGCACCCAGACGCCGGTGTAGTCGATGCCCTCGTCGGCGCGCGAGCGCGCGAGGATGCCCTGCTGGGCGAGCGCGGCGATGATGGCGCCTTCCATGGTGCGCAGGTACTCGCCGACATCCTGGATCTCCATGATCGGGTAGCCGACGAGCTGCCCGGGGCCGTGGTAGGTGAGCTTGCCGCCGCGGTCGGTGTCGACGACGTCGATGCCCTTGGCGCGGTAGAAGCCCTCGGGGAAGGGCAGGTCCTGCGCGCCGGAGCGACGACCGCGCGTGTAGACGGGCGGGTGCTCGAGCAGCAGCATCGTGTCGGGCAGCTCACGGGCCTGGCGCCGCGCGCGGAGTGTCCCCTGTAGGGCGACCCCGTCGGAGTAGGGCACATGGCCCAGGTGGCAGACCCAGAGCTCCTCGTCGGGCGTGTCGCGGTGAGGCATCGTTGCCCTCAGCCTAGCGCCGCCAAGCGGAGGCATCATGACAGCAACATATGTGATGTTATGATGCCTAGATGCGCACGACCGTGACGCTCGACCCGGATGTGGAGGCGAAATTGAAAGCGGCGATGCGCGAGCGCGGCATCTCGTTCAAGGCTGCGCTGAACGACGCGGTGCGGGCGGGTCTCGGGGTGTCCGCACCGGTCTCGCGGCCGTACAAGATGAAGACGGCTCCGCTGGGGATCCGCATCAACATCGACAAGGCCTCCAGAGTCGCGGGGGAATGGGAGGACGAGGAAGTCCTCCGCAAGATGGAAGAAGGCAAGTGAGGCTGCCCGACGTCAACTTGCTGATCTACGCGGCGGACGAGGACGCTCGTCAGCACGAGCGGGCGCTGGACTGGATCGAGGCGACCCTCTCGGGAATGGAGACGGTCGCGTTCACGTGGCACACGCTGGTCGGTTTCCTCCGCATCACGACACGGTCGCGGGGTGCGCGCGACCCATGGCCGGTCGAGAGCGCCCTTGACGTGATCGATGGCTGGCTCGCCCAACCGGTCGCGACGGTCGTGCATCCGACTGATCGTCACGCGTTGGTCCTGCGCGACCTGCTCGCCCCGCTGGGCGCGGGCGGCAACCTGACGAGCGATGCTCATCTGGCGGCGCTGGCGATCGAGCACGGCGCGACGCTCTGCTCGCATGACAACGACTTCTCGCGCTTTCCGGGCCTGCGCTGGGAGGACCCGCTGGCGACGTGACCGCTCGTCAGTCCCTCGGGGTCACGGCCGTGTCGCCCGCGATCTGCCACTTCCGGACTGCATGCCGGGCGAGGTCGGAGGCGAGCAGCGAGTAGACGGCGTCGTTGCTGTAGCGACCCTCGCCGACGCGGTAGGCCTGCCGCGCTACGCCCTCCAGCTGGAAGCCGAGGCGCTCGGCGACGGCGCAACTCGGGCGGTTCTCGACGTCGGCGCGGATTTCGATGCGCACGAGCCCGAAGCGGTCGAAGCCCTCATCGACAACGTCTGCGACGGCGGAGGTGACGACGCCTCGACCCTCGCTTGCGGCGTCGAGCCAGTAGCCGATCGCGGCGGAGTGGTTGGCGCGATCGACGGTGATCCCGACGACGCCGGCAAGCGATCCGTCAGGGGTGAGGATCGCGCGACTGTGCCCTCGGTCTTCGCGCTCCAAGGCACGGGCGCGGCCGATGAAGGCGAGCGTGTCCCCGCGCGTCTGCTCGCGCGCCCAGTGGATCCAGCGGGCGAGCCGCGCGCGGTTGCGTTCGATCAATGTGTGCAGCTCGAGGTCGTCGCGCTCCTCGAGCGCGCGCAGCTCGTATCCGCCGACCGGGCTCACAGAGTCAAGGAGGCGGGCGTCTGCAGCAGCTCGCGAATCCGCGCGAGGAACTCGGCGGCGTCGGCGCCGTAGAGGATGCGGTGGTCGCAGACGAGCGAGAGCGTCATCGTGTGCCGCGCGGCGAGCTCGCCCTGGCGCACGACGGCGCGCTGCTCGACGGCGCCGACGGACAGGATCGCGGCCTGCGGGGGGTTGATGATCGCGCTGAAGCTCGCGATCCCGTACATGCCGAGGTTCGAGACGGTGAAGGTGCCGCCGCCGAGCTCGGGCGGCGTGATCGAGCCCTCGCGCACGCGCGCGGCGAGCGCCCGGGTCTCGCGCGCGATCTCGCCGAGGGCCTTGGAGTCGGCGTCGAACACGGTCGGCACGACGAGCGCGTCCTGGGCCGCGACCGCGACGCCGACGTTCACGCGCGAGTGAAGCTGCAGCGCCCCGTCCTTGTAGCCGCCGTTCGCACGCGGGTGCTCGTGCAGGGCGAGCGCGGCGGCCTTGACGACCATGTCGTTGTAGGTGGGGGCCTCGTCGCTGGAGATCCGCTTCAGCTCGGCGCGCAGCGCGACGCACTGCTCCATGTCGACGTTGCTCTGCAGCGTGAAGTCGGGGATCGTGGCCTTCGACTCGGCCATCCGCCGCGCGATCGTCTGCTGCATGCGGGTGAGCGCCTGCGTGGTGGTCTGCCCCTTTGCCTTGCTCACGTCCTCGCGCGCGGGTGGCTCCGCCGGCGCCGCGGGGGTGACCCGGTCCCGAGCGCCCGCGCCTTCGACATCGGCCTTGACGATTCGCCCCCCGGGGCCGCTGCCGGTGAGCGAGTGCAGGTCGACACCGTTCTCGCGTGCGATCCTCCGGGCCAGCGGCGAAGCCTTCAGGCGCTCGCCCTCCCCGGCGGGCGCCGGTGCGGCCGGGGCCGCGGGAGCCTCCGCAGGGATCGCAGGCGGCGGGGCTGTCGAGGCCGTGGACGCGGGCGCGGATGTCGCCGAGGTCTCGGCTGCGGCGGGCGTCTGCTCGGAAGCGGCCTCGCCCATGGCGCTCGCGCCCCCCTCGCCGACGCGGGCGATCGGGGCGCCGACCGGCAGCGTGTCGCCCTCGGCGGCGAGCAGCGAGAGCGTGCCCTCCTGGTCGGACTCGTAGATCATCGCGGCCTTGTCGGTCTCGATCTCGACGAGCTCCTCGCCACGGCCGACATGCTCGCCCTCGGCCTTGAGCCAGCGCAGGATCGTGCCCTCCTCCATCGTGTCGGACAGGCGCGGCATCACGATCTCGGCCATCAGCGGGTGCCCCCGGCGGCGCTGGTCGCGCCCGCGCCGGCGCCCGCCTCGGCGCTGGGCGCGGCGAGCCCGAGCGTGTCGAGCACGGCCCCGACGATCTGCGGCTCGTGCGGGTAGGCGATGTCCTCGAGCGGCTTTGAGTAGGGCATCGGCACGTCGGCCCCCGACACCCGCCGCACGGGTGCGTCGAGGTCGTCGAAGGCCTGCTCGGAGATCAGCGCGGCGAGGTTGGCGCCGACGCCGCCGTGGGGCCAGCCCTCCTCGACGATCACGCAGCGGTTGGTCTTGCGCACGGAGGCGAGGATCGAGTCGAGGTCGAGCGGGCGCAGCGTGCGGGGATCGATCACCTCGGCCTGGACGTCGTGCTGCTCGGCGAGCGTGGCGGCGGCGCGCTCGGCGGTGAGCGCCATCCGCGAGACGCCGACGATCGTTACGTCTGAGCCCTCGCGCGCGATGCGGGCCTTGCCGAAGTCGACGAGCACCTCCTCGCCCTCGGGGACCTCGCCGCGCACGCCGTAGAGCGACTCGTGCTCGATGAAGATCACCGGGTTCTCGTCGCGGATCGCGCTCTTGAGCAGACCCTTGGCGTCGGCGGCGGTGGCGGGCACGGCGACGAGCAGCCCGGGGATGTGCAGGAACAGCGCCTCGAAGCAGTGCGAGTGCGTGGGGCCGAGCTGGTGTCCGGCCCCCTGGGGCATGCGCACGACGAGCGGCACACGCGACTGCCCGCCGAACATGTAGTGGATATGGGCGGCGTGGTTGACGATCTGGTCGAAGGCCAGCAGCGCGAAGTTGATCGTCATCAGCTCGACGACCGGGCGCAGCCCGGCCATCGCAGCCCCGACCCCGACCCCGACGATCGTGTTCTCGGAGATCGGGGTGTCGCGCACGCGCTTCTCGCCGAACTCCTCGAGCAGCCCGTCGGTGACCTTGAAGGCGCCGCCGAACACGCCGATGTCCTCGCCCATCAGGAACACGCGCTCGTCGCGCGCCATCTCCTCGCGCAGCGCGGCCCCAAGCGCCTCGCGGTAGCGCAGCTCGGCCATCAGGCGCGGTCCTCGCGGGCGAGCGCGTCGGTGATCTGCTGCTGGATGCCGTCGCCGTCCCGCGACTGGGAGAACTCGAGCGGCTCGGCAGACTCGCGGGCGTCCTCGCGTGGGTTCGTCGTGCGCACGGAGTACCAGCCGCTCGAGCCGGCGGCGAGCACGTAGACGTCGTCGTAGAGCGTCTCGGGGGCCGGGAAGGGGGAGGCCTCGGCGAACTCGACCGCGGCATCGACGCGGGCCAGCGCATCGGCGTCGATCCCCCGAAGCTCGTCCTCGTCGATCACGCCCTCGGCGAGCAGCCGCCGGCCGAAGGCAGGGATCGGGTCGCGCTCGCGCCAGTGGGCGACCTCCTCCTTGGAGCGGTACTGCTCGGGGTCTGCCATCGAGTGCCCGCGAAAGCGATAGGTGACGGCCTCGACCAGCAGCGGGCGGCGCTCCTCGCGCACGCGCGCGATCGCCTCGCAGAGCACGGCGTAGGTGTCGAGCACGTCCATCCCGTCGCAGCGCATCCCAGGGACCCCGAGGCTCTCGCCCTTGCGCTGCAGGTCGGTGACGGCGGAGTGGCGGCTGAGCGAGGTGCCCATCCCGAACTGGTTGTTCGTGACCATGAACACGACCGGCAGCTTCCACAGCGCGGCGAGGTTCAGCGTCTCGCCGAAGGTGCCCTGGTTGGAGGCGCCGTCGCCGAAGGTGCAGAGCGTCACGTCCGCGGAGCCCTCGTAGTCCGAGGCGAGCGCGAGCCCGGCGGCGATCGGCAGGTTGCCGCCGACGATCCCGTAGCCGCCCATGAAGCGCCGGGCGGCGTCGAACATGTGCATCGAGCCGCCGCGCCCGCCCGAGCAGCCGTCGGCGCGACCGAACAGCTCGGCCATCACGTTCTCGGGCGGCGTCCCGCGCACGAGCGCGTGGCCGTGGGAGCGATAGGTCGAGATCAGGTAGTCGCGCTCGCGCAGCGCGCGGGCGCTGCCGAGGATCGTGGCCTCCTCGCCAATCGAGAGGTGCAGGAACCCGCCGACTTTCGCCCTCGCGTACATCTCTCCGGCGCGCTCCTCGAAGCGCCGGATCAGCGTCATCGTCGCGAGCCACTCGCGCGCGTCCTCGGGCGCGGGCAGGTCGTGCACGGGCGCGGAGGGGCTGTCCATCAATCCACGGTACTCCAGCGTGCGATGAACTCCTCGGCCTCCAGGCGCGAGAGGTCCTCGCGCAGCGCCCGCGCCCGCTGTGAGGCCGCGTGCGGGGGCAGGTCCCAGAACAGGGCGACTTCGCCGTCGTCGATGTCGACGAGCTCGATGTGATCGACGCGCTCGGCGTCCGCGAGCAGCGCGGGGGTCCGCCCGCCGCGCGTCAGGATCAAGCGGTAGGCGGCCTTGGCCTTCACGGTGCCGCGCCCACCGAGGCGTCCGCGTCCGCGGGGTCGTCGGCTGGGCCGAGCTCGCGCATCCGGACGGCGGCCTGCTCGACGGCGCGCTCGCCCGCAAACACCTCCTCGCCCACGAGGATGGCGGGGATTTCGATGATTCCCAGATTGGCCGCGTCCCGCGTGGCCGCGGCGAGCTGCTCGGCCACGGAGCGCAGCTCGGCGCCGCGCGCGACCGCGGCGGGGTGCATCTCGCAGGCGGCCGCGGCGATCAGGACGTTGTCGAGCTGGGAGAGGTCGCGCCCGCCCGCGAACACCTGGCGAAAGGCGGCCTGCGCGAAGGGGACCGTGCGCCCGATCGACTTCGCGTAGGTGGCCACGCGCATCGCGAGCGCGCTGTCGAAGGGGAACGGCTCGGGCCAGCGCAGCGCCTGCAGGCCGAGCTCGCGGGCGCCGAGGGCGATGTCCTCGCGGAAGGCTTCGCGCTCCTGCTCGCAGCGCCACGCCTCGACCGGCGCCCCGGCTCGGCCCTCACGATCGGACTCGGTCTCGCGGTCGAGCCCAACGTCGGGACCGTCACGATCCAGTTCACGCGCGAGCACCGGCTGCCACTCGCAGGGGCCGGGCAGCGTGTGCAGGATGCGCTCTGCCGCGAGGTAGGCGAGCGGGCTGGAGAGGTCGAAGTAGAAACTGGCGGGCGCGACGCTCACGGCTCAGCCGTGGATCAGCCAGCCGTCGGCCGCGCGCCCGGCCTCCATCACAGCCTCGGACAGCGTGGGGTGCCCGTGGATGATGCGCCCGACCTCCGAGTAGCCGCCCTCGAGCGCGCGCACGTTCACGAGCTCCTGGATCAGCTCGGTCGCGCGCGAGCCGACGATGTGCCCGCCGAGCAGCTCGCCGTACTTGGACTCGCCCACGATCTTGATCATCCCGGCGCGGTCGCCGTAGACGATTCCGCCGCCGACGGCGCCGTAGGGGACCTTGCCGACGACGACGTCGTAGCCCTGCTCGCGCGCCTGCTCCTCGGTCAGCCCGAAGGAGCCGACGTTCGGGGTGCAGAAGGTCGAGCGGGGGATGTCGACGTAGGCGATCGGGTGGGTCTGCAGGCCCGCGGAGTCCTCGACCGCGATGATGCCCTCGTCCGAAGCCTTGTGCGCCAGCGCGGGGCCCGGGGTCAGGTCGCCGATCGCATAGACGCCCGCGCGGCTGGTGCGCATCGCGCCGTCGACCTTGATCAGCCCGCGCTCATCGAGCTCGATCCCGGCCACGTCCAGGCCGAGGCCCTGCACGTCGGCGCCGCGGCCAGCGCAGACGACCAGGTAGTCGACCTCCAGCTTCTCTGCGTCGCCGTGCGTGAAGGTCACGCTGCTATCGCCCGACTGCACGTCGGCGATCGGGTCGCCGGTGTGGACGTTCACGCCCTGGCGCTTGAAGCCGCGCTCGACCAGGCGCGAGATGTCGGCGTCCTCGCTCGGCAGCAGCCGCGGGAGCGCCTCCAGCAGCCAGACCTCGCTGCCGAGGCGGGCGTAGCCCGAGGCGATCTCGGCGCCCGAGGCGCCCGCGCCGACGACGACCAGCCGCTTCGGCAGCTCGGTCAGCGCCCAGGCCTGCTCGGTGCCGATCACGCGGTTGCCGAACTCGACCCCGGGGATCGAGCGGGGCGTCGAGCCGGTCGCGAGGATCACGGTCGCCGCGGCGTAGGTCTCATCGCCGACGAGCACCTGGCCCTCGGCGTTCAGCGCCCCATCGCCCTCGATCACGTCGATCTTGTTCTTCTTGAAGAGACCGCCGACGCCGGAGGTCAGCGTGTTGACGACCTTCTCACGACGGGCCTGTACGCCCGCGAAGTCGACCTCGACGCCCGCGACGTTCAATCCGAACTCGCCGGCCTCGCGAATCTCGGTCAGCAGATCGGCCGAGCGCAGCACGGCCTTCGCGGGGATGCAGGCGTAGTTCAGACAGCGCCCGCCAAGCTTGTCGCGCTCGACCACCGCGGTCTTCTTGCCGAGCTGCGCGGCGCGGATCGCCGCCACGTAGCCACCGGGGCCGGAGCCGATCACGATGCAGTCGTAGGTGTCGTTTGCCATCGCGAGCTGAGCCTATCGAAGCGACGTGTGCGAGCCCGTGCGTTCGATTCATCGGTCCCGCGACGTCTACAGCCGTCAATTCGAGACGGCGCCGCACCGCTACGGCGCGGAGCTCGCCGTCGGCAGCGCCGTGAAGCGCCAGGCTCTCAACGCTCTCAGGCGCGATCCTGCTCGCCGGCCTGGATCCGCCCCATCACGCGCACGAGCTTCCAGAACAGCCAGCCGCCGAGCAGCACGCTGACGAGGCAGACCGCCGCGGCGAGCAGCGTCGAGGCGACGACCAGCGCGAGCGAGGTGACGATGATCTGAAAGACGAGCAGCGCCTCGAAGGACAGCACGGCCCAGTAGCGCCTGCGGTACATGCCCTGCGCCAGCAGCGCCAGCACCACCGCGAGCAGCGCCGCGCCCGGCAGCGAGCCGCCGTGGCGGCTGAGGTCGTGGATGCCGGCGGCGCCCGCGATCACGCCCACCGCCAGCACGACGCAGACCGCGATCGCGACCCGCAGCGGAGTCGGCCACTCGCGCTCGCCCAGCGGCGCGAGCGCGGCCCGCAGCAGCTCGTCGCGCTCGGCGCTCGGCGCTCGCCGCGGTCGCTCGCCCTCGCTCGAACCCGGCACGCCGCTCCTAGGAGCGCTCGCCGAGGCGCTGGCGGAGCAGCCGTGCCGCGGCCTCGGGGTCCTCGGCGTCGGCGATCGCGCGCAGCACCACGATCCGCTCGGCGCCCGCGTCGAGCACCTCGCCCACGTTCGTCTCGTCGAGCCCGCCGATCGCGAAGAACGGCACCTGCGCGTGTGCGGCGGCGTAGCTCACGAGCTCGATCCCCACCGCGGGGCGCCCGAGCTTGGTCGGCGTCTCGTGCACGGGGCCGACGCCGATGTAGTCCACCAGCCGCGTGCCGTCGGCGGCGCTCGGCGCCGCGGCCTCGATCTCGGCGGGCGCGTGCGTCGAGAGCCCGATCAGCATCTCCTCGCCGATCAGCTCGCGCGCCTCGGCGACCGGCATGTCCTGCTGGCCGACGTGCAGCCCGTCGGCGCCGGACTCGCGCGCGACGAGCGGGCGGTCGTTGACGATCAGCAGCACGCCCAAGCGCTCGCACAGCGCGTGCGCCGCGTTTGCGATCGCGACCAGCTCGTCGTCGCCGAGCGACTTGTCGCGCAGCTGCACGACGTCGACGCCGCCCGCGACCGCGGGGTGCAGCAGCTCGGGCAGCGGCCGCCCACCGGGGAAGGCGCTGCAGACGAGGTACAGCTTCGCGGCGGCGATCCGTTCGCGGCGCTCGGCGCCGAGGTCCGATGCGGGCATCGCCTCAGTCTCGCAGGCGCTTGTGCGGGCTAGCATCAACGTCATGGCCAGCTCACCCGATCTGCTCGTGGTCGGCGGCGGCGTGATCGGACTCTCGATCGCGTGGCGCGCGCGCGAGCGCGGCATGTCGGTCACGGTGCTCGAGCGCGACACGCTCGGCGGCGGCACCTCGCGCGTGGCGGCGGGCATGCTCGCGCCGGTGGCCGAGGCCGAGTTCGGCGAGGCGGGGCGGCGCCTGCTCGAGCTGGGGCTGCGCTCCGCCGAGCGCTGGCCCGCGTTCGCCAAGCGGCTCGAGGCGGCCTCGGGCGTGGAGCTGGGGCTGATCCGCACGGGCACGCTGCTGCTGGCGCGCGACGAGGACGAGGCGCGCGAGCTCGAGCGTCAGATCGCCTTCCGCGCCGAGCTGGGCCTGCGCACCGAGCGCCTGCGCGCGAGCCAGGCCCGCGAGCGCGAGCCCGCGCTCGCGCCGACGGTGCGCCTGGCGCTCGAAGCCCCCGAGGACCACTCGGTCGATCCACGTCGCGTGCTCGAGGCATTGCGGGCCGCCTGCGCCGCCGCGGGCGTCGAGCTGCGCGAGCACGCGCCCGTCGCGCGGATCGCCTTCGACGAGGCCGGGCGCCTCGGCGGCGTCGTGCTCGCCGACGGCGAGCTCGTGCCCGCGGGCCAGGTCGTGATCGCCGCGGGCGTCTGGAGCCCCGAGATCGAGGTCTCGCGCCCGGACGCCTCCGCGCACGCGGCCGAGCCGCCGCCTCCGGTGCGCCCGGTTCGCGGGCAGCTGCTGCGCCTGCGCGATCCCGCAGGGCCGGGGCTGCTCTCGCGGGTGGTGCGCTTCGAGGGCGGCTACATCGTGCCTCGCGCCGACGGGCGCTACGTGCTCGGGGCGACGGTCGAGGAGCGCGGCTTCGATCTCGAGCCCGACGTCGGCGGCGTCTATGAGCTGCTGCGCGAGGCGCACGAGCTGCTGCCCGGCGTGAGCGAGCTGAAGATCGAGGAGCTGTGCGTGGGCCTGCGCCCCGGCACGCCCGACAACGCGCCGGTGATCGGCGCGGGCGCGACGCCGGGGCTGACCTGGGCCACGGGCCATCACCGCAACGGCATCCTGCTCGCGCCGCTGACCGCCGAGATGGTCGTGGGGCTCCTCGGCGACGAGGATCACGAGCACGAGCTGCTGGGCGTCTGCGCACCCGAGCGCTTTCAGACGGTGCGCGCGTGATCCGCCTTAACGGCGAGGACGCCGACGTGCCCGCGGGGGAGACCGTCGCCGCGGTGCTCGCGCGACTCGACCTCTCGCCGCAGGCGCGCGGCGTGGCGGTCGCGGTCGACGGTGAGGTCCTGCCCCGCGCCGAGTGGGAGTCCTTCAGGCTGGCCGAGCACGCGCGGGTCGAGGTGCTGACCGCGATGCAGGGGGGATGATGGCGGGCATGTCCGACAGCGGCCAGGCACCCGCGGCGAGGCAGAACGGCGCCGGCCCCGGCGCGTCCGAGCAGCCGCTCACAATCGCGGGGCGCACGCTGCGCTCGCGGCTGCTGCTCGGCACGGGCGGCTTTCCCTCGCTGGCGATCATGGCCGAGGCGATCGCGGCGAGCGGCTCGGAGCTCGTGACCGTGGCGCTGCGTCGCGTGGACCCGGCGTCGCGCGGGTCGCTGATCGAGGTGCTCGATCGGGCGGGCGTCGAGCTGCTGCCGAACACCGCGGGCTGCTTCACGGCGCGCGACGCCGTGCTGACCGCGCGGCTGGCGCGCGAGGCGTTTCAGACCGACTGGATCAAGCTGGAGGTAGTGGGCGACGAGGACACGCTGCTGCCCGACGCGCCCGAGCTGCTGCGCGCGGCGGAGGAGCTGGTGGACGAGGGCTTCGTGGTGCTCCCCTACACGACCGACGACCCCGTGCTCGCGCGGCGCCTGGTCGACGTCGGCTGCGCGGCCGTGATGCCGCTGGGCTCGCCGATCGGCAGCGGCATGGGCATCCGCAACCCCTACAACATCGCCCTGATCCGCGAAGCGGTCGAGGTGCCGCTGGTGCTGGACGCGGGCGTCGGCACCGCCTCCGACGCGACGCTCGCGATCGAGCTCGGCTGCGACGCGGTGATGGCGGCCTCGGCGATCTCGCGCGCGCAGGACCCCGTGCGGATGGCGGGTGCGATGCGCGCGGCGGTAGAGGCCGGTTGGCTCGCGCGGGGGGCGGGGCGGATTCCTCGCCGCACCTACTCGACCGCGTCCTCGCCCGAGCAAGGTCTCGCCGACTTCGGCGGCGGCTGAGCCCGGAGCGAGTGATGCTGTGCGTGGGGCGCGCATGCGCGCATGCGCCCATCCGGTCGACCGTGCATGCACGGTCGGCTTCCTACTGGATGATCAATTCACGACTTCGATCGTCCCGTTCATCGAGGCTGGGTGGATCGTGCACTCGTAGTGGATCACCCCGGGCTTCAGCGCCTTGATTTCGAACGTGCCGCCTTCGCCGAAGTCCTTGGAGGCGAACGTCTGCGGCCCGCCCTCGCTCGTCACGTTGTGGGTGACGTCGTCGAAGTTGGTCCACTTGATCGTGCTGCCGACCTTGACCTTCACGGTGTCGGGCGCGATCGTGATGTTGCGGTAGGCGATCTGCACGGTCCCGCTCTTGACCGGTCCCGTCGCCGGCGCGAATTTGGGCTTCCCGGTCACTTTCAAGCTCGATTTCGGGGCCGCGCCGGACTTGCTCGATGAGCCCGAGCTGCCCGTCGTGGTCCCGGTGCCGGTCGAGGCGGTGTCCGTCGCGGCGGTGCTCGACGAGCTGGAGGAGGAGCTGCTCGAGGAACCGCAGCCCGCGAGCAGGATCAGCGCCGTGCAGAGGGCCAGCGCTGGAAGGCTTCGGCGCGTGAATCGGCTGCTGCTGCTCATCTGCTCGCTGACCCTAGCCTAGACTGGCTCGTCGATGCCACGTTCATTTTTGACGGGCGCCGAGCTGTCGGCCGCGGAGCTGCACGCGCTGCTCGACCGTGCCCTGGAGCTGAAGGCCGAGCCGCAGGCACCCGCCGTGCTCGCGGGGCGCAGCGTCGCGCTCGTGTTCCAGAAGCCCTCCACGCGCACGCGGCTGTCCTTCGAGGTCGGCGTCCACGAGCTCGGCGGGCATCCCGTGGTGCTGCGCGCCGACGAGCTGCAGCTCTCGCGCGGCGAGGCCGTGCGGGACACGGCGCTGGTCTTCTCCCGGCACGTCGCCGCCCTCTGTGTGCGCACCGGGCCGCACGAGATGCTCGAGCAGCTCGCCGAGCATGCCTCGATCCCCGTGGTGAACATGCTCACCGCGCTTCACCACCCCTGCCAGGCGCTCGCGGATCTCCTGACGTTGCGCGAGGCCTACGGCACGCTCGACGGGCTGCGCCTGGCCTACGTCGGCGACGGCAACAACGTCGCCCGCTCGCTCGCGATCCTCGGCACGCTCGCGGGCATCGACGTCGCGATCGCCTCGCCGAGCGGCTACACGCTCGAGGCCGACCTCGCGCTGCCGAGCGAAGCCGGCGGCACGCTGACGCTGCACACCGACGCGCGCGAGGCCGTCGCCGGGGCCTGCGCGGTCTACACCGACGTCTGGGTCAGCATGGGCGATGAGCAGACCGCCGAGCAGCGCCGCCGCGACCTGGCCGACTACCGCGTCGATGACGCGCTGCTCGACGCCGCGGCGCCCGGGGCCTTCGCGATGCACGACCTGCCCGCCCACCCCGGCGAGGAGATCACCGCCGAGGTGCTCTACGGCCCGCGCGGCGAGCGCATCTGGGACCAGGCCGAGAACCGCCGCCACGCCCAGAAGGCGCTGCTCGAGCTGCTCGTCGGCGACGCGCGATGAGCACCTCGCCCGACCTCGAGCAGGCGATCGACACCGCCGCCGACGGCTTCCAGCGCCCGCAGCGTGGCGAGGAGCTCGAGCTGCAGATCGAGTCGCTCGCCTTCGGCGGCGAGGGCATCGCGCGGATCGGCGACGGCGGCTACGTCGTGTTCGTGGCCGACGCGATCCCCGGCGATCGCGTGCGCGCCGTGGTGCACAAGCGCAAGCGCAGCTACGCGCACGCTCGCACGGTCGAGGTGCTGCAGCAGAGCCCCGAGCGGATCGCCCCGGTCGCGAATCACCCCGGCGTCCCCTGGCAGGTGCTCCCCTACGAGCGCCAGCTGCAGATCAAGCACGAGCAGGTCGGCGAGGCGCTGCGGCGGATCGGGCACCTCGAGGGCTTCGAGCTGCAGGAGATCGTCCCCGCCGTCGAACAGTGGCGCTATCGCAACAAGCTCGAGTACTCCTTCGGCGACGAAGGCGGCGAGCTGGTGTGCGGCTTCCACGCCCCCGCCGGCGCGAACAGCGTGCTCGCGATCGAGGACTGCATGCTCGCCTCCGAGCGCGGCAACCTCGCCCGCGAGCTCGCGCTCGCCTGGTGCCGCGCCGAGGGCCTGACCGCCTGGGATCGCGGCCGACGCTCCGGTGCGGGCCCCGCCGGTCGGCGGGGCGGCCATCGTCGCGAGGAGCGCATCGGTCCCGCGCCCGACGGCCGCGCCCAGCTTCGCAACCTCGTCGTGCGCGAAGGCCGCCGCAGCGGGCAGCTGCAGATCCGGATCGTCACCAGCGAGGGCGAGCTCGAGGCGGGCTCCTTCGCCGCCGCGCTGAGCCAGGGGCTGGGCGAGACGCTCTCGGGCGTGCTCTGGACGCGCTCGGGCAGCCTCGCCGAGACCACGGCCGGGGGCGAGACCGAGCTCGTCTGGGGCGAGGGCAAGCTGCCCGAGCGGCTCGGCGAACTCGAGCTGCAGATCTCGGCCGAGGCCTTCTTTCAGACGAACACCGAGATGGCCGAGCGGCTCTACGGGCTCGTCGTCGAGTTCGCCGCGCTCGAGGGCTGGGAGCGCGTGTACGACCTCTACAGCGGGATTGGCTCGATCGCGCTGACGCTCGCCCCGCGCGCTGGGGAGCTGTGGGGCATCGAGCTGATCGAACCCGCCGTCGCCGACGCGATCGCGGGCGCCCGCGCGAACGAGGTCACGAAGGCAAACTTCTTCGCGGGCGACGTGCGCCTCGCGCTGCCCGAGCTGCTCGAGCGCGCCGGACGCCCCGACGTGCTGGTCGTCGACCCGCCGCGTGCCGGGCTCTCCAAGAAGGTGGTCCACCGCATCATCGACGCCTCCCCCAAGCGGATCGTCTACGTCTCCTGCAACCCCACCACCCTGGCCCCTAACGCCGCCGAACTGGTCGAGGCCGGATGGACGCTTCGCAAGGTGCGCCCCGTCGACATGTTTCCGCAGACGCACCACATCGAGTGCGTGGCTTTGTTCGAGCGCGGCTGACGCGGGGCGGCGACCGGGGGCGCAGATAGCGTCCGCGCCGCGGGCCGCCGGGGTTGGCCCATCCTCTCGAACAAAGGAGCACTCATGCGCAGACTGCGGCCGCGATGGCCCTCGCCTGCACTCGTACTCGCGGGCATCGCCCTGTTCGTCTCGCTCGGCGGGACCGGCTACGCCGCGGTGACGCTCACCCGCCCCGCGAAGGACGCCGCGAGCAAGAAGAAGAAGGCGGCGGTCAAGCCGCTGACGAAGGCACAGGTCAACTCGTTGATCGCCGGGTACGTCAAAGCGCATCCGGTTTCCGGTGCTGCGGGGGCAGTCGGCGCGACCGGCGCGGTAGGAGCGACCGGTGCTCAGGGCGGCGGCGGGACCGCCGGCGGTGACGGCAAAAACGGCAACGAAGGCAAACTCGGGCCGCAGGGGCCGGGTGCGCAGCGGATCGCGATCGAACAGATCAGCGGCGGCACGATCGAAGCGGTGACCGTGGGCCTGTGGACCGTGACGCTCACCTGCCTGCCGGGCGAAGCGAAAGCCTCGCTCACCGGTCCCGGCGAGGTCACCTACTCGAGCACGCTCGGAAAAGTGGGCGCGACCGCGACGACGAGCAACAACCGCGGGGCGTTTGGCGGGAGCATCACGAAATTCACGGTCGTCGCCGAACGCCAGCTCAGCCTTCACGCCATGCTGGCGTCGGGCTCCACGCTCGAGGAGCTGAACCTCGAGATCAACGCAGAAGAAGGCGGTCTGTTCACGGACTGCTCGACGGTCGGGGACGCGATCCCGGCTGCCTGAGACAGGGCGCAGGCGGAGACAGGCGGCGCGCTAGGCTTCTCGCCCGATGCGCGCCGCCACCATCCGCGAGAAGGAGATCGTGATCGAGCAGCACCCCGACCCCGAGCCCGGGGCGGGCGAGGTGCTCGTGCGCGTGCACGCCGCCGGGCTGAACGGTGCCGACATGATGCAGCGGCGCGGGCTCTATCCCGCGCCTCCCGGCTCGCCCCAGGACATCCCGGGGATGGAGCTCGCGGGCGAGGTCGCCGCACTCGGCCCCGGCGCCGAACGCTTCGCGATCGGCGACCGCGTGATGGGGATCGTCGGCGGCGGCGCCCAGGCCGAGCTGTGTCTCGTGCACGAGCGCGTGCTGATGCCCGTGCCGAGCAGGCTCGACTGGCCCGCGGCAGGTGGGCTCCCCGAGGTGTTCGCGACCGCGCACGACGCGGTCTTCACCCAGGGCGAGCTGCGCCCCGGCGAGCGGCTGCTCGTGCACGGCGGCGCCGGTGGCGTCGGCACCGCCGCGATACAACTCGCCCGTGCCGCCGGTGCGCGCGTCACCGCGACCGTGCGCAACGAGGCGCTGCGCGATCAGGTCGCGGCGCTCGGCGCGAGCGTCATCACCTGCGACGGCTTTGCCGATCACGGCCCCTTCGACGTGATCCTCGAGCTCGTCGGCGCACCCAACATGCCCGAGAACCTGCAGGCGCTCGAAACCGGCGGGCGGATCGCCGTGATCGGCGTCGGCGGCGGTGCCAAGTCCGAGCTCAACCTGCTCGCGCTGATGGGCAAGCGCGCCCGCATCCACGGCTCCACCCTGCGGGCGCGCCCGCTCGAGCAGAAAGCGCAGGTCGCGCGTCTGGTCGAGCACGAGGTGCTGCCGCTGTTCGAGGACGGCCGTCTGACCGTGCCCGTCGCCGCGACCTTCCCCTTGGAGGAAGCCGCCGCCGCCTACGAGCGCTTCGCCGCGGGCGGCAAGCTCGGCAAGATCGTAATCTCGATCTGACGCGGCGCCCGGCGCGTCGCGCGGGCGGCACGGCCGGTCCAGCGCACCGATCCTGCCGACCTTCTCGCGGATCCTGCCAAGCGTCGCAAACCGCGTACGGAGCCGTGCTAGAAGACGCACATGAGCTCTGTCGGGACATGGGCCTGGGCCGAGCAGACCCACGGCTCGCTGCGACGGCGCGATCGCGCCGAGCTGCTGCGCCAGGGCGTGCTCGCACGGCTGAGCCAAATCCCCGCGAGGCTGCGACGCCCGCTCGGCGAGGTGCTATCGCCCGAGCTTCCCGCCCCGACACGATCGGGCGGCGTCTGCATCAGCTCTCCGACCCCTCGGTGCAGAGGGTCGAGCAGCGATGGCCGCGCGGGGCATGACCGAGCTCCTCGTGGCCGCCACCAAGCGCCAGGCCCAGATCCGGCCGCAGTCGCGCTCCCAGTTCCTGGGGCGGCTCGGCTTCGAGCAGCTTCTGCGGGCCAACCCGCTCAGTAGGGCGGCTGCGCCGAGTACCAGTCGCCGAGCACCCTGAAGGACGCCCAGAAGTCGCGCTTCGAGTCCTGCTCGTCGAGCGACTCGTCGATGTTCGGCACGTACAGCGCGTCGATCATCGGTGTCAGCTCCTGGATCTCGCCCAGCAGCGGCTCCAGCGGATGCGCGAGCGGGATCTCCATCTCGTTCAGCGCCGCCAGCGCCTCCTCGCCCATCACGACAACGATCTTCGGCTGCACGATCGCCAGCTCGGCCACGACGCGAGCCATGCAGGCCGGTTCCGCCAGCGAGGCGTCGCTCAGCGGGCACTTCACGCACAGCGTCCCGTAGACCGCCAGCGGGTCGATCTGCAGGCGCTTCAGCGACTTCATCAGCGCCCCGCCCGCGCGCCCGTAGAAGGCGACGCCCTCCTCGATCTCCGAGGGCAGCGGCGCGTGCTTCAGCAGCATGATGTCGGCCTGCGGGTGCCCCGAGCCCAGCACCGGCATCAGGTTGCCCCGTGGGCAATGCGGGCAGGACTGCAGCTCGCGCGTCAGCGTGTTCAGCTCGCGGATCGCTCGCTCGAGGTACTTCTCGCGGATCTCGTCATCGGTCACGGGCATCGACTCCGAGGGATTTGACGACGCCGATGGTTGTCCTTGAGCGTGCATCAGTACTTGCGGTTCAGCCTAGCCCGCGCCGCGCGCTCAGCCCCTGCCGCGACCCCCGGCCGAGCGGCGCACGCGCTTGACGCGTCGCGCGCGGCTGGCGCGCTGGGCCGCCGGTGGCGTTGCCCGCGTCTGCAGGAACTTCAGCGCCTGCACGTACAAGAGCGAGGAGCGGCCCATCACGATCTCGGCCTCGCGCAGCGACTGCAAGAACTCCTGCGGGCCGTCGAAGTCCCGCATCCGGATCCGCGCCGAGCCCAGGCCCTGGGCCACGTGCGAGTCCGACCCCGCCCCCGCGATGACCCGGTACTTCGCCGCGAAGCGCACCGCCTCGTCGTTGAAGGCGCCGATCGCCACGCGCGGGTTGAACACCTCGATCGCGTCGACGTCGTCGAGGATCGTGAGCAGGTGCTCGTAGTCGGGGACCGAGTGCATGCGGTCGAACGGATGCGGCACGTAGACCACGCCGCCCTGGCGCTTGATCTCCGCCACCGTCTCCTGCAGCGTCAGCCCGCGCGGGATCTTCTCCTCGATGAACAGGCCGATCACCTCGCCCTGGCCCGCGGTCTTGACCTCCTCGCCGACGATCACCTTCACCGGTGGCTGGGCATCCGATTCCTCGGCCTGGGCGCGTGCCTCCAGCGCGCCGGAGATCTCATTGTGGTCCGTCACCGCGATCGCCCCCAGACCCTGTGCCCGGGCCGTCGCCAGCAGCACCTCGACCGGGGTCGCGCAGTCGTGCGAGTGATCGGTGTGCATGTGCAGGTCCACGTCGATCAGCGGCCGCCCCGCCAGCTCCGCCGCCAGGCGCTCGTCGCCCTGCAGCGAATGCCGCCGTGCCGCGAGCGCCTCGTAGATCTGCTCGTAGCGCGCCGGGGCCTGGGCGTCGTCGGCGATCAGCTCGTAGTCCGCCGGGAAGTGCTTGGCCATCAGCTCCGCCGTCTCCGGCAGGCTCGCCGTGCGCGCGTCCAGGCGCCCGTAGAAGCTCTCCACGAAGCGCCGCGCCAGCAGCGTCGAGAGCAGCCGTTCGGTCGAGGAGTGAAACGAGCCCACGTTCAGCGAGCGCGAGTGACGCAGCGCCGCGTTCGAGGTGCTCGGCGCGAACGGCTCGTGCACGTGCACGAAGTCCAGCTCCACCGTGCTCAGCAGTTCCTCGATCGTGCGCGCCACGTCGATCGACAGCGCCGAGGGGCGCCGCCGCGAGCCACCCGTCACGTCGAGCACCTCGCCCACCGCGATCACACAGGGTTCGCCCGGCGGCGTCCCCTTCAGCAACTGGTCCAGCTCGCCGCGGGCGGCGCGCAGCGCCTTGCGCGACTCGCGCACGCGCTCCTGCGAGTGCGAGGGCGCCAGCACCAGCACGCGGTGACCACGGTGCGCCAGCTCCGCGCAAGCACGCCGCACGTGGGCGTTGACCTCGTTGTCCTGCGCCTCCCACGGGTAGGGGGTCACGTGGGCGATCGAGAAGCGCTCGGCCATCGGCTCCACGATTATGCCCGCTGCCCGTGGGGGCGAGCGCCGTCTATTTCGCGACCGGCGTCCGCGCGGCTTTCGCTTTGCTGCGCGCCGGCGCTTTGGCTTTCGCTTTGCGCGCCGGACGTCCGCCCGTCGCCTGCGGTCGGCCCGCGTACTTCGCGATGAACTTCTCCGTGTCCGTCCGCGCCTGGTCGTCCGGTCGCTGGTTGTGCGGCGACTTCATCAGGTAGGAGGAGGGGCCGTCGAGCTGACCGCCGACACCGTGGTTCAGCGCGAGCTTGCAGCAGCGGACCGCGTCGATCACGATGCCCGCCGAGTTCGGCGAGTCCCATACCTCGAGCTTCAGCTCGAGATTCAGCGGCACGTCGCCGAACGCCTGGCCCTCGACGCGGATGTGCGCCCACTTGCGATCGGTCAGCCACGGCACGTAGTCCGACGGGCCGATGTAGACGTCCTGCGCCGGCAGCTTGTGGTCCATGATCGAGGTGACCGCGTTCGTCTTCGAGATCTTCTTCGACTCCAAGCGCTCGCGCTCGAGCATGTTGTAGAAGTCCATGTTGCCGCCGACGTTCAACTGCGAGGTGCGCAGCATCTTCACGCCGCGGTCCGCGAACAGGCGCGCCAGCGTGCGGTGCACGATCGTCGCGCCCACCTGGGACTTGATGTCGTCGCCGACGATCGGCAGTTTCGCCGCCTTGAAGCGCTTGTCCCAGTAGTTCTCGCGCGCGATGAACACCGGGATGCAGTTCACGAAGCCGCAGCCCGCCTCGAGCACCTGCTCGACGTACCACTTCGTCGCCTGCTCCGAGCCCACCGGCAGGTAGGAGACCACCACGTCGGTGTGCGTGTCCTTGAGGATCTGCACGATGTCCGCCGTCTCGCCCGGCGCCTTTTTGATCTTCTCCTTCAGGTACTTGCCCAGCCCGTCGTGCGTCATCCCGCGGTAGACCGGGACGCCCAGCTTCTTCGGCACCTTCGCGAACTTCATCGTGTTGTTCTGCCCCGCCCAGATCGCTTCGCCGAGGTCCTTGCCGACCTTCGTCGAGTCGATGTCGAACGCAGCCGTGAATTCGATGTCGCGCACGTGATAGCCGCCGAGGTCCACGTGCATCAGGCCCGGGACCTGCTCGTTCGGGTTGGCGTCGCGGTAGTAGTTGACGCCCTGGACGAAGGCCGAGGCGCAGTTGCCGACGCCGACGATCGCCACGCGGACCTTCTCCGACTGGTAGCGGGCGGCGCCGTTTGTGGAGGCCGCGCCGTTGGCGGCGCTGCCGTTTGAGTGCTGCTTGATCACGAGAGAAATGTCCTTTGTGAGGGGGCTCGGCGCTCGGGGCCGAGGCGCGGTAAAGGGAGCTTGTGAGCTTTGCGGAGACTACCCCGCCCTGCGCGCTTGGTCACACGCCCGGCGTTCCCGGCGGGGCGCAGCCGCGATCTCAGGCGACGCCTACCAGCTCGCGGCGCACGTGCCGGATGCGCTGCGCCACCGTCACCAGGCTGAGCACCGCCAGCACGTAGACCGCCGGTTCCAGCAACTGGAAGTCGCCGAGCGATGCACCGCGCGCGAACACCAGCCCGATCGAGAGGATCACCACGCGCACCGGCCGCGTCGCGATCCCGACCTTGCACTCCACGCCCAGCGCCTCGGCGCGCGCGCGTGTGTAGCTCACCATCAGCGAGGCCAGCACCGCCACGACCACCGCTGCCGCCGCGACCTGTTTGCCGCTCAGCGCGAAGTAGCCCGCCACCGAGGTCAGCACGATCCCCTCCTCGATGCGGTCCAGCGTCGAGTCCAGGAACGCCCCGAACGGAGTGCCCTTGCCCGACATGCGCGAGTAGCGCCCGTCGAGCGTGTCCATGATCGATCCGACGATGAAGGCCACGCCGCCAAGGAAGAACAGCCGTTCCCAGACCAGCACCGCCGCCACGAGGTTCAGCGCCAGGCCCGTGAGGGAGATCGCGTTCGGCGTCAGCCGCGACTCGATCAGCCGGTTGCGGACCAGCTCGCGGCGTTCGCCCGAGCCGATCGGCGCGCGGGCGCTGCGTGGCTTGCGCCCCGCGCGGGAGCCGGCGCGCCGCGCGCGTCGGGGCGAGCTGTGTTGTCTCGGTGCCATCCGTAGGCCGTCGGTGCGCTAGCCGCTGGCCCTCATCTGCGGCGAGGCCACCGCCGAGAAGCGCCACACCGTTGGCCGCGCCCGCGCCAGCCAGCGCGCGCCGTAGGCCGAGGCGCCCGCCGTCAGAGCGCCCAGCATCGCGTCGACGATGAAGTGGTTCGCCGTCACCACGATCACGAACGTCATCAGGAACGGATAGAGCAGCCACGCCGTGCGCACGATTCGGTGCTTGCACAGCCGCGCCAGCGGCCAGCCGATCATCAGCGCGAAGGCCACGTGCATCGAGGGCACCGCCGCGTAGGGGTTGAACAGCGCCGTCGCCGTCGCGCTCGTGTGCGAGACGTGCACGCCCGTGATGTCCGAGACGCTGTCGATGAAGCCCCACTCCGGCATGAAGCGAGGCGGCGCCGTCGGGAACACGATGTAGCCCACCAGCGCGATCGCCATCGCGATCATGAACATGTTGCGCACGAAGTAGAACGATTTGTTGTGGCGCAGGTACAGGAAGAGCAGTGCGCTCAGCGTGATCGAGGTCTGCGCGTTCACGTACAGCCAGCTCGCGCTCACCATCACCAGATGACTGCCCGAGGCCCAAGCCTGGACGCTCGGCTCCACGAACAGGTGCAGCTTGCTCTCGATCGAGATCACGTCTCGCGCGTGTGCGAACGCCGCGTTCGCGTCGCCCTCGACCAGACCGCGCACGAGCCGGTAGGCGAAGTAGGCCGCGGCGAACAGCGAGACCTGGCGGAGCGCGTCGAGCCAGCCGTGCGGCAGGAGGCGCGCCTGCAGAAGACGAGCGCGGGCGACCATCGAGTTGAAGCCTAGACGACCGGCGCGGGCGGCGATCAGCGGCAGCGCGGGCCGTGCGAGAAGACGCGCGTCGGCGAGAAGTCGATCCCCACGCGCAGCGATCCGCCCGCGCGCGCCTGCACCTCCGTCCAGCCTTCGCGCCCGCGCCGGATGCATCCATGTCCGTCGAGCAGCGCCCAGTAGGGCGTGAAGCGCACCCGCACCAGGAAGCTGCCCGCGCGCGGCGCGCGCAGCGTGAACGAGTCGCTCTGCAGCCGTTCGATCGCGCTCGGCGGCTGCGCCAGCGGCGTTGGCGCGCGAACCGCGAACAGGCGCCAGTGGCGCGAGCGCCACACCTCGCGCAGGTAGCCCGCGCCGCCGCGCAGCAGGCGCGCCTCCGCGCGAGCCGAGTAGTCAAGCGGCGCGTCAGGCAGGGCCACGTAGGAAATCGCGTTGCGCGACAGCCACGCGCGGTAGCTCGCCGCGCTCAGCGCGCCGTCCTGGGCGTAGAAGACCGCGCCGTCGTGGCGGTCGAGCTGGCGCTCCCAGCCGCGGGCGATCGAGACGCGATCCGCCACCCAGCGCGCCTCCGCGCGATTGCGCGTCGGCACCACCTCGATGCGCGCCGGTTGCGCGTCATAGCCGAGCCGCAGGCGCTCCAGCTCGCCCAAGAGCGGCGTGAAGTAGGCCGCGCGCGAAGCCGGGTCCGAGGCGCCCGAGACATAGTCCGCGATCGGCGCCCGCAGCTGCCAGTAGAGCAGCAGCGGGCACAGCACGATCATCGCGCGCACGCGGCCGCGCTCGGCGCTCGATCCGATCGCCGCGCACGCCAGCAGCGGCCCCGCCAGCAGCGCTCCCAAGCGATCCACGTTGCCGCCCACCGCCGTCGGGATCGCGTAGGCCGCGCACAGCACGAGCGCGTACAGCCCGACTCCCACGCGGACCAGGCGCTGCTGCCGCGGGATCGCCCACGCCATCGCCAGCAATACCGCGAGCACCGGGTAGAAGGCCGAGGCCGCGAACGGCTCCGAGCCGCCTTCCGGGAAGGCCACCGCCAGCAGCGCGATCGGCACCAGCGCCGCGAGTGCGAGGCCCAGCGCGAGCGGGCGCTCGCGACGGTCGGTCGCGAGCGCCCATGCCACGGCCGCGAGCGCCAGGAACGCGCCCGCCAGCGGGCTTGCCAGCGGCGTGAGCAGCGCCAACGCCAACGCCGAGGACAGCCGCCACGCCGAGCGACCCCCACCCCGCCGTCCTTGCGCCGCGAGCAGCGAGCCGAGCGCCAGCGCCACCCCCAGCTCGAAGGGCACGCGGTTGCTCAGCAGGCCGACCGCCGCCCCCAGCGCGAACCACAGCGACGCGATCCGCTCGCCGCGGCGCGTGAAGCGGCCCGCCACGAGCAGGCCGAACAGCGCGCTCGCCAACGTCATCGCCAGCGCGCCGAGCAACTGCGGCCCGAGCAGCGCGCCCAGCGGCGGCGCCAGCAGCGAGTAGGCCGGCAGGTGGTGACCCCCGTACCAGCCGTTGTCCCACAGCGTCAGCCCCGCGCGCGAGAACAGGTCACTGCGGTAGCCCGCCGCCGCCAGGTCCGTGCTCAGCGGCGCGACGATCACGTAGGCCACGCCGAACGCCGCCGTCAGCCACCACGGCGAGAGGCGGCGCGTCCTCCAGGCCCGACCCGGCGGCGTCGCCGCCGGGTCCGCGGTCTGCGCGCGCGCGGTGGCGCTCACCCCCGTGCGGCGCCGAGGAACTCGACCACGCGCTCGAGCGCCTCAGGGCGGTCGAGCCAGGGCCAGTGCCCCGCCTCCGGGAGCACCACCAGCTCGGCGTCCAACGCCTGCGCGTAGTCCTTCGCGAAGCGCGCCGGGATGTAGGGGTCGCGCTCGCCCCAGAGAACCAGCGAGGGCGCCTCGATCTCCCCCAGCCGCGCGCCCGCCGCCGCCAGCTTCTCCGAAGGCGAGCTGCGATACAGGCGCAGGATCGCCCGTTGCGTGCCCTGGTCGAAGTGGTCGAGCACGCTGTCCTGCCACTGCTGTGGCATCGGCCCCGGCGTCGCGTTGCCCTCGCGCGAGATCAGGCCCAGCGTACGTCGGTTCGTCATTCCCATCGACAGCTCGCCCAGCACCGGCGTGCGCCAGATCCGCGCCGTGCGGTGCCAGCGATAGCCCGGCAGGAACGGGATCGCGTTGATCACCACCAGCCGCTCGATCCGCTCGGGATGGCGCTGCGCGAAGGCCAGCCCCACCGCCCCCCAATCGTGCACCACCATGCTCACCCGCTGCACGCCCGTCAGCTCCAGGAACGACTCGACGAAGTCCGCGTACTCCTCGATCGTGAAGCTCCGCGATCCCGGCTTGCCCGAGCGCCCGAAGCCCGGCAGGTCCGGCGCCAGTCCGCCGCTTCGCGCCAGGAACTCGATCCAGTCATCGGAGTTGTTCGGGACCCCGTGCAGATAGAGGGGCACCGCCGCCGCCCCACGGTCGCTCGCGCCGCCGGGCGCCGCTCCCTGCTCGACCGGCGCGCTGCGCCAGAACACCGGCAGCCCCTCGATCTCGCCGTTGTGATCGCTCACCTCGGGCACCGCGCGAGGATATAGCGCCGGATACCGTGGGCGCGTGCCCTCCGCCGTAGCGCCGCCCGCCTGGAAGCCGCCCACGCGAGCCCGCGTCATGCGGGTGCGCGATCGTCTGCGCGAGGTTTACGGCATCCCGCTGATGCGCCCGCACCGACACCCGATCGCCGAGCTCGTGCTGACCGTGCTCTCGCAGTCCACGAACGACCGCAACCGCGACGTCGCCTTCCTGCGCCTGCGCACGCGCTTTCCCTCCTGGGAGGCCGTGCGCGACGTGCCCGCCGCCGAGGTCGAGGAGGCGATCCGCCCCGGCGGCATCTCCAAGGTCAAGTCCGTGCGCATCCAGGCGATCCTGCGCGCGATCTCAGACGACCCCCGCGACCCGCCGCACGAGCTGTCGCTGGACTGGCTGGCGCGAGTCCCGCTCGCCGAGGCCCGCGACTACCTTGTCGCGCTGCCCGGCGTCGGGCGCAAGACCGCGGCCTGCGTGCTGCTGTTCGCCTACGGCCTGCGCGACGTGCCCGTAGACACCCACGTCTCGCGCGTCGGCGCACGGCTTCACCTGCTGCAGGAGGGCGCGCCCTTCGAGCGCATGCACGACCAGATGCTCGCGCTCACCCCTGCCGGGCAGGAGCTCGAGCTGCACGTCAACCTGCTGCGCCACGGCCGGCGCACCTGCCACGCGCGCTCGCCCGCCTGCGGGCGCTGTGCGCTCGCGCGGATGTGCCCGAGCCGCAAGCTGTTCGTCTAGCGACGCACGGCCGATCGCCGGGCGATCAGCCGTGCGGCAGCACCGCGAACGCGATCACCGCGTAGTGCAGTCCCGCCGCCGCAAGTACCAGCGCGTGGAAGACCTCGTGGTAGCCGAACACCTTCGGCCACGGGTTCGGCTTGCCGCTCGCGTAGATCACCGCGCCCGTCACGTACAGCGCCCCGCCCAGCGCCAGCCCGATCGCGCCGAGCCAGCCGATCGCCGCGGGCAGCTCGCCGAAGACCGCCGCCGTCACCAGGCCCAGCACCACGTAGACGATCGCGAACAGCCACTTCGGCGCGTCGATCCAGGCCAGCTTGAAGATCACCCCGCCCAGCGCGCCCGCCCACAGCACGATCAGGATCGTGCTCGCCAACGAGCCCTTCAGCGCCAGCAGCGCCACCGGCGTGTAGGTGCCCGCGATCAGCACGAAGATCATCGAGTGGTCCAGGCGCCGCATCCAGCGCCGCGCCTTCGGCCGCCACGTCACGCGGTGATACAGCGCGCTCGTGCCCAGCAGACCCGAGACCGCCACCGCGTAGACGATCGCCGCCAGCCGCGCACGGCCGTCCGAGGCCGCCAGGATCAGCCCGACGCCGCAGGCCAGCGAGACGAAGAAGGCGTACTGATGGGAGACCCCGCGCAGGCGCGGCTTGATCGACAGCGAGGGGGTCAGTGCGGCGGCGCGTGCGCTCACCGATTCCATACGCGGAAGGTAGCGGCTCTCGCTGCTGCTGTCACGGGATCAGACGGGCCGTTCGCGTCACGCCCGCGTCACGCCCGCGTCCTGCCAGCTCAGCGTGCCCGAGCTGAGCTGGAGCGATTGCGGCGCGATGTTCGGGCTTTCGTCCAGAACGACTACTTCATCGCCGAGCGGCGCCCGACCCCCGCGAGCGCACCGCGAGCCGTCTTCCCGAAGCCCATCGTCCAAGGCTACAGCCCTTGTGCCGATAGCCACTTGGCAGCCCCAAGACGCGCAGTTCCTCCGAGCGCAAACCGAATCGACCGCCGCCCCCGCCCGCGCGAGTGGGCCGACGCACGAGGCCGGATGCCGAAATCTTTAGGTTGAATCCTCTCATAAAATCTGTCACAATCAGACTCAGATTTATTCCGCACACTCGAAGGAGCAATCCCACATGGCCAAGACCATAGGCATCGACCTCGGCACGACGAACTCGTGCATGGCCGTGCTCGAGGGCGGCGAGCCCACCGTGATCGAGAACTCCGAGGGCGGTCGCACGACCCCCTCCGTTGTCGCTTTCACGAGTTCGGGCGAGCGCCTGGTCGGCACGGTGGCCAAGCGCCAGGCCGTCACCAACCCGCAGAACACCGTCTTCTCCATCAAGCGCTTCATGGGCCGCAAGGAGGGCGAAGTCAAGGAGGAGGAGTCGATCGTCCCCTACAAGGTCGTCTCCGGCCCCAACGGCGACGCACGCGTCGAAGCCGACGGCGAGCAGTTCTCCCCGCCGGAGATCTCCGCGATGATCCTGCAGAAGCTCAAGACCGACGCCGAAGCCTATTTGGGCGAAGCCGTCGACTCTGCCGTGATCACCGTCCCCGCCTACTTCAACGACGACCAGCGCCAGGCCACCAAGGACGCCGGCAAGATCGCCGGACTCGACGTCAAGCGCATCATCAACGAGCCCACCGCCGCCTCGCTGGCCTACGGGCTCGACAAGGAGTCAGACCAGACGATCCTCGTCTTCGACCTCGGCGGCGGCACCTTCGACGTGTCCGTGCTCGAGATCGGCGACGGCGTCTTCGAGGTCAAGTCCACCGCCGGTGACAACCACCTCGGCGGCGACAACTTCGACAAGGCCATCGTCGACTGGCTCGTCTCGGAGTTCAAGAAGTCCCAGGGCATCGACCTGAGCGCCGACCCGATGGCGCTGCAGCGGCTCTACGAGGCTTCCGAGAAGGCCAAGATCGAGCTCTCCACCACCCAGGAGACGCAGATCAACCTGCCCTTCATCACCGCCGACTCCTCCGGCCCCAAGCACCTCGACACGCGCCTCACCCGCGCGAAGATGGCCGAGCTGACCTCCGCGCTGATCGACCGTGTCGTCGCCCCCGTCAGGCAGGCGATCGACGACGCCAAAGACAAGGGCGTCAAGGAGATCGAGCACGTCGTGCTCGTCGGTGGCATGACGCGCATGCCCGCCGTTCAGGAGAAGGTCAAGGAGCTCACCAAGAAGGAGCCGCACCGCGGCGTCAACCCCGACGAGGTCGTCGCCGTCGGCGCCGCCATCCAGGCCGGCGTGCTCGCCGGCGACGTCAAGGACGTGCTGCTGCTCGACGTCACACCGCTCACGCTCGGGATCGAGACCAAGGGTGGCGTGATGACCAAGCTGATCGAGCGCAACACCACGATCCCCACGCGCAAGGGCGAGGTCTTCTCGACCGCCGAGGACAACCAGCCCTCCGTCGAGATCCACGTGCTGCAGGGCGAGCGCGAGATGGCTCAGTACAACAAGTCGCTCGGCAAGTTCCAGCTCACCGGCATCCCGCCCGCGCCGCGAGGAATCCCGCAGGTCGAGGTCGCCTTCGACATCGACGCCAACGGCATCCTCAACGTCTCCGCCAAGGACCTCGGCACCGGCAAGGAGCAGAAGATCGAGATCAAGGCCGGTTCCGGGCTCTCCGACGACGAGATCAAGAACATGGTCTCCGACGCCGAGTCCCACGCCGAGGAGGATCGTCGCGCCCGCGAGCTCGCCGAGGCACGCAACAACGGTGAGAACGCCGCCTACCAGGCCGAGAAACAGCTCGGTGAGCTGGGCGACCAGGTCGACGCCGACTCCAAGCAGCGGATCGAGGACGCGATCAAGGAGGTCCGCGAGTCGCTCGAGGCCGAGGACCCCGCTCAGATAAACGCCAAGACCGAGGCATTGCAGACCGCCTTCCACGCGATCTCCGAGGCCATGTACCAGCGCGCCCAGGAGTCAGCCGCGGCCGACGGCGGCAACGGCAACGGCGCAGCGCCCGGCGGTGAGAGCTCTGCCGACGACGAGGACGTCGTCGACGCCGAGGTCGTCGACGAGCCGCAGGCGTAAGGACAGCGATGACGGACCAGAGGCAGGAAAAGGAAATCGAGAGAGCCGAAGCCGAGGTCGAGAGGATGGACGCCGAGCGCGAGTACCTTCCTTTCGGCCGAGGCGCGGCCGACGCGCGCGGCGCCGACACAGCGGATCGCGAGAAGCCGGATGCGGTGGACGGCGCCGAGGTCGAAGGCGACCTGAGCGAGCTCGTGCAGACCGCAAGGCAGCGCGACGAGTACCTCGCGCTCGCGCAGCGCACCCAGGCCGACTTCGAGAACTACCGCAAGCGCGTCGCGCGCGAGTCCGCGCTCGCCCAGGAGCGGGGCGTCGCCAAGCTCGCCAAGGAGCTGCTGCCCGCGATCGACAACCTCGACCGCGCGCTCGCCGCCGCCGCCACCGACGACCCGCTGCTCGACGGTGTGCGCCTCGTGCGCTCCGAACTCTCAGCCGCGCTCGCGCGCGTCGGCGTCGAGTCCTTCTCGCCCGACGGCGAGACCTTCGACCCCAGCGTGCACGAGGCGATGGCCACCGTGCCCCAGCCTCCCGAGGGCGGCGCTCGCAGCGGCACCGTGGTCGAGGTCTACCAGCCCGGCTACCGCCTCGGCGAGAGCATCATCCGCCCCGCGCGCGTGGTCGTGGCGGCCTAGGAGAGGCGCATAGATGGCGACGCGTCCCGACTACTACAAGACGCTCGGGGTCGAGAAGAAGGCGACCCCCGAGGAGATCAAGAAGGCCTACCGCAAGCTGGCGCGCAAGTACCACCCCGACGCCAACCCCGACGACAAGGACGCCGAGTCGCGCTTCAAGGAGATCTCCCAGGCCCATGACGTGCTGGGCGATCCCGAGAAGCGCAAGCAGTACGACTCCGGCTCCGGCCCCTTCGCCACCGGCGCCGGTCCCGGCGGCGGCTTCGGCGGCTTCGGCAACTTCGACTTCGACGCCTCCTCGATGGGCGACATCCTCTCCAACCTGTTCGGCGGCGCCGCCGGCGGTGGGGGCGGCGGCGCTCGCGGCGGGCGCCAGCGCGCGCGCCCCGAACGCGGCGCCGACCTCGAGGCGCAGGTCTCGATCAGCTTCGACCAGGCCGTGCGCGGTGCGCAGGTGCCGCTGCAGGTGCCGATGCAGGCCACCTGCGAGACCTGCCACGGCACCGGCGCCAAGCCCGGCACCACGCCCAGCGTCTGCCCGCAGTGCGAGGGCCGCGGCATCGAGACCCAGGGCCAGGGGATGTTCTCTATCTCCCAGCCCTGCTCGCGCTGCGGCGGCTCCGGCACGATCATCCAGGACCCCTGCCCCACCTGCCACGGCGCCGGCGCCGTGCGCACCGTCAAGCGCCTGCGCGTCAACATCCCCGCGGGCGTGCGCGACGGCAGCCGCATCCGCCTCGCCGGCAAGGGCGAGGCCGGTCGCCGCGGCGGCCCCCCCGGCGACCTCTACCTGATCACGCACGTCTCGCCCTCGTCCGTGTTCAAACGCAAGGGCGAGCACTTCGAGGTCGAGGTGCCCCTGACCGTGCCCGAGGCGCTCGGCGGCGCCGAAGTCAAAGTGCCCACGCTCGATGGCTCAAAGACGCTGCGCGTCAAGCCCGGCACCACCCACGGCACCGTGCAGCGCCTGCGCGGCGAGGGTCCGCCCAAGCTGAACAGCGGCTCCCCGCCGCAGAAAGGCGACCTGCACTACCGCTTCGTGATCGACGTCCCCAAGGACATGAGCAAGGAGCAGGAGCAGGCCGTCGCCGCCATGTCCAAGGCCTTCAACGGCAACGACCCGCGCGCCGGGCTGTTCAGCGGCGCTTCCGCCGCCGCCGGCGCTTCCGGCGAGGCGGGCTCCGAGGCCAAGGGGGCCGACGATGGCTCGTCATAGCGTCACCCGCATCACGCGGGTGTCCGTCGAGTCCGGCCGCGGCGTGTTCATGATCTCGGTCGCCGCCGAGCTCGCGCAGATGCACCCGCAGACGCTGCGCATGTACGAGGCGCGCGGGCTGATCGAGCCCAAGCGCTCGCCCAAGGGCACGCGCCTGTACTCGCAGGAGGACGTCGAGCGGCTGCGCCGCATCCAGGAGATGACCACCGACCTCGGGCTCAACCTCGCCGGCGTCGAGCGCGTGCTCGCGCTCGAGGCGCAGGTCGATGAGATGCACGCCAAGATCGAAGACCTCGAGGTCCAGGCGCTGCACGCCCAGGTGCAGCTCGCCGAGGAGCTCGAGCAGGTGCGCCGCTCCTTCCGCGCCGAGCTCACCGTCCCCTACCGCGGCGGCCAGGCGATGGTCCGCGCCGCCGACGCGCGCTCCCCATTCCCACGCACCGAGAGGAGCCCCGAGGATGGCGGCTAATCCGACCAACCCCGCCGCGCAGGCCCCCGAGGAGGAGCAGAGTCCGCTGCAGCGCTTCGGGCGCGACCTGACCGAGATCGCCGAGGCCGGAAAGCTCGACCCCGTGATCGGGCGCGACGAGGAGATCCGCCGCGTGATCCAGGTGCTCTCGCGGCGCACGAAGAACAACCCCGTGCTGATCGGCGAGCCCGGCGTCGGCAAGACCGCGATCGTCGAGGGCCTCGCCCAGCGGATCGTCTCCAAGGACGTGCCCGAGTCGTTGCGCGACCGCCGCGTGATCGCCCTCGACATGGGCGCGCTGATCGCGGGCGCCGCCTACCGCGGCGAGTTCGAGGAACGCCTGAAGGGCGTGCTCAAGGAGGTCTCCGACGCCCAGGGCGCGATCATCCTGTTCCTCGACGAGCTGCACACGATCGTCGGCGCGGGCGCCGCGCAGGGCTCGGTCGACGCCTCGAACCTGCTCAAGCCGATGCTCGCGCGCGGCGAACTGCGCGCCGTGGGCGCGACCACGCTCGACGAGTACACCAAGTACATCGAGAAGGACGCCGCGCTCGAGCGCCGCTTCCAGCCCGTCACCGTCGGCGAGCCCACCGTGCAGGACACGATCGCGATTCTGCGCGGGTTGAAGGAGCGCTACGAGCTGCACCATCACGTGACGATCCAGGACTCCGCGCTGGTCGCCGCCGCCACGCTCTCGAACCGCTACATCGCCGACCGCTTCCTGCCCGACAAGGCGATCGACCTCGTCGACGAGGCGGCCTCGAAGATCCGCATCGAGATCGACTCGCTGCCCACCGAGATCGACGAGGTCAAACGGCGGGTGATGCAGCTGAGGATCGAGCTCGAGTCGCTGCGCAAGGAGAAGGACGACGCCGCCAAGGCGCGCCGCGAGACGATCGAGAACGAGGTCTCCGAGCTGGAGACGCGCGAGCACCAGATGCTCGAGCAGTGGGAAGCCGAGAAGCAGGCGATCGC
>DATAVP010000012.1:0-188083 GCA_036267655.1 Solirubrobacteraceae bacterium
GGTGGTATCCTTCGCTTATGGTTGGTAAGCACCTAACGAAAGTGAAGACTTGATGAGCCGCCTACTTCTGGTTCCGCTCGAGGACGTGGTCGTGTTCCCGGGCATGTCGCTCACGCTGGCCATCGAGGCCGGCGACGAAGAGCGCGTCCTGCTCGTGCCACGCCACGAGTCCGAATTCGCGGACGTCGGCACGGTCGCAGAGATCACCGACAAGGTCCGCCTGCCCGGCGGGGGACGCGCGTTCGCCCTGCAGGGCTTGCACCGCGGCGTCGCCGGCGCCGCCCAGACGCTGCCTGACGGACGCCTGTTCGTCGAGGTCGACGAGCGTCCCGACGCCGTCCCCGTCGACGGCAAGACCCGCAACCTGGAGCGCGAGTACCGCGCCGTGGTCGAGGAGATCCTCGAGGTCCGCGGCGACGACGGACGCATCTCCGCGTTCCTGCGATCCATCTCCGAGCCAGGAATCCTGGCCGACACGTCGGGCTACTCGCCTGACATCAGCTACGAGCAGAAGGTCAAGCTGCTGCAGACGCTCGACGTCTCTGAGCGCCTGGAGCTCGCCCTCGGCTACCAGCGCGAGCGCCTGGCCGAGTTGCAGGTGCGCAAGCGCATCCGCGAAGACGTCGAGTCCGGGGCCGAGAAGCAGCAGCGCGAGTACTTCCTGCGCAAGCAGATGGAGTCCATCCGCAAGGAGCTCGGCGACGACGACGCCTCTGTCGCCGAGGAGTACCGCGCCAAGATCGAGGACGCCAAGATGCCCCAGGACGTCGAGGAGCAGGCTCTGAAGGAGCTTGCCCGCCTCGAGCGCATGGGCGAGCAGACCGGCGAGTCCAGCATGATCCGCACCTACCTCGACTGGCTCATCGCCGTGCCCTGGAACAAGCGCTCCGAGGAGCGCCTGGACCCCGTCGCCGCGCGTGAGGTGCTCGACGCCGACCACGCCGGGCTCGAGGACGTCAAGGACCGCATCACCGAGTACCTCGCTGTGCGCAAGCTGCGCCAGGACCGCAAGATCGAGGCCGACCCCAAGTCCGGGGCCATCCTCACCTTGATTGGCCCGCCCGGCACCGGCAAGACCTCGATCGGCGAGTCCATCGCCCGCGCCACCGGACGTGAGTTCGTGCGCATGTCGCTTGGCGGCGTGCGCGACGAGGCCGAGATCCGTGGGCACCGGCGCACCTACATAGGAGCGCTCCCCGGCCGTTTGGTCAGGGCGCTGCGCGATGCCGGGACCATGAACCCCGTGATCCTGCTCGACGAGGTCGACAAGGTCGGCGCCGACTGGCGCGGCGACCCCTCTGCCGCGCTGCTCGAGGTGCTCGACCCCGCTCAGAACCACTCGTTCCGCGACCACTACCTCGACGTCGAGCTCGACCTTTCGCAGGTTCTGTTCCTCGCCACCGCCAACGTCGCCGACACGATCCCCGGCCCGCTCCTGGACCGCATGGAGGTGATCCGCTTCGACGGCTACACATCCGAAGAGAAGCTCGCCATCGCCAAGGGCTACCTGTGGCCGCGCCAGCGCGACCGCAACGGCCTGCGCGAGGACGAGGTCGAGGTCTCAGACGAGCTGCTGCGGACCGTGATCGGCGAGTACACGCGCGAGGCCGGAGTCAGAAGCCTCGAGCGTGAGCTCGGCACCGTGTTGCGCAAGACCGCCACCAAGATCGCCTCCGGCAAGGCCGAGGCTCCCGTGAAGATCGACCTCGAGGCCGTGCGCGACGCGCTCGGTCGCCAGAAGGTCTTCCAGGAGTCGGCCGCGCGGACCGCCACGCCCGGCGTCGCTACCGGACTCGCCGTCACCGGCGCCGGTGGAGACGTGCTGTTCGTCGAGGCCTCCGCCATGAAGAACGGCGGCTCCGGCGGTGGCGGCCTGGTCCTCACCGGGCAGCTCGGCGACGTCATGAAGGAGTCCGCCAAGATCGCGCTCTCCTACGTGCGCGGCCACGCCGAGGAGCTCGGGATCGACCCCGGCGCCTTCGAGAACAGGGAGTTCCACGTGCACGTCCCCGCCGGAGCCATCCCCAAGGACGGCCCCAGCGCCGGCGTCACCATGGTCACCGCCTTGGCCTCGCTGCTCTCCGGACGACCGGTCAAGCACACCGTCGGCATGACCGGGGAGGTCACCCTGCAGGGTCGCGTGCTGCCCATCGGCGGGCTCAAGCAGAAGGCGCTTGCCGCCCACGCCGCCGGGCTCACCGACGTGATCCTGCCTGAGCGCAACCGAGGCGATCTCGACGAGATTCCCGAGGAGGTTCGCAAGCAGATGAGCTTCCACCCCGTGATGACCGTCCAGGAGGTGCTCGACCGCGCACTGGAGCCTGCACGCGATGTCGCGCATCTCTCCTAACCGCTGCCGGCCCGTGCCCGAGGAGGTCCGCCAGACCGCGGACCTCCTCGAGCGCCGCTGGCAGCTCTCCATCATCTACGCCGCCCTCAGCGGCGCCCTTCGCTTCAACGAGTTCGCCGAGGCCGTCGCCGGGATCTCGCCCCGGATGCTCTCCGAGCGCCTGCGCGACCTCGAGGGCGCGGGCCTCGTCGAGCGCATCGTGATCCCCTCCAGCCCCCCCACTGTCGAGTACCGACTCACCGAGCGCGGGCGTCGGCTACGGCCCATCATCGAGGCCATGCGCGCTTACGCCGGGGAGCCCGCCTAGGTATCCGCGCTATGCAGAGGAGCCCGCCGGCTGCGATCGCGCGGCCTCCGGCTCCCCCTGCCAATCGATCTCCGAGCTCACCCCCACGAGCTGCCCGCCCGCGCAGCTCTGAGCGTGGATCTCCTCCTGTTCCTTGCGTGGGTTGCGGATCCCCGCCACGCCCACGACCCCGCCGATCGCCACGAGCGCCGCCGCGATCGCCATCCCTATGTGGAAGCTGTGCAGCGAGGCGCCTTCCGCCGCCGCGCTCACCGCCCGCGCCTGCGCCGAGGGCATGCCCTGCACGTTCGGCAGGCCCAGCGGCAGGCGCTTGGCTTCTGCCACCGCCGCCCGTGCCGCGCCGCCCAGCGCCACGCCCGAGAGGCGGCTGTTCATCGAGGCCGCGAACGAGGAGGCAATCGCCGCCCCCACTGCCGCCGTGCCCAGCAGGCCCGCCACGCGCGCGATCGCGTTGTTCACCCCCGAGGCGATCCCCGCCTCCTTCTCCGAGCCCGCCAGCACCGCCGCCGTCAGCGGCGCCACCGTCATCGACAGCCCCAACGAGAACACCAGCAGCGGCGGCAGGACTTCCGAGAGGTAGTCCGCCCTCACGCCCGTGAGCTGGAACAGCAACAGCCCCCCCGCCGCCAGGAGCGGGCCCGCACCCATGAAGAAGCGCGGCCCGTAGCGATCCGCCAGCGCGCCGAAGCGCCGCGAGAGGAAGAACATCACCACCGTCACCGGCAGCGTCGCCAGGCCGCTCTTCAGCGGCGAGTAGCCGCCGATCTGCTGCAGGAACAGGACCAGGAAGAAGAACAGGATCGCCAGCCCCGCGTACATCGCGAACGTCTCGATGTTCCCCGCCGAGAAGTTGCGCCGGCGAAACAGCACCAGCGGCAGCATCGGGTCCTTCGCGCGCGACTCATACCAAGTGAAGGCGCCCAGCAGGAGCACCCCCGCGATCAGCGGTCCCGACACCGCCACGCTCGCCCATCCCAGTCGCGGCTGCTCGATCAGCGCGAACACCGGACCGCCCAGGCCCAGCGCGCACAGCAGCGCCCCCGGGTAGTCGACGTGCCTGCCGCCACGATCGCGCGCGGGGATTGGGGGGATCGCCGCCAGGATCAGCCACACGCAAGCCGCCGCCAGCGGCACGTTGATCACGAAGATCCAGCGCCACGACGCGATCGCCAGCAGCTCGCCGCCCGCCAGCGGTCCCAGCACCCCCGTGATCGCACCCCACGCCGTCCAGGTCCCGATCGCCCCGCCACGCTCCGAGGCCGGAAACGTGTTCACGATCACCGCCAGCGAGCTCGGCACCAGCAGTGCCCCCGCCACCCCCTGAAGCGCCCGCGCCGCCACCAGCACCCCGATCGAAGGCGAGGCCGCACACAGCGCCGAGGCCACGCCGAAGCCCGAGACGCCCAGCGCGAAGACCTTGCGCTCGCCGTAGAGGTCTCCCAGCGAGCCGCCCACCAGGATCAGCGACCCCAGCGTCAGCAGGTAGCCGTTCACCACCCACTGCTGCGCCGCCAGGCCACCCCCCAGCGCTCGCTGGATCGTCGGCAGCGCCACGTTCACCACCGTCCCGTCGAGCAACGCGATCCCCGAGCCCAGGATGCAGGCCACCAGCGTCACGCGCTTGACCATCTCCTCGCTGCGTATCGCCATCCCGCCACCGTATCTCGCCGCTTCGATTCGCGCGAACGATCGCGCGCGCGGAGCGATCGCGTGTCTCTCTCATGCCCGGCACGCGCCGTCCGATGCGCGCAAGGCCTGGCGTCCGAGCGCCTGAGGCCAGCCGAGACGAGGGAACGTTCGTCCAGGTAACAAGCTGGCAACTGCGATCGCCAGGAGGATGCTTAGCGTGCAGGCCATGCAAAACGACCAGCAGCTCACCGTCAAGCAGACCGCCACCAACTATTGGGTCGTCGAGCGTGGGCCCGAAGAGCTTGCCGGCGCCGTCACCCGCCAGGCCGCCGAAGCCGAGCGCGAGCTGATGCGGCGCCTGCAGCGGCGGACCGCGCAGATGCGATCCACCGCGCCGCGCAGACCACGCTCCGCCCGTGTAACGCAGCGCCAGCCCTGAACGCCGCTACAGACCCGCGCGCCTCAGTACCTCGGCCGCCGAGAGCTCCATCGCCGACGCGAGCTTCACCAGCGTTTCGAGGCTCACGTTGAATTCGCCGCGCTCGATCGCACCGTAATAGCTGCGGTCCATGCTCGCGTGTGCCGCGAACGCCTCCTGCGCGAAGCCACGCTCGACCCGTAGCGCACGTACCGCGGCGCCGAAGGCGATGGTTGTTGGGGATCTCTTGCGGGGCATGAGGTGCGCGGTCAGTGGGCGAAGATCCGGGCTTCGGGCCGTCCTCTGCGTGAAACCGCTCCACGGTTTATGATTCCCGGGAATGCAGACGATTGTCCGCAAGCGTAGGCGAAGTGGCGGCGGAACGACGTAGCGTGCTCGTCCTCGAACTGCTCGCGCCCATGCTCGACGTTCCCGGCGCAATCGCCTCGCTCCAAGGCCTGCTCGATCTCTCGCTCGCCCGCTCGTGCCTCCCGTCGACGCGCACGAGCAGGCAGTACACAACCGAGCTCGACATCACCCTCAGCCTGCGCGTACGCCGAACTTCAAGGCGACGACACCTGTCTGCATGCGATCGCCATCTCGGCTAGGCTGCCACACGAACACCTCCCGTGTAACTATCGGCATTTTCAACTAAAGGAGGACGCCAAATGTCGTCCGAGCGCCCGAGCTCCCAGCCTGCGCAGGCCCTCGCCCGCGTGCTCCGCGAGGCACGCGGGCGCACCGGGCTGAGTGCTGCCGAGTTCGCCGCGCGCGCCGGCATCGAACCGTCGGACTACCAGGCGCTCGAGCGTGGCGAGCGTGCCCCCGAGCTTGAAACCATCGTCCGCATCGCCGACGCCCTCGGACTTCGGGCCTCCGATCTGCTCGATCGCGCCGGGCTTTGAGCCAGGCACACGCCGGCCCGCGGCTCGGTCGCCAGCGGAGGGCGACGGCCGGCCGGTGACTTACGCCGTCCACGACGATCGGGACGGCCGGATTCGAACCGGCGACCCCCTGCTCCCAAAGCAGGTGCGCTACCAGGCTGCGCCACGTCCCGTCGCAATGCGAAGTCTACTGCCAGCTCTCGCGCGTTCTCTGCATCCATGCCTGAAGGCGCGCGCGCAACAGCGTGTCCTCCACCGTCACTGTCAGCGCGCCGTGGCGCGAGCGAGGCGGCGCCTGCACCCGCGCACCGGCCCGCACCGCGGGCGCGGCCTCCGGCGACCCGCGCGAGACCGTCCTCCCCCCTGCTCCGAGCACGCGGTCCGCCGGTGTCCGCCGCACGCCGATCGTGCGTTCATCCACGCCGATCGTCTCGCCCCAGAACCGCCTCACCGTCGTCAGGCTCTGACCCTGGCTGCGATCGTCCTCGAAGCACACCGAAGCGAACGGCACCCGATCCGTCAGGCGCCGGATCCAGCGGCTCACCAGGCGCATCACCGCAGGGTCGGAGTTCGTCAGCGCCACCCGGGCGCGATCGCGCTTGTACCCCTGCACGATGTAGAGGCAGATGAAGTCGCGAAACGTCGGCTGCCCCGAGAGCTCCTCGAACGAGCGCAGCCCTTCCTCGTAGGCCGCCGATGCCTCCGATGCCCCGCCCGCCGCATCCGGTCCATCCGACCCCGCCGCGACCTCCACGTCCTCGGGCGCGCCCAACGGCAGGTCGCGCACCCAGTAGTAGATCGTGCTGCGCGGGAGCGCCATCCGCTCCGCGAGCTGATCGACCGTGAGTGCCTGCTCGACGCGTAGCTGGCGAGCCATCTGGCGGAGGTAGCGGGAGTGCGCCATACGAACATATGTTCGCATAATTCGCGGGTAAGCGCGTAGTCACGACACCTGCCTCGGATTTGGCTCTGTAATTGGGTTTCCGGGGTCACCTCGCAAAGCGGCGAGCGCTTCGCGCGGCTCGCCCTCGCTCCTCGCCGCGGCTCTGTCCAGCCGACGCCACAAATACGCGCGCAGCCGCCCGTGCATCCCGCCCCAGGCCACTGCTAGCCTCCGCCATCGCCCATGGCTGACGTCCAACCCCTGCGCGCCCTCCACTACGATCCCGCCGTCGCGGGGCCGCTCGCCGACATGGTCGCGCCACCGTATGACGTGATCGACGCCGAGCAACGCGGCGAGCTGCTCTCGCGCTCGCCCTACAACGTCGTCGCGGTCGACCTCCCCAAGGGCGAGCCCGACCCCTACGCCGCCGCGCGCGAGCAGTTCGAGGACTGGCAGCGAGAAGGCGCGCTCGTGCGCGACGAGCAGCCCGCGCTCTGGGCGCACACGCAGGACTACACCGGGCCTGACGGGCAGCGACGCACGCGCAGCGGCTTCTTCTGTCGCGTGCGGATCGAGGGCTACGGTCCGGGCCGGGTGCGCCCGCACGAGCGCACCCACCCCGGCCCCAAGGAGGACCGCCTGCGCCTGACGCGCACCACGCAGGCCAACATCTCGCCGATCTTCTCGCTGTTCTCAGACCCCACGAACGCCGCCTGGACCGCGCTCGAGCCGAGCACCGCGCAGACGCCCTGGGGCGAGGTGACCGACGCCGACGGCACGCGGCATCGGCTGTGGCGAGTCTCCGATGCCGAGGCGATCGCAGCCGTACAGGCGGCTACGCGCAATGCCGAGCTGCTGATCGCCGACGGCCACCACCGCTACGAGACGATGCAGGCATACGCCGAAGAGGTCGAGGCCGCGGGCACGCCGCCGAACGACGAGCACCGCTACATCCTGATGTGCCTCGTCGCGCTCGAGGACCCCGGGCTGACCGTGTTCCCGACCCATCGGCTCGTCAACAAGCTCGACGACGCGCGCCGCGCCTCGCTGGCCGGCGCGCTCGAGCGCGATTTCCAGATGCGCGAGGTCTCGCTGCAGGAGGTGGCGCCCGAGCCCGGCGGTGGGCCGCTCGAGCTCGGTTACGTGAGGACCGGCGACGAGCGCGCCTACCGCCTGACGCTGAAGGATCAGCGGATCGCCGACGAGGCGCTGGCGGGGCATTCCGAGGCCTACCGGCACCTCGACACCGGCGTGCTGGAGACATTGCTGCTGAAAGGCGCGCTCGGTCTCAGCGACGAGGACATCTCGCATTTCAACGGGCTCTTCTACGCGCGCAGCACCGAGGAGGCTTTGCGCGTGGTGCGCAGCGGCGAGTACGACGCCGCCTTCCTGATGCGTCCAACACCCGTCGAGCAGGTCCGCGACGTAGCGGCCGAGGGCGAGAACATGCCACCCAAGTCGACCTACTTCTTCCCTAAGCTGCTGACCGGGCTGCTGTTCAACCCCCTTTCGTAGGCTGGCTCGCGCAGTACCATGTAAACCAGGGTTCTCTGGGTTCTCGAAAGGAGCGAAATGGGTGGATCGGACGGGCTGACACGGATGAGGGCCACGGCGCGCCGTGACGGAAGCGGCTTCAGGCACACCGTGCAGGTGCACGACCACGAGCTGACCATCGATGAGCCGCTCGACACCGGCGGCCAGGACACAGGCCCGAGCCCGCAGGAGCTGCTCGCCGTAAGCCTCGCCTCCTGTACCGCGATCACGATGGAGATGTACGCCGCCCGCAAGGGCTGGGACATCGGCCACGTCGAGGTCGCCGTCGAGTACAGCCCCGCCGAGCGCGGCTGCCCGACGAAGTTCGAGCTCGTCATGCGGATGCCCGACGACCTTCCCGAGGACCAGGTCGAACGCCTGCGCGTGATCGCCGCGAAGTGCCCCGTGCACCGCGTTCTCGACGGCGAGGTCATGTTCATGGAGCGCGTCGAGCGCGTCCACCTGGCGGCCTGAGCGCGGCCGGCCAAGCCGCCTAAGCCGCTTGCCCCCCGGCTCCCCCGAGCCCAGCTGGACGCTCGCCAAGGACCCTGCGGATCAGACGCAGGCTGCGGTGCTCGTGCCGCTGTTCCTGCCCGAAGAGAAAGCGCCGCCCTCGGTGGTGCTGACCCGCCGCCGCGCCGACCTGCGCCGCCATGCGGGTGAGATCTCCTTTCCCGGCGGGCGCCGCGATCCCGAGGACGTCGACCTGCGCCAGACCGCGCTGCGCGAGGCCGAGGAGGAGATCGGCCTGGCGCGCGAGCACGTCGAGCTGATCGGCGAGCTGCCCGCGATCTCGACGTTCGCCACCAACTACCTGATCCACCCGTTCGTCGGTCTGATCCCCGCCGGACAGCGCTGGCAGGTCTCGCCGCGCGAGGTCGACGCCGTACTCGAGCTGCCCCTGCGCGAGATCCATGAGAGCAGGACCCACGCCGACATCGAACGGCGCGGGGTCACCTTCGAGGTCGACGCCTACATCCTCGACGGCAACCTCATCTGGGGCGCCACCTTCCGCATTCTGGAGACCCTGCTGCAGCGCCTGCAGGCGAGCGCCTTCGAGGACGCCCGCCTGCTGTTGAGCTAGCCGCCCGGCCGAGCGCTAGTTCGTCGGCTGCGGCACGATGCGGATGTAGGGGCGCGGCTCCTCCCACCCGTCCGGGTAGGTCTCCTTGGCCTGGTCGTTCGAGACCGAGCCCGCGATGATCACCTTGTCGCCCTGCTTCCAGTTCGCGGGCGTGGCGACCTTGTGCTTCGCGGTCAGCTGCAGCGAGTCGATCACGCGCAGCACCTCGTCGAAGTTGCGTCCAGTCGTCATCGGGTAGACCAGCACCAGTTTCAGCGTCTTGTCCGGCGCGATCACGAACACGTTGCGGACCGTCTGGTTGTCGGCCGGGGTGCGTGAGGCCAGATCGCCCGAGGTGTCCGCCGGGAGCATCCCGTAGAGCTTCGAGACGTTGTAGTCGTCGTCACTGATGATCGGGTAGTTCGGAGCGGTGCCCTGCGTCTCTTCGATGTCCTTCGCCCACGCCTCGTGGTTGTCCAGGGCGTCGACCGACAGGCCGATGATCTTCACGTTGCGCTTGTCGAACTCGGGCTTCGCGTTCGCCATGTAGCCGAGCTCGGTCGTGCACACCGGCGTGAAGTCCTTCGGGTGCGAGAACAGCACCGTCCACGAGTCGCCGATCCAGTCGTGGAATTTGATCGGACCCTCGGTCGTCTGAGCCTCGAAGTCGGGGACTACGTCGCCAAGTTTCAGCGTCATTGATGTTTCCTTTCTCGCCAGGCCACCGACCCGACTCCAGAAGCGTTCAGCCGACCGTCAAAATCCTGATCGGCTTTGCGGTAATTACCTGTCAGGATAGCGGAGCGGGTCGGGTCCGAGGGCTCTCATACGGTCCCCACGGCCTTGTCGGAATGCCCCGAGCGCGCAGTCCTCGCGCGGACGCGAATGCCCGAATCCGAGCCGACCCGAAGCCCTACGCCTCGGGCGTCCAGCCCGAGAGCTCCGACCACGCGACAGCGGCGCCGCCGGCTCGCGAGTTGTCCGTTCGCACACCCATGCGCGGCCACAGGGCTCCCGCGCACATCGCGGCCGAACCCAGCAACGCGAGCCAGGCGCCCTCGCGCAAGGACAGCGAGACCAACCCGCCCGCGGGCGAGGGCGGGTCGACCATGCGGAACACGACGCAGACGCCCGCGAGCAGGCCCAGCAGCGCGAGCGGCGCGCGATTCGCGTCAGAGGCCGCCGAGGCCGGACCGGCGAGCGCGAGTAGCGCGATCAGGATGCCGAGCCCCGCGAGCACCAGCATCACGACGTTGAGGTTGCTGAGCGCCTGGTGTGCGCTGAGCGCGCCCACTTCGCGGCCCACGAGGCCGGCGAGCCCGGCGTGGATCGTGCCCAGGTAGCTCTGCAGCGTCGCGTTACCGAACTCGGCGCCGACCTGTTCGTTGACCTGCTGGGCCACCGCGATCCCGTGCGCCGTGAAGCTGATCCCGTACCAGGGCAGGAACACCGAGACCGCGAGCAGGATCGCGCCGAGCGCAGAGGCCAGCAGCCCGTACGTGGAACGAGATTCCCCCATTGCCCCGACTGCATCGACCCGCGTCCCGAGGTGCTTGACCGCCGCGGGCGGAAATCGACAAACCCGCTCAGCGCCCGCCGCCCAGCAGCGAGTCGACCGCCACGGTCGCAGCGTCCACCCAGGCCTCCCCGTCTCCCGACCCGCAGTCCAGCACGACCGACGGGATCGCGTTCAGCTCGGTCATCGAGCGGAAGATCCGCTCGCCCGCGGCCAGCGTCTGCGCCGAGACGACGCCGTCGCCCTGCTGCGCATCCGAGCCGCCCCCGCCCCGCGATCCGCCGGAGCCGCCGCCCGCCGAGCCGCCCTCGATAGAGATGTCGTAGATCAGTCCACGCACCGTCGTGTCGATCGCCTGGCCGAGGAAGAACTCCAGGCGCGATCTGTGAAGCGCCGCTATCTCCTGGGCAGGCCCGTGCGCGCCCGCGAGCATCCAACACGCGACCGTGACGTTCTCGAGCGAGCCGCGCAGCGTGGCGAGCCGGTCGGGCGTGCCGATCCAGCACTCGGCGCCGACCGCCTCTATGCCGGCGCGTCCGGCCTCGGTGCGTGTCGTGATGCGGACCGCGTGACCCGACTGCAGCATCCGCTCGCCCAGGCGTCGGCCGGGACAGCCTCCCCCGACGATCAGGATTCGCGCCACGGCGCAGCATCCTAGGGAGCGTGCGTCGCCTATGATCGCCGCGGGCCTCGCGACGGGGCCTCGGAGCACCGCGCCGCACCGGCTTCGTGCCAGGATTGAGACAGATGCCCATGAGCGACTCAGATATCCCAACGACAGACGACGTGGTGACGATGGAGAAGATCGTCGCGCTCTGCAAGCGCCGTGGCTTCGTCTTCCCGTCCTCTGAGATCTACGGCGGGGTCGGCTCGACCTACGACTTCGGCCACTACGGCGTGCTGCTGAAGTCGAACGTCAAGAACGAGTGGTGGCGCGCGATGATCACCGAGCGCGACGACATCGTCGCGATCGACTCGGCGATCCTCCAGCACCCGCGCGTGTGGGAGGCCTCGGGCCACCTCGAAGGCTTCACCGACCCGCTCGTGGACTGCAAGACCTGCGGCAAGCGCTACCGCGCCGATCACCTGCAGGAGCTCGAGTGCGGACGCAAACCGTCCAAGCACCCCGGCGAAGCCGAGGAGTGCGAGCTGACCGACGCGCGCGACTTCAACCTGATGTTCGAGACGACGATCGGACCCGTCAAGGAGTCCGGCTCCGTCGCCTACCTGCGCCCCGAGACCGCGCAGGGCATCTTCATCAACTTCAAGAACGTGCTGCAGTTCGCGCGCAAGAAGCCGCCGTTCGGGATCGCGCAGGTCGGCAAGTCCTTCCGCAACGAGATCACCCCCGGCAACTTCATCTTCCGCACCCGCGAGTTCGAGCAGATGGAGATGGAGTTCTTCGTGCCGCCTGAGGAGTCCGAGCGCTGGTTCGAGCACTGGCTCGCCGAGCGCGAGCTTTGGTACACGAACCTCGGCATCCGCCCCGACCACCTGCGCCTGCGCGCGCACGACCAGGACGAGCTGTCCCACTACTCCTCGGGCACGAGCGACGTCGAATACCTGTTCCCGATCGGCTGGTCGGAGCTCGAGGGGATCGCGAACCGGGGCGACTTCGACCTCTCACGCCATGCCGAGTTCTCGGGCGAGAAGCTCGAGTACTTCGACCAGGCCTCGGGACAGCGCTACGTCCCACACGTGATCGAGCCGGCCGCGGGAGCCGACCGAGCGACGCTGGCGTTTCTCGTGGACGCCTATGACGAGGAAGTCGTCGAAGGCGAGGGCGCCGGAGACGGCGAGATGCGGACGCTTCTACGGCTTCACCCGCGCTTGGCGCCCGTGAAGGTGGCGATCCTGCCGCTCTTGAAGAAGGAAGGCCAGCCGGAGCTGGCCCGAGAGGTGCACCGTGCAGTACGCGCCGTCGTTCAGGCTGAGTACGACGACGGCGGCTCGATCGGCAAGCGCTATCGCCGACAGGATGAGATCGGCACGCCTTTCTGCCTGACGATCGACCACCAGAGCGTCGAGGACCGAACCGTGACGCTGCGCGACCGCGACTCGCTGGCGCAGGAGCGCGTTCCGATTGAGGGGATCGCTGCGGAGATCGAGCGGCGCATCACGGCGCCGTGGAAAACGCCAAAGCTGGCCTGAGAGAGGAGCCGTACCAGGATGGATTTCGAACTGAGCGACGAGCAGCGTCTGATCAAGGAGACCGCGCGCGAGTTCACCGACAAAGAGATCGTCTTGCAGTCGCGCGAAAACGCGCGCAACCACCACTTCGACGTCGATCTCGTCAAGAAGATCGCCGCGCAGGGCTACCTCGGCGCGATCGTGCCGCAGGAGTACGGCGGCGCGGGCCTGGACTACCTCTCCTACGGCTTGATCGTCGAGGAGATCGGCCGCGGCGACTCGGCGATCCGCACCGTGATCTCGGTGCAGACCTCGCTCGTCTGCTCCGGCATCCTCAAATGGGGCACCGAGGAGCAGAAGCAGAAGTACCTGCCGAAGCTGTGCTCGGGCGAGTGGCTCGGCTGCTTCGGGCTGACCGAGCCCGACACCGGCTCCGACGCCGCGAACCAGAAGACGCGCGCGAAGAAGACCGACGGCGGCTGGGTGCTGAACGGCGCGAAGATGTGGATCTCGATGGCCAACTACGCGAAGGTCGCATTGATCTTCGCTCAGACCGACCCCGAGCTCGGCCACAAAGGCCTCGCCTGCTTCATCGTCGATACCGACCAGCCGGGCTTCAAAGCGCAGACGATCGAGCACAAGATGGGGCTGCACGCCTCGGACACCGCGTCGATCTCACTCGAAGACGTCGAGGTCTCCGACGAGGACGTGCTCGGCGAGGTCGGCCAGGGCTTCAAAGTCGCGATGTCGAACCTCGACTCGGGGCGCTACTCGGTGGCCGCGGGCTGCGTCGGCATCTGCCAGGGCTGTGTCGATGAGTCGGTCTCCTACGCCAAGGAGCGCGAACAGTTCGGCCGCCCGATCGCAAGCTTCCAACTGGTCCAGGCGATGATCGCGGACATGACCGTGAAGACCGAGGCCTCGCGGATGCTCGTATGGCGCGCAGGCTGGCTGAAGGACCAGGGGCGCCCGAACACGCTCGAGACCTCGATCGCGAAGCTTCACGCGACCGAGGCCTCGCTGGAGTGCGCCAACATGGCGATCCAGGTGCACGGCGGCGCCGGTTACGTCGATGACCACCCGGTCGAGCGCTACTTCCGCGACGCCCGCGTGACGACGCTGTACGAGGGCACGTCGCAGATCCAGAAACTGATCATCGGTCGCGAAATGACCGGTATCGGCGCGCTCGTTCCCGCCTAGGCGCGGCGCGGAGGATCGAGGTGTCCACAGAACCGCAGGCAGGAATTGATGAGAAGGCCGGCACGGCCGGCCCCGATGGCGGCGCGGCGGCTGTGATCGGGGTCTTGGGGGCGGGCACGATGGGATCGGGGATCGCACAGCTCGCTGCGCGCTCGGGGGCGCGCACGCTGCTGCACGACCCAATCCCCGAGGCGCTCCAGAAGGGCCTCGAGCGCGCACGCGACGGGCTGCGCAAAGAAGCCGCGAAGGGTCGCATCTCGGAGCAGCAGGCCGAGCAGGGCGCCGAGCGCCTGGAGGCGGTCGGCTCGCTCGATGAGCTCGCGCCCTGCGAGCTCGTGATCGAGGCGGCGCCCGAGCGCCTGCAGCTCAAGCACGATCTCTACGCGCAGCTCTCGGGGATCGTCGGCGAGCGCTGCGTGCTCGCGAGCAACACCTCCTCGCTGCTCGTGACGGCGCTCGGCCCGGCCGCGAGCCACCCCGAGCGCGTGGTCGGGATGCACTTCTTCAACCCCGCGCCGCTGATGAAGCTGCTGGAGGTCGTCGCGGGCGAGCAGTCCTCGGATGAGGCGCTCGCGCTCGCGCACGCGACCGGCGAGGCGATGGGCAAGACCGTGATCCGCGCCGGCGACGGGCCCGGCTTCCTGGTCAACCGCTGCAACCGGCCGTTTGGCCTTGAGGCGCTGCGCCTACTGCAGGAGCGGATCTCCGACGTCGAGACGATCGACCGCATCTGCCGCATGCAGGGCGGCTTTCGCATGGGGCCCTTCGAGCTGATGGACCTGGTCGGCGTCGAGGTCGGCTTCGAGATCTCAAAGAGCTTCTACGAGCAGAGCTTCGGCGAGCCGCGCTGGCGACCCTCGATGATCGCGGCTCGCTACGTCGCGGCGGGCCTGCACGGGCGCAAGGCCGGACGCGGCTACTACACCTACCCCGCCGAGCGGCCCGCACCTGGCGCCGGTCCCGGCCACCGCCCCGCGGACCCCGACGCGCGCGCGGCGCTGGCGCCCGAGGGTGGCGAGGGCGTGGTCGTGATCTCCGGCGCCGGCGCGCTGGCCGAGGAGCTTCGCGAGACCGCCTCGCAGGCGGGCTATGAGGTGCGCACGCCGCAGGACCCCACCGGCGGCGTGCTCCCCGCCCTGATCGTCGAGTGCGACCGCGCGCCGGCGCCGGCCGAGCCCACGGCCGAGGACGCATCCCCGGCGAGCGCCGCCGCAACGCACGAGCCCTCGCAGGGCGCTGCACACCTCGTGCTCTGCCGCGCCGGCTCGCTCGGAGCGCTCGATCCGGAAGGGAGCGCCGTCGGCTTTCACGTGCTCGGGCCGCTCGCACAGGCGAGCTCGGTCGAGCTGACGCGCAGCGAGAGCTCCTCGCCGCTCGCGGCCGCGCGCGCAGAGCGCTTCCTCGCCGCGCTCGGCAAGCACGTCGAGTGGGTCGGCGACGCGCCCGGCCTCGTTCTCGGTCGAATCGTCTGCCAGGTCATCAACGAGTGCGCCTTCGCGCTCGGCGAAGGCGTCGGCGAGGCGCGTGACATCGACACCGGCATGGTGCTCGGCCTCAGCTACCCGCGCGGGCCGCTGGAGTGGGCCGATGAGATTGGCCTCGACCGCGTGCTCGAGATCCTGCTCGCGCTCTACGGGGAGTATCGCGAGGAGCGCTACCGCCCCGCGCCCACGCTGCGGCGCCTCGTGCAAGCCGGACGCCTCGGGCGCGCGAGCGGCGAGGGTTTCTTCGCCTACGAGCGCGAGGGCTGAGCGGATTCGACGCGCCGGCAGGCTCGCAGTGATCGCCACGGTCCCGCCTCACGAACGCGCGCCTGCGAGCGTTATGCAGAGGTGAGCACTACGAGCCTGCCCCCGTTCCAACGCTTCCTCGACACTCAGCGCGAGGTGGTGTGGCGCTATCTGGTCTCACAGGTGGGCCAATCCGAGGCGGAGGACTGCTTTCAGGAGACGTTCGTCGCGGCGCTCCGTGCCTACCCCCGCCTGCGAGCGGACTCGAACCTGCGCGCCTGGGTGCTGACGATCGCACAGCACAAGGCGCTCGACGCGCACCGCGCCCGCGCACGACGGGCGACGCCGGTCGCGGACACCTCCGAGCTGAACGATCGGGACACAGCTTCCGGGCGCGAGCGGGGTGACGGCTCGACCGCCGGCCCGCAGGACCAGCTGCTGGCGCGCGATGACGAGCTGTGGCGGGCAGTGGGCGCCCTGCCGGAGCGCCAGCGCTCCGCGGTGACCCTGCGCTACCTGGCGGACCTCCCGCACCGCGAGATCGCCGCGGCGCTCGATTGCTCACCGGAGGCGGCGCGGCGCTCGCTGCACGAGGGACTGACGAAGTTGAGAAAGGTGGTCGAGGCATGAGCCCGCAGCGACAGCGCGACAGCAATCGAACGGCGGAGGTCGAGCGGCAACTGCGACGCGGCCCGGCGCATGCCCGCGCGGAGGACGGATCGCCCAGCAACCGGTCCCGGGAGGAGGCGCTCGCTGCGGCCCGGCGCCTCAGCGCGCGCGTGGCGGCCGACGGGCTGGCGGACGTGAGCTACGCGCCGGTGGACTCGCCCTTCGGGTCGCTGCTGGTCGCGGCGACAAAGCAGGGCCTGCTCCGACTGGCCTTCCCCGAGGAGGACGTCGACGGCGTGCTCGAGCGCCTCGCCCAGCGCGTCTCGCCGCGAATCGTCGAGGCGCCCGCCGAGCTCGACCCCACGCGCCGTGAGCTGGAGGAGTACTTCGCCGGGCGCAGGCGCCGGTTCGAGCTGCCGCTGGACTGGACGCTCGTCGGTCGGTTCGGGCGGCGCGTGCTCGGCGCGACCGCACGGATCCCCTACGGCGACGTGCTCACCTATACACAGGTCGCCGGCCAGGCCGGCAGCCCGCGCGGCTCGCGCGCCGCGGGCAACGCACTGGGCGCGAACCCGATCCCGATCGTCGTGCCCTGCCACCGCGTGCTGCGTGGCAGCGGCGCGCTCGGCGGCTATGCGGGCGGCTTGCCGCGCAAGCAGTTCCTCCTGGAGCTGGAGGGGGCGCGCTAGGAAGTCGCGTCGGCCGCGGCGGCCTCCGCAGCCACCGCGGGGGCCGCCCACTGCGCCTCGGCGAGGTCGCCCTCGGGCATGCCCTCCGGCGTCGGCACCTCGGGCGTGTCGCGCAGGTACCACTCGGCGTCCAGCGCCGCCTCACAACCGGAAGCCGCGGCGGTGATCGCCTGGCGGTAGGTGTGGTCGACGAGGTCGCCCGCCGCGAACACGCCGGGGCGGTTCGTGCGGGTGGACTTGCCCTCGGTCCTCACGTAGCCGTTCTCGTCGACGTCGATCTGCCCGTGCACGATGCCCGACTGCGGCTCATGACCGATCGCGATGAAGGCTCCTGAGACGGGCAGGTCGCGCAGCTCGCCCGTGACCGTGTTCTTCAGCTCGGCATGGCCCAGCGCGCCGTTCTCGCCCGGGACGAACTCGTTGACGGTGTAGGGCGTCAGCAGCTCGATGTTCTCCTGCGCGCGGGCGCGCTCGAGCATGATCTTCGAGGCGCGGAAGTCCGCGCGGCGATGCACGACCGTGACCTTCGAGGCGAACTTCGAGAGGAAGATCGCCTCCTCCATCGCGGAGTCGCCGCCGCCGACGATCACGGTCTCGGCGCCGCCGAAGAAGGCCGCGTCGCAGGTGGCGCAGTAGCTGACGCCGCGACCCGACAGCTCGTCCTCGCCGGGGACGCACAGTTTCTTGTGCTGGGCGCCCATCGCCAGCACGACGGTGCGCGTGCGGTACTTGGTGTCTCCCACCCACACGCGGTGCACGGCTCCGGGCTCAGAGGCGAGCTCAACACGATCGACGTCCTCTGTCTCCAGGCGTGCGCCGAAGCGCTCGGCCTGGTCGCGGAACTTCTGCATGATCTCCGGTCCCATGATGCCCTCGGGAAAGCCGGGGAAGTTCTCGACGTCGGTCGTCTGCTGCAGCAGGCCGCCCCAGGCAAAGCCCTCGAACACCAGCGGGCTCAAGTTGGCCCGTGCGGTGTACAGCGCCGCCGTGTAGCCGGCAGGGCCGCTGCCGATGATGATCACGTTCTCAACGTCGCTCATCTTCTCTCCAATCCGTACTTCACTAAGTAAAGTATAGCGTCGGCACAGGGTCTTGTATAGCGCGACGAAGCTGGCTCCTCGTAGCGGAGACGCCCATTCCTACGCGCGAGAAGCTCTCACCTCGCGCTGAGCGCCCCCGCCGCGCCGACCGAGCCGGCGTGCGCCTCGGCGTCCTGCGGCTCGTCCAGCTCCTCGCGCCATCGGGCGACCTTGCGCCGCAGCTGCAGATAGGCGATCGCACCGGGCAGCGTCGGCAGCCAGAAGGAGATCGCGCGATAGGAGATCACCGCCAGCACCGACAGGCTGAAGTCGACCCCGAACGCGGCGAAGGCGCCGATCATGCCCCCTTCCACGCCGCCGAGCCCGCCCGGCAGCGGCAGCAGGTTGCCGAGCGTGCCGACGAAGTAGGCCATCCAGATCACGGTGAACGGCGGCGCGGAGCCGAACGCGTGGAACATCGCCCACAGCACGCAGATGTCAAAGCCCCACCAGGCGATCGCGCCGAGCAGGCCCGGGTTGCGCGCGCGGATCAGATCGATCGCCGTGCGCACCCCGCTTGCCGCCAGCGCGGGTGCCGTCGCGGCGCGGGCCACGATCCGGGCGATGCGCCCCGAGCCCGAGGCGCGACGCTGCAGGCGCCGCTCGGCGTCGCCGGGGAGCGTCGCCACCGCGGCTGCGCCCGCCAACAGCAGCGCTGCGACGATCGCGGGCACATAGGTGATCGCGAACGAGCCGCCGCCCGGGAACAGGCCCGTGCCAAGGCCGATGCCGTCGATCAGCAGCGAGCCCGCGTAGACGACGTACAGGAGCACGGTGAATGCGACCATGCGGCACGCCACCACGCGCGGCTCCATTCCCGAGCGTCGCAGCGCCCAGGCCGTCAGGGCGATGCCGCCCGCGCCCGCGGCGGCGAACAGCCGCGTGGCGGCGAGCCCGGCCATCGTGATGTCGTAGCTCTCGACCCACCCGATCCGCCCGTGCCCACGGATGAAGACCGCGCGGAACAGGATCACGTAGCCGCCGAAGGACAGCAGCTCGAACACGACGCCGATCGCGATCCACCACGTGTCGCCGCGCTCGATCCGGTGCACGGTCGTGCCGACGCCGGTCAGCTTCGGCAGCACGAAGTAGAAGAAGGCGATGATCGTCAGGACGAACAGGCCGAAGGCAATCGCGCGTCGACGCGTGACGACCACGCGCGGCATTTCGTCGTCGTGCGCAACGCCCTTCTTCCCCGCCGACACGGCCTCCTCCACCTCCGGGTCGCTGGGCTGATCGTTCACGCCCCCGCTATGCCTCCTTCGTGCGCGATCGCCTCCAGAGCGCCAACCGTGCGCGCGAAACGGCTCGCCAGCGGCTGCAGGCGCGGCGCGAGCCCGCGCACGGCGCCCGTCAGCGCGGCGCCCGCCAGCAGATCGACCACGTAGTGCTCGCCCAGGTAGACGAGCGCGAAGCCCAGCGTGATCGCATACGAGAAGCCGAGCGCGCCCGCCAGCGGCCCCACTTCTGCGAGCAGAAGCGCGGCCATCAGGGATGTGGCGAAGTGAAGCGACGGCATCGCAGCGAGGGGGTTGCCCCCCAGGACACTGTAGAGCGGCCCCCAGCCGTCACGCCAGAAGTGCTGGCCGTACTCGACCATCATGCGCCGCACAGCGGCGCCCTCGGCGGCCGCGTACTTGCCGATGCTCTCCAGATCGCCGTTCGTCGCATCCGCCGCCTGCCCCGCGTACCACGGCGGCGCGGTCGGGATCAGCCAGTAGAACACGGCCCCGGTGTCGAACACCGTATAGGTCAGCACCGCCGCGCGCGGGAAGCGCGCGGGCCGGCGCAGCAGCATGTAGGCGACGGTCCCGTGCGGGACCATGAACCAAACCCAGTGCGTCCACACCAGCGCGCGGTCGAGCGCGCGCCATTCGGCGCCGGCCGGGCCCACCCGAGCGAGCGCCCGCTGCAGGCGCACGGTCGGCAGCTCGCCCAGGCCCAGCAGGCGATCGGCGGCGATCGGATAGCGGAAGTGGGTGCGCTGCTGCTGCGCGTCGGGGTCGTCGTGGGGAGACTTGTAGGCCGCGATGTAAGCCCACATCTGCAGGCCGCAGACCGCGACGTCGCGCGTGCGCGAGCGGCGCATCGCCACCGACAGACCCAGCGGCGCGGTGAATGCCACCGTCTGCAGGAGCGCGGGCGGTGCGCTCAGGCGCTTGCGTAACAGTGGAGCTGCAACTCCCGCCGCCACGACTGCCCACGCGGTTGCTCGGATCGCGCTGGACCGCCGCACTTGGCCGAGTATATGGCCGCCCTCGGCCCGCGCCCTCCGCGTGTGGAATCATCGTCAGAGGACTCCGTCTTGGGCAAGGGACCAGGGAGGCCGACGAGCATGCGGCTGTCTAGAAAACAGGGGCTGAGCCGACTGGCGCTGGCACTTGGCGTCGCGATCGCCGTCGCGCCCACGGCCGCCGGTGCCGCGGGCCTGCTGCACATCGAAGTCTCCCCCTCGCCGAGCATCGAAGTGCCCGGCGTCGTGACGATCCAGACGCCGACGATCCCCGCAGTGACGATCCCCTCGCCGCCGACGGTCGAAGTCCCCTCGACGCCGCCGACGAGCACGCTCCCCACGAGCACGCTGCCGACCACGACCGCCCCGGTCGCGGAAGCCGTCAAAGGCTCGCAGTCCTCGAACGAAGCGACGTCAGGCTCGGGCGCGGCATCCTCCACCTCGGTGGGCAGCGCCGGCACGAACGGCGGCTCCACCACAGCGGGCACCAGCGCCGCGCCCGGCAGCGCCTCCGCGACGCGGCGCACCGCGCGAACGAGGCAGACATCGCCCGCGCGAGGCGGCGCAGGCAGGCGCGGCCCGACCGTCCGCTCCTCTGGCCTGCGCTCCGTGGCGACGGGCTCGGTCGCAAGCGCACCCGCGCCATCCACGACCTCGTCAGGCGCACACGACACGACCTCGGCGAATCGCCCACCCGCGCATAGATCCTCCCCGGCGAATCCGCTCGATTCGCTCGGGCGCCGGCTCCCGATCCCGCTGCCGGTGCCCGACTGGAGCAAGCCGATCATCCTGCTGCTGCTCCTGGTCGCGATCTGGTTCGCGGTGCGCTCGCAGCTCGCGGCGCGGCGCGCACGGCGATTGGAGCGCCAGCGCGTGACGCTGCTGCGCGACCTCGGCGCGATGCAGGCGGCGCTCGTGCCCGCGATCCCCGAGCGCCTCGGCGAGCTGTCGGTGTCGGTCGCCTACGAGCCCGCCGACGGCCCCGCGGCGGGCGGCGACTTCTACGACCTGTTCGAGCTCGGAGCCGGCAAGGTCGCGATCGTGCTCGGCGACGTCGCGGGCCACGGCCACGAGGCGCTCGACCAGGCGGCGCTCACCCGCTACACGCTGCGCGCCTACATGCAGGCCGGTTTGGAGCCGCGCGCCGCGCTGGCGCTCGCGGACTCGGTCCTCACGCAGCCGGGGACGAAGCGGTTTGCAACCGTTGTCGTGGCCGTGCACGACAGCGCCGTCGGCCGGTTGACCTACGCGAGCGCCGGGCATCCGCCGCCGATCTCGATCGGGTTTCAGACACCCGAGCCGGTCACGATCTGCAACTCGGCGCCGATCTGCTGCGAGCTGCCGACGGGACGCAGGCAGACGACGATCCCGCTCCCGGCCAACGGCAGCGTGTGCTTCTTCAGCGACGGCCTGATCGAGGCTCGCGTGAGCGAGGACGGGCTGCTCGGCCGCGAGCGCCTGGTCGAGCTGACTGCCCAGCCCGGTGCGCCGCACACCGCCGCCGAGCTGCTGGAGCGCGTGCGCGAGGCCGCAGTGGCCACCCCCGATGACATGGTCGCCTGCATCGTCTCCCCCGCGGGCCGCGTGCCGCCGAGCGCCGACACGGTCGAGGAGGAGCTGGAACTCGACCTGGAGACGCTGAGCGGCCCGCGGTCGGCGATGTTCCTGAAGACCTGCGGCGTCGATCAGGGCGCAGCGGGGGCGCTGCTCGCACGGGCAACGGAGATCGCGCACACCGACGGGAAGGCGCTGCTGCGCGTCCAGCGCGGCGACGGTGGCGGCGCCACGGCCACGGTGCAGGCCGGGCTGCCGATTCCCGCCTGGGCCGACGGCCTCAGGGCGTTGCTGCCCGCGTGAGCGCGTGGGCGCGCGCGGCGTCGACCAGCCCGCCGATCACGGGGCTGGCATCGTCGGCCTCGGGGTGCCACTGCACGCCCAGCACGAAGCGCCGATCGGGCAGCTCGACCGCCTCGACCAGAGCATCCGCGCTCGCGCGTGCGCTGACGAGCAGCCCCTCGCCGACGCGATCGACGCCCTGGTGGTGGTGGGACTTCGTGGCGTGGCGGCGCGCGCCGATCACGCGTCCGGCCAGCGTTCCCTCGACCACCTCGACGTCGTGGTCGGAGCCGTCGAAGGAGCCGATCACCTTGCGGTGCTCCTCGTGCCCCAGGTGCTCGGGCAGGTGCTGGGTCAGCGAGCCGCCGAGCGCCACGTTGATCAGCTGCATTCCGCGGCAGATCCCCAGCAGCGGCAGGTCGCGCTCGATCGCGCCGCGTGTCAGCGCGATCTCGAAGGCGTCGCGCTCGGGTACGGTCTCCTGCGTCTCGGCGTGCGGCGACTGGCCGTAGACGTTGGGATCGATGTCGGCGCCGCCCGCGAGCAGCAGACCGTCGAGCAGGCGCAACAGCTCCGTGGGCTCGGCTACGAGCCGCGGGTCGGGCGGCAGCAGCAGCGCCATCGCGCCCGCGCGCTGGACGGCGTCGACGTAGTTGCGCGGTAGCAGCACCGCGTCCTGGTCCCAAACGCTCCACTGCGCACGTTCCAGCGCGGTGCACAGTCCGATCACGGGTCGATCCACGCCGCACACCATAGGATCAGACGACGTCGGCGGGCGGCCGCCCGGCCGATCCCGCCGAGCGCACCGACCACGGCCGCCGAGCGCACCGACCCAACCGCCCCGGCACGAAACGAGGAGAGTCATGACCGACACCGCCGCCGAGCTGCAGACTGTCAACCTCAGCGTCTCCGAGGGCGTGGCGAGGATCGAGCTGAACCGCCCGCAGGCGCTGAACGCATGGAACGCGCAGTTCGGGGAAGACCTGCTGGCCGCGCTGCGACGCGCCGCCGAGGATCAGGCGGTGCGTGCGGTGCTCATCACCGGCGCGGGGCGCGCCTTCTCCTCGGGCGCGGATCTGAAGGAAGTCAGCGACGAGCTCACCGAGGACGGTCGTCCAAACGTCTACAAGACGCTGACCGAGCGCTACCACCCGATCATGCAGGCGATCCGCGAGATGCCGAAGCCGGTGCTCGCGGGCGTGAACGGCCCCGCGGTCGGGATCGGCTGCTCGCTGGCCCTGTGCTGCGACTTGATCCTCGCCGCCGAGAGCGCCTACTTCCTGCTGGCGTTCGTGAACATCGGGCTCGCGCCCGACGGCGGCTCCTCGCTGTTCCTTCCAACGCGGATCGGCATGGCGCGCGCGGCCGAGCTCTCGATGCTGGGCGAGCGCCTACCCGCTGCGAAGGCGCTTGACTGGGGCCTGATCAACCGCGTCGTAGCGGACGCCGAGTTCCCGCAGGAGCTCGAGGCGCTCGCGACGCGCCTGGCGAGCGGCCCGACGCTGTCCTACGCGGGCAGCAAGCGCCAGCTGAACAACTGGCTGTACTCGCGGATGGAGGAGCAACTCGAGCTGGAGGCCAAAATCCAACAGGAGATGGCGGGCAGCGACGACTTCGTCGAGGGCGGAATGTCCTTCCTTCAGAAGCGCGCGCCGCGCTTCACAGGGAGATGAACGGCATCCTGCCTCGGGGAAACGGCATCCTGCCTCCGGGCCGAGCCGGGCGGCTTTGATGCTTGTGGCATACGTCATCAAGCGCGTCCCGTCCACGCCTGAATAGAATCCCCGCCGCCTTGGGCCATCTAGCTTCAGCGACGCTCGCTTTCTTCACCCCCGAGTCGGGCGGCTCGTCGAACGCGAACCAGATCGACAGCCTGTTCAAGATCACGCTGGTGATCGCGCTGGTGATCTTCGCGCTGGTCGAGGGAGCCCTGCTGTACGCGCTGTTGAAGTTCCGCGCGCGCAAGGGCGCGGTGGCCGCGCAGATCCGCGGCAACACGCGCCTGGAGGTCGGCTGGACGGTCGCGGCCGCGGTGATCCTGCTCGCGCTGGCGGTCCTCACCTTCGCGAAGCTCTCCTCGATCCAGAACCCCTCGAACTCCGACCCCGACGGCGACAAGCTGGCCGGCAGCAACGGCCTGCTCTACGCGAGCTCGGAGCGCAAGCTGCCGCCGAACGGCAAAGCCCTGAACATCCACGTGATCGGGCGTCAGTACATCTGGCAGTACGTCTACCCGGGCTCGAACGAACCCGACGGCCTCGGCGCGCCCTACTCCTACGAGGAGATGGTCGTGCCGACGAACACGACGGTCACCCTGGACATCGTCTCCGCGGACGTCGTGCACTCCTGGTGGGTGCCCCAACTCGGCGGCAAGTTCCAGGCGGTGCCGGGCTATCACAACTACACCTGGTTCAAGATCGACAAGCCAGGCATCTACAAGGGCCAGTGCGCGATCCTCTGCGGCCGCGGCCACGCGCGCATGATCGCCACCGTCAAGGCCGTGCCGCCGGCGCAGTTCGACGAATGGCTCGCCTACCAGAAGAAGCTGCTGAAGGAAGCAAACGAAGACGCGAAGGTCGCACGCGCGAAACTGAACAAGCAGACCGGCGCCGGTCAGGTCGAAAACCCCTAGGAAGACGAGGAAGCAAGCGCACGAAATGGCCACCCAAGTCGCCCCAGTCCCCCAGGTAACAACGCACGGCGTGCAGCCCGAGGCGCGCGGCTGGACGAGCTGGATCACGACCACCGATCACAAGCGGATCGGGATCATGTACATGGTCACGACGTTCGTGTTCTTCTGCCTCGGCGGCGTCGAGGCGCTGATGATGCGCCTGCAGCTCGGCGCCCCCGACAACACGCTGGTCACGCCCCAGACCTACAACCAGCTGTTCACGATGCACGGCACGACGATGATCTTCCTGTTCGTCGTGCCGATGATGGCGGGCCTTGCGAACTACTTCGTGCCGCTGATGATCGGCGCCCGCGACATGGCGTTCCCGCGCCTGAACGCGCTCTCCTACTGGCTGCTGCTCGCGGGCGGGATCGTGTTCTACGCCTCGGTCTTCTGGAACCCGCCCGAAGCGGGCTGGACCAGCTACCCGCCGCTGTCGGCGATCGGCTTCACGCCCAGCGGCGGTCAGGACGCCTGGATCTACCTGATCCACCTGACCGGGATCTCCTCGATCCTCGGGGCGGTCAACTTCTACGCGACGATCGCGAACATGCGCGCGAAGGGCATGAGCTGGGGGCGGCTGCCGCTGTTCATCTGGGCGATCCTGACCTACTCGGTGCTGATCATCTTCGCGATGCCGGTGATCGCCGCGGCGGTGACGATGCTCTTGACCGACCGACACTTCGGCACGCACTTCTTCGATCCGGCCAACGGCGGCTCGCCGATCCTGTGGCAGAACCTGTTCTGGTTCTTCGGCCATCCCGAGGTCTACATCATGATCTTGCCGGGCTTCGGGATCGTCTCGGAGATCCTGCCGGTGTTCGCGCGAAAGCCGATCTTCGGTTACAAGGCGATCGCGGCGGCGACGGTGGCGATCGCGTTCCTGGGCTTCCTGACCTGGGCGCACCACATGTTCACGGCGCCGATCCCCGAGGCGGTGCTGGTGTTCGTGATGCTGAGCTCGTTCCTGATCGCGGTGCCGACCGGGGTGAAGATCCTCAACTGGATCGCGACGCTGTGGCGAGGGACGGTCGAATTCAAGACGCCGCTCCTGTTCAGCGCGGGCTTCATCGGCCTGTTCTTGATCGGCGGGATCTCCGGCGTGTTCCTGGCCGTGTTCCCGGTCGACTGGCAGCTGAACGAAACCTACTTCGTGGTCGCGCACCTGCACTTCGTGCTGGTCGGCGGCTCGGTGATGACGATCTTCGCCGCGATCTACTACTGGTTCCCGAAGATCACGGGCAGGATGCTGAGCGAGGGCCTCGGCAAGCTGAGCTTCTGGCTGATGCTCGTCGGCATCCTCGCGACCTTCCTGATCCAGCACGTGATCGGCCTCGACGGGATGCCGCGGCGCGTCTACGAGTACGACAACGTCGGCAACCTCGAGCTCTACAACCAGATCTCGACCGTGGGCTCGTTCATCCTCGCGCTCGGCGTGCTGGTGACGATCGTCAACGTCGCCCGCAGCCTGAAGGTGGGCGTGGCCGCGGGGCCGGACCCCTGGAAGGCGAACACGCTCGAGTGGTTCACGACCTCGCCCCCGCCGGTGAACAACTTCGACACGGTGCCGGTGGTGCGCTCGGTCGAACCGATGAAGGACATCCGCCGCGAGATCGAGCGGCGCACCGGCGCGGCCCCGGCCTCGGGCGCGATCGTGCCCGCGGGCGCCACACAGGTCGGGGTCTAGCGTGCCGAGCGCAGCATCATCGCTCGACGCGGCGCCGCGGCTCGGCCTCGCGCCGCGCACGCGCCGGCTGCTGAGCGACTACGCCGAGCTGACCAAGCCCAAGGTGCAGTCGCTGCTGCTGTTGACGACGGTCACGACGATGTACGTCGCGGGCGACCCCTCGCCCTGGCTGGTGTTCCTGACGTGCCTGGGCGGCTATCTCTCGGCGGGCGGCGCGGGCGCGGTGAACCATTGGTTCGACCGCGACATCGACGCGCAGATGGCGCGTACCGCGACGCGGCCCGTCCCCTCGGGGCGCGTCTCGCCGGCGGCGGCCCTGATCTTCGGCTGCACGCTCGCGGCGTTGTCGCTGCTGGAGCTGTCGCTTACCGTGAACCCGCTCGCGGCGGCGCTCTCGTTCTCGGGCTTCCTCGGCTACGTGCTCGTCTACACGGTCTGGCTCAAGCGCCGCACGCCGCAGAACATCGTGATCGGCGGCGCGGCGGGCGCGGTCCCGCCGCTGGTCGGCTGGGCCGCGGTCACGGGCTCGGTCAGCGGCACGGCAGTGATCCTGTTCTTCATCGTCTTCTTCTGGACGCCGCCGCACTTCTGGGCGCTGTCGCTGTTGATGAAGGGCGAGTACGAGAAGGTCGGCGTGCCGATGCTGCCGGTCGTGCGCGGCGAGGCCGAGACGCGCCGCCAGATCCTGCTCTACTCGGTGCTGCTCTACGCCGTCACGCAACTGCCCTTCTGCGCGGGCGGCTTCGGCGCGATCTACCTGGTGGCCTCGCTCGTGCTGGGGTTGGCCTTCATCGGTGGCGCGCTGCGCCTCTACCGCCGCGCGGACCGCCCCTCGGCGCTGCGCCTGTACCTCTACTCGCTCGCCTACCTCGCGCTGCTGTTCTGCGCGATGGTCGCCGACGCGCATCTATAGGATTCGACGCCGATGAACCGACGCTTGGCACGCAAGAACCTCCGCACCGGCTGGATCGTGGCGGCGATCTGCATGTTCATGTTCGGGATCACGTTCGTAGTCGCGGCCGTCTACGTCTCGTGAGCCCGCTCGACCCCGAGATCCCGCCGGTCGGCGAGGAGATCCACCTTCCCGGGCCGACGATCCTGCCGGTCCTGACCGCCGTCGGGCTGACGCTGCTGCTGGTCGGCTTCACGACCTTCATCGAGTTCACGGTCGCGGGCGCGGTGCTGACGATCTGGTGCGTCGTGCGCTGGATCAAAGACACCCGCAGCGAAATCGACGAGCTCCCGCTCGACTAGCCCGTCGGGCCGCCGGCCTGTGGAAATGGGCAATCAGCGTGCGATGACCTGGAGCCATTCGTCGAGAGGCTCCGTGCTGTGCTGCAGCGAGCAGACAGTCCACCCGGCCTTGGTCAGGAGCTCGCGCACCGCCCCCTCCTGCCAGTAGGCAAAGTAGCGGGGCAGGCCGAGCTTGTCCGTGCTCCAGCCGGCCCCGGCGCCCTTCTTGACCGTGAAAGCCAGCAGACCGCCGTCGCGGACGGCAGCGCGCAGCCGACGCAGCACAGACTCGAGCTGATCCCGCGTCAAGTGCAACAGCACGGCGTCGGCAAGCACCGCGTCATGTGGACCGCCAAACGCATCTGTGCGGAGATCGAGCCGGCGCGCGTCGTGCCCTTCGCTGCGCATCATCGCCACGAACGACGCCGCTGCATCCGTTCGAATTACCCGCAGTCCCTTCCCTTCGAGATAGTCAGCGTCGCGCCCCGGGCCACTCCCCAGCTCCAGCACGCACCCGTTCCCAACCAGCTCGGCCAGCCTGTCGAGGAACGCGACGACCGGCCGTCCCGGACCGACCTCACGCGCCGCGTAATCCGCCGCGGCAGCTTCGTAGGTTTCCAGAGTCACGTCGTTCGGATCGCGCCCCGGCGAGTCAGGGAAATCCGTCGAGTCGCCGGCCCCGAACACCATCGACTCCATTCTGCCGGCCGTCAAGACGAGCCACGCCCGCCGCGGCTGAGCCGAAGCTGGGATCAAGCCGGGCGCCCGGATCTCGTGCAGATGGCGGGCTCCGCTGGACACGTCGCATGCGACGTGTCCAGTCAGGGCCGCATGCGGCCCTGACCCCGATCGGCACACGTACCGATCGCCAGACCGTGCATGCACGGTCTGGTCCGAGGCCGCACATGTGCGGCCTCGCGGAGGGCGCATGCGCCCTCCGAACAGCGTCAGGGCATCCAGGAGGGGGGTGGCGCGCGCGGTCCCCACACCGCGCGCGAACCCTCATTCACCCCACTGCGACGCTGGCGGGCACGGGACAGATCGCTCCGTCCTCGGTCCAGCAGCGTACGACGTCGCGAACGGAGAGAATGCCCACTGTCTCTCCTCTCTCGACGACGATCAGGTGGCGAAAGCCGCCGCGCACCATTGCGGCGGCGGCCTCCTCCAAAGACCAGTCCGGAGCCGCGAACACCACGTCGCTCGTGAGGTGGTCGGCGACCATCTCGACGTCGGGGTCCTGCTGGGATCCGAGCGAGGAGAGGATGTCGCGCTCGGTGATGATCCCCGGCCCCGCGCCGTCGGGGTCCATCACCACGGCGGCGCCCACCGCACGACGCGACATCAGTTGCGCCACCGCGCGCAGCGTGTGGTCCGGGCCGACCGCCAGGACCGTCGGACTCATGCCTTCGCTGACCTGCATGGTCGCTCCTTTCCGCTTCCAGCCCTCTCCTCAGAGCACTGGTCAAGCACTTGCAACGATTGGCTCAATCTATTACCCGCGATCGCGCCCGTCAAGCACCCCGGCGAAGCTGCGATCGGGGCTCGCGCGCGAGCCGCCACAAGCCGCGCCCGCCTGCGCCGAGTCGTTCGGGGAGAGAAGGCATTAGGATCACGCATCGCGATGGAGAGGACCGCCGTAGACACCCCCGTGATCGCGCCCGCAGGAGGCGGCGCCGGTCGTGAATAGACAGCGACCGATGGTGCTCACGATCGTCGCGGCCGTGATCGCCGTGGCGATCGGGATCGTGCTCAGCTACGTGATCCACTGGTTCCCGGTGCAGGCCTCCACGCAGGCGCACAACACCGACCGGCTCTACCACGTGCTGGTCGACGCCTCGGTCCCGATCTTCGTGCTGGTCGTCTCGGTCGTGCTCTACTGCGCCTGGCAGTTCCGGATGAAGCCCGGCGAGGAGCTCAAGGACGGCCCGCCGATCCACGGCAATACGCGTCTCGAGGTGTTCTGGACCGCGATCCCCGCCGTGATCCTGCTCGGGCTCGTCTCCTACTCCTTCGTGGTGCTGCACGACAACGAGAAGCAGCCCGCCCGCGAGATCCAGGTCGGCGTCACCGGCCAACAGTTCGCCTGGACCTTCCAGTATCCGCCCTCCGTGACCGGCGGCAAGCCCGTGGAATCCGACCAGATGTGGCTGCCCGAGGGCGAGTCCGTGCGCTTCGACATGCACTCCAAGGACGTGATCCACGCCTTCTGGATCCCGGCCTTCCGCCTGCAGGAGGACGTGGTCCCCGGGATCACCACGCGCTACCGGGCCACGCCCGACCGTCTGGGCACCTATCCGATCGTCTGCAACCTGCTCTGCGGCGTCGGGCACTCGCTGATGCGCGCCCAGGTGCACGTCGTGCCCGAGGCCAAGTTCAAAGAATGGCTCAAGAGCCGCGAGGCGCTGTCGGGCTCGAGCAGCTCCACCACGAGCACGACGGGGAGTGCGGGATAATGTCGGCGATGAGCTTGCGCTGTCAGACGAGCAACACCGGCCGGAGGGTGTTCTAGATGGCGACCACCGTTCCCGCCCCCAGCCCCTCGCGCTCGGACTCCGGCCCCGGCTACGGCGGCGCGGGGCTCTCGTTCGGCGCGAAACTGCGCGCCCCCGGCTTCTACCGCGCCGCCTGGATGATGGTGCTCGCGGTCGCCTTCGCCTTCTTCCTGACCTGGGTCGTGCGGATGAGCAACGGCCACGGGCAGTACAAGCACTTCATCGACGGCGAAGCGATCCTGACCGTCTCGCTGATCGCGGTCCCGCTCACGTTCCTCGTCGGCATCGGCGGCTTCGACTACTGGTTCTACTGGGCCGCGGGGCGCAAGACCCGCGCCGAGGACCACTCCAGCCACGGCGCCAAAACCTGGAGGGACTACTTCCGCATCAACACCGATCACAAGGTGATCGGGATCCAGTACACGGTCAGCTCCTTCTTCTTCCTGCTCGTCGGCGGCCTGATCGCGATGCTGATGCGTGCCGAGCTCGCCGCGCCGGGCGCCCAGTTCGTGGACGCGAACACCTACAACGGCCTGTTCTCGGTACACGCCTCGCTGTTGATCTTCCTGTTCGTGATCCCGGTCTTCGCGGGCCTCGGCAACTTCGTGATCCCGCTGATGATCGGCGCCCCCGACATGGCCTTCCCGCGCCTGAACGCGCTCTCCTTCTGGCTGCTGCCCGTCGCGGGCGCGCTGATGATCGGCAGCTTCTTCGCCCCCGGCGGCGCCTTCGCCGACGGCTGGACCGCCTACGCGCCGCTCTCGACCGATGCTCCGATCGGGCAGACCTTCTTCTCCCTGGCGGTGCAGTTCGCGGGCGCCTCCTCGATCATGACCGCGCTGAACTTCCTCGTGACGATCATCACGATGCGCTCGCCGGGGATGAGCTTCTTCCGCATGCCGCTGCTCGTCTGGGCCAACTTCGCGACCTCGCTGCTCGTCGTGATCGCCACGCCCTTCATCGCGGCCTCGCAGTTCTTCGTGCTGCTCGACCATGCGCTCGGCTTCAACTTCTTCAACGCCGCCAAGGGCGGCGACGTGCTGATGTATCAGCACGTCTTCTGGTTCTATTCGCACCCTGCCGTCTACATCATGATGTTGCCCGGCTTCGGGATAGTCAGCGAAGTGATCGCCGTGAAGTCGCGAAAGCCGATCTTCGGCTACCGCATGATGGCCTTCTCGCTGCTGGCGATCGTGGGCCTCGGCTTCACGGTCTGGGCGCACCATATGTTCACCTCGGGCATGGCCTCCTGGATCCGCATTCCGATGGCGATCACGACCGCGATCATCGCCGTCCCGACCGGCATCAAGATCTTCTCCTGGCTCGCGACGCTGTGGCGCGGGGTGCTGCACCTCGATACGCCGATGCTGTTCGCGCTCGGCTTCCTGACCACGTTCACGCTCGGCGGGATCAGCGGCGTGATGCTGGCGATGATCCCCTTCGACATCCACGTCTCGGCGACCTACTTCATCGTCGCCCACATCCATTACGTGCTGTTCGGCGGCTCGCTGATGACGATCTTCGCCGGCGTCTACTACTGGTTCCCGAAGATGACCGGGCGCATGTACGACGAGCGCCTCGGCAAATGGCACTTCTGGACCACCTTCATCTTCTTCAACGCGACCTTCGGCCCGATGCACATCCTCGGCCTGCAGGGAATGCCCCGCCGCGTCGAGGACTACGCCTCGAAGTTCGCGGGCTTGAACCTCGCGATCTCGATCATGAGCTTCGCCCTGGGCCTCAGCACGCTGATCTTCCTCTACAACATGGTCACCAGCTGGCGCGGGGGGCCGAAAGCCGTGAAAAACCCCTGGCGCGGGATGACGCTGGAGTGGCAGGTCTCCTCGCCGCCGCCGATCTTCAACTTCGACAAGCTCCCCACCGTCGTGGGCGGCCCCTACGAGTACGGCGTGCCCGGCGCGGTGCACGGCACCTTCGACACGACCCCGGCGCCCGTGACAGCCGGTGCCGGGGGCGCCAGACAGGTAGCGGGGCCGAGCGAGTGAGCCGCAGGATCGTGCTCTCGTGAGGGAAGTGCTCGTCGTTGCCAACCGCACGCTCGGCGGCGCCAAGCTGCTCGAGGCCGTGCGCGCCCGCGCGGCCGACGGCGAAACGCGCTTCCGCCTCCTCGTGCCGCAGAGCAACCCGACCGCGGGCCTCGTGATCTACGACGAGGCCGTGCGCGAATCGGCGCAGGCGCGGATCGACCTCGCGCTGTCGCTCGTCGCCGGCGAGCAGATCGACGCCACCGCCGAAGTCGGCGACTCCGACCCGTTCCTCGCGACGATGGACGCCGTCGCCGAGCGCCGGCCCGACGAGATCATCATCTCCACCCACCCCGCGACCAGCTCGGGCTGGCTGCGCCGCGACCTCGTGGAGCGCATCCGCAACGCCTCCGGCCTCCCGGTCGAGCACGTGGTCGTGGACCTCGAGCAGGAGGGCCTGCCCTTCAAGGTCACGCTCGTGATCGCCTCCAAGACGCTCGGCGGCGATGAGCTGCTCAAGCGTCTGAAAGAGAAGGCCGCGGGCGAGGAGCGGCGGCTGTTCATCGTGATCGTCCCCCAGCCCGACGGCAGCGGCGGCGCGCCCCAGCTCGCGCGCGCGCGCCTTGCCACGATGCTCGACCGCCTGCACAGCGAAGGCCTGTTGGGCTCGGGCATGATCGGCGACCCCGACCCCTACACCGCGGCCGTCAACGCGCTCGAGCTGTTCCGCGTCGATGACGTCGTGATCTCCACGCTGCCCGGCGAGCGCTCTGGCTGGCTGCGCTCGAACCTGATCGAGCGCGTGCAGCACATGACCTCGGTTACCGTCGAGCACGTGGTCGTCGACGCCAACGCCACCCCGGCCGCGGCCTCGGCTGCATAGCGCGATGGAGGCCGCCGGCATCGCCCACGCCGCCGGGCACGACGCCCACGACCATCACGGCCCGCCGGCCGCGAACGTCAGCTCGCGCGCGAACCCCGCGTTGCTGGGGATGCTGCTTTTCATCATCTCCGAGATCATGGTCTTCGGGGCGTTCTTCACCGCCTACTTCTTCATCCGCATCGCCCAGGGCGACCCCTGGCCCGCCGTCGGCACGAAACTGCCGATCGAAGTCGCGGGTATGAACACCGCGATCCTGGTCTCCTCCTCCTTCACGATCCACTGGGCCGAGCAGGCGATCAAGAAAGGCAACCACTTCGGGCTGAAGGCCGGGATGCTGACGACCTTCCTGCTCGGCTGCACCTTCCTCTTCATCCAGATCAACGAGTACGCCAACATCGGCTTCGCCCCCCAGGACGCCGCCCAGCAGACGATCTTCTACTCGCTCACCGGCCTGCACGGCGCCCACGTCTTCATCGGGCTGCTGCTGCTCCTGTTCGTGACGATCAGAGCCTTCCGAGGGCACTACAGCCCCGAGGAGCATCGTGGCGTCGAGGTGCCCGGGATCTACTGGCACTTCGTCGACATCATGTGGTTGGTCGTGTACTTCACCGTCTACATCCTCTAAACAGCACGTGCTGAACCCGCTGCGGACCGAGGACGGGGCGTTTCGGCTGCTGCTGTACGTGCTCGGTGTGTTCGTGATCGTCGTGGCAATCGTGCTGATCGTGCGCGCGGTCGCCTGAGCGGAGCCTGTGGGGGCCGTCTGCCGCCTCTCCAGAGCGGTTTCGGGCAGCTGGGCTGGCGGCGGGCGTCCGGCGGGCGTAACCTGCTGGGCATGGAGCCGGAGAAGCGCGGGCTGATCGGCACGATCGAGACGATCGCAACGCTCGTCGTGGTCATCGCGATCGTCGCCTTCGTCGTCTGGTTCGTGTTCTTCGCGCACAGCCCGCTCTTGCGGGTGTAGGGGAAGACGGCCAGCAAGTCTCAGCGACCAAGCCGGGCCTCAGGCAGCCAGAGGATCGTGGGCCAAGCGGAGCAAGGACGCAGGGAGCGTAGTGTGCGAACAGCACATGAGCGACCGAGGACGCCGCTCCGCGCCGCGTCCACGATCCTCTGGCTACTTGACGGTGAGGGTGCCGTACATCCCGGCGGCGCGGTGCCCTGGGGCCTCGCAGAAGAACGTGTAGGTGCCGGATTTGAGGCTGACGCTGACTTTGGCGGTGGTCTTCGTCGTGAATTCGCTGGCGCCGATCTTCGAGCCCTTGGCGCTGGCGCCGCCTTCGCCGGTTTCGATCGCGATGTTGTGCGAGACGCCGGACATGTTGGGCATTTCGATCGTGACCGAGCCCGCGGTCGCGGTCGCCTTGTTCGTTTCATAGGCGAGCTGACCTTGCGCGTTGGCGGCGATCGACAGCTTGCCGCCCTTCTCTTCGGCGGGCTTGCCGGAGCCGGGCGCTTTGACGGCGCTGGCGAGCAGACCCGTGTCCTTGCCGCTCTTGTCGACCGACTGTGCGATGTAGGAAGCGACGTCTTTGGCGGTCGAGCCGCTTACGAGGTTCTTCGGCATCGCGCCTTCGGGATTCGGGATCTGAATCTGTTTTTCGACGACCCCTCTCACCGTGGAGCGGTCGGCGCCTTCTTTCAGGCTGGTGCGGAAGGCTTCGTCCAGGTTGGGCCCGACGACGCCTTTGGTTTCGGCGCGCGCCAGCGTGTGGCAGGAGCCGCACTTGGCGACAAACGCCTTCTTGCCCGAGATCAGGTTGGCGTCGTCTTCGCCCTTGACCGAGCAGCCCGCGGTCACGAGCGCGACCGCGGCCAGCGCGCCGAGCGCCGAGGAGCGTACGATCAGCCTACGCACACGGGCACGTCGCGCTGCGGGCGCGAGCGCGAGCGCGGCGTTGGCGCTGGGATCTGTGGCGGTTGAGAGGTTGGTGCGGCGCATCGGCGGGCGGAACACTATCCGAACCGGCGGGTGGCTCGACGCCTGCTGCCGCGCACTTTAGGCGCCCCGCGCCGGAGCTTTCAGGGCCTCTGCAGACCGTCGAGCTCGCCGCGCGCCGCCGCGATCACGCCGCGGGCCACGCCGTCCCAGGACCAGCGCTCGCGGACCGTCTCCACCAAGCCTGCCCTCGTCTGCTCGCGAATCGCCGGCGGGGCCTCCAGCCAGCCGATCAGCCGCTGGGCGATTGCGGGCACGGAGTCCTCGTCAACCGGGAAGGAGAGCAGTGGCGCAATCGACTCCGGGACAGCCTGCGCGAGCTCTTCGCTGACCTCGGCCAGGCCGGAATGCGCCGCGCTCAGCGGCAGCACGCCGCAGGCGGCGGCCTCGGCCGCGACCATGCCGAACGCCTCGGGAAACGTGCTCGGCACCACGAGCGCCTCACAGGCGGGCAGCAAGTCCGCGAGCTCGTCGTGGTCGAGACGACCCGTCAGCACCACGCGCTCGCTCAGCGGGCCGGACGCCGCGAGGTAGCGCTCGCGGCGCTCGCCCGAAAGCCGATCGAGGAACGCGAGCAGGTGCGAGAGCGGCTTGGCCGCGCCCACCTCCCCCTCCAGCGAGCGACCCGCCAACGCGATCTCGCGCGCCTGCGCGATGTCGCCCGCCGCCAGCGCGTCGCACAGCCGCTCGAACGCGTCGCGATAGGCACCGAAGCCGATCACGACCAGCTTTGCCTCGGGAACCCGCTCCAGCACGAGCGGCCAAGCCGCGAGCATCAGATCGACGCCCTTGCTGACGATCAGCTTTCCCACGAATGCAACCAGCCTGTCCTCTTGCGGATGAAGCCGGGCCAGGGCCCGGCCCGCGGCACGCTCATCGCGCGCGAACGCGTCGCCGCCCGCGGACGCGGTGTCTGGGGCTGCGACCTGCTGGAGCCTCTCCGCGAGCGCTTCCACCGCAGCCCCGGCCTGGCGCGGCTCGCGCGGCACGAAGCGCTCGACGTCGACGCCCGGCGGACCCAGGCGCGTGCGCAACTCGACCGCGGGGTCCTCGAGCGTCCGCCAGAGACTCGCGGCCGTGTGATGGGAGCCCACGAGGATGCCCTTCGCCCCCGCCACGCCCTCGCGGGCAAAGCCGAGGAAGCGCTCGGGGTTCGGCTTGACCGTGTACTCCAGCGCGCTGCCGTGCACCTTGACCGCGTATGGAACCTCGCCGCCCAGAGCACGTGCCACGATCACGGGCCCCATCACGAGGTGGTTGGCCAGCGCCAGATCCGGGGAGAGGCGCTCCACCAGCTCGCGCACCGCCGCGACGTTCGCCTCGATGTAGGCCGCGACCTCCGCTTCGGTGCAGTCCGCGAACGTGCGCGCTTCGATCCCCTCGTAGCGGTCCGCGACGTAGACCGGCAGCAGATCGCCGATATTCGGGCGATAGACCGTGCAGCGCCCGCCTGCACGCCCGACGCTGGTCGCGGGAGCGCTGAAATCTCCGTCGCGATTGCCACCCGCACCTCCGGCACTCCGCAGCTCGCGAACCTCGAGCGCGCCCGTGTCCCAGTCCCCCGCGGCGTCGACGAACGGCTGGCGCTCGGGGTGGCGGTCCTGGCAGAGCAGGTGCACGTCGTGACCCTGCTTCACGAATGCCGCGGCCAGACGCGCGTTGTAGACGTTCGACCCCGTGCCGCCGAGCAGATAGCCGTGAAATACGAGGATGCGCACCGCGCGAGCCTAGCGAGCCCCTCCCCCGTGGCCTCCGATAAAGTCTGCGCCGTGAGCACGAGCCAGCGCTATCGCCTGCGTAACCCCGCCAGCGGTCGAGAGATCGTGATCGAGGCCGAGCCCGGCGAGATCTACCTGGACCGCGACAGCGGCGAGCAGCTCGAGGTCGTGGGCAAGGTGCTGCCGCTGGCCCCCTCGGAGTCGAGCCTGCCCTGGGCCGTTGAGAACCTGCGCTTCTGCTCCTGGTGCAACCAGATGGCGCAGAAGGACCTCAACGACTGCCCCACCTGCGGCCGGCGCATGGGACCGCTCGGATCGCGGGTCGTGGATCGTTGAGTGCGCGGTTCGTCGTCCTAGCGATCGCCCTGCTGCTCGCCGGCGGAACGCTCGGCGCGTGCGGCGGCGGCAGCAGCGCCTCGGACTCGGTGCCCAAGAGCACTCCTGACATCACCCCGCCCAACGACACGAGCGCCGAAAAGGCCGCGGCGCAGACGACTTCGACCTCGACCACGAACACGAGCACCTCGAGCAGCGAAAGCGCCGCGAACGAATCGGGCGGCAACGAAGCCACCGAAGAACCCGAAAGCGGCGGCAACTCGAGCGGGGCCGGCGAAGAAGAAGCCGGCAGCCCCTCCGGCGGTGCGTCCGCCGAAAAAGAAGAAGAAAAATCCGCCGCGGGCTCCAGCCCCTCGGGCGGCGCCTCGGCCCCCACCGGCAAATAGCCCGGCGCCAACTCGGCCTCTCAGGCCACGCTCAGCCGGTTCGCGTCACGCGGCCCTCAGACCATCAAGCGCTCGACGATTCGCGTCGAGCGGTGGATCTGCGGCTCGGTGGCGAGCACCGCGTCGTTGTAGAGGAACGCCTCGGCCATCCGCACGATCGCGTAGGCGAGGTTGCGCAGCTCGGACTTCGGCGTGGCCATCGCACCGCGCTCGTACTCGTCTTCGAGCAGCTCGTGAATCGCGTTGACCATCGCCGGATGCACATGTCCGGTGCGTGAGGTCATGACGCGCAGCGCGGTCTGCTGCTCTGCCTGGAGCAGCATCTGCAACGGTCGAAAGTTCGCCGCGGCGCAGGCGAACTGGTCGTAGACCGCCAGCACCCGCGCGGTGCCACGCTCGTGGCTGTGCTCGGCCTTTGCGTGCGCCAGCAGATCCAGCGCCAGACCGGCGTTGATCTCGCCGAGCAACGACTCGCGATCGCCGCACCAGTCGTGCAGCCGCTCCTCGGAGACTCCCAGGCGCTCGGCCAGCGCCTGCATATCGAGCGCTTCGCCCTTGACGAACGTGGAGCGAGCCAGCTCGAACGCATCCGCCGGCGTCGCGAGCCCGCCCGCGCCGTGTTCGTGTTCGTGTTCGTGTTCCGAGCCTGCGGCGAGCGCGGCGGGCGAGGCGTCGGGCATCACGAGGTTGACGCCTTCGTAGGCCCGGCCCAGGCACACGCGATTGCGGCCTTCGGCCTTGGCGCGATACAGCGCGCGGTCGGCCGCGATCAGCAGATCGTCGAAGTCGGCCTCGCGGCCGTCGCCGACGCTCACCCCGATCGAGAGCGTCATCCGCCGCCCGGCCGGGTGCGAAGCTCCGATCGCGTCGCGCACACGCTCGGCAGTCGCAAGCGCGCGCGCCTCGTCGGACCCCGGCAGCAGGATCACGAACTCCTCGCCGCCGTAGCGATAGATGTAGTCGAAGGTCCGCAGCGTCGCTCGCAGCGTGCTCGCGACCTCGCGCAGCACCGCGTCGCCGACGTGATGGCCGTGGCGGTCGTTGATGCGCTTGAAGTTGTCGAGATCGCCCATCAGCACCGCCAGCGGCAGCCCCGAGACACGCGCCTGCTCGATCAGTTCACGGGCGCGCACGGTGAGCGCCTGGCGATTGAACAGGCCCGTCAGCGGATCCACCACCGCCTCGGCGCGATGCTTGACGTCCGAGCGCATAAGCGCCGTCGAAAGCACGACCACGCCGCCGAGCAGCACCATCGGCACGATCAGCCGCTCGGGGCGTTCGGCCACGGCCGCGGGACTCACCCCGACCGTCACGGCGATCATCACGGCGGCGGTCCAGATCACCCCCATGACCACCCCCCGAACCTTGAAGCGCGAGCTGAGCGTGACCGCGGGGATCGCCAGCCACGGCAGGAATGCGCTGCGCGGGCCGCCGGTCGCGATCACCGCGAGGCCCGTTGCGACTTGCGAGAAGGCCCATGCACCCATGAACCAGTACTCGGGCCGCGCGCTGTCGGGCATCCGCCGCCCCGCCACGCGATAGCCGAAGAAAGTGCTGAGGATCGCCGCCAGCGGCCACCAGCCGACCCACGGGGCCAGGATCAAGAGCCCGGCCGACATCATCGCGAACACCGCCAGGCGGGCCGAGCCCATGTGGCTTTCCATGTCGAGCAGGCGCTGGCGCGTCGACTCGTCTTCACACAGCAGGCTCGCGCCCGAGCTTCGCGTCGTGTCGCTGACGCGAGCGTCGTGGGAAGGGATCTTTTCGGCTGCCGCCACGCCTCTGCGGGCAGGCCTCCCTGCGCGGCCCGATCCCCCGAGCGCCCGCGAAGGGTGGAGTGTCCTCACGGACTGTCTATCGGCTCGGCGGCGCCGTCCTCAAGCCCTGCAAGAAGCGTTCGACGTCGCAGCGCGCCCGACTAGGGCGTTGAGACCAGCGTGGCGCTGTAGGTCAAACGCGCGGTTTGGTACAGGCAGTAGTACTGCACGGGAGAGCCGATCGAGGTCTGCGTGCTCTGCGAGCTCGTGCTCGAGCACTGCTTCTTTTCGCGGCTGGCTCGCCAGGAGGTGTCCTTGCCGAAGCCCAGCGCCAGCGCGGGCGCCCAGGTCGGGACGGTCAACGCGACGATGTAGCCCTTCTTCACGGCGATCGACCGTTCCAGCGGGAACTGGACAGTTTTGCCGAAGTACTTTTCGAGCTTGACCGTCGGGCTCGAGGCAATCAGCTTGTAGGTCAGGTTCGGCTTCTTCTGCGGCTGCAGTATCGCGATCCCGGCTTCGGCCGCGCCGCCCTCGTTGGCGTTGAAGAACTTGACCTGAGTGGCGTTGGGCCGACCCAGGTTGATGGTCCACGCCACGATCGAGCCCGCTTTCGGGATGCTGGTCAGCGTCGTGTTGGTCGCGACCTTTACTTGGAAGCCCGTCGTGCGGCTGACCGCGAGGCACGGGCTCGCCGGGCAGCTCGGCGTCGTTTCAGGCGTCGTCGGCGGGATCACGCCCACTTCGGTGATCGTCGCGCCTGCCAGCGACGGGATGGCGAGAAGGAGCGCGAGGCTCGTGAGGATGGCGAGGTATATGCGTTTCATCATTGCCATTCAACACGAGTCGAGGCCAGATGTAGCGATATCCGCATTTCGCTACTCATCGCCGAGTTCCTGCGCCGCGGCCGCGATCTGTTCGGGATCGCCCGGCGTCGGCACCCACGGCAGACGCACGGGATCGCCCTCGTAGCGCGGAATCACGTGCATGTGGAAGTGCAAGACCGTCTGAAAGGCGACCGCGCCACAGGAGTTCAGCAGGTTCACGCCGTCTGCGCCCAGGCGCTCCTTTGCGCGAGCGGACAGGCGCTGGGCCGCGAGGATCGTCGCGGTCAGGTCCTCCGCTCCGATGCTCAGTAGGTCCGACGAGTGCTTGCGCGGGACCACGAGCGCATGCCCACGGGTCGCGGGTGCGATGTCCATGAAGGAGATCGTGCGCTCGTCTTCGCCGACGATCCTCGCCGGCAGCTCGCCGGCCACGATCTTGCAGAAGATGCAGTCTGGGTCGCCCATGCTCCGGAAGCCTACGCGCTATGCCAGCGAGCGTGCCAGCTCCAGCGCCTGCTCGCGCGTGGCGACATCGCCCGCGTACTGTGCCGCGGCGAGCTGCTCGAGCAGCTCGCCCAGGCGCGGCCCCGCGGGCATCTCCAGGGTGCGCGCCAGCTCATCGCCGCGAACCAGCGGCGAGCCGGAGCCCTCCGCGCGCCAGCGCAGAGCGTCGCCGAGCATTCCCTCCGCCGCGCTTAGGTGCGCCGCGATCGCCCGCTCGGCGCCATCGCCGCGCGTCGCCAGGCGATCGGCGATCGACAGCAGCGTGACGTCCACCTCGACGGGCTCGGTTGCGCGCAGGTAGGCGAACACGGTTCGGCGCGCCAGCGGCTGTGGCTCGTGCACCAGAAAGCCCAGCCGCAGGTGGTGACGCGCGAGCGCCGCGACGTGCGCCCGCAGCCGCTCGCCGGCCCGCAGCCGTCCCAGCAAGTCGCGCGCGAGCGCGGCGCCGCGCTCGTCGTGGCCGATGAAGGTCACGCGCCCATCCGGGCGCGTGCCGCGCGTGAGCGGCTTGGCCGCATCGTGCAGCAGCGCGCCCCAGCGCAGCGCCTCGCCGCGCGTGATCCCGTCCGCGAGCGGCTCCGCCAGCAGCCTCGCAACCTCGACGCGGTGCGTACCGAGCGCCGCCTGAAGCTCAGCGGCCCCTGCGCCGGGAGCATCGCCGTCGCGCACGAACTCGCCGAGCGCGATCGTGCGAGCGAGCACCTCGAGCGTGTGGTCGTATACGTCGGCGTGATGGAAGCGGTTCTGCTCGATGCCGCGCAGCGCCTGCAGCTCGGGCAGCACGACCGCCGTGGCGCCCAGCTCGCCCATCAGCTCGAGGCCCCGCAGCGCCGCGGGCGCCGCGACGATGCGCTTGAGCTCCGCGAACACGCGCTCGGGCGAGCAGCTCGCGAGCCCCCCCGCTTGCGCGCGGGCGTGCTCGAGCGTGTCGGCCTCGGCCTCCAAGCCAAGCTCGACCGCGATGCGCGCCAGGCGCAGGACGCGCAGCGGATCCTCTGCGAACGCGCCGGGACCCGCCATCCGCAACCGGCCAGCCGCCAGATCCCGCAGACCGCCCAACGGATCGATCGGCTCGCCGCCGGCGATCGGCTCGGCGATCGCGTTGACCGTGAAGTCGCGCAGCGCCAGGTCCGCCTGCAGCGAGCCGCCCCGCAGCGGCTCGACGTCGACCTGCCAGGAGGAGTCGCGCGCCGACACGCGCCAAGCGCCGAACTCCTCCGACAGCGCAAAGCACGCGGCGCGTCCCGCGGCACGGGAGATCGCGCGGGCGGCCTCGCCCGGATCGCCGTCGATCACCACGTCGAGGTCGATCGTCGCGCGGCCCAACTCGCGGTCGCGGATCGCGCCGCCCACCAACCACGCCGATCGGCCGGCCAGCGCCGTGCGCGCGGCCTGCAGCGGGTCAGCCATGTCCGGACGCGTTCGACGCAGCCGGCGCGTTCGACGCCCCGGCGCGCGCCGCGGGCAGCGCTTCGATCACGTCGCTTGCGATCACGCCCTCGGGCACCCCCTGACGAGACGCGGCCTCGCGTCCGGCCTGCGCGTGCAGCCAGACGCCCGCAGCCGCGGCCGCGAAGGCGTCGAGCCCCTGCGCCAGCAGCGCGGCGATCACGCCGGTGAGCACGTCTCCGGTGCCCGCGGTCGCGAGCGCCGGGGTGGCGCCGCGGCTGACCGCGACGCGTCCGGCGGGATCGGCGATCAGCGTGTCGTCGCCCTTGAGCACGACCACTGCGCCCGACTGCTCGGCCGCTGCGCGCACATGACGCAGGCGCTCGCGCTCGATCTCATCGCTCGCCAGCTCCAGCAGCCGCCCGAGCTCACCCGCATGGGGCGTCAGCACGGTCGGCTGCTTCCGGCCGCGCAGCTCCCCGAGCCGTCCCGCGTGCGCGTTCAGGCCGTCCGCGTCCAGCACCAGCGGCGCCTGCACGGCGGCTGCGAGCTGCTGCGCGAACTCGAAGGCGCCCTCGCCTCGCCCGAGCCCGGGTCCGAGCGCGAGCGCACCGCCGGGACGGATCGCCCCGAGCACGTCGGCGACGGCGTCCGGCGTCAGCGAGCCCTCCAGCTCGGGCAACCCGCGTGTCATCAGCTCAGGCGTCGCGCTCGTGGCGAGGACGTCCTGTAGCGAGGCGGGCACGCAGGCGATCACGTAGCCCGCACCGGCGCGCATGCTTGCCTGCGCCGCCATCCGCGGCGCGCCGGTCAGGCCGCGAGAGCCTCCGGCGACGACGACCTGTCCCGAGGCGAACTTGGTCGAGTCGGCAACCCGGCGGGGCAGCAGCTCGAGCACCGACGCACCGGTCAGACCGATGCTCGCCCGCAGCGGCGCGCCGCGCGGGACGCCGATCGCGATCGCCTGAACCTCGCCGGCGTGCGCCTTGCCCGGCATGATCCACAGCCCGGGCTTGCTCGCGTGGAAGGTGACGGTCATCGCGGCGCTTGCCGCGGGACCGGAGATGACACCGGTCGAGGCATCGACGCCGCTTGGGACGTCGACCGCCACGACGATGCCATCCGCGGCGTCGATCGCTTCGATCGCCTCGGCCACCGGACCGTGCGGCTCGCCCGCGAAGCCGGTGCCGAGCAGCGCGTCGACGATCACGCTCGCCTCCGCGATAGCGTCCGCGGCCTGCGCCAGCGAGATCGGCGCCGGCCCCGGCAGCCGAGCGAGATTCGTCTCGGCGTCGCCCTTGAACTCCTCGACCGGCGCCACGCAGACGACCGTGACCGCGCGACCGGCGTGTCGTAGCAGTCGCGCGACCACGAGCCCGTCTCCGCCGTTGTTGCCCTTGCCGCAGAGCACCGCCACCGGGCCGTCGGGCGAGCGCCGTTCGATCGCGCGAGCCACGCCTTCCCCGGCACGCTCCATCAGCTCCAGACCGGGAACTCCCTGCTGCTCGATCGCCCAGCGGTCGACGGCCCGCATCGCCTCGGCGTCGGGCAGCGGCTCGAGCCAGTCGGGCAGCGCCTCCACGCCAGCGATGCTAGATGGTCGGCGCCTCGCCACGCCGGATGCGTCGAGGCGAAAGTCCTCGCGCGCGCCTCGAGCAAGCCCCGCGCGTCGCGGGCGAGCCGCTACTCGACCGTGACGGTCTTGGCGAGATTGCGCGGCTGGTCCACGTTCAGGCCGCGATTGCGCGCGACCGCGTAGGCCAGCAGCTGCAGCGGGATCACCGAGAGGATCGGCTGCAGCATCCAGTCGGTCGCGGGCACCGAGATCGTGGCGTCGGCGTGCGGCTCTACTTCGCCGTCGCCCGCGGTCGTGACCGCGATCACACGCGCGCCGCGCGCGCGCGCCTCCTGGATGTTGGAGATCAGCTTGTCGAGCACGGGCGAGCGCGTCGCGACGCAGACGACAGGCGTGGCCTCGTCGAGCAGCGCGATCGGGCCGTGCTTCATCTCTCCCGCGGCGTAGGCGTCGGTCGAGACATAGGAGATCTCCTTCAGCTTCAGCGCGCCCTCGAGCGCCACCGGGACGCCGACGTGGCGACCGATGTAGAAGAAGAAGTCGGCATCCCAGCAGGTCTTGGCGATCTCCTGCGCGCGCTGCTCGCATTCCTCGGTCAGCCCGTCGATCGAGTGCGGCAGGCGCTTGAGCTCGCCGACCAGCTCGATCAGCCGCGGGCGCTCGAGCGTCCCACGCAGCTCGGCCAAGCGCAGGGCCAGCAGGTACATGACCGCGACCTGGCAGACGAAGGTCTTCGTGGCCGCGACGCCGATCTCCAGGCCCGCGCGCGTGTACAGCACGCCGTCGGCCTCGCGCGTGGCCTGCGAACCGCGCGTGTTGGTGATCGCGAGCACGGTCGCGCCGCGCTCGCGCGCCAGGCGCATCGCCGCCAGCGTGTCGGCGGTCTCGCCGGACTGGGAGATCCCGATCACCAGATCGCCCGGGCCGACGACCGGGTTGCGATAGCGATACTCGGAGGCGATGTCCATCTCGACCGGCACCCGCGCCCACTCCTCCAGGGCGTAGCGGCCGATCAGGCCCGCGTGGTAGGCGGTGCCGCAGGCGACCACGACGATCCGCTTGATGTCGGCGAGGATCGCCTCATCGAGCGCCCCCTCCTCGTCGAGGTCGACGCCGTCCCCGCGGGCGGTGCGGTCGAAGATCGTGTCGGCCACCGCGTCGGCCTGTTCGTAGATCTCCTTCAGCATGAAAGTCTCATAGCCGCCCTTCTCGGCGGTCTCCTGGTCCCAGTCGACCTGATCGACGCCACGCTCCACGTCCTTGCCCGCGGCGTCCATGATCCGCACGCCCTCTGGTCGGAGAACGACGATCTCGCCGTTCTCCAGGTACTGCACGTTGCGCGTCTGCGCGAGGAACGCGGGCACGGCCGAGGCCACGAACTGCTCGCCCTCTCCGCGACCGATGATCAGCGGGCACTCCTTGCGCGCCCCCACCAGCACGTCTGGCTCGTCGAGGCTCATCGCCACGAACGCATAGTGGCCCTCGAGTTCGTTGAACGCCAGGCGCACCGCCTCGGCCAGATCCTCGGTGTGGTGCTGGGCGATCAGGTGCGCGATCACCTCGGCGTCGGTCTCGGAGGTGAACACGCAGCCCTCAGCGACGAGCCGGCCCTTCAGCGTCATGTAGTTCTCGACGATCCCGTTCACGACCACGTGGATGCGGTCGGTGCTGTCGAAGTGCGGGTGTGCGTTCTCCTCGCTGACGCGCCCGTGCGTGGCCCAGCGCGTGTGCCCGATGCCGGTCGTGGCGGGCTTCTGGGCGAGTGCGACCGAGCCGTTGCGAGTGCCGTGATCGTCGCGGGCGTCGAGCTTGGCCTCCAGGGCGCTCAAATTGCCGACCGCCCTGACCGCGTCGATGTGCCCGTCGGAGATGACCGAGATGCCGGCGGAGTCATACCCCCGGTACTCGAGCTTGCTCAGGCCAGCAAGCAGCAGCTCACGTACCGGACGTCCGCCAACGTAGCCAACGATGCCGCACATCAGATCGAAGATACCAATGCTGTTGGGGCCCGCTCGGCCTGCACGCGCGCCACCAGACGGCCGTTCTAGCCGAGCTCCGCCTGCACGAGCGCTACCAGGCGCTCGCAGACCTCGTTCGCCTCATCCTCGGTCGGCGCCTCGACCATCACGCGCACGAGCGGCTCGGTGCCGCTGGAGCGCACGAGCACGCGCCCGCGGCCCGTCAGCTCCTGAGCGGCCTCGCGTACGGCCTGATCGACACCCTCGGCTTGTGCGAGCGCCTCACGATCGCGCACGCGCACGTTGACCAGCCGCTGCGGCAGCTTCGCCATCGCGCCGCGGTCGCTCAGATCGCCTCCCGCCAGCGCCTCCATCGTCAACAGCGCGCTGGCGATGCCGTCGCCGGTGCGGTTGAAGCCCATCTCGATTATGTGCCCCGACTGCTCGCCGCCGAGCGCCCAGTCGCGGGCGCGCAGTTCCTCGAGCACGTAGCGGTCGCCGACCTGCGTCGTCGCCACCGACACCCCGGCCTGCTCCATCGCGGAATGAAAGCCGTAGTTGGTCATCACGGTCACGGCCACGCCATCGCCGCTCAGCCGACCGCTCGCCCGCAGGTGAAGCGCGACCAGCGCGAGCAGCTCATCGCCGTCCACGACCCCTCCGAGGCGATCGACCGCCAGCACGCGGTCGCCGTCGCCGTCGAAGGCAAAGCCCAGGGCGTGACCGCCCGCCACCACGCGCTCGGCCAGCGCCTCGACGTGCGTGGAGCCGACCCCGGCGTTGATGTTGCGCCCGTCCGGCTCCTCTGCGATCACGCTGACGTTCGCGCCCAGGCGACGGAAGATCTCCGGCGCGACGTGGAAGGTCGCGCCGTTGGCACAGTCCAGCAGCACGTCGGCGCCCGACAGGTCGAGCCCGACGAAGCGCGTGTGCAGCTCGCGCAGGTAGTCCTCGGGCGCGCCGCGCAGCTCGCGCACGCGGCCGATCGATTCGCTCGGGGGCGGCTTCTCGCGCTCGAGCATGCGCTCGATCTCGTGCTCGGTCGCGTCGGAGAGCTTGTAGCCGTCGCCCCCGAAGAACTTGATCCCGTTGTCCTGGAAGGGGTTGTGCGAGGCCGACAGCACGACCGCGAGGTCGAAGCCGTAGCGGCGGATCAACAGCGGCGCCGCCGGTGTCGGCAGCACGCCGCCGAGCAGCGCTTCGCCCCCGGCGGCGCTCACGCCCGCGGCGACCGCCGCCTGCAGCATCTCGCCCGACTCGCGCGTGTCTCGCACGATCAGCACGCGCGGGTGGGCGGCGCCGGTCTGTTCGGCCGCGGCGCGGCCGAGGGCGAGCGCCAGCTCGGCGGTCACGAACTCGCCGGCGAGTCCTCGAACTCCGTCGGTCCCAAACAGCTTGCGGGGCATGCTCACCCTCTTGTTATCGGCGCTAGCGCTTGGAGAACTGAGGCTTCTTGCGCGCCTTCTTCAGGCCCGCCTTCTTGCGCTCCTTCGCGCGCGAGTCGCGCGTGAGGAAGCCGCGGCGCTTGAGCTCGCCACGCAGATTCGGGTCGGCCTCGAGCAGCGCACGCGAGACGCCGTGCCGCAGAGCCCCGGCCTGAGCGGAGATGCCGCCGCCGTGCAGACGCGCCACCACGTCCATCTTCTCCTGATAGCCGACCGTCTCGAGCGGCTGGCGGATGTTGCGCTGGAGCGTGTCGCGCGGGAAGTGCTGCTCGAGCGTGCGCCCGTTGATCAGGTAGGTGCCTTTGCCGGGCCGCAGCGTCACGCGCGCGATCGCGGTCTTGCGCTTGCCCGTCGCGCGGTAGCGCGCTCCGGCCGCGAGGTCGATCGCCGCGGTGGCGATCGGCTCGCTGAGGGTCCCCTCGCCGTCCTCGGACTCGCCGTCGGCCTGGGGCGCCTCTGCGCCCTGCTCGCCCTCGACCGCGTATGGGTCCTCGTAGGCGGTCTCGCCACGACCGAGCGGATCGGCGCCCTCGGGCACGATGTCCACTTCCAGGTGCGCGCCCGGCACGGCTGGTTTTGCGGGAGCGGCCGCGACGTCGGCATCATCGCCTTCGTTCTCGTCCTCGTCGACCGCAGCCTCGACCGCGGTCGCGTCCTCGGACTCCTGCAGGGCCTCGAGCGCCGCGTCCTCGGCTGCGCCTGCGATCTCCTGGGCGTCGGCCGTCGGGACCGCGTGGCCCTCGCCGGACGGCTCGGCCGTCGCGGGCTCGGGCGCTTTCTCGCCGCCGGCCTCGATCGCCTCCTCGGCGGCCTCGAGCGCCGCGTCCTCGACCGAGCCCGCGATCTCCTGCGCGTCTCCGGCGGGCACCGCGTGTTGGGGCTCGCCCTCGGCGGAAGCGTCCGGCGTCTCGGGGGTCTCAGGGCTCTCGTCGTCGGCCATCAGACCTCGATCTCCAGGGGTTGCGGTTTCTGGGCGACGTGCGGATGCTCGGGCCCGGCGTAGATCTTCAGCTTGGTCAACTGCTTACGGGCCAGGCGGTTGCGCGGCATCATGCCTTTGACCGCGAGGCGGATGATCTCCTCGGGGCGACGCGCCTGCATCTCTTCGAAGGTGCGCGAGCGCAGGCCGCCCGGGTAGCCCGAGTGGCGGTAGTAGCGCTTGGCGGCGCGCTTGTTGCCCGTGACGTGGATCTTCTCCGCATTGATCACGACGACGAAGTCGCCGGTGTCGATGTGCGGCGTGTACTCAGGCTTGCGCTTGCCGCGGAGCATGTCCGCGATCTGCGTCGCCACACGGCCCAGCGTCAGCCCGTTCGCGTCCACGAGCAGCCAATTGCGCTCGCGGTCGGTCGGCTTCGCTACGTAGGTCTTTGTCGAGGGTGCCATGGGCGTGAAAAAGGCCACGCGTGCCGAAGCTCCGGACGCGCGGCGAAGCAAGCATCATAGGCGAAGTCGGGCCAGTTCGGAACTTCAGTCCTGAGTTGACCGAGCAGGACGCCCCAGGCGGGCGGATCGTGGTTCCCGTCAAGGACGCCGGAAGCTTGGCGTGCTCTGCGCGCGAGCGACCGAGGACGCCGACACGGGCCGCGAGGCGTCTGCCTGGACTACTCCCACTCGATCGTGCCGGGCGGCTTCGACGTGATGTCGAGGACCACCCGGTTCACCTCGCGCAGCTCGTTGATCATCCGCGAGGCGATTGCCTCGAGCAGGTCGTAGGGCAGGCGCGCCCAGTCGGCGGTCATCGCGTCGTCGCTCGTGACGGCGCGGATCACGACGACGTAGCCGTAGGTGCGCTCATCGCCCTGGACGCCGACCGTGCGCACGTCGGGCAGCACGCAGAAGGACTGCCACAGCTCGCGGTAGAGCCCGGCCTTGCGGATCTCCTCCTGCAGGATGTGATCGGCCTCGCGCAGCACGTCCAGGCGCTCCTTCGTCGCTTCGCCGCCCACCACGCGAATCGCGAGGCCGGGACCGGGAAACGGCTGGCGCCAGACCAGGCGCTCGGGCAGCCCCAGCTCGATGCCGACGGCGCGGACCTCGTCCTTGAACAGCGCCCGCAGCGGCTCGACCAGCTCGAACTGCAGGTCCTCCGGCAGCCCGCCGACGTTGTGGTGGGACTTGATCGTCGCCGCGCCCGTGCCGCCGCCGGACTCGATCACGTCGGAGTAGAGCGTGCCCTGCACGAGGAAGCGGGCGTCCTCGCCGCCGCTGACCTCTGCCAGCCTGGCGGCCTCCTCCTCGAACACACGGATGAACTCGGCGCCGATCGTCTTGCGCTTGGCCTCGGGCTCGGTGACGCCCTTGAGCTTGTCGAGGAAGCGCCGCTCGGCGTCGACCGCGACGAGCGGCACCTTGAACGTGTCGCGGAACGCGCTCACCACCTGCTCGCCCTCGTCCTTGCGCATCAGGCCGTGGTCCACGAACACGCACGTGAGCTGATCGCCGATCGCGCGATGCACCAGCAGCGCAGCGACCGAGGAATCGACGCCGCCCGATAGGCCGCAGACCACCTGGGCGTCGCCGACCTGTGTGCGAATCCGGCGGATCTGCTCCTCGACGATCGAAGCCGGCGACCAGGTCTGCTCGCAGCCGCAGATCTCGGTCAGGAAGCGCGTCAGGATCTCCTGGCCGTAGGGCGTGTGTACGACCTCGGGGTGAAACTGGATGCCGTAGATGCCGCGCGCCGTGTCCTCGACCGCCGCCACCGGCGAGGAGCTGGACGATGCCAGCGCGGTAAAGCCCGGGGGCGGCTCGAACACCGTGTCGCGGTGGGACATCCAGCAGGTCTGCTCGCGCGGCATCTCGCGCAGCAGCGTTCCCGGCTCGGAGACATGCAGGTCGGAGCGGCCGAACTCCCCCACCTCCGCCTGCTCGACGCGCCCGCCGAGCTCGTGGACCAGCAGTTGCATGCCGTAGCAAATGCCCATCACCGGCACGCCCAGATCCAGCAGCTCGCGCTGCAGGCGCGGCGCTCCCTCGGCATAGACGGAGGCCGGCCCGCCCGAGAGGATGATCCCGCGCGGCTTGCGCTTCGCCACCTCCTCGACCGGCACCGTATGCGGCAGCAGCTCGCTGAACACGCCACAGTCGCGCACGCGGCGGGCGATCAGCTGGCTGTACTGACCGCCATAGTCCAAGACCACGATCTCTTCCGTGGCCCTCTCGATCGTGCCCGCCTCGCCGGCGTCCGCCTCGGGCGCCGTGACCGCGAGCTCAGTCATCGACTGACGCGTCAGAGGTGTTCCCGACGAGGCTGGCAAGGACGCAGTGAGCGTGGCGTGCGCTAGCGCGCGAGCGATCGAGGACGCCGCCAAACGAAGTCGGGGACGACTCTGAGGCGTCAGTCATTTACCAGTGCTGCTGCCTTCCCGTTCGTGGCGCCCATGCCCACCTGCTGGTCGCGCTGCAGCGCCTTGCCCTCGGTCTGCAGCGACGGCGCGATCACGACCTCGGCGCGGTTGAACTCCGCGAGGTCCTTGTGTCCGCAGGTCGCCATCGAGGTGCGCAGCCCGCCGAACAGGTTGAAGCTGCCGTCGTTCTCGCGCGCGGGACCGGTGAGGATCTCCTCCAACGTGCCGTTCTGGTGCGTCGCCACGCGCGCGCCGCGCGGCAGGCTCGGGTGGAAGGTCGCCATGCCCCAGTGAAAGCCGCGGCCCGGCGCCTCATAGGCGCGTGCGAGCGGCGAGCCGATCATCACGGCGTCCGCGCCCAGCGCGATCGCCTTCGAGACGTCGCCGCCGTTGCGCATGCCGCCGTCGGCGATCACCTGCGCGTACTCGCCGGTCTCGAGCATGTGCGTCGAGCGCGCGTGGGCCACGTCGGCGATCGCCGTCGCCTGCGGCACGCCGATGCCGAGCACGCCGCGCGTCGTGCACGCCGCGCCGGGACCAACGCCCACGAGCACGCCCGCGGCCCCGGTGCGCATCAGGTGCAGGCCCGTGTGGTAGGAGGCACAGCCGCCGACGACGACCGGGACGTCGAGCGAGGGGATGAACTCCTTCAGGTTCAGCGGCTCGGAGACAGTCGAGACGTGTTCGCCGGAGACGACGGTCCCCTGGATCACGAGCACGTCGAGGCCCGCCTCCATCGCGATCTCGTGGTACTTGAGCACGCGCTGCGGGGTCAGCGAGGCCGCGACCACCACCTTCTGCTCCTTGATTTCGGAGATCCGCTGGGCGATCAGCTCGGGCTTGATCGGCTCCGCGTAGATCTCCTGCATCTCGCGCGTGGCCAGGTCCTTCGGCAGCGAGGCGATCCGCTCGAGCTGCTCCTCGGCGTCCTCGTAGCGGGTGAAGATGCCCTCGAGGTTGAGCACGGCCAAGCCGCCGAGACCGCCGATCACCCCGGCCGTCCGGGGCGAGACGACACCGTCCATCGCCGAAGCCAGCATCGGCAGCTCGAACTGGTAGGGACCCAGCTTCCAGGAGATGTCGATGTCGTCGGGGTCGCGCGTGCGCCGTGAGGGCACGATCGCGATGTCGTCGAATCCGTACGCCCTACGGGCTTTCTTGCCGCGTCCGATCTCTATCTCCATCGCTGAATCCTCGCAATCGCTCCGGACGAAATGACCCCGCTCGGGGCGGGGCCAGAAGTGGGTCGGCAAGGCGCCTGGATGGGGTTGTCACGGACGTCGGCCAACGGGTTTTGAGCATAGCAACGGGACCTCGTGCCCGGCCCCCTTGGATATCCTCGTCTTACATGAGCGAGGGAGACGAACATGGGCTCGCCCACGAGCTATGACGCGCACGCGATCGAGGCCCGCAGGCAGGCTGCTTGGCGCGAGCGCGACGCCGACCGCACGCCGCCGCTGCAGGACGATCAGCCGCGCCTGTACATAAAGCCCTCGGCGCCGTTCACCTCGGGCAACGTGCACATCGGGCACGTGCGCAGCTACTCGATCGGTGACGCCTACGCCCGCTTCCGCCGCGCGCGCGGCGATCAGGTCCTGTTCAACTTCGGCTTCGACGCCTTCGGGCTGCCCGCGGAGCTGGGCGCGATCGCGGGCGGGGTCCCGCCGAGCGAGTGGGTGGCGCGCTGCGCCGAGCACATGACCGGCCAGCTTCAGCGGCTGGGCTTCTCCTTCGACTGGGAGCGAGCCTTCCTCAGCTCGGACCCGATCATGTACCGCTGGTCGCAGTGGCTGTTCTTGACGCTGCTCGAGGCCGGGCTGGTCTACCGCGGCACGGGCAACGTCGACTGGTGCGACACCTGCCAGACGACGCTCGCGACGATCCAAGTCGAGGACGGCCTGTGCTGGCGCTGTCACAACCCGGTGCGTCTGATCGAGCGCCCGGCGTGGTACTTGCGTATCAGCGCCTACGTGCCCGAGAACGACAGCCGCCTGCAGGAGCTCGAGGCATCCGGCAAATGGGACGAGGTCGCGCTGGCGAGCCAGCGCTTCGTGCTCGGCCGTGTCGACGGCGTCGAGGTCGAGCTGACCGGCGAGGACGGCGTCGCGCTGAGCGTGTTCACGCCCCACGCCGATGCGCTCGCGCAGGCGCGCTTCGTGCTGATCTCCCCTAAGCATCCGCAGATCGACGCCTGGGCCGCGGACGCCGAGGTGCGCGAGCGCCTGGAGGAGCTGCGCTCGGGCGGCCTGGAGCGCAGCTCGCGCGACGCCTCGGCGATCGCGCTGATCGACACGGGACGCACGCTTCCTGCGCCCGGCGACGGCGCGCCGCTGCCGGTGCTGATCTCACCGGGCGTCGACGGGCGCTTCGGCGCGACGGCGGTATTCGGGATCCCGGCGGCCGACCGCACCGACGCGGTGTTCGCCAAGCGCGTGCCGGGTCTGGAGGGGTCCGCCGCGGGCGAGGAGCAGAGCGACGGCGAGCAGCTCGCCGAGGACCCCGCCGCGGGCGCGGCTCGCGAAGCGGCTCTGAGGGCCTCGAGCCCGGCGATTCGCTACAAGGCGGATGACTTCTCGATCTCGCGCCAGCGCTCGTGGGGCACGCCGATCCCGATCGTCTACTGCGAGACCCACGGCGCGGTGCCGCTGCCGAAGGAGCAGCTCCCGGTGCTGCTGCCGCTGGACATCACGCCCACCGGCACGGGCAACCCGCTGGCGGAGCTTCGCGAGTGGGTCCAGACGACCTGCCCGCTGTGCGGCGGCCCCGCCGAGCGCGAGACCGACACGCTCGACTGCCATTTCGACGCACTGTGGCTGTGGGTGCCGGCGTGCGTGCCGCCGGAGTCGCGCGAGGATTCGCTGGAGGAGATCCTGGCGCTGCCGGACCTACGCCACTGGCTGCCCTCCGAGCGCGTGGTCGCGGGCTCGGACAGCGGCAACTTCGTGTTCGACCAGCGGATCGTGACCAAGGCGCTGCGCGACATCGGCCCGTTGTCGTTCCTCACCGAGGGCGAGTGCTTCGCGGGCTGCCTGTTTCACGAGATGGTCATAAGCGACGGGCGCAAGATGAGCAAGCATCTCGGCAATGTCGTCGACCCCGACGCCCTGGTCGAGCGCTACGGCGCGGACACGGTGAGGCTGGCCGTGCTCTACGCCGCGCGCCCGCAGAAGACGCTGAACTGGAACGACTCCTCGGTGTTGCGTGCGCATCGCTTCCTGACGCAGGTCTGGGACTTCTCTCAGTCGCGCCTGGCGCGTGCGCAGGAGCCGGCGGACACGGAGGGAGCGGCCGCCGCCGACGGAGCGCTCGCAACCGCGAACGGCGACGGCGACGCCATCAGAGACACGACCGAGCACCTGCGCCTGAAACTGTCGCAGTGGTGCGAGAAGGGCGTGGAGAAGATCACCGAGGACATGGAGGGACTCGAGATGCACAGCGCGGTGCGCAACGTGATGCGCCTGTTCGATCGCATCAAGGACTACGAGAAGCGCGTGCTCGCACGCCAGGAGGCTCTCGGCCGGGCAGACAGCGACGCGCTGCTTCAGGCGCTGTCGCTGCTGGCACAGCTGCTGGGGCCGTTCGCGCCGCACATCGCCGAGGAGCTGTGGGTGGCGCTCGGCAACGACGAGAGCGCTGTTCAAACGCCGTGGCCCGGCGTATCGTTCCAAGAGGTAGCCGCATGAGCCCGCAAACGATCGAGAGCCCCACGGGGTCCAGGCAACGGACGCGTTCGTGCGCGACGGGACTCGTCTGCCATCGCTGCGAGAACAGCTATCCACTGGAGTCGACCGTGTTCGCGTGCCCGGACTGCGGCAAGGGCCTGGACATCGTCTACGACTACGAGCTGGCGGCCGGCCACTTCCGCGACTTCCCCAGCTCCGAGCGCCCACACAACATCTGGCATTTCGAGGAGCTGCTGCCGATCGTGGACGCGGGCGCGCAGGCGCGCGTGGGCCGGCACTCGGGCTACACGCCGCTGATCCGCGCGGACCGTTTGGCCGCCGAGCTGGGCATCGGCAACCTGTTCCTGAAGGACGACTCCAGCAACCGCCCGAGCCTCTCCTACAAGGATCGCGTGGTCTCGATGTCGGTCGCGAGGCTGCTCGAGCGCGGCAAGACGGAGATCGGCTGCGTCTCGACGGGCAACGTCGGCACGGCGGTCGCCTCGCTGGCGGCGAAGGCGGGCGTGGCGGCCTACATCTGCTACCCGAACCGCCTCGAGGACACGAAGGCGCGCACGTGCGTCGCGCTGGGAGCGAAGGTGTTCCAGGTCGAGGGCAACTACGACGAAGCGAACCGCCGCTGCCGCGAAGTGGCCGAGGCGACGGGGATGGACTTCGCGAACATCACCCTGCGCCCGTTCTACGCCGAGGGCGCGAAGACGGCGGCGTTCGAGATCGTCGAGCAGCTCGACTGGGAGTCACCGGATCACATCGTGAGCCCGGCGGCGGGAGGCACGCTGTCCTCGCGCATGCACAAGGGGCTGAACGAGCTCGAGCTGCTGGGGCTGGCCGAGACGACGAAGACAGCGATCCACATCGCGCAGCCGAGCGGCTGCAACCCGATCGCGACGGCGATCCTGGCCGAGGAGGCGGAGGTCCACCCGGTGATGCCCGAGACGGTGGCGCACTCGCTGGCGATCGGCGCGCCGGGCGACGGCTACCTGGTGATCGACGCGGTGCACAAACGCGGTGGCACCGCGGCCTTCGCCTCGGACCCGGAGATATTCGCGGGCATCGACCTGCTGGCGGCGACCGAGGGGCTCCTGACCGAGCCCGCGGGCGGCACGACGATCGCGGTGCTCGAGAAGCTCGCAGCGGCGGGGCGCTTCGCGGCGGGCGACACGGTCGTGGCGCTGATCACGGGCAACGGCCTGAAGACGCTCGACGAGCACCCGCCGAAGCGCTGGCCGGACAAGATCGAGTGCCGGCTCGACGCGATGCGCACGGCGCTCGATGAGCTGAAGCTGACGCCGACGCTGATGCAGACGGCGCACGAGCAGCTACAGCTCTAACCTCGCCGCAGCAGCCGCCCGACGGCGGCCATCATCTCCTGGGTGCGCTGCTCGCGCTGATCCTCCTCGCCACCGATCACGCAGACGCGGGCGTGGTCGTCGAGCAGTCCGAGCGCCACCTTGTCGAGAGCGGCCTCGATCGCGGCGATCTGGGTGAGCACGTCGATGCAGTAGCGATCCTCGGCGACCATCTTCGAGACGCCGCGCACCTGCCCCTCGATACGGGCAAGGCGCTTCTGCAGATCCTCCTTGCTGGCTGTGTATCCGCGAGTCTCGGCCATGGCCTCAGGATACCCCTAGGGGGAATCGGCGCGGGCGGAAAATCGAAGATCGCCCCGGCTGCGCGCTCAGGCACGAGGTCGGCTTGAGCGAGCGCGGAGCGGGTACAGTGACGACAATGAGCGCCGAGTACCCCGATCCGCTGCTGAACCCCGAGGAGCGCCACCGCAAAGAGCGCGAGGCGGTCGAGGAGGCGGGCGGCGGCGAGTCCGAGGGCTTCGAGCAGGCAGAGCAGGAACTGATCGAACACACCTCCCACGGCGACGAGCACGCCCCGGCGAAGATCTCCCGCGACGCATACGCCGAGGGCGATGACGAGCTGAGCCAGGCGGAGTACGGCGAGGCGGACGAAGAGTCGCTCAACGACTGAGCCCCACGCTGCCCGCGCGAAGCTCGAGCAGCAGGGCAGCGTGATCGGATAGCTCGAAGCGCCCGCGGTGGGCGATCGTGCGGTCGGGCAGCGAAGCCTCGCCCGCGGGCAGGAAGCCCTCGGCGAGCAGGTGGTCGACATGGTGGCCCGCGAGGTGCTGAAGCGGCGCCTGCGGCGCCGTGAGGTTGAGATCCCCACCGAGGATCAAGGGCTCGCCACGCGACCACGACAGTGCGTGCCAGGACAACCGCGCGAGCTCGTCCTCGGCGCGAGCGGGACTGGTGCCGGCGTGGAGGTTCACGACGTGGGTGCGGTCGGAGAGTCGCACTAGCTGCGCGACGCGCCGCTCGGGCCGGCGGCGCAGCGTCAGGACCCGGTGCTCGCGGATCGGCAGGCGCGAGAGGATCGCGTTGCAGCCGCCGCCGTTTGACTTGATCAGCTCAGGGCGACGTTCGGCGACGGCGCGCCGCAGCGCAGGCAGCGAGTTACGGGAGGTGAGAGCGCAGCGCTGCTCGACGCCGAGCTCGCGGGCGAGCGCGGCGGGCCACCAGGGCGGCACCTCCTGCAGCAGCGCCAGATCCCACCTCCACTCATGAAGCTTGGCGGCGAACTCGGGGTACAGCGAGCGGCTCTGCGGCGGCAGCGCACGCCCGTGAAACAGGTTCCAGGTCAGGACCAGCAAGGCCGGCTCCCCTCAGGGGACGAGGCGGTAGGGTTTTGTTGCCTTGAGAGCTTGGAGCACCCGCGCCTGGCCGGTCGCGGCCGTCGCAATCGCGGCGGTCCTACTGACGCTCTGCGCGGCTGCGGGCTGGGCGGGCAGCGAGCTGCTGGGCCTGCTGCCCGCGCTGCTGCTGGGCTGTCTGCTGCTGATGCGCCGCTTCCCGGGTGAGCGATCGCTGATCGCGCGCCTGGGCGCGCACGGCCGAGGCCGCAGAAGGCGCCCTGTCGCGGGGCAGCGCGTGCACGAGCGGGTGATCGCGGTCGCGGTTCGCGGCACCCTCTTGATGGGCCGTTCACTGGCGGTACGCCCGCCACCGCAGGCACTCGCCAGCTAGACCGGCTCCTCGCGAGACGCCGCCGCGGCTGTCGTTGGCCGCGGCGTCAAGACGCGCGCCGGTCGCGGCAGGCGCTGTCCGCACTCGTCCTCGCAACCACAGGGAGCAGCGATGTTCCGATCGATTTCCAGTCGGCTGACGGCCGCCGTGACGACGGCGTGCATCGCGCTGCTCGCGACGGCGCCCGCGGCGACGGCGCACGCGCAACTTCTCGGCACCTCCCCGGTGTCGGGGACGACGGTGGCGGTCGCGCCGCGCGAGGTGATCTTCAAGTTCAACGAGTCCGTGGGCGGGACGCTGGGCGCGGTGCGCGTCTACGACGCCCAGGGCCGGGAGGTGGACGACCTGAAGGTCTCGCACCCCGACGGTCAGCAGCACTGGATGGGCGTGGGGCTCGAAACCGAGCTGCCCGCGGGGACCTACACCGCTACCTACCGCGTGATCTCGGCCGACACGCACGTGGTCTTTGGGGGGCTCGTGTTCAACGTGGGCCACCCGAGCGCGAGCTCGAAGGTGACGGTCGCGGGGCTGATCGAGCGCAACGAGAGCGGACACGTGACGAAGGTGGCCTTCGGGGTGGTGCGAGCGCTGGACTACCTCTCGATCGCCCTGATGCTGGGCGGCCTGGCCTTCCTGCTGGTCGCCTGGCTGCCTGCGCTGCGGGCGGTGGGCGGCGAGGACGCGCACTGGCGCGAGGCCTCGCAGGCACTGGCGAGGCGACTGCGGGCGCTGCTGCTGGGGGCGGCGGCGCTGGGGGTTGCGGTGAGCGTGCTGGGCTTCCTGCTGCAGGGCGCGAGCGCCTCGGGCGTGTCGCTGTGGTCCTCACTGAAGGGCACGGTGCTGAGCGACACGCTGGACAGCCGCTTCGGCACGGTGTGGGCGGCTCGCGCGGGCGATTGGGTGCTGCTGGGAGGGCTGGCGCTGCTCGCGAGCAAGCTGCGGGGGCGCCGCCGCTGGATCGAGGGGCCGATCGCGCTTGGCGCGGCCTACCTTGCGCTGACCCCGGCGCTGTCGGGCCACGCGAGCATCGAGAGCCCGCGAGGCGTGTTCTTCCCGGCCGACGTGCTGCACGTGCTGGCGGCGAGCGTGTGGGTGGGTGGGATCGCGTGTCTGCTGCTGGCGCTGCCCGCGGCGACACGGCGCCTGCCGAGCGCGGAGCGCGGAGGCCTGCTGCTGGCGACACTCGAGCGCTTCTCGCCGTTGGCGCTGGCGTCGGTGATCGCGATCGCGGCGACGGGCGTGCTGCAGGCATACATCGACGTGCGCAGCCTGCACGGACTGTTCCACACGACCTACGGCTGGCTGATCGTGGTGAAGACGGTGCTGCTGCTGGGGCTGATCGGGCTGGGCTGGGTGAACCGCGAGCGGGTGCTGCCCTCGTTGCGTCGGCTGGTCCGGGCGCACCGAGCTCCGGGCGAGACGGGGGTGCTGGCGCGGCGCACGCTGCGCGGCGAGCTCGTGGCGATGGTGGCGGTGCTGGGGGCGACCGCGGCGCTGATCTCCTATACGCCGCCGATCGACGCGGAGGCGGGTCCGTTCTCGGCCGACACGACGCTCGGGTCGGCGGAGCTCGAGATGACAGTCGAACCCGCGGAGGTGGGCGCGAACACGATCCACCTCTACCTGATCGACGCGCGCACGGGCACGCAGTTCACGGCGAGCAAGGAACTCACGGCGACGGCGTCGCTGCCCTCGAAGGGGATCGGCCCGCTGCCGCTGAAGGCGACGCTGGCGGGGCCGGGTCACTACGTGTTCAACTCGGCGGTGCTGAGCCCGGCGGGCAGCTGGCGTATCGCGATCACAGATCGAGTCTCGGAATTCGAACAGCACACCCGCACGATCACGGTACCGGTGGCCGGGGGGTGAACCGCATCGCCTGCCCGACCGCTCGTCATTTTTTCGATTAATTAATTAATAAAAAGGAGATAGCCAAAAGTGAAGGCAGTCAAGATCGCCCCACTCGTGACGGCGGCCGTGTTGCTGGTGTCAGTGCCGGCAGAGGCTCACGTGAGCGTTCATCCCAACACCGTGCCCGCGGGCGCTTTCGCGACCCTGGACGTGCGCGTGCCGGGTGAGCAGGCGGGCGCGCACGTGACGAAGGTCGACCTGCTGCTCCCGCCGGGATTCACGGAGGTCGACTACGAAAACGTCCCGGGCTGGAGCGTGCGGACGGTGGAACGCAAGCTGGCGAAGCCGATCGAAGACGACGGGGAAAAGATCGAATCGGAGATCGCGCAGCTGGTGTGGAGCTGGACCGGCCCGCTGGGGCGGGTGGACGACGGCGAGTTCGTGCAGTTCCCGCTGTCGGTGGCGATTCCCGACGAGGACGCGGGCAAGGCGCTGGAATTCCGCACGGTCCAGACCTACAGCAACGGCGAGGCGGTCCACTGGATCGACCCCTCGCTCGACGCCGAACACCCCTCGCCGCGGATCAACGTCACGGCAAAGGGCGGCGTGGTGGCGGATGTCGCGGGCCAGGAGGCGGGGCCGACCGCGGGACAGGGCGGCGCGACCGCGAGCTCGACCACAAGCGGCGGCGCAGGTCAGGGATCGAGCGAAGGCGCAGCTGCGGGCGCTGTCACGAGCAGCGGCGGGGCGAGCAAGGGCCTTGCGACCGCGGCCCTGATCGTGGGAGCGCTCGGGCTGCTGATCGGCTTGATCGCGGTCGCGAGGACGCGTCGGCGCAGCGGCGTCTAGGAACGCTGCCAGTCGAGGATCGGGATACGACTCGACCGCCTGATCCCGAGCCGGAGACACTGCCCGGCTCGGGACCGATCGCGGATGACTATTCGGTCGTGGTGGTCCCGGTCCCGGACTTCGTGCCGGTGGCGGATTTGGTTTCAGCGCCGGTCGCTTCCTGAGCGGCGGGCGGCGGGCCGCCGGGGCCGCGCATCCCGGGTGGGCCGCCCTTGCCGTCCTGCGGCTTGAAGGATGAGTCGGCGGCGAACACGGTGGTGCCTTCCGAGGATGAGCTCACCGAGACGCGGTCTTTCGCGACGACTTCGCCCAAGGCCGCTTTCTTGCCGTCGCGCGTGATCGTGGCGCCAGAGGGGATCGTGAGCGTGAGCGTCTTGTAGGTCGTGCTTTCGGTTCCCTCCACGAGCGTGATCGTCCCGGCGCCGCTGTCGACGCTCTGGACCGTGCCGCGATCGCTGGTCACAGTGATGAAGGAGGTTCCGGCTTTGTCGGGCACCACGCTCAGGGAATGAACCGCGCCGCCGGGCCCGTCACCGGGCCGACCGCCCATCATGCCGCCCGGCGGATGCTGGCCGCTCGCGGTCCCGGCGCTCTGCGTAGTGTCGGCCTTCGAGGCCGTGCTTTTCGTGCTCGAGCCTTGAGCGATCGCGACGACGGTACCTGCGATCGCGCACGTCGCCACGAGGACGGTGAGGGCTCTCTTGCCTGTCATCATCAGGGGACCTCCCTGTTCATTGCGGTTCGGCCGAGCGGCTGTGCAAGCGCTCGACCCTCTGGCGATGATCTTCAGGGGGAGTCGTAAGGCGGGCGTTTGATGTGTGTATGAGTTCCGTCGGGAGGCGAGCGGGGAAATAGGAAAGCCCCGCCAAAGCGGGGCTTTCCCTTAGCCGATCGATAAGCCGGATCCTGTCGTTGAGCAGCCATCCATCTGAGCGGCCTACCTGGACCTTGGCGGGCTACCTGCAAGCGGTCCCGTTTGGCCTTGCATCGGGTGGGGTTTGCCCAGCCGCCGCGTCACCGCGACGCCGGTGCGCTCTTACCGCACCATTTCAACCTTGCCTGTGAGCCGTTCACGTGGGACGGCCCCATCGGCGGTTTGTTTCTGTGGCACTTTCCCGCGGGTTTCCCCGGGTCGATCGCTCGACCACCCTGCCCTGTGATGTCCGGACTTTCCTCGAAGGCTCGCGCCTCCGCGGCTGCCTGATCAGCCAATCCAAGGTAGCGCCTGCGCGCCGCGCCGTGAAGCCCGGCAACGACGCCACCATCGCGGCTGGACCCGGTTAGACGCTCCTGAGCAGGCCCACGACGCGACCGAGCACCGTGACCTCTTTGCTGCGGATCGGCTCCATCGTGTCGTTCTCGGGCTGCAGGCGGATGTGATCGGACTCCTTGAAGAAGCGCTTGACCGTGGCCTCCTCGCCGAGCAGCGCCACGACCACGTCACCATCGCGGGCCGTGTCCTGCGGGCGCACTACGACAAAGTCGCCCTCGATGATGCCCGCTTCCTTCATCGATTCGCCGCGGATGCGCAGCAGGTACTCGCCGTCGGCACCGCCCGCAATCTCGGGCACGGAGACGTAGTCCTCGACGTTCTCCTCGGCCAGCATCGGCTGACCCGCGGCGACGGAGCCGAGTAGCGGCAGGCCGTCGGAGCGGACGATCCCCCGCACCGTCTCCACCGCGCTTCCCATCGCCCGATCGAGCAGCTCGATCGCACGCGGCTTCGAGGGATCGCGCCGCAAAAGTCCGAGTTTCTCGAGGTTCGCGAGGTGCGCATGGACGGTCGAGGAGGAGGCCAGCCCAACCGCTTTGCCAATGTCGCGCACGGTCGGCGGGTAGCCGTACTTCGCCGAGTACTTGCGGATGAAGTCGAAGATCTCCTGTTGGCGCTTGGTCAGATCCATTTTTGCTCGACTCCCTGTTCGGGTGGAATGAGGCCTGCAACGAACATGTGTTCGCACTGTAGCGGCGGCTGTGGACGGATGCAAGGGATGGTGGACGAGCCTGCAGTTCGGCCGCACTCGGCGCCTGCGCCGAGCAGGGATCAGTCGCGCATCGGGTCGGCGTGGGTCGGGGCGCAAGAGAGCATGGCCGCGGCCTGGCGGGCGAGGCTATACTCGCGCCCTCTGCGCTCGTGGCGGAATTGGTAGACGCGCAAGGTTGAGGGCCTTGTGGGCTTTACGGCCCGTGATGGTTCGAGTCCATTCGAGCGCATGCGAAAGGCCCTGCAAAGCGGGGCTTTTTTGCGTTCTGGATTCGCTGGCGCAATGCGAGCGGTCGCCAGACTCAGGCACGCGAATCCAGCTCTGCGACGAGCTGCTCTACGCGCTCGGCGATCTCATCCCGTGTCGCTCGAACCTCATCGAGCGGCCGACCCTTCGGATCGACAAGCTCCCAGTCGATGTAGCGCTTGCCCGCGATGAAGGGACAGGCGTCTCCGCAGCCCATCGTGATCACGATGTCGGCCCCCTCCGCCAGCTCGCGCGTCAAAAGCTGCGGCACTCTGCTCGAAAGATCGATCCCGAGCTCTGCCATCACGTGCACGACCTCGGGATGGACGCGCTCGGCAGGCGTCGTACCCGCCGAGAGCGCGTGATGCCTGCACCCCGAGGCACGGGTGAACAAGGCCGCGCTCATCTGTGAGCGCCCGGCGTTGTGCAGGCAGACAAACAGCGCGGTTGCCACCGCTCAGGGCCGCGCGGTCGCGTGGTGGGGGACGACCAGCTCGGCGGCCTCGGCGGCAGTCATGTCGGGATAGAGCACTCCGATCGCACAGAGCGCAGCGAGGCCGCCGACGAGCTGCGCCAGCACGAAGCCGGGCACCGAGGCGGGCGCGATGCCTGCAAACGTGTTCGAGAGCATGCGCCCGACGCTGATCGCCGGGTTCGCGAAGCTCGTTGAGCTCGTGAAGAAGTAGGCGGCGCCGATATACGCGCCGACGGCCCCCGGCGCGCTGCTTGTGCGCTTGGTCCGCGCGAGCGAGAAGATCACCAGCAACAGGCCGGCGGTGGCGATGGCCTCGGCGAGCAGGTGTGCGCTCGATGCGCGGTGCTTGGTCGAGAGGCTGATCGCCGTCAGCGCGAACATGCCATTCGCGGCGAGCGCGCCAAGCGCGCACCCCGCGATCTGAGTTGGTACGTAGGCGACCGCCTCACGCCAGCGAAGACCACCGAAGCTCGCATCCGCGAGCGATACGACCGGATTGAAGTGAGCCCCCGAGACCGGGCCGAACATGAGGATGATCGCCGCGAGCCCTGCTGCCGTCGCCGCGGCATTCTCAAAGAGCTGCAATCCCGCCTCACCTGGCGAGAGGGACTGAGCCGCGATCCCCGAGCCGATCACCAGCGCCGCGAGAAACGCCGAGCCAAGCAGCTCGGCGAGCAGACGACGCGCGAGCGGCGGCACGGTCAGTTTCACGGCCGTGATGGTATTACATTGACAGATATAAATTCAATCGATATATATAGATAGATGTCCGTCGATCTGGAGCTTGAGCCCAAGCAGAAGCGAGCAGCCGGCGAGCGCTGCTGCGAGCCCGTCGTCTACCCCGACGTTCAGCGCGAGCAGGCGATCCAGATGGCCGAGGTCGCCAAGGCGCTCGGCGACCCGATCCGGTTGCAGCTCGTTGACGTGCTGCGCAAGCACGCGGGCAAGGTCTGCGTGTGCGAGCTGGTGCCGCTGTTCGACATCTCGCAGCCCACCCTCTCCCATCACCTGAAGAAGCTCCGCGACGCCGGGATCGTTGCCTCTGAGCGACGCGGGCTGTGGGCCTACTACTACGTGGTCCCCGACTCGCTGAGCCTTCTGTCGGCATGGCTGAGCTAGACCCAGCGCCATCCGTCTGCTGCCCGGCCGACAAGCAGGCAAGCTGCTGCGCGGAGACGGAGAAGCACGATTGCTGCAGGCCTGCCTCCCAGTCGTGCGGCTGCGACCAAGAACGCGAGCAAAGGGTCGGCTCCAGCCCAACCGACTCGTAGGCGAAGAACAGACATCCTTCAACCGGCGCGGAGCTCCGGCGATCCGTCCGTCCCATGCCGCAGCATGCCGGGCTCTTTGACCCCCCCGCCCTCGACATCGCTGCGCGCCTGGCAGCGCCACGCCCTCGACCGCCTCGCCGACTGGGAGAGCGGCCCGTTCTTGATCTCGGCCGCGCCCGGGGCCGGGAAGACGCGCCCTGCGCTCGAGCTCGCCAGGGACCTGCTGGCACGGCAAGTCTGCCGACGCGTCGTCGTGCTCTGCCCCACCACTCCACTCACGCGCCAATGGGCCGCCGCCGCGGCGGCGCTCGGCGTGCAGTTGCAGCCCGACGCCCCCGGCCCCGTCCCGCCCCGCGACTTCCACGGCGTCGCTGTCACCTACGCACGCGTCGCGGGCGATCCCCGCGCCTGGGCCGCCAAGGTCGGCGGCGACACGCTTGTCGTCGTCGACGAGGCCCACCACCTCGGCGAGGATCTCGCCTGGGGGAACGGCTTTCGCCAGGCGTTCGGTCCGGCCGACCGCTGGCTGCTGTTGTCGGGCACCCCCTTTCGCTCCGACGCCACGCCGATCCCAGGCGTGCAATACGACGCCGACGGGGTCGTCGTCCCCGACGTCTCCTACACCTATGCAGAGGCCGTCGCCGAAGGGATCTGCCGCCCCGTCGCGTTCGTCACCTTCGACGGGAGCCTCTCCTGGCGCAGCGGCGATGACGTGATCGAGTCCTCCTTCGAGACCGTGCTCACCGGCCGCGAGGCCAGCCGCCGCTACCGCACCGCGATCTCCACCGAGCTTCCCGACGGGCTGCCGCGCATTCTCAAGGAGGCCGACGCCAAGCTGCGCGACCTGCGCGCCGGGGGCCACCGTGACGCGGGCGCGCTCGCCGTCGCGGCCGACGCCGCCCACGCGCGCCAGATCGCGAAGCTGATCGCCGAGGCGACCGGGCGTAAACCCGTCGTCGTGCTCCACACCGAGGCGCGTGCCGCGCGCAAGCTCGCCGACTTCCGCAGCTCGCGCGAGCCCTGGATCGTCGCCGTGAACATGGTCTCCGAGGGCGTCGACATTCCCCGCCTGCGCGTCGGCGTCTACGCCACCGCCGCGAAGACGCCGCTCATCTTCCGCCAGATCGTCGGTCGGTTCGTGCGCACGACGCCCGGACGGTCCGCCGAGCCAAGCTGGCTCTACCTGCCCGCCGATCAGACCCTGCGCCACCACGCCGCACAGGTCGAAAGCGAGTTGCGCCACGTCCTGCGGCGTGAGGAGCCCGCCGAGGATCTCGATGAGCCCGTCGAGCGGCGCGCTACCGAACCCTCCCCCACCGCCGACTTCGTCCCGCTGAGCGCCGAATTCGCCCCGCAGATGACGCTGTTCGGCTCCCCTCAGGCGAAGCCCGGCTCCGCGCCCGCCACCCCCACGAAGCTCGCGCCCGCCGAGACCGCCCCGCCCGCCGCGTTCGAGCAGCGCGCCGAGCTCCGTCAGGAGCGCAGCCGCCTGGTCGGCGAACTCCATCGCCGCGACGGGCGCAGCCATCGCGAGATCAACGCCTGGCTGAACCACAAGGTCGGGCTCCAGCGCGTCGATGAGGCGACGATCCCACAGCTCGAACGCTCGGTTCGCGCGCTCGTCAAAGAGCTCACCCGCAGCAAGCGCGTCCGCGCCTGAACGCCTGATACCCACGGCCGATCCCAGGGCCGCATGCCCCCGCCTCGACCGGCTAGAAGTTCAAGGCGTCGAGCAGATCGACGCGCAGGCCCAGATCATTCTTTGGGCGGAACTCGACCCCGTAGGTCCGCCCCGCGGCAGACTCGGAGTCGAAGAAGTCGGCGAGCTCCTTGCCCACGCCGTCCGAGCAGTCCTCGTATGTGAGGTGCAACGTGAAGTCGTCTTCAGGGCTACCGTTTGCGTCGACCCGACTTTTCGAGATGCGATCGAACGTCGTCGGCTCGGGGTTGTGGTACTTGCCATCGCCCGAGACCACGTAGTGATCCGCCCTGACCGTCTCGAAGAACTCTCCCGAGGTGTTCCGGTCGCTGCCGTGGTGTGGCAACTTCAGCACGTTGACCTTGATCTTTCCGCGATCGTCGAGCAGATCGGCCGCGCGCAGCCCTTCCACGATGTTCGCCCCAAGCGCATCGCCTGTAAGCAGCATGCGCTTGCCGCCAAGCTCCGCCAAGCAGACGATCGAGGAGAGGTTGTAGACCGAGCTGTCGATGCTCCCCGCGATGCTCGCCACCTCCGCCGCCGTTTGCGCGACCTTCATCTCTTCCAGCCTCTTCTTCCACTCCTTCTGCAGCGCTTCGAGCTGGGGCTGCAGCGGGCAGATCACCGTCAGCGTCAGCTCGCCGAATTTGACCTCCCGCCCCCCAGCGGCCGGTGCCATGACGAAGCCGCCGAATTTGTCGTTTGGCGTCCATCCCAGCCCGCGGGCGTTGTTGCGGAGTTCCCGCCCTTGGCCCACGCTGGCGACGACCGCCTGTGACTTGCCCTTCCAATTCGCTGCCGCGCCGCCCACCTGAGCGACTTGAGCGGGCGCGCCGGCCAAACCACTCGCCAGCTCTTCGGCGTCGTTGCCGACCAGATCGTCGAACGCGTTCAGCCACAGCGTGTCCACATCGAATGGTTGAGCGTTGTTCTGTTCTTCTTTTACGAACTTGCTCAGCTCGAGCACGCCGTTGATGTGATCGTCGTCGATGTGGCTGACCATCAGCATGTCAATCGCCAGTTTCCTGGCGGGCGGTTCCCCCTTGCCGATCTTCGCGACCAGTTCCTCCAGGCGAGGGAGGAGCGCATCCTTGAAGACCCCGGTCGGGCCGCCGTCGATCACGATCACGCGCGGCGCATCAGCCTCGCCGTAGTAGAGGATCAGGCTGTCGCCGTGCTTCGCTCTCAGGGCTTCGAGGCTGAGCAGCATCAGACCGCCTGCATCGCGCGCAGCACGTCGAGCATGCCCGCACCTTGGAAGCACCTGTCACGACCGAGATCCGAAGCGCTCTCGCAGAGAATCCGCTTGATCTGCTCCGGCTGGCCGCGCAGCTCGTCATAGCGCGCCATCAGCAGCGCCGCCGCGCCCGAGACGTGCGGCGCCGCCTGGCTCGTGCCGTCCTTCGCCTTGAAGCCGCCGTCGGGCACGACCGAGTTGATCTTCTCCCCCGGCGCCACCAGATCCGGCTTCAGCCGCCCGTCGCCCGTGGGGCCACGACTGGAGAAGTAGGACACCCCGTAGGTGTGAGGTTCGGAGCGATGCGTCGCGCCGACCGTGATCACCTTCTCGGCGTTGCCGGGATCGGTTATCGAGACGGTGCGGTAGCCGTCGCTCGCGCCGCTTTCACCCTGATAGGTCGCGCGCCCTTCGTTGCCCGCCACCGTGACGACGCACACGCCCGTCCCGACCAGGCGCTGGCACTCGTCGCAGACCGGCGTCCGGCCCACCGCGTAGTTGGCGACATCGTGCTCGAGCGAGAGGCTGAGGTTAACGCCGTGAATCACTTGCAGGTCACTGTTGCTGTTGAGGAAGCGAACGAACTGCAGCGCCGCGCTGATTGCGAACTCATCGCCCTTGCCCTCGTCGTCGAAAACGCGCAGGTCGTAGATCTCGATGTCCGGACAAACGCCGATCAGGTCATAGCGCGCCGGCATGTCCTCGTCGCTCGTGCGCCAGTCCGCCCCGATGATGCCCGCCACGTGCGTGCCGTGGTCGTGGACGGGCGCTTTGTATTTCTCGTCGTAGTCGACACGCAGCAGTGGCTCGAGCGCATCCCAGTCGATCGTGCGTCCACGGCGCAGGCGATTTTCGATCTGCTGAAGGTCCGGCTTGCTCGCGCCCGCCTCTTTGCTTGTCCATTCCGGAGCGACGATCTTCCGCAGGCGCGTGAAGTCATAGCTCGCCACCACGCGCGTGCCGAGCGTTCCCGATTCGCGGCCGAACGGGTCTTTCACCAGATTCCCCTCTGCGTCCCGGCGGCAGAACGCCGGATGCGTGGCGTCCACCCCCGAGTCGATCACTCCCCAGCGAAGCCCGACGCAGCTGCTGTCGAACAGTCGCGCCACGGCATCGGACTTGATCGCACGCGTCGAGTGCCACACCGCCGTGCGACCAGGCCGGTTGCGGCTGACCGCCCACAGAAGCGGATCGTCCACTCGCTCGGGGTCGTAGCGCAGCCCGTTCAGCAGCCCGACGCCCAGCTCGAAGTAGTCCGTCCGCGCCGCCTCCGCGCTCTCCACGTCCGCGGTCACGTCTCGTTTCTCCGCGACGATCCGCCCCACCAGGCCGATCAACCACGCCAGCTCGGTCGTCTCCGTGCTGCGTCGATGGCGCTCATCGCGCGGCAGCATCTCGGGCTGGAGCTGCTCGGCGTTCCGTTGCGCCCACGTCCCCAGATCGCCCGGCAGGTTCGACTCGATGTCCAGATCACCGATCTGCGGGCGACCCACCGTCTCTGCGCCGCTCGGCCACATCCGTTTGTACCACCACTCGGACAGCGGCAGCACGAGACGAATCAGTTGCGCGAACGTCAGCGATGCGACGACATACGATTCGCTGTAGGCGAGCTGCGCGCTCTGAATGTGCTCGCCCGCGAGGTCTTTGCCGCCGAGGTCGAGGGCGAGCGCCGAGGCCAACTCGGCGGCGGTGCTCTCCGAATGCGGCGTCAACAGCAGGTCGATCGCCGCATCGGGCTTCTCACCGTACGCGAGCCACACGTCCGGAAGAATCGGGGAGTCCTGCGTGTAGCGACGGGTCTTCTCTTCCCCGAAGATCCAGCTACTCAAGTCCTCGCGTGCGATCGGCATCGGTTCCCCCGAACGGCCTATCGACAATCAGATTAATAAATCTAATGAATTCTTATCTGTAGAACTCGAACCCTGCCGAGGAACTATTGCACTTTGCGAAATGTTCCGCTCACTCGATCCGAGTATGCTCAAACCCGATGTCACCAAACCGGGAGACCGTGCTCGATTCGCCGGCGCTCGGAACCGGCCTCTCCGAGCTCGTCAAACCTTGTGGTGACGCGCTACGTCCCGCCGATCCCGGTCGTGTCAGCGGACGCCCCACGCTCGCGCTTACATTCTCGGGCGGCGGCTTTCGTGCGACGCTCGCGGCGCTTGGCGTAGCTCGTTATCTCGCCGACATCGGACGGCTCGCCGACGTCCGCTTCGTCTCCTCGGTCTCCGGAGGCTCAATCGCCAACGGTGTGCTCGCCACGCAGTGGACAGAGCTTCGCAAGCACGGCTTCAGCTCGGACGCGCTCGACGAGCTCGTCGTGAATCCGATCGTCGACTCGATCAGTCGATCCTCGTTGAAGTACGAACTACTCAGAAACGCCTGGCGCGCTGTCGGCCCGCACAACCGCACTCACGTCCTCGCGCGCTGCATGGACCGTCGGTTCTTTCACGGCCGCACGCTCGCGAGCCTCGATCCCGAATGTCGCTTCGTCATCAACGCCGCGAACATCGTCACCGGCGTGCGCTTCGCCTTCGAGCGCGACGTGATCGGCGACTACGTCACCGGCCTCGCGCCCAGCGGCGAGCGGCTCCCCGTCGCGTTCGCGGCCGCCGCCTCGGCGGCGGTGCCCGGCGCCTTCGCCCCGCTGCCCGTCCCCGATGTCGGCTTCCCCTGCCCTCACTCCGGAACCCCGCTGCTGCTCGACGGCGGCACCTACGACAACACGGGTCTGCAGACGTTCGACGGCGATCAGTACGCGGACCTGTTCCTGGTCGCGATGAATGCGGGTGGCGTGTTCACGACCGGGGGCTGGGGCGGGGTCCCGTTCGTGAAGAACCTAATGCGAGCCAACTCACTGCTCTACCGTCAGAGCACCGGGTTGCGAACGCGCTGGATGGTCGACCGCTTCAAGGCTCGCGAGTCCGCCGAACGCGCCGGTGAACCCGTGCCCTCGTGGGGTCGCCTCGGGGTGCTGATGGCGCTGGCCTCCGACGTCGAAGGCCCCGCGGCAGATCAGTGGCGCGCGAGCTTCCCCGAGCATCGTGACTGGCAGGGGCGAGACCTCGCGTTCGTGCCCACCGTGTTCGATCGGCTCGACCGAGCGCTCTGCCGCCTGCTCGTCTACCGCGGCTGGTGGCTTACCGGGGCGACGATCGCCGCGCACCACCCGAACCTCGCAGCGCAGCCCAGCTCCGCGCCGCCGCTGGACTGAGCCGCTCGCGCTACTGCCCGCCCGGCGAGCCGCCGGGCTGCTGCGACGCCCCATCGCTCGCGCGCTGCTGCGCTTGTCGATCCTCACCGGGCTCACGGCCCTCTGGCCAGATCGTCCAGACCGCCAGCGTGCCCACGCGTCCACGGATCTCGAACTCCCCGACCGGCGAGAGGTCCTGGGTCGAGCCGCGCATCCGTTCCTTCGTAGAACCCGAGACGAACAGCATCGCGCCGCTGTTCTTGGTCATGCCCTCAAGGCGCGAGGCCGTGTTCGTCGTGTCACCGATCGCCGTGTACTCAACGCGCTGCTCGGATCCCACGTTGCCCGCCATCACCGTGCCGCTGTTGAGCCCCACGCCCATCTCGAAGCTGTGGTCGAAGCCCTCCTCGGCGAGCCAGGCATTGAAGCGGTCCAAGCGCGCGCCGATCATCTCGCGCGCCGCCGCCAGCGCGCGATCCGCGTGATCCTCCTGTTCGAGCGGCGCACCGAAGATCGCCATGATCCCGTCGCCCATGTAGGAGATAAGCGTGCCCCCCGCATCCAGGATCGCCTCGGTCATCTCGTTCAGGTAACAGTTCACCACCTCGATCACGCGGGCCGCGGGCTGAGTCTCGGAGAAGCTCGTGAAACCCCGCAGATCCGAGAACAGGACCGTGCAATCGCGTTCGACCCCGCCCAGCCGCAGGTTCTCATCGACCGTCGCCATCACCTCGTCGACGACCCCCGCCGGGACGAAGCGCGAGAACACCGCGCGTACGCGCTCGCGTTCGATCGCCTCCCCCACATACAGGATCACCAGCGTGCCCAACGTACCCAGCGCGAGTGCCAGCAACGGGTAGACGAAGCTGACGATCAGCCCACTGTTGAACGCGACCTGCACGCCGATCGTGAATGCGATCGTAAGCCCGAAGGCATCAAGCAACGAGCGCAGGCGGCGCAGGCGCAGGCTGCCCAGCGGCACCGCGATCCCGAGCAGACCGACCAGCAGCAGGTTCAGCCAGCCCGGCGCGTCCTTCAGGGGAACTCCACGCAGCAGCGTGTCGGTCGCGTTCGCCACGATTTCATCGCCCGCCATCTGGCCCGACCCGGTCGTGGCCGTCGAATGGACGTCGCCGAGAATCGGCGCCGATGCCCCGACGATCACAACCTTGCCCGCGAACAGGCTCGGCTTGAATTCGCCTTTCAGCACCTTCGAGTAGGGAATCGCGTTGAACGTTTCCGCCGGCCCGGCGAAATCGATCGGCAGCGTGCCGCCCTCGAACAGCGACGCCCGCACCGCTCGCCTGCTCGCGACTTCGGCCGTTACGACCGGCAGGCTCCCGAGCATGTTGTAGGAGTGCGCGAAGCGGCGCGCCTCGCCGTCGGAGTCGACTGTCAGCCGCGCCTCGCCCACGCGCGCGCCAAGCTGTCGCAGCAGCTTCGGACCGTTCGGCGGGCCGCCGAACACGTCGGTCGTCCCGTCGGGCGCCACTTCCGAGGCCGCGAGCACGGTTTTCCCGTGCGCGCGACCGATTGCTTCGATCAGCGCGTTGTCGTCGCGCACATCGGTTTCGTGCGAGAACTCGAGGTCCAGCGTGATCGTGCGCGCCCCCGCGCGGCGCAGCCGATCGACCACCGTCGCGTCGTATCTGCGGGGGAACGGGAACTCCGAATGAAGCCCCGCGTGCGTGAGGGCCTGCAGGGTCGCGTTGTCGATCTGCACGAGCACGATCTCACGCGGCGCCTTGCGGGTCCCACGAATCGAGAAGCGTGCGTCCACGGTCTGCTGCTCGCTGCGCCGAAGCAGATGCCCCGCATAGGCGACCACGCCCAACCCAGCCGCGATCGCCGCGACCAGGAGCAGCCCCACGACCCTGCGCTGTCTTGCACGAATGCGCATCAGGTGCGCAGGACGGTACGCCGTCCCGCCAGCTCGCTCACATCCGTCGGCCCGCCCAGCAGCCAGTCCGGCGCCGAATCCTCGAGCGCCGCCGCCGCGGCGCTGCGACCGGCCGCGCGTGCCTGGTCGATCTGGTGGAACTCCAGCATCCCGACACCCACGAGCGGCACCTTGATCGTCATGTCCGCGTGCTGTCTTGCGCTCTCGTCGGTGTTCGCGCTGCTCAGCAGCGCGATCCGCGCCATCGTGTCCGTCAACGGCGGCAGGCGCTTGCCGTGGCGTGGGTCCTCCGCCGCCGCGGACTCGAGTCCCTCGTCTGACCCGCGGTGACCATCGGAGCTCTTGATGTCGATCGCGAGCACCGGCCCCTCCCCACTCGCGCTCATCGGCTCCAGCGGCAGGTTGTCGAGCAACGATCCATCCGTCAACAGGCTCTGTCCGCGACGAATCGGCGGGGCGATCAAGGGCAGCGCGATGCTCGCCGCGACCGCCTCCGCCAGCGGGCCGTCACGGTCGACCCGCAGGCTGCTGTCGTTGAGATCGACGCTCGCGCAGTACAGCGAGAGCGACAGCTCCTCGATGCGCGCCTCGCCGAACACGCGGTCGAGCATCGCCTGCGACTTTCGACCTTTGATCAGCGAGGCGCGTGGCAGCGTGTAGTCGTTGATCGGGTTGCGCCTGACCCACTCCTCATAGCAACAGGCGTCGATCGACGCGCTGTCGTGACCCGTCGCCAGCAGCGCCCCCACGAACGCCCCCATGCTCACGCCGCCGACGCGATCGACGCGCATCCCGGCGCCCATCAGCACCTCGAGCACGCCCAGGTGCGCGAAGGCTCGCGCCCCGGCCCCGCCGAACACCACGCCCAGCGAGCGGCCCGCAAGGCGCCGCGCCATGCGCGCGACGTCGGCCGAACCTCGGTCCCCGCCCGAGAGCGCGAACGTGCCGCTCGGCTTGAGTGCCGCGATCCAGGCCGACAGGCTCGCCGAGCCCGGTCGCACCTCGTAGCCGACCAGATCGCAACCCCGCATGCGCGCGAGCCATTCCTCCTCGACGCCGGGCGCGGGCCGCGGCTGCAGTCCCAAGTCCTGCCCCGGCTCCGGAATCCTGCCCGGGGCGGGGTCCGGGGCGGAGGGGCCCACCACAGCCAGCACGCGGTCGGCACGCGACAGGCAGAAGTCATCCCAGGCGCGCGCACCCGGACCGCGGCCGCAGACCATGATCACGTGGTCGTGGTCGAGCTCGCAGCCCTCGACCAGCGGGCCGAAGCGCGCCGCGGCCTCCGCGCGCGTGCCAAGGCCCCGCGACGGGTCGCCGCGATCGCCATCCTCGCCCGGGTGCAGCACCGCTACGCGGCCGAACCTGCACATCTCGCGGCTGAGCTGATCCGCGATCTGCAGCAACGGCACCCCGCCGTGCATCGCGCGCAGTGCGATCGTCACCGGCCGCGCACGGCGCCGGGCCGGCAGCGCGCGACTGGCCTGCAGTTGGACGCTCAGCACGCGCGTCAGGCTCAGCGCGAGCTTCGGCGTAGAGCGCAGCAGCGCGTCGAAATGGCCCTTCTCGATCTTCAGCATCTCCGTGTCGCGAAGCGCACGCGCCGAGCCGCTGCGCACCGAGCCGCTCAGCAGCGCGAGCTCACCCAGCACCGCCCCGCGGGTCAGCGTGTTCAGGACTTCGAGCTCGGGCTGCTCTTGGACGACCTCGAGGTGCCCAACGCGCACCACGTACACCCCATCGGCCTGCTCGCCTTCGTGAAACAGCCACTCTCCACGGCGCAGACTGACGCTCGTCGCGAGCGCCGCGACCTGCTCGAGCAGGTCGTCCGGGAGTTCGGCGAAGACGTGAACGTTGCGCAGGAACTCGGCCACCGTCTGCGGAGCCGCCGCGGCCCGCTCGCCCGTTGAGTCCAGCAGGCTCGGCAGTGCCGACGCAGGCACCGCGGGCTCCAGCGGCTCCAGCGACCCGGCAGCCACTGCAGGCAGATCGCTCGCGTCTAGCGCGGCCTCGTGCTCATGGCCGACAGCGAGCGCCAGGCACGGCAGCACGCCCGCGAGGATGCAGGCGCCCGCGAACAGCCATCCGTTGCGCAGGCCCGAAAGTGTCTCCTCGCCCGCAACCGCGATCAGCACCGCGACCCCGAGCGCGGCACCGACCTGCGTGGCGACCGAGTTCAGCGAGGCGGCCACCGCAAATCGAGGCCCCGGCACCGAGTCCACCGCGACGCCGCTGAGCGTCGGCAGCACCAGCCCCCCGCCGACTCCGAGGATCGCCATCCCCGGAAGCCAGCCGCCGAGGAAGTCCGGACTGGCGCCGAGACGTATCGCGAAGTAGGCCATGCCGCCGGCCCATACGATCGCGCCCGCGACGAGCACCACGCGATGGGCGACCACGCCCACGAGTCGGATCGTCGGTTTCGCGACTGCCATCGCCACGATCGGCTCCGGCGTCAGGGCCAGCCCGGCGTGCAGGATCGAGTAGTGCCAGACGCTCGTCAGGAACAGGACGTTGCCCAGCGTGTAGGCGAAGAACCCCGTCGCCATCAGCGTCGTGGAGGCGTTCGAGAGGACGAAGTCCGGTATCCGCAGCAGCAAGGGATCGATCACCGGAACGCGCTCGCGCGTGGAGCGCAACACGAAGTAGCCGCCAAGCAGCAGCGAGGCCGCCAGCGATCCCACCACGCGGGCGTTCGCCCATCCCCATTCCGAGCCCTTGACCACGGCCAGCACGAGCGCCGCGATCGCCAGCGCCAGCACGAGCGCGCCGAGCAGGTCGGGGATGTAGCGCCGACCCGGCGCCCGACTCTCGACGATCACACGTCGAGCCAGCACGAACGTGAGCAGCCCGAGCGGAACGTTGATCAAGAACACGAGCCGCCAGCTCGACGCGGTGATCAAGAGCGCGCCCAGCGGTGGTCCAAAGCCCGCGGCCAGCGCCGCCACCGCCAGCCACATCGCCACCGCGTGCGTGCGCTCGTGGGGCTCGCGCGTCTCCAACACGATCGCCAGCGAGCTCGGGATCAGCAGCGCCGCCGCCGCCGCCTCGACCACACGCGCTGCGATCAGCGTGCCCAGCGACGGCGCGAGCGCGCACAGCGCCGACGACAGAGTGAATGCGATCGTCGAGAAGCCGAACGCCCGGCGGCGGCCGAGCAGGTCGGCAAGCTGGCCCCCGCCCACGAGGAACGCCGCGAACACGATGCTGTAGGCGTTCAGCACCCAGGACACGTTCGAAAGCGACGAGCCCGGGAAGTGCTTGGCGATGTCGGGGATCGCGATGTTCACGCTGCTCGCGTCCACGAAGGTCATCGAGCTGCCGAGCACCGCGACCGCAAGCACCGCGCCCGGGGCGGATATGCGTCGTGAACGCGTGCGCGGCATGCGAGTCGAAGCCTGTGTCGGCGCAGTCATCTCAAGGCCCTGTCCCGAGCCGACATCGCGCAGATCGCGCGAGGCGTCTCATCGCCCGCCCCCCGGAGCTGCCATCTCATTGCCGTGCGTCTCCACGCGCCCCCAAAATCGAGGAGTCTAGGTGACCAGGACACGCGGTCGATTTCGAGAAATCCCGGTCTAGGCATCTGTCCAAAGAGGCCCTCTCGATTGTCCAATCGATGGCCGTACCCAATCGGAGGCCAAGTCGGGTTTAATAGTGCAAGCAACCGCAGGGTTAGCTTGCGCGTGCGCGTCGGCCGCCGGTCGGAAGCGCCGTGCTCGGGGGAATGGAATGGCATCAAGTCGCGTCCAAGCGCAACCGTCTCACGCACCCATAACGCCGCGGTTGCCCTGGGTGGTGCTCGCCGTAGCCGCCTCGCTCGCAGTGCTCGGTGCCGTCGCACTCGCGACATGGCTGAGGTTCGAATCTGCTCCTCTCCAGTCCACACCCCCGACGGCCTCAAAGGCCGCGAAGCCCTCGACCTCGGCTTCGCGCATCGGCCTGCCCCCGCTCACACGCGGACCCGTCTCCGCGGCCGTCGGCGCAAGCGACCCCGCCTTTTTCGCAAGCGCCGTCGTCGGCGGCTTTGCCGCCGACAGTTCCGCCCAACGCCTGCACGCCCGCTTCCGGCGCGACGGGGTAACGCTCCGCTCGGGCCCGGTCCAAGCGCGGATGCTCCTGGTCTCAGCCGGTTCGGAGGGCTCGGTCCGCCAACTCCCCGAGCTGCGGCCGAGTGCGGCCTCCAACCGCGTCGACTACAGGCGCGAGGGACTCGACGAGTGGTACCTGAACGGCCCCCTGGGAATCGAGCAGGGATTCACCTTCGAGCACGCGCCCTCCCCCGACGGCGCCTCGGCGGGCGAGCTGACGCTCGCACTCTCGCTGGAGCTGAGCGCCGGTACACGCGCATCCCTGTCAAACGACGCGGACGCGGTTCTACTGAGCCACGGTGGAGTCCCGATACTTCGCTACGGCCGGCTGAGCGCCCACGATGTCGGCGGGCGCACCCTGCCGAGCCACCTCGCGCTACACGACGGGCGGCTGCTTATGGAGGTCGACGCGAGCAACGCCCGCTATCCCCTGACGATCGATCCGCTGATCGAACAGGCCGACAGGCCGGCGCCGAGCGACGAGGCGGGCGACGGCCAGTTCGGCTTCAGCGTCGCGCTTTCGGCCGACGGCTCAACCGCGTTGATCGGCGCCCCCGGTGACGATCACTTCGCGGGCGCGGCCTGGGTGTTCACACGCACCGGCTCGGTCTGGACGCAGCAGGGGTCGAAGCTGAGCGTCAACGAACAGACCGACGCAGACGAAGAAGCGCGCTGCGAACAGGAAATCAACGAATGCGGATTCGGGCGCAGCGTGGCGCTCTCGGCCGACGGGAGCACCGCGCTGATCGGCGCGCCCCGCGCTAACGACGCGCACGGCGCGGCATGGGTGTTCACTCGTTCGGGAACCGACTGGTCTCAGTTCGGCGAAAAGCTCACCGGCAGCTTTGAAACCAAGGGCAACGGCAGCTTCGGACGCAGCGTGGCGCTCTCGGCCGACGGCGACACTGCGCTCGTCGGCGCTCCACGCGACGGGGGCAGTCGCGGCGCCGCTTGGGTCTTCACCCGTTCGGCCTCGAGCTTCGCTCAGGAAGGCGCCGAGCTGCTCGGCGGCGGCGAGCTGGGCACCGGCTACTTCGGGCGCAGCGTCGCGCTCTCCTCAGACGGTCAGACCGCGATCATCGGCGGGCCCGGCGACGACGACTACGCCGGAGCCGCATGGACCTTCGCACGCGCTGGGGAGAGCTGGCTCCAACAGGGCGCCAAGCTCCAAGGCGGTCCCGAAGAGCTGGGCCCGGGTCGCTTCGGCTTCAGCGTCGCGCTCGACGCCGAAGGCGGCACCGCGCTGATCGGCGCGCGTTCGGACAACGAAAAGAGCGGAGGGGCTTGGGTGCTCGCGCGCACCGGGTCGACCTGGGCGCAGCAGGGCTCGAAGCTGAGTGCCGGTGCTCAGCCTGGCGAAGCTCAGTTCGGCTACAGCACCGCGTTGTCTGCCGACGGCGCGATCGCGTTGATCGGCGCCCCCCACGACGACGCCTCGGCCGGCGCCGCATGGATCTATGCCCGCTCGGGCGATCAGTGGACCCGGCAACAGGAGCAGCAGCCGGGCGCCGAAGAAGGCAAAGTTGAGCTCGGGGCGAGCGTGGCGCTGTCCGCCGACGGCGGCACAGCACTGGTCGGCGCGCCCCACGCCGGACGTAGGCTCGGCGGCGTCTGGGCATACCTGGGACCCCCCTCGGCGACCCCCGAACAGCCGCTGCCGGTGCAATCGCCGCCCGAAGGCCCGCCGCCGCCGAACGAAGAAGGCCCCGCGGGCTCCTCGCTGTCTCCGGCGGCGCGCTCCGGTGTGCTCGGCAGCATCGCCACAGGACTGCCTGCCCCGAAACTCGCGCTGACCGGCAACGTGATCCGACTGTCAGGGACCGTTCGCATAAGGCTGCCCGGCTCCCACACCTTCACGCTGCTGAGCGAAGGCGAGCAGATCCCGTTCGGGAGCATCGTCGACGCGACCCACGGCCGGGTCTCGGTCACGACGGCCACGCCGGGCGGAGGCACCCAGACGATGGTCTTCTACGAAGGCGAGTTCAAGCTGACGCAGCGTCGCGACGGCCTCGTCGTCTCGATCCTCACCGGTGGCAGCTTCTCCGGCTGTCGAACCGCGCGCGCCCACCCGCTCGCAGCGCGCTCGAGCAGCTCACGAAAGCGCCCGGTCCGCAAGCTGTGGGCCGAAGGGCACGGCAGCTACTCGACCAAGGGCAACTACGCCACCGGCGCGGTGCTGGGCACGCGCTGGCTGACCGAGGACCTTTGCGGCGGCACCCTGATCCGCGTCCTGACCGACCGTGTCGCCGTGACCAACCTTCTCACCCATCGCCGCCTGACGGTCACCGCGGGCCATTCATATCTGGCCAAAGTGCGCCGCTCGCACGCCAAGCGCTAGTCGATCGCGATCGCGCGCATCGTGTGCTCGTCCGGGAGCTTGTCCAGGACCGTGCGCAGCAGCTCGAGCTCCTCGGCCTGCTCGCGTCCGAGATCGCGATAGAGCGACCTCAGCGCCGTGTGCGTGATCTTCATCTGCTGCGGGGCCAGCGCGATCGACAGCGCACCGCGCTCGTTCGGGGCGCCCTCCAGCTCGACGAGGACCTCCCTCGCCAGCTTGCGGATCTGCGGCTCGTGCGCCTCATCGGAGATCAGCAGACCGAGTGCCGTCGCGGTCACGGCGATCTCGGCCGCCTCGAGCAGCAGGTGATAGGGCGGCTCGACGCCCTCGGTCATCGTCGCGCCTGAGCTGAGGGATGGTGCGCTGGAGAACGCTGCACCGGGGGATGACTCAGGGACACGCCCCGAGCATACCGACGCCCCGACGCGGCCAACCCGACGGTTCACCCGAGCGACAGGCTTCGGCCCCGAGTGATCGCTTCAACCAGTGTGATCCGGCCTGTGTCGCCCGGCGTAATGAGTTTCGATGTCACCGGTGGACCCCGTCGCTTGAGCTTCACGATCCGCCCGAATACCGCGGGGTCCGGATGGCCGGACCTGGAGGGCCACGTCGAGGTCCCACGTGTCGTGGCTCAGGTTTGCGCGAGCGGACGCGCCAAGACCGCAACCGAGGTCGGCGCATGGATCGAGCGGATGGGCTGGCAGCCGCACGAGGCTCCTGTGTTCTTAGTGCCTCTGGAGTAGAAAGCCTCTGGAGCAGCGCTTCAGACGGTCCCGGGAAGCCGGCACGACGCGACCTGATGGCGCGAGGCGACGCGATGCGATGCGCCGCTACCGGCTGGAGGCGCTCGAGCTCTCGCCGTAGATCGAGGACAGCCAGATGTGGGTGAGCGTGTCGATCACCTGAGTCTCCTCGACAGTCGGGGCCTCGCCGAGGAAGATGGCGTGCAGCACGCGCTCGTTCATCTGCACGAGCGCGGTCGCAAGGTCCCGCGCCGGCCCGCCGTCCGGCGCTGCCCCTCGCTCGCGCTCGGCCTCGATCAGCCCGGCGATCTGGGCGACCCAGCCGCCCATCACGCTCGACCAAAGCTCGCGCGCCTCGGCGTTGGTGGCGCCCAGCTCGTTGACCGCTCGGATCACGGGCCGGTGCGCGCCGAAGGTCGCGTAGTAGCTCTCGATCCCCTCCCGCCAGGCGGCCCTCGGATTCTCGGCGAGCTTGTCGACCGCGCCCTGGCGCAGACGCGCGACCTCCTCGACGACACGGTCGATCAACGTCAGCACCACCGCGTCCTTGGAGGGGAAGTAGAAGTAGAAGGCGGGCCGCGAGATCCCCGCCCCTTGCGCGAGATCGTCGACGGAGACCTCGGCCAGCGAGCGCCGCTGCAGGAGCCGCTCCGCGGTCTGCAGGATCGCCTGTTCGCGCTCCTCGCCCGACGCGGCGCGTGGAGCACGGCGCCCACGACCCGCGCGCGTGCCCTGCGTATGCGAAGCGGTCGTGGCCATGTCGCCGATCATACAGCCTGTCGAGCGCTCTCGACATGCTGTCCAGCATTCTCGACAGTGTGTTGATAAGCTCGCTTGCGATGGACGAGCAGGCTCAGACTCAGAAGACCGAGGCCCGGACCAAGACCGATCGCGACCCACGGCCCCTGCAGGCGCTCGCAGGCCAGACCGCATCCGAGCACGTCGACGTGCTGATCCTCGGCGCGGGCCTGTCCGGCATCGGCGCCGCCTGTCACCTGCGGCGGAACTGCCCCCGGAAGCAGTTCGCGATCCTCGAGGCCCGCGAGGCGATTGGCGGCACCTGGGACCTGTTTCGCTATCCCGGCATCCGCTCAGACTCCGACATGTTCACGCTCGGCTACTCCTTCCGCCCCTGGGAGCAGCCGCAGTCGATCGCGGACGGCGCCTCGATCCTCAGCTACATCCGCGATACCGCACACGATCACGAGATCGAGGACCACATCCGCTTCGGGCATCGTGCCGTGCGAGCGGAGTGGTCGAGCTCCGAGGCACGCTGGACCGTGCAGGCGCTGCGAAGCGACACCGGCGAGACCGTACGCATCACGTGCGACTTCCTCTACGCCTGCACCGGGTACTACCGCTACGACGAAGGCTACACGCCCGACTTCCCCGGCCGCGAGCGCTTCGACGGGCTGCTCGTGCACCCGCAGCAGTGGCCCGAGGATCTCGACTGCGAGGGCAAGCGCGTGGTCGTGATCGGCAGCGGCGCAACCGCGGTGACGCTCGTACCCGCGCTGGCCGAGCGCGGAGCGCAGGTCACGATGCTGCAGCGCTCCCCCACCTACGTGCTCTCGCTGCCCCAGCACGACCCGATCGCGAACTGGCTGCGCGAGCACCTCCCCTCCAAGCTCGCATACTCGCTCGCGCGCTGGAAGAACGTACTGCTCGGCACGCTCAACTTCCAAGTCTCACGCCGAGCCCCGGGGCTGATGCGCAAGCTGATCAGGGGCCTTGTCGAACGCCAAGTGCCCGCCGGCTTCGACGTGGACACGCACTTCAAGCCGAAGTACGAGCCTTGGGACGAGCGCCTCTGCCTGGTTCCCGACGGGGACCTGTTCAAGGCTTTGCACGGCGGCAACGCCTCGATCGTCACCGATCAGATCACAACCTTCACCGAGCACGGCATCGAGCTGGACTCCGGGGAACGGCTGCAGGCGGACGTGATCGTCACGGCAACCGGGCTGAACGCCGAGCTCTTCGGCGGCCTGGAGCTCGCGGTCGACGGGCACTCGATCGACGTCTCGGAGACGATCGCCTACAAGGGCATGATGCTGTGTGGCATACCGAACCTGGCTTTGATCCTCGGCTACACGAACGCCTCCTGGACGTTGAAAGCCGACCTGATCGCCGAGTACGTATGCCGACTGCTCAACCGCATGGACGAGCTCGGCGTCGATTCCTGCACGCCGCAACCTCCCGATGCCTCGCTGCCGACCGAGCCGGTCCTCAACCTGAAGTCGGGCTACGTGCTGCGTGCGCTTCACCTGCTCCCCCGCCAAGGCGTCGGTGCGCCATGGCAGATGCACCACAACTACCTCAAGGACGTGAGGCTGTTCAAGCACGGGCCGCTCGACGATCAGATCACCTTCTCGGCGCGCGGGCAATCGCCCGCGTCGCCCACGACGCCGGACACATCAGAGCGGCGCGAGCTCGCCGGCGTCTGACCGGCGCGCCCCGGGGCGCCCGAACCTTCACGGACGTCGTGGTGAGGCGTGTCCCACGACGCCCGTGAAGGCCCGGCGCGCACGATCGCAGCGCTCGGTGCCCACCGCGCCAACCCGTTACTTCAATTCGTCCGAGCCCCGGCCGAGTAGCTGACGCGCGACGATCAGCAGCTGGATCTGCTGGGTCCCCTCGAAGATGTCGAGGATCTTTGCGTCGCGCGCCCACTTCTCCAGCAGCTCCTGCTCGCCGTAGCCGACGCTCCCGCACAGCTCGACACAGCCCAGCGCGACCTCCACGCAGGTGCGCCCCGCCTTCGCCTTCGCGATCGAGGCCTGCAGCGAGTTCGGCTTGCCGTTGTCGGCCATCCATGCCGCCTGCAGCGTCAGCAGCCGCGCCGCCTCGTAGTCGGCCTCGAGCTCGAGGAACCGCGCCGCCGCCGCGGACTGGGTCAGAGGCGCCTTGGCGTAGTCGACCTCGACCCCGGCCTGCGCGAGCTGCTCGCGGGTCTCCTGCAATGAGGCGCGCGCCACCCCGACGGCCATCGCCGCGACCAGCGGGCGCGTGTTGTCGAACGTCTGCATCGCCCCGCCGAAGCCCTGCTTGACGTCCTGCTCGGCCTTCTCGGCGCTCCCGAGCAGCGCCTGTGCGGGCACCCGGCAGTCCTCCAGTCGGAAGCTCGCCGTGTCCGACGCGCGGATCCCCAGCTTGTGATCCAGCCGCTCGAGCTTCAGGCCCGGGTTGGAGCGCTCGACCACGAACGAGCGGATCGCCGAGCGTCCCCGCGAGCGATCGAGTGTCGCCCACACGACCACCAGCTCGGCCCGCTCGCCCGAGGTCACGTAGATCTTCTCGCCGTTGAGGACGTACTCCTCGCCCTCGAGCACCGCAGTCGTGCGGATCGCCGCCGAGTCCGAGCCGGCCTCGGGCTCGGTGATCGCCATCGCCGCCCACCGACCGCCATAGCGCTCGAGCTGCTCCTCGGTCGCGACCGAGGCGATCGCAGAGTTCCCCAAGCCCTGGCGTGGCATCGAGAGCAGCAGGCCCACGTCGCCCCAGCAGAGCTCGATGATCGTAAGGACCGTCAACATGTTCGAGCCGTTGCGGTTGGACCCATCCCCGCGATTGCGTGACTTGCGCCGCACCAAGGCCGCACCCGCGCCGTCACCGTCGCCGCCCTCGTTCATGCCGTCGATCAGCGAGGCGAGCATGTCGAGCTCCTTGGGGTACTCGTGCTCGGCGAGGTCGTACTTACGTGAGATCGGGCGGAAGACCTCGGCGGCGACATGCCGCGCCTGTCCGACGAGCGCCTCGAACTTCTTTGGTGCCTCCAGCGCGATCACGACTCACCTCCGCCCTAGACGAGCAGCGCGCCCTCCATCACGCCCGCCGCACGGAGGTCTCGATACCAGCGCTCGACCGGGTGCTCCTTGGTGAAGCCATGGCCACCGAGCAGCTGCACGCCTTCTGAGCCGATGCGCATACCGTGCCGCGCGCAAAGCGCGCGTGCCAGCGCGGCGGCCCGCCCGAAGTCCCGCTGTTGGTCGGCGAGGCTCGCGGCTCGGTAGGTCGCCAGGCGCATCCCACCCGTCTCGATCGCGGCGTCCGCCACCGCGAAGGCCACCGCCTGCCGGTTGGCGATCGGCTCGCCGAAGGCGGTGCGCTCGTTGACGTAGGGCGTCACGTAGTCAAGGACCGCCTGGGCTGCCCCTACCGAGAGGGCACACCATGCAATCCGCGCGCGCTGGACCGACTCCAGATACACCTCGCGCGCGCCGTCGCCCAGCACGGCGTCCTGTGGCACACGCACGCGCTCGAGCAGTAGGCGACCAGTGGCGGCGGCACGTAGACCCATCGCCGGTTCGGGCTGCACCGACAGCCCGGGGGCTCCGGACTCGAGCAGGAACAGCGCCGGGCCCACGCCCGTGGCGTCGGCGGCGATCACGAACAGCTCGCACTCGCCCGCGCGCGCCACGAGCGCCTTGGCCCCGTCGAGGATCCAGCTCCCGCCCTGCAGATGTGCACGCGTCCGCAAGCGCAGGGGATCGAACAGCGGGCCGGGCTCGAGCGTGGCGAGCGCCCCGACCGGCGGATCGGAGCCCGCGAACGACGGCAGATAGCTCGCCTGCTGATCGGCGGTCCCCCAGCGACCGATCGCGGTCGCCACCGCCCCGGGCGCCAGCGCCGCGTAGGCGATGCCCATGTCGCCGTGACCGAGCGCCTCGGCGACCAGTGCTGCCGTGACCGCGGCCTGCGGATGCATCGCGCCGCCAAGCTCCTCAGGCACGCCGAGCAGGTTGACGCCGAGCTCGTTGACCTGGGTCAGGATCACCGACGGGGCGCACACCACGGCGTCTGCCGCCGATGCGGCCGGTCGCACCTCGGCGGCGGCGAAGCGGCGCACCGCTTCCTGGATCAGCGCCTGCTCGTCGTCGGGGGTGAGATCGAACAGCCCACCCGAGGAGCTCGGCCGCTGCCGCGCGGGCCTGCCGAGCTGCTTCGCGGCCTTGAACGTCCGGCCCGCCACCGTCGCCGAGCGTAGCCCGCCCTTCGTAGCCCGAAACAGCGCCCGCTCGACTCCCTTGCGCGCCCTAACGCGGTCGAGCACGTCCGACGCGGCCAGCCGCCTGATCGTGCGCAGGCCGAAGCCCATGCCGCGACTGCTGGGGACCCGCTCGCCGACCGCATCGGCGGGCGCCTCTCCGCCGACGCTCATCCGGGACCGGTCCTTCCCACCCGCTCACGCATCCGCGCCACCCTGTCGCGAGGTCGAGGGACCGCGGTGCAGGCGCGCGCCGATGTCCCTTCCGACTTCGGCGCCGCGACGCGTCACGAACCACGCGTTTGGGCGGCCCTTGGGCTGTCCGGCGCCGGTGTTGCAGATCAGCCCGAGCCGCTCCACCCGCGAGAGCAGCTTCGAGACCTGGCCCTGGTCGCGGATCCCCGCCGCTTCCGCCACGGCCTGGTTGCTGATGCCTGGAGTCGCGGCGATCTCAGCGAGCACGCGCAACGTGCGATATGTCAGGCGCATGTCGAGGTCCTCGAGCGGGTCGCGCTTCGGCGCGGGCGGCGCCGGCGGCTCGGCGCTTTCACAGGCCGGCCGAGAGAGCTCCTCCCACGCCGCGGCCGGCCCCAGGTACGGCAGCATGATCACGCTCATCAGCGGGTTCACCAACGCGACGAGCGGCTCTGAAGCTTGCTGCAGTAGGCGTGCCTGGATCACGCCGACGATCCCCGCCACAACGGCCTCGGCGGTCAACGGCGGCGGGTTCAGGGCGCCGGGCGCGGAACGGCCACCCGTGTCGATCAGGGCCGCGAGCCGGCCGAGGATCTGATTGCGACGGTCCGTAGCAGGGCCTGCGGGCGTCGTGTGCAGAACCGACAACCTCGCCAGCTCCGGCTCTGAATCGAGGTATGCGAGCAGGGCGAACAGACCGGAGCGCAGCCGATCCTCCCAGGATCCCGCCTCGCCGTAGGCCACCGCGGCGCACTCGGTAGCTTGGCGAACGGCCTCCTCGAAGACGGCCCGGAAGCACTCGTCCGAGCTGGCGAACAGCTCGTAGAAGCGTCGCCTGGACACCCCGGCGCGGGTGACGATCTGGCGTACGCTCGCGCCTTCGGGGCCGTGCTCGCAGACGACCTTCGCCAACGCCGACATGATCCAGCTCCGCTGGACGCTCCTGACCAGCTCACGCTGGACCTCGTGCATCAGCCGATCGGAGAGATCCTCCTCCACCTGCGTCATCGCCCACATCCACCGCTGCCTGCACGCATCGGTCGGGCTCCTAGCGCGCGCGGCATGTACGGGCGCCGGGCGAGATGAGCACCCGGCGCCCGTCGAGTCTCAGCGGAGAGGGACAGAGGGGCCGCCGAGCTTCTGCGAGCGCCACTGTGGGTTCAAGCAACCCACCCATGACGCTCGGACAAACACGCCGACCGCTCCGCTCTGCACCCCGCATGTACCCCCCTCTTTCGACACCTCGGCCTACCGACCACGTGTCGTCCAGAGTCCCCGACGCCGTGAGTCGTTTGATAAGTATTTGAACGAGCACGGTATCTAAACATAAAAGCCTACATACGTCAAGTCAACGCCCGTCCAGTCCCATCCAGCGGAGTCGGCCACCCCGCAAAGTATGGCTATATCTGCCGTTATAGAGCGAGTTTGAGACACGGGTCTAGCGATGTCCGCAGGACCACTGGCCTGACTGGCTGTCGTTTGCATATGAAACCGCGTGGTCGGACTTAGGGGAGTTCCTGTATGCTCTTTCGCGATCCGCCATGCCGCCGCCCGCTCGACGACCCGTCCAAGGACTACGAGAGCGTCGCTCGACGCCACGCAAGGACGCGGTCACACCGAAGCGGACACAGCGCGAGCGCCTGACCGACGCGATCATCGAGCTCTCGACCAAGGGTGGCTACCAGGGCGTGAGCGTGGCGCAGATCAGCTCACACGCGCGGGTTTCGAGCGCAACCTTCTACGAGCTGTTCGACGGCAAGGAAGATTGCCTCCTCGCCGCCTACCGCTCGGTCGCCGACCGCCTCCTGGCGAAGGTTCGCGAGCAGGCACCCGACAGCGAGGACTGGCGAGCGAGCCTGCAGGGATCGCTCGCCTCGCTGCTGACGGCGCTCCGCGAGGATCCTGACGGCGGACGACTGCTGTTCGTCGAGGCCGCGGCGGGCGGCGAGCTGATTGCCGAGGAGCGTCGACGGGTTCTCGGAGAATTCGAGCGCCTCGCCCAGTCGGTGCTAGACGGCATACCCGAGGGCGACGAGCGCCTCGACGTTCCCGCCACGGCGTTCGTGGGCGCGCTGCGAAGCATCATCTCGCGACGACTGCGCACCAACGCGGCCGATCAGCTCCCCGAGATGACCGAGGACATCATTGAGTGGCTGGCCTCCTACGCGATCCCGCCGGGTGCCGAGCCCTGGAGCGCCGGGCCGCGAGCACTGCTCCAGCGTACGCGCACGCAGGCTCCGAAGCCGCAGATCCCCGCCCGCCCACGGCTGCCGCGCGGCCGACACGGGCTGCCGGCAGCGGTCGTCGCACGCAGCCAGCGGACGCGGATCATCTACGCGACCGCCGACGTGACGATGGCCAAGGGCTACGCGAACACGACGGTCGCCGACATCGTCGCCGAGGCCGGGGTCGCTCGGGACGTCTTCTACGAGCACTTCGCCGACAAGCAGGACGCCTTCCTGGAAGCCCAGCAGCACCCCACCCAGCACATCGTGGACACCTGCGCCGGCGCGTACTTCTCGGCGACGAGCTGGCCCGAACGCGTCTGGAACGGCCTCGGTGCCCTGCTCGGCCTGATCGCCTCGGCGCCTGCGGTTTCGCACCTGCGGCTCGTCGAGTGCTACGCCGCAGGCCCCGTCGCGATCCGTCGCGGCGAGGAGATCACGCGCTCGTTCACGATCTTCCTCGAGGAAGGCTATGCCTATCGTCCCGAGGCCCAGCACCTGCCGCGCGTGTCATCGGAGGCGATCGCGGGCGCCGCCTTCGAGATCGTCCAGCGTCACGCGGTGCGCCACGACTTCGCGGGGCTACCCGCGAGGCTGCCGCAGCTGACCTACATCGCGCTCGCCCCCTTCACCGGCCCCGAGCAGGCGGTCCGGCTGATCGAGGAGCTCAGCCGGACCAGCCCCGCCGGCGCACCGGCGGGCGCGGGCGCCTGAGCCAAGCCGGACCAAACGCAGGCGGACCACAGCCGCGTCTGGTGGCCGATCGGCGCGAGTACGCGCACGCGACCACGAGCTCGGCCTCTGTCGCGGAGGCAAGGCGGGGGACGCGGAGGCAAGGCGCGAAGCGCCTGCGAGCGCGCGGACCTGCGGCTTGCGACACTTGACCATTGTCGAAAGTCCAACCCGCCAATCACCCGACCCCTCGCTCTCTGAACGCACTTGGTATCTAAGCTATTCAGGCTTCCGCCAGCCGCTCGGCAACGAATCCAAGTTACGTGTTTCTAGGCTTGACTCGGGGGAGCAGCCCGGCCCACAGAGGCTGGAGCCGTGCTTTCCACGATTCCGAGTCTGACGCCGCCTTGAAATTTGACGGTCGCTATATAGCGTCCAGAGATTTGTGTACCCTGCGGTATCCGTGGCCGAGGATGAGACAACGTCGCCGAGCCCCGGCTCGGGGACCACGGAAGCGCATCAAACCTCGCGGTCCAGTCGCACGGACCAGCGCGCACGGCTGCTCGGAGCGATCGTGGAGATCGTCGCCAAGGGTGGCTACCCGGCCGCGCGGGTCGGCGACATCGCCTCTCAGGCGGGCGTCTCTCGTGCGACGTTCTACGAGCTGTTCGAGAACAAGGAAGCCTGCTTCCTGGCCGCCCATCGCGAGCTCGGTCACACGCTCGATGACGTTGTGACTTCGAGTGTTGCGAAGGCAAAGCCCGAGCGCGCAATCGACGCGGCGTTCAGCGCAATGGTCGAGTTCGCCCGTGAGCAACCGCTCGCGTATGACTTCCTCACGCACGAGGCGATGCTCGCGGGACCGGATGCGTTGGAGGAGCGCGACCGGCTGCTCGCGCGGCTCGAGGAGCGGGTGGAGCAGGCCCATGCCGTCGCGGGCAAGCGCGCTTCCCTACTGCCGGACGTGCCGGCAAGCATCCTCCTGGGAGGGCTGGTGCGCGTGCTCGGGATGCGGATGCGCCGCGGTCAATACGACTCGGCCCAGCTGCTCTCGGAGATGACCGCCTGGGTCGACTGCTACCGACCGCCGCGGCGCTCGGCCGCACCGCCGCGCGAGTTCGCGATGGACGAGCTCGAGCAGGAGGACCAGGGCGTGTCACCGGGTGCGATGGCGCCTGCGCCTCTGCCCCGAGGCCGCCACCGGCTCCCGACCGCGCTCGTCACCCGCGTCCAGCGCGAACGGATCCTGCACGCGACCGCCGAGGCGATCTACGCCAAGGGCTATGAAGACACGACGGTCGCGGACATCGTCGCGAAGGCCGGGCTCTCGCGTGAGGTCTTCTACTCCCACTTCCACAGCCGCTCGGACGCCTTCATCGCCACGCACAAGCTGGTGTTCGAGCAGATGATGGCGACCGCGGCGGGAGCCTTCATCTCGTCCTCGGGCGCCTGGCCCGAGCGGGTCTGGGACAGTTGGAGCGCAGCGACGGGTCTCGTCGTGGGGACCCCCAGCCTGGCCCATTTCGCGTTCGTGGAATCGTATGCGCTCGGACCCTCGATCGCCCAACGTACGGACGACGCGATCGTCGCTTTCACCGTGTTCCTCAGGGACGGGCAACGCTACGGCCCGGACGGCGCCGAGCCCTCGGCCTCGGTGTCGACCGCGATCGCGGGCGCGGTCATGGAGACGACCTCCTCCTACATACGTCGCGAGCGCGCGGGCGAGCTGTTCGTGCTGCTGCCGCTGATGGTCTACATGATCCTCGCGCCGTTTCTCGGCGGGGATGAAGCGCGCGAGTTCGTCGATGGCAAGCTGCGGGAGCCCCGGCAGGAGGGCTGACCCGCAGGCGACGCCGACACCGGCGCCCCTCCCTGCCCCTCACCCCTTGAACGTCGAGCGCCTGCCCTTCACCTTCTTGAGCTTCTTGGCCCCGTAGCGCGTGTGCGCCTGCTTTTCGCAGGTGGCGCGCTTGCGCTTGTTGTGCTTGAACTGCCTGCGGCATTTCTTCAGCGCCTTCTGCAGCTTCTGTGCGCGCGTTAGCTTCTTGGCCTTGCTGGCTTTGACCGCGCCGCAGCCTTCGACCGGGATCTTCGTCTCCTGCTGGATCACGACGCCGTTCTGGCCGGTGATCGTCGTTGGCATCGTCAGTTTCTGCCCACACAGGCTGAAGTGCTTGCTTTCGGGCACGTTCGAGGTCAGCACCGAGTGCGGACCCTCGGGCAGCGTCGTTTCAAAGCTGCTCACCGGCGCGTCGGGCACGGCGTTGAAGCTCGAGGTGGTGATGCCTTTTTTGATGTCCGTCTGGCCGTCGAGGATCAGCGTGATGCCTTCGCCCTGCAGCACGAACTCGACGTCGGGGAAGGCAGCGTTGCCGTGCGAGACCAGGTAGGCCGGACCGCTGAGCGGGCTTCTGAGGACCGGCGTGTGGACCGTGGCGGTGCCGATGTTCGAGCCTTCCGGGCAGGTCGCGGGGTTGGCTTCGAAGGTCGCGGCGAGACAGGCTTTCTGAAGCGTGGTCAGCCTCGCCGGGAGCTGGATCGGCAGCACCAGCTTGGTTTTCGCGATGTTCGCCTGCCCCGGCGAGGAGGCGACCCTGACCGTGAAGCTCGCGCCGTTGGCTTTGGTCGCATTGCCCTTCGTGGCGGCCGTGAGCGTCGGCTTGAACGGGAGCGCGGCGCAGTTGGCCACCTGGAAGGGCGAGGAGACCGCCACGCTTGCGCCCTGCGCGCCCGAGACCGTGCCCGTGATCGAGGTCGGGTTGCAGTTCGTCGGGTTGAACTCGAAGTTCGGGCGATCGACCGTCACGGTGATGTGTTTGATCTGTGCGGGCACGCCCTGCACGAACGTCGGGAAGGGATCGCTGAGGATCGTGACCGCCGCGGTGCTCCGATCGACCAGGATCTGCGAGCGCACGGTGACATCGCCCAAGTCGAAGGGACCGGCGACGGCGGGCGTGACGACCGACAGGCCGAACGGCGCGCCCTTGTAGGGGCCGGTCAGGTAGACGCTGCCGGGGAGCGTGACCGGTTCGCCGCCGAGACCGGAGCTCGCAACCGAGTGCCCGATCAAGCTGTCTGACCCGCACTGGTTTTCAGCCGCCTGGGGTTCGGGGCACGGCGTCACCGAGGCCAGCATCGCCGCGATTCCCGACGGCAGGTGCATCGTGATCGCGCTCAGCGGCTGATCGCCGTCCGGGTGATCGAGCGAGAGCGTGAACGGCGTGAAGGCGCCCGCTTGCAGGTTTGAGGAACCGGCCTGGAAGCCGGGCGCGAACGCCAACGGGTTCGACGGGCACGGCGAGCCGCCGACACCGGAGCTGATCTGAAACGGCTGGGCCTGCGGCGTCCTGGTCTGCCCCGCCCATGAGGTGAACGAGCTGGTCGTGGCATAGGCGCCGCACAGCGGCGGGGTGGAGAGCGCGCCGCGCCGGCCGCCGAAGAACTGCAGCTCCAGTTCTTCAAAGGGCACCTGCGGGGTGTCGGCGAAGGTGGTCGTGACCTGGCCGGTCTGTTCGTCGAGCCGGCCCTCGCCCGCGAGCTTCACGCGTAGGCCGAGCTTTTCGTTTTCGGCGACGATGTAGATCGCCACCAGCGAGCCGAAGGGGTTGGCGTTCTGCGCGGCCAGGTAGGCCCAGCCGGACAGTTCTTCGCCCAGCAGCGGGGTCTTCACGCGCACGCTCGCGAGCTTGGAGGCGTCCGGGCATTCGGCCTTGCCCTTTGAGAAGCGAAGCGGCGAGGTGGCGCCCGGCGAGAGCGGGTCGATGCTCGCGGGGCCTTCATAGCCGACCTGCTGCTCCGAGCAGGCCTGCAGCCCGTTCGCGGCCGAGGGGCTCAACGTCATGCCCGGCGGCAGCGTGACGGTGGCGCTCTTGACGTCGCTGTCACCGAGCGCGTCTTCGGTCAACGTTCCCGATTGGTCCAGCTTCACCGCGACGTCCAGCCCGGTCGGCGTGCTCGCGCTGGTGGTTGCCTGGCCCGCTTCCTGCTGAGGCTGGGTGTCAATCCTCGGGACGAACGGCAGCTGCGCGCAGCCTTCGAGACCGGCCAACGGCTCGCCGAGCTGATCGCGAAAGACATAGTCGCTTTCAAACTGCTCGCCAGTCCATGCCAGGCCCGTCGACGACGTGCCGAGCGGCCCGTCGCAGGCCGTCGGCGCGATCAGGAACGGGGCCGTTGGGCGGGGGCTCGGCGGCGCGCACGTTTCGCCTTCGAAGGCCGCAAAACCGCCGCGCAAACACGCCCAGCCGCGCGAGCTGTCGTGGACACGTGCGCTTGGCTGGCCCCAGAAGACGACCTGGGTCCCGAGCACCTGCGCGGCCGCGGTGGCGTTGGTGACCGTGGCGGTCACGCCGTAGTCGCCGCCGGTGCGCAGCGAGGTGTCGATCACGATCGGCACCGCTTCGGCCTCGAAACCGAACCGCGCGGGCTCGCCCCGCGCCGGTTCGAGGTTGAACAGCGGCACGACCAACGTTTTGTAGCCGATCGGGCTGGGGGCGTTGAGTTCGACCGTGACCACCCCGATCGCCGAGCTCTGAGGACAGAAGTTGCGCACCCCCGCAAAAGGGGTGGACGCCAGCGAGGAGAAGTCTGCGTCTGAGCACTGGCCGGCCGCTGTGACGTTGCCGGTCAACCCCGGCGGCAGGTTGAAGGTGAGATTCTTCGGCAAGGCCGGCGCGCCCGGCGCCAGCTTCTTCGGTTCGCCGGGCCTCTGCAGTTCAACGAGCACCTGATTGAGAAAGACGGTGCTTGTCAACTGATAAGGATGAGACCCGGCCTGCGTGTCGGGGGAGCCGTCGGCATTTTCGGTCCTGATCGCAAAGCCGCCTTCTTCCACGCCGAAGCTCACCGGCGCGTCGCTCACGCGCATCTCGCGAGACAGCGAGGCGCCAGGCGCGGGGTCGCCGTCGGGCGTTTGGCCGCCGCGCACGCTGAGGTTGTTGGTCAGCGACATGACCGTGCCCGGCGACTCATCGACCACCACGGGGATTTCCACTTCGATGCGTTCATAGATCGGCACTGTCACGGTCGTGCTGCAGCTGAGGAGCCGCTGTTCTACCGCCGAGCATTTCCAGGTTTCCTTGATTGCTTCCGGCAGTTGACCGCGAGCCAGACGCGGTTTTATCGAGCTGGGGTCTTCGACCTTCAATCCGCTCGGCAGCGCATCGGTGATCGTGATTTCACTCGTCGCTCCGCTCACGGGCTCATCGCCGAGATTCTCTGCCGCAACATTGATCAGCCCTTCCCCTCCGGGCGCCAGGTTCGTGGGCGCGGCGCGCGAGGATAGCTCCCACCGCGCGCCCGCCGCGAGCGCGGGACTCGCGCCCGCGAGCGCACATACGAGCAACAGCCCGACAAGCGACACCAGGGCTATCGCGATCCTGCTCCTGCCTTGGACCCGAGGACGCAGACGTGGCCGGGCGGGCGGCGAGTAGGCGGTGCTCGTCATCACCTCACCTCACCTTTCCGTTGCTCGATGAGCTTCGCGAGGCGCTCTTGTGCGCGGTCCTCTTGACGGCCCCGCGCTTGACGGGGCCGTATTTCTTGCGCGCCTGCCGTTCGCAGCTCGTGCGCTTGGCGTTCGAGTGCGCGTGCTGCTTGCGACAGGTCTTCAGCGCTCTCGCGAGCTTCTGCACGCGCGTCAGGGGCTTGGTGCCCGTCGGCTTGACCGTGCTCGTGCCGCGGACCTGCTGCTCGGGCGCCCCGGCAGGGCTGCCGGGACCCGAGAAGGTCGCGCTCGCCGGGGCGCCGGCGCTCTGCGGCGCCGGTGCTTCGGAGGATCGGCAACTCGCCGTCGATTCGCAGGAGGTCGTCGAGGCCGTCGGGTACTGCAGGCACGGCGAGCCGTCGCTGCAGACGTGCGCGTCGTAGATGTCGATCGACCGGTCGGTGTCGGCCGCGACGAGTGGGCTCGCAGTCAGGAAGAACACGTCATCGCCGCTTTCGCTCGCGTCCAGGAACGCCGATTCCCGTTCGGAGCTGCCGGACGAGATCAGGCCGGTGCAGCCGGCGGAGTCCGTGCAGGAGCCGACGCCCTGGGGCTCGTACTCGTAGACGTCCTCCTTGCTGTTGCGGTCTGCGTCGACTAGATCGTCTGCGCTGTTGAAGAACATGCGGCCGGAGTTGGACAGATACCGCGGTTGATAGAGCGCGGCGGGCTGAGAGCCGCCGTTGAAGTTGAAGCCCCAGCTCGGCAGCGAGCCGGCCAGCCAGCGTTGCTGCCATATTTCGCCTCGGTCGGCGAGCAGTCCAAGACCTTCCCCGGCCAATTCGGTGTCGAAGACGCCGTGCGGACGAGTCCAGCCGCCGCCTTCGCCGCCGCTCGAGTTGCAGGAGGCGCAGAGCAGGCGTCCACTGGCTGCGTCGTAGAGATAGACCTCCTCGTCGGGTTGGCCGCTGACCGCGTCGCGGTTGTCATAGCCGGTGAGGCTCCGCTGCGACATGAAGGTCAGATAGCGCCCGTCCGTGGACACCCGCGAGGTGACTGCACTGAGGTTCAGGTACTTGGGGCCGAGATGCGAGGTCGCGCCTGCTCCCCAGTCGCCGGCGTCTTCGCTCGAGAGCGTCGCGATGAAGCGCGTGTGCCGCTGACCGGGATGCGCCGGATCGGCTTCAGACACATATAGGTTGCACGTCGCGCCGGGCGGCGAGGGTTCGCCGAATTCGGGTTCGCGAGCGCACTGGCCGGGGGTCGCGCCCGGCGCGAGCGCCGCGTTGGCGACGAAGTACACGCTCGAGCCGTCATCGGAGATGCCGGGGACGATGTTCAGGACGTCCCCGCTGGAGGCAGCCGCGCCGGCGCTGAGATCGCGCAGGCGACCGCGCAGCGGGTCTTCGCCGCTCAGGTGGAATTCATAGAGGTCGGTCGGAGATTCCTGACCGGTCGGCTGCTGGGTCGAGTCTTCGGTCAGCCGTGCGGTATCTGTGAAGAAGATCGTCGAGCCATCGGCACTGGCGCCCTCGAAGCGCACCTGGCGCACTTCGCGGCCGGGTTCCGCTTCGCTTGGTTCGGGCACTTCTTCACCGCCGAGGCCAGGTTCTGTGGCTTGATGGCCCTGTGCGGCGTTGAGCTCGATCGTCTTGCCCTGAACGGTGTCGCGCATGTACAGCGCGCGGCCTTCGCCGTCGGTCCAGAACACGCGCCTACCATCTTCAGAGATTGCATTGTGCGCATTCAGCCCCCCGGCGGCCCCGAGTGAAGGTTCGATGAATCCGCCGTCGGGCGCAGGCGCGCCGTCGGGAAGCACGCTGATGAGCGACAGCGGCTCGCCCTTCTGCCACATGTAGAGACCGGCCGCGGTTGGGGCCGCGGCGCCGAGCCCGACCTTCGAGTGGAACACGACGTGCTGGAGGTCGCTCGAAGCGCCGAGGAAGTCGAGCCCGCCGCCGAACTTCGTCCCCGCGGTGTCATTCTGCGCGGTCACCAGCGGCAGGAATCCGCCGTCCGCAGGCAGGTCATCGTGCAGGTACATCGTCTTTTCGGTGGCAAGCGGCGAGAGCGCGGGATGTTCGACGACCCCTTCGGTCTTGCCCTGTTCGTATTCGGTAGGCGCGACCAGGCTGCTCGACAGGTCTTCTGAGAAGAAGTGATACTCACCCGGCGAGGGCAGCAGCAGTCCCCAGCCGCGGGTGTGGGGCGTTTCGAGGCTGTGAGTGCTCCAACCGCCGGATTCCCGCACCGACATCAGTTGCGAGAGTTCGAAGCTGCGATTGCCCTCCGGTTCGCTGATGACCGGCCCGGCCGCGAGCCAGGCCAGGCGACCGCCGTCGGCTGAGGCCTGGATGCTTCCACCGCGCAGCTGCGCGGCCATTTCGATCGTCGAGCCGTGCTTTTCGGCAGGTGAGACGAGCTCCCAGCCCCGCCCATCGGGCAGCGCGCCGGGCGAGGGCAGCGTCGTGAACGTGCTCGACGCCGAAATCCCATCGGGGGCCAGCGCATTGGATGCGATGACGCGGTAGTAGTAGGCGGTCGCGGGCCGCAGGCCATGGAGCTGGGCGCTGACAGACACGTCGCCATATGCCGCGGCGAGTTTGGCGGCGGGCAGATCCACGCAGGCCGTCGGGTTCTGGGCGCAGGGGCTGGTGCCGTACTGGAAGTGATATTCGGCGGCCACGCCGCCGGGGTCTATCCGCGCGCTCAGCTCGCTCGAGCTCGGCCCCAGGTTCTGTGAGGAGAGGCGATCGATCGTGGGTTCGTGCGGCGTGCCTTCAAGGCCGAACACCGCGACGCGGTCTTCGCTTGCGTCAGCGACCAGGACTTCACCGTCCCGCGCGTCGACGGCCAGCCCGGCGCCCGAGAGCAGCTCACCGCTGCCAATCCGTTGGATCAGCGTGCCGTCAGGCGCGTAGGCTGCGACGCTCGTGGCGTTGTCCAGGTAGAGGTCCTCATCGGAGCTGTCCACGGCCGCGCCTGTGGTGTCGCGGTGGTCCAGTTCGGCGATCAGCGTCGCCGGCACCGGTGCTTGAGCGTCGAGCTTTGCCACAACGGTGGAGTCGGGCGTCGCTTCGGCTTCTTCGCCGGGGCATTCTTCGCGCGCGTTTCGGCGTTCATAGCCGACATAGAAGGACGTGGTATCGGCGGCGACCGCGAAGGCCGGCCGCGCGAAGCATTCGAAACGCTCTTCCATGCTTCTGCGCAAGGAGGGGTTCCAGGCGAGCTTTGACTTGCCGGCGGCGGTCAGCTGTTTTTCGAAGCCGTCGATCACCCCTTCTTCTTCCCAGTAAACCCACAGAGTTCCGCCTGCGTCCACGTCCACGCCGGAGATGTTTTCTTCGAATTCTTCTTCGAGTTCTTCGCCGCCCTTTTCCTTGAACTTGAAGCTGCGAATCTTGCGAAGCGCGCCGCTTTCGGCCGGCGAGTAGACGAACAGCGTGTTGCGCTGGCCTTCTTCCTCTTCTTCCTTGTTGGCGGCCCCGGCCACGTAGACCTCCCCGGGGGAGGGGTCCGATGCGTCGGTGGAGTTATCGACCGCTATCGGGCCAGGGTCGCGGACCGTGAACTGCGAGATGTATTGATAGCTCGCCGCGCCGGTTCGCCGGAACACCTCGACGCGGTCGTTGCCCGCGTCTGAGACATAGACCAGGCCGGCCGCTTCGTCGGTTGCGACGTCGGCGGGGTGGCTGAGCTGCCCTTCGCCGGCGCCGGGGGCGGCGAAGAAGCCTGCAAAGACGTGGCCCGCGTGGGTGAGCGCCTGGGCCGGCGAGCAGCAGATCAGCGCGAGCGCGACGACCGCCACCGACAGCCGGGCGCCTCGGCGCCGCGCCACGCTGCCCACCATTGCCTCGCTCCTCTGAAGTCTGCTCATCGCCCTCTCGCCTTGTCCCTCTCGCCTCGTCGTGCCGGATCGGTCGGTGTGCGGCACCCTTGGGCGCCGCACACGCATCCCGATTTCATCTCCCTAGATGTAGGTGTTCAACTCCAGCGCTTCTTCGTTGGTCACCGTCGAGGTGATGCTCTGGCCGGCTTTCGCCCAACCCTGACCTTCGAAGTTCGCTTCCAACACGTCTTCGACTAGTTTCCCGCCTTCTTCATAGAATTTCATTTCCTGGAAACCATTTTTCTGCTTGTACTTGAGTTTTACTTTCGTTTCCATCTTGTTTGCCTTCACCGGCACAAGCAGCGAGCCTCGGACTTCAACCGTCAGAGCGCCGCAGCTGAATGCGATGAACTGTTCTGCGCCATGGGCCGGGTAGAGGTCGAGCGCGGCTTCGTGTTTGGCTTCGTTTTTCCAGACCGCACGGCCTTCGAGTTCTTTGGTTTCGAGTTCGCCGGCCGGGTGCCCGGGCGAAGTGCAGATGAACGGCGGCACGTGGCAACCTTGGAACTTCACAACTAGTTTCTTGACTTCTTTGGTGCCGGAGTATTCGCCACCGCTGCTCGACTCGGAGTTACAGCCGACGGCGTATTTGCCGACTTCCTGAAGAATGGCTTTGCCGCCGGTGCTGGTCTGTCCGAGTTTCACGCCGCCGGGCAGCCATTCGTACTTGTTCTTTTTGCCTTCTTCTTTTTCTTTGGCTGTCGCTTCTTTGGTGCAGCCCTTGTCGGTGTACTTGCCGTTGTAGGTCTTGCCTATCTTCGCGACTTTTAGGCACCGACCGAATTCCGGCGCGGCTGCCGACGCGCTTCCCACAGCCACGACGCTGACGCACAGTGCGGCCACCGCAAGCACTCCCAAGAGTCTCAAACGCCTCATCACAGATTCCCTCCTTATCGACCCCATCGCTGTTCGGCGTGGGGAGCTCAAAACAAGATTCGCGACGCGAGGCCGCCCAACTCGTCACGGCGGCGGGACCCATCTGTTGGTGACGGGCCCCGCCGCTGTGGACTATGACTTTCTCTTTGCTTCGGACTCCTATTTCGTTACGGAATTTCGCCGCTTGCTACGCCCTCTTTTTCCACCTGTTCCGGGAACGCCGTGTAGAGGTCACCCTTCAGCACCACAGTGCCGGTCTGACTTGGGTGGTGGTCCAGTTCCAGGACGTGGGTGAGCGAAGCATCGACATACGATTCGTATGCCCCACCGCAGCCGGTCGGATAGGAGGCTGGTTCGATTTTCCAGCCCACGTCGACTAGCCTGCTACCGAGGATCGCGACTTTGGTGAATGTTTTGTTGAACGAGAGGTTGCCCGGCGCGCCCGAGCCTGCCGTCGTCAGGTTGATGTGGATCGGGTTTTCGTCGCTTCCGATGTAGCAGGGACCCCCACCGAGTTTTTCAAGCCACGGACCGGTCACTTTGACCTTCAGCGGCAGCTTGAACGCGCTGCCGGAGCGTTCGAGGAGATGTTCGGTGTCGATGCATCCGAGTTCTTCGTAGCATCCGTTGCCCGCCATTTCGATTTTGACGTTGACTGCGGTTTCCTTGTTTTTCTTGGCTTCGTTCCAGCTTTCGATCAGCCCCGCGGGCCATTCCTCTTGTTCCTGCGTGCTCTGATCGAACAGCTTGATCCCGTCCGTCACCGGTAGTTCGGGAGCGTCCAGCGTTTCGTAGCCATGCGAGGCGGGGAAGAGCCTGATTTCTTCTTCTTCGCCTTCGAAGGTGCCCTGCAAAGCGATCGACTTGCTCAGCGGCACGTTGACCCTGCCGAATTCGAAGGAGCCGCCGGTCTTTCCACCGAGTGTGATCCCGGCGTAGCAGGTTTCCTGGGGGTTGACGTGTCGTCCGAGTTCACATGACCGGAACTGGGCCCAGGAGTTGATGTTGAAAGGGTCGCCGACCCGCTTCGCTTCCCACTTTTCGCGCCGAACTTTGTTCTTGGCCGTTTCTTTTGCGACTTTGCATTCTTCGTTACAGCTCGCCTGTGCCGGCGAGGCGACCGCGTAGCTCATCGCGCTCATTGCGAGCACGGCGATGAGGCACGCCCCAACCATCCTTAGATGTCTCACTCCTGAGCAGATCTCCGGTTTGCTCGGCCATTTCGGCGCTTTCGCGAGACATGCGCCAGTATTTGCGCCAGTCCCGAGAAGCACCCGTCGCGAGCGCGGACTGGCGCGAGGTCGGCAGGTCACCCGCCGTCGGCGCCTGTGCCCAGGCATCTCGGGTTCCGTCCTTGAGGCCAAGGGGATCCGGCGGGCGCCAGATTGGCGATCGACCCTGCGAGCCGTTAGGCAGCCGGCGCGCGCTCGTGGCGGCGAACCGGCACTCCCGGGGGATTGGCGCTGCGAGGCCGGGAGCTTGGGTTGTGCGATCGGCGGAGGGCCCCAGTCCGCGTACTTGCGTGAAACGCAACGGTATGGTATCAAGGGTTGACAGTAAGGAATCAAGTAGTTGGGGGAAGGCTTCAGGAGGGGGACACGGCGTTGGCAGGTTGCGCGGCGCGGCGCGATTCGAGCGTCGGACAGCCGTCGTCGCCACGACCAACGCCGGGCCGATCATGGCCTCGGGGATAAGACAGCGGCACGGCCGTAACTGCAGAGGTGGGCGCTGTCGGTGCTCGTGGGAGGCGTTTGTCTACTCCAAGCGAGACGGCAAGAAGATCCGCAAGACCTTCCCGACTCAGCAGGCAGCAAGGGTCTGGCGTCAGGAGTCCACGGTCGCCGTGCGCAAGATGCTGATGCGCGCTCCCACGGCCATCACGGTCACGCAGGCCGCGGACGCCTGGCTGCGCGGCGCGCGTGAAGGGTGGATACGCAACCGCTCGGGCGATCTCTACAAGCCCGCGGCGATCCGTGCCTATGAGACCGGCTGGAGGATGCGCGTCAAGCCCGCGCTGGGGTCCATGCGCCTCTCGGACGTCACTCGAAACGACGTGCAGGATCTGGTGGACAGGCTGGTAGCCGAGGGCTGGAGCGCCTCGACGGTCGTCGTCACGGTCGCGTCGCTGAGGGTCATCTACAAGCGCGCCTTGGTCCGGGGGGAAATCTCGGTCAATCCGGTCGTCGGGTTGCAGATGCCGGCGGTGCGCGGTGGGCGCAACCGCATCGCGACTCCCAGGGAATGCACGGAGCTGCTCGATGCACTGCCGGCGCGCGATCGCCCGGTGTGGGCAACGGCCCTGTATGCCGGACTGCGCCGTGGCGAGCTCATGGCGCTGCGCATTGAGGACGTCGACCTCGGCCGGGGCATAATCCATGTGCGTCGCGGCTGGGACACGCTGGAGGGCGAAATCACGCCGAAGTCCGGTCGCGAGCGCGCCGTGCCGATCAACCGCACCTTGCGTGGCTACCTCGAGCCGCACCTGGAGGGGCTTCCCTTCAGCGAGGGACTCGTGTTCGGTGTGAACGACCGCAGTACCTTCAATGGGACTCCTCTGATGAAGCGCGCGGCGCGCATCTGGGAGGCCGCCGGCCTCAGTCGGATCACGCTTCACGAGTGCCGCCACACGTTCGCCTCGCTGATGATCGCTGCGGGCGTCAACGCGAAGTCGCTGTCCACCTACATGGGCCATGCGACGATCTCGATCACGCTCGATCGCTATGGCCATCTGATGCCCGGGAACGAGGACGAGGCAGCAGCAATGCTCGACGAATACCTCGCCAGAAATGCGCCAAGCTCGCGCCAATCGAGCAACGGTAGGACACGGCCCAAGCCCGCACGCCGCGTCGCTGCCGAGCTTGCGATGGCGCGCTGATGCGGTACGCCAAGGCGCTCGTATGCTCGCTGCTACTCAGCCGCGAGAGCCGGATGCGCTGCGCTCGACTGCGCTACGGCTTGAATCGCCTGCTCGGTGCCCATGAACGGCGCGAGTGCGATGTAGGTCAGCTGCGGCAGCTGCCGAACCAACTCTGCGTTTTCGCCTCGAGCCACATGGCGGGCCACGACCTCCAGGACGGCGCCACTGATCGCGTGCGTGGAGATGCGGGGCAGTGCTTGATTCTCAGGCCGGTAGTTGAAGCCTTCCTCGAGGAAGATGGTCGCGGCCCGCACGAACTCCTCGATGCTGCGGACGGCAACCTCACCAACGGCGTAGCTCTCGACCAGGCGCACGTAAGCGATCGCGGGGTGCTCGGCGATCAGCTTCAGCAGCGCGTGGAGCGCGCGCCAGATTCGCTCGGGCCACTCGCTCGCGCTGAAGTACGCCGCGGCGCAGGTGTTGAGGATCGCCTGGGTGGCGAACTGCTGTGCCTCGAGGAAGGCGTTTTGCTTGTCGGTGAAGTGTTCGTAGAAGACGTCTCGAGATACGCCTGCGGCCGCGACGATGTCGGCGACGGTCGCGTTCGCGTATCCCTTGGCGGCGATTATCTCGGCGGTACCCGCGATGATGCGGTTGCGTTGGCTGCGGGCGACGACGCTCGGAGGCAGTCCATGTCGCCCGCGCGGCAGGCGCTCGGGGCGTCCGTCCCCGGCATTCGTCGTGGCCTGCGGGGGCGTCGGCGCCAGCAACGCGCTCGGGCCCGTGCTCCAGAGCTCTTTTCCCGCCGGGACCGCGTAGCAGCTCATCCAGGCGACGATGTCATCCACGCGTGAAGACAAGAGATCCTCGCTGTGCGCACGCAGGTGGCGCGAGACGATGTAGCGCCGGGCGCCCTCCAAGGCGACCACGGGGATGTCCAGCGTCTCGGTTCCCTTCGGCCTGCTCAGGAGGAAGCCTTCGACCCGCTGCTCCTGTTCATCGAGTGCGAGCTCGCGCGCCTCGCGCATCCGCTCCCCGCCGCCGAGCGCCTCCACGAACAGCAGCCTGCCTGCCCCGGGATCGGCCTGCAGCCCGCGGAACAGGCCCTGCAGTGCCATGCGCGCAGCTTGCTCCCACGTCTGCTCTGGATCTTGTGGCTCGAGGTGCCTGAACACACGTCCCCGCGCGGTCTGAAAAGCCGCGAGCAGGCAGTCTTCCTTACCGTCGAACTGCTCGTAGAAGGTCGCGCTCGAAACCCCGGCTCGCGAGCTGACTTCCGCGACGCTGACGTTCTGGTAGCCGACGCTCGCGCAGAGGTCGATCATCGCGCCCACGAGGCGCTCGCGCTGGGTCGGCTTGGGCTTTATCGCCGACATGCTGTCGCTCGTCTTCGAAGAGCGGCGTCGGCCAGCCGAGGCCCGTGTGGGGGGACGTTGGGGCACGGTCGTGGTCCGCGACAAGGATACAACACCCCTCCCAAGCCAGACCATTGAGTTTCAGACCCCGAGTGCTCTGCCGAGCTATCTGCATACCGCGCGTTTTGCCGCACTCATGCCTCCCCCCAGGCTGCGGTTCAAACAGTACGAAAGCAACGTCTGTACTGAGCGTACTCGTTGTTTGGTTCTTGACAGGTACCGGGGCCTATGCTTAGATACCGCCGTCGTTCAGGACTGCGACTACACAAAGCGTGTGTCGCTCGGACTTGATGGACCTCAAGGAGGAAGGGACTCGCAGTGAGGGGGATCGATCTGCATGACGTGCAATCAGGGCCCGCCGGCGGGAGGGAGCCGCGCGACGGGGGACCGTGGGGGCGATCGGCCTGTCCTCGCGGTCGCGCGTTGCCGTGGCGGCAGATGCCTTGCGCCCGGCCCCGGACGCTCACCGCGCCGCACGCGCCGCATGAGCCGTACGAACTGCACACCCCGCCACTGCTGCGCACCGAGCCGATCCACTCGCTCCACGGGACATGGGGCGAACGGGCTCGGCCCGCAAGTGACTGCCGGCGCTCCGCACTGGAGCGCCGATTCAAACGTCCGTCGAGGGGGCCGAGGGAGGCCCAGCTCGATGACGAGCGTGAAGCCGAGCAGGGGGGCCGCTGGTCCCGGTCGGGCACGCTGTCGCACATTCACCGCCGTCCGCAGGCCCGGGACACAGGCCGGATGTCGACCGATCATGACCAGAGGAACACAAAGGAGGATAAGTGAGACATCTAAGGATGGTTGGGCTATGCCTCGTCGCGGTTTTCGCGCTCGCGGCGGTAACGGCGGGGAGCGCTTCGGCCGCATCCCCCGAATGGGGCAAATGTGAAGCACAGGCAGGCGGTAAATATGAAGACAGCAACTGTCAGACGAAGGCCAAAGGCAAAACAGGCGTAAAAGCCTTCGAATGGCACAAGGGCGCGACCCTGCCGAACATTCCGTTCACGGGTGAAAGCGTTGGAAACGGTGGCGTGCTGTCCCAGCAGAACATCTACTGTGGATCGGAAAGCGGAGTGATCACCGGCGCTCCCAAACACCCCCTGTCGCGCTCAGCATGCGCAGCAAAAGGCGGTGAATTCCACGAAGCCGGCACTATCGAAATCGAATGTGCAAAAGAGAACGCCACCGGCGAAGCCTCCGGTAAGAGCAACATCGTGAACGTCCACGTCACGTTCAAAGGCTGCCTGCTCTTCGGCAACAGCCCGTGCAAGAGCGCGGGTGCTGCAGAAGGCGAAGTCAAGACGAATGCGCTCAAGGGCAAACTGGGCATCATCGACAAGGCGACGAAGGAAGTCGGTGCCCTGCTCGAACCTGTGACGAAGCACGGGCCGTTCGCGAACTTCGCCTGTGGTGGCGGCGAAGTCCCCGTCGTCGTGGGTGTTGGCAACAAGAAGGACGGCGCGTGGTGGCTTCCCGAAAACAAGGGCGGCAATGACCAGATCATCTCGCCGATCACCCCCGTCAACCAGATGACCAGCCAGTTCACGCAGGTCTACTCAACGGTCCCGGGAGAAGTCAAGGAAAACATCCCCAACAAATTCGAAGGCAAGGCACGCTCAGGCCTCGAATCGTACGATGAATTCTACATTGGCGAAACCCTTGAAGGCATGACCCCATGGTCGGCCGCGGGTGAGGAAGTCACCAACGTCAACACGCCCGAAAAACCGGGCGAGATCAAATTCTGATCGGCAGGTAGCGATCGGCTGATGAACCAGGGTGGGGTCGGCAATTCTGCCGGCCCCACCCGTCTCTGGAGCAATGACCCACGATGACCTTGACCTTGCGATGACACAGCCGACTTCGACATACGACCAGGCGCCTGCGCCCCCACCTCTACCCTCACCCGCGGCTCCACGAGCGCCAGCGGCGCGCCTTACGGCCGCCCTCGCCCTCGCCCTCATGCTCGCCCTCGCCCTTGCCGCCGGCGCCGGGGCCTCGGTGGGCCACAACTTCCAATCCGCGATCACCCAGGCCAAAGGCGCCGCGCTGATCGAACCAAGCGCCGTGGCGGTCGACCGCTCGAGCGGCATGAGCTTCGTCGAGGACTCCGGCGAAGGCGTGATCGACGTATATGACTCCTCTGGCAGCTACGTGACCCAGTTCGGCGGCGGCACCCTGCTCGCCGTCGGCATCGCCGTCAGTGAAGCCACGGGCTTGGTCTACGTCGCCGACTCCTTCAACAACGCGATCTTGGTCTTCAAGTCAGACGGCTCGGGTGGATATGAGCAGATCGGCGAATGGGAAGGCGAAGCGCTCCCGGGTCAGGGCTTCGGCGAAGTCAGCGGCGTGGCGGTGGACAACTCCGCCGGCCCCTCCGCCGGCGATGTGTATGTCGTTGACGCAGAAGACGCGAAGCTGTCCGTGGGCGTCGTGGACGTCTACAAACCGCAGCCACCCAGCCCTGAAGAAAGCCAGGAAGGCGAACTGGTGCGGGTGCTCTCCAAAGGAGCGATGGAAGAACCCAACGGCGTGGCGGTGGACTCCTCCTCGGGAAGGGTCTACGTCGCCGACAGCGCCAAGGGCGCGGTCTATGAGTTCTCGGCGACCGGGGCCTCTGAAGAAAAGCTGAACGGATCGAGCTCGCCACAGGGCGCCTTCGGCAAGGAAGAAGCCGAAGGCAACGTCACGGCCGTGGCGGTGGACCCGCTGAGCGGCGACCTGCTGGTGGCAGAAGCCGAACGGGCAGACGTCAGCGAGTTCAACTCGACAGGGCAATGGGTCGGCTGGATCCCGCCCACCGCAGAAGCGCCCCTGGGCGAACCCCATGGCCTTGCGCTGGATGGGAGCGGACGCCTATATGTGACCGACGCCCTGCTCGGTCAAGTGGACCGCTACGGTCCCGGCGCCGTGGTCCCGGACGTATCGACCGAAAAAGCCTCCAAACCGGCCCGCACGAGCACGATCCTCAACGGCACGCTCAACGGCCTTGGCAAAACGGGCCACTACTTCTTCCAGTGGGGCACCACGGCGTCCCTCGGCCAGAGCACAACACCCGTGGCGCTCCCCGCCTCTCAGCAGGGGGTCAGCGCCACCCTCGAAGGCCTCACGGCGGGCGCCACCTACTTCTTTCGCCTCGTGGCCGAAAACGAAGATGGCATGAGCTACGGGCTGATCCGCGAAGTGAGCACGGCTCCAGCCGTGGAAAAACTCTCCACCGGACCGGTCTCGAACCTCCAGCCCGAAAGCGCCACGCTGAGCGGCTCACTCGCCCCCAACGGCTTCGACACCCACTACTACTTCCAATGGGGCACGAGCACGGGCTATGGCAACTCGAGCCCCGAAGCGCCGGGGACCGACGCGGGCAGCGAAAAAGGCTCGATCGCGGCCACGGCGCAGCTGTCGGGCCTGACGCCGAACACGACCTACCACTACCGCGTGGTGGCAAGCAACAGCTTCGGCTCGACCTTCGGCGCAGATCAGAAGTTCACGACCTCCGGGCCACCAAGGATCACCGCCAAGCCAGTCGGCGCCATCGGCCACGACACCGCGACCCTGAACGCCGAAGTCAACCCCGATGAGATCGAGACGACCTACCGCTTCGAATACGGGGAAAGCATCGAATACGGCCAGCAAGCCCCCGCGGGCGGCGCGGACATCGGCAAAGGCGGAACCCCGGTGGCAGTCTCAGCGCCCCTGACGGGCCTGAAGCTCGGCGTGACCTACCACTACCGCGTGGTGGCTGAAAACGCCTTCAAGACCACCACGGGACCGGACCAGACCTTCACGACGATCCCGCCGGCGCTCACGAGCAGCTGGGCCAGCGGCATCTCGGCCACCGAAGCCACGCTGAACGCCGAAATCAACCCGCTGGGCAACGACACCACCTACTACTTCCAATACGGGCCCGAGCCATGCGCGCCGAACCCCGCTGCCTGCACCAGCTCCCCCGTCCCGCCGGGGGAAGACATCGGCTCAGGTGAAGCAGCGATCACGAAGACGCTGAAGCTCACGGGCCTGGAAGCAGACAGCACCTACCACTTCCGCGTGATCGCGATCAACAGCCTGGGCGAAGGCGCGAGCACCGAACACACGCTGAGCACACAGGAGCCCGCCCAGACCTTCGCGCTCGCGGACAACCGCGCCTGGGAGCTCGTGAGCCCACCCGACAAGGAAGGGGCGCCCGTGGAAGCGCTCACGCGAGAAGGCGGGATCATCCTCGCCTCCGAAGACGGGGGGAAGTTGACCTATGTGGTCGACAGCTCGCTGGGCGAAGACGTCGAAGGCAACCGCAGCCCTGAAATGCAGCAGGTCCTCGCCGAGCGCGGCAGCTCGTCCTGGAGCAGCAAGGACATCGCCACGCCGAACACCAAGGTGAAGGGAACCACGGCCGGTGAGGCTCCCGAGTACCAGTCCTTCACGGCCGACCTCTCCAGCGCGCTCGTCGAACCTGCCGAGCTCGGTCCCCTGGCCTCTCCACCCCTCGCCGCCGGCGTTGTTCAAGCCACGCCATACATACGTGACAACGCAACGGGCACCTATGTCCCGCTCATCACCGAAGCCAACACCGCAGCCGGAACGGCATTTGGCAACCACGTTCACTTCGCGGGGGCATCGGCGGATCTCGGTAGTGCGGTCCTAGCCTCCGAAGTGGCGCTGAACGGCCCCGGCTCGACCCCAGGCCTCTACGAGTGGTCCGCTGGAGCTTTGAACCAGGTCAGCATGCTGCCCTCCGGCTTGCCCGCGCCAGGTCTCGCGGAACTCGGCTTCCTCGGCCGCACGGTGGCAGGTGCCGTGTCGGCCAACGGCTCCCGAGTGGTCTGGACGAAACGCGAAGAAAGCACCGGCCGCGGCCACCTCTACCTGCGCGACCTCACGCGGGGGGAAACCGTGCAGATCGATGCGGCGCACGGGGTGCCGGAACCAGCGGGGCTGGGATCTGCCCGCTACCAGGCGGCCGGCTCGGACGGCTCGAGGATCCTCTTCACCGACAAGCAGCAGCTGACGGCGGACTCGACGGCCGAAGCCGGACAGGGGCTCGGGAGCCCCGACCTGTACATGTGTCAGGTGATCGAAGAAGCGGGCAAGCTCACCTGCAAGCTGACGGATCTGACGATCGACCACATCGAAGGCGAACACGCGGCGGTTCAGGGTTTCGTGCTCGGCTCAGACGCTGAAGTCGGGGTCGCCTTCGTGATCGCCCAAGGCGTGCTCGCGTCCAACCCCAACGGGATCGGCGACCGCGCAGTCAGTGGCGCGCCGAACCTCTATGAACTGCGCTTCGCTCCCTCCGAACCCCGGATGAAGTTCATCGCCACGCTCTCCTCTCAGGACAGCCCCGAGTGGGAAGCCGGTGGTGCGCAGAGTGCCAACCCGGCGTTCGTGACCGCGCGCGTCTCCGAAAACGGCCGCTACTTCGCTTTCATGTCACAGGCGCCGGTCACAGGCTATGACAACGTTGACATCTCGCCCGCGGCACACGGCGCCCGCGACGAGGAGGTCTTCCTATACGACAGCGCGGGGGCGGAACTGCGGTGCGTATCTTGCGACCCGACCGGGCAGCGCCCCGACGGCGTGCTCGACAACGGAAACTCCGGCGAAGGGCTGGGCCTGGTGGTCGACCGCCGCAAGGTGTGGGGCGAACTCAGCCACGAACACTGGCTCGCAGGAAACATTCCCGGCTGGACCTCGCAGTCCCTGACAAGCGCCGTCTTGCAACCTCGCTACCTCACCGACGACGGGCGCCTGTTCTTCAACAGCCCCGAGCAGATCGTGCCCGCCGACAGCAACGGCAAGAACGATGCGTATGAGTACGAGCCTTCGGGCGTCGGCAGCTGCGAAAGCGTCACAGGCGGATGCGTCTCGCTCATCTCCTCGGGCACCTCCCCCCGCGAATCCGCGTTCTTGGAAGCGACGCCCGACGCAGGCAGCGTGTTCTTCCTGACGGAAAGCAAGCTCCTGCCGCAGGACACCGACACTGCCTATGACATCTACGACGCCCGCACGTGCAGCCCGACCTCGCCGTGCCAGACGATCCCTGCGCCCGCCCCGGCACCCTGCGCGGAAAGCGAAACCTGCCGGGCCGCGTCACCGGGCCGCGAGATCCCAGGCGCCGGTGGCGGCAGCGCGACGTTTGCGGGCCCCGGCAACGCCGTGGCCGCCCTACCCTCCGGCACAGGCGTCAAGGGGGACCAGACGACCGCGAAACCCAAGCCCCTGACGCGCAAGCAGAGGCTCGCCAAAGCCCTCGCGCAGTGCCGTCACAAGCATGGTGCACACAAGCGCAAGGCCTGCGAACGCCACGCGCGCAAGCTCTATGGCCCGCACGCGGCCAAGAAGGGCGCGAGTCGCGGACGCAATCTCAAGAAGGAGCACCGTTGATGCAATCCCGAACGGACTCTCTCCTGCCTCGCCGCCCAGCCCTCTTGGCGGCTCTATTGGCGCTGGCTCTCTGCTTCGCCCTCCTGAGCGCAGCCGGCGCCAAGGCGGAAACGCGCTCCTGGAGCGTCCAGACCCAAGCCATCCCCGCAAATCTCGCGCCGGGGAGCGAAGGACGAATCCAAATATCGGCAACCAACCTGGGCGATGCTCCGATCAACGCCGCGGCGGTGCCGGTGCACATTCGCGATGCGCTCCCGCCCGGCCTCACGGCGACGTCGATCAGCGGTCCCAGTTGCTCCCTCGCGCAGCTCGAATGCGAATTCAAAAGCACGATCGCGCCCTACCAGATGGTGACCGAGACGATCAGCGTGAGCGTGAACGAGCCGCTGGGAACCGTCACGAGCCTGCCCCAGACGGTGACCGTGGAAGGCGGCGCGACACCAAGCCTAACGCGCACGCTCAGCGTTCCCGTCAGTGGCTCACCGCCCGAATACGGTGTCTCGACGTTCGAAGCTCAGCTGCTGAACGAGGACGCGACGCCGGCGGCCCAGGCGGGCTCCCATCCGTTCCAGTTCACCACGACGCTGACCGTGAATCGAAGCGCGTCGGGCGAACCGATCGCACTGCCCAAGGACTTCACGTTCCATCTCCCGCCCGGCCTGCTCGGCAACCCCAATGCCGCCAAGCAGTGCAGCATGGTCGACTTCTTCGCTCTAGTGGAAGAAGCGAATCTGTGCTCGCCCGAATCCGTCGTGGGCGTCGCCACCGTGGAGATCATGGAACCCAAACTGGGCGGGCAACTGGCATTCACGATCCCGGTGTTCAACTTGGTGCCCGCACAGGGAGAGCCCGCGCGGCTTGGCTTTGAGGCGCTCGGCAAGGTGCCGATCGTGCTGGACACCTCGGTGCGCTCGGGGGGTGACTACGGGGTCGATGTGAGTGTCAGGAACGCCACCCAGACCGCGGGGCTGCTCATCGGCCAGGTGACGATCTGGGGCGTGCCGGGTGACCCCCGGCATGACGCGGCGCGCGGCTGGGAATGCGTATCCGGGGGCAAGTACGCAAGGCAGATCGGCAAGCCCTGCCCGGCGGAACCGAAGCTCCCCCAGACCCCCTTCCTCTCGCTCCCCACCTCCTGCGCGGCAACGCCGGCCGCAGAACCGGCGTCCTTCTCGATGAGCAGCGACTCGTGGTTGAACCCCGGCGCGCCGGTCGGCTCCGAATACGCCTGGGCGGATCAAGACGGGAACGCTCTCGGCTTCGACGGCTGCTCGCAGCTGCCGTTCTCCCCTTCGGTGACGGCGACCCCCGAACAGCACACCGCCTCGACCCCCTCGGGCGTCTCAATCGACGTGCACGTCCCCCAGCCGGGCCTCTCCGAAGCCGAAGGCCTCGCCACGGCCGACATCCGCGATACGACGGTCACGCTGCCCGCGGGCGTGCAGCTCTCGCCCTCGGCCGCCAACGGCCTGGTCGGCTGCTCCGAGGGCCAGGCAGGCTTCGAGGGCTTTGACGCGAGCACGCAGATGCAGCGCTTTGACGGCGAAGAAGCCTCCTGCCCGGACGCCTCCAAGCTCGGCCTCCTGCACATCAAGACGCCCTTGCTCGAACACGAACTGGCCGGCGCGCTGTACTTGGCCGAACCGGCCCCGAACGGCGAAGCGGGCAAGAACCCCTTCGGTTCCTTGGTCGCGGTGTATCTGGTCGCCAGGGACCCGGTCTCGGGCGTGCTGGTCAAGCTCGCCGGAGAAGGCGTGCTCGATGAAGGGACCCTGCGGGTGGCCACCACCTTCCGCGAGGCCCCCGAGGTCCCCTTCGAAGATTTGAAAGTCGACCTGTTCGGGGGGCCGCGGGCGTCGCTGTCCACCCCTGCGAAATGCGGCGGCTATGCGACTGACGGAGTGTTCACGCCGTGGTCGGGCATGGGCCCGCTCGCGGTCCAGGCCCCCGGCGAAGACTTCCAGATCAGCTCTGGGATCGGGGGCTCCGCCTGTCCAGGTGGGGCGCTCGGCTTCACCCCCGGCTTCACGGCCCTCAGCACGAACCCCCAGGCCGGCGCCTACACGGGCTTTTCACTGGAACTAACTCGCCCGGACGGCGACCAAGCGCTCGGCGGGCTGTCGATGCACCTGCCGCCGGGGGTCGCCGCGATGCTCTCCTCGGTGACGCTGTGCTCCGACGCCCAGGCGTCGGCCAGCGCCTGCCCCGCCGACAGCGAAGTCGGCCACGCCACCGCGATCGCGGGCCTCGGCCCTGAACCGATCGTCCAGGAAGGCGGCCGCGTCTACATCACCGGCCCCTACGGGAATGCGCCCTTCGGCCTTGAGATCGTGACCCCGGCGAAGGCGGGGCCGTTTGACCTCGGCTTCGTCACCGTGCGCTCGAAGCTCTACATCGATCCCAATGACGCCTCGGTGACGATCGTCTCAGACCCGCTGCCAACGCAGATCAGGGGCATCCCGCTACAGCTCAAACGCGTGCTCGTGAGCGTCGATCGCCCGAACTTCCAGTTCAACCCGACAAGCTGCGCGCCGATGTCGATCGCGGGCACGCTGAGCGGCGCGGAAGGAGCCTCCGTGCCGGTCTCTCAGCGCTTTCAAGTCGGGGCCTGTGAGAACCTGCCCTTCGGCCCCACATTGAGCGCCTCGGCCGCGGGGCGCGCAAGCAAAGCAAACGGCACGAGCTTTACGGTCACAGTCCGGTCTCAGGGTCTTGGCCAGGCGAACATCGCCAAAGTCGTACTGGCGCTGCCCAAGCAGCTGCCCAGCCGCCTGACGACGCTGCAGAAAGCCTGCATCGAGGCCGCCTTCAACGCAAACCCGGCCTCCTGCAGCCCGGAATCGGTGATCGGTACGGCCACGATCCACACGCCGGTCCTGAAGAGCCCGCTCAGTGGGCCTGCCTACCTGGTCAGCCACGGCAACGCGGCCTTCCCCGACGTGGAGTTCGTGCTGCAGGGCGAAGGCATCACGCTGATCCTCGACGGCAAGACCGACATCAAAGCCGGGATCACCTACTCGCGCTTTGAATCGGCGCCGGACGCGCCCTTCTCGACCTTCGAAACGGTCCTTCCCGCGGGCCCGCACTCGGTGCTGACCGCCAATGTGGCGCAGTCCAAGCAATTCAACCTCTGCGGCGAAAAGCTGACGATGCCGACCGAAATCACGGCCCAGAACGGGGCGAAGATCACAACGACGACGAACGTCGGCTTGACCGGCTGCTCGGCCGTCAAGGCCAGCAAGGCAAAGAAGCTGACCCGCGCGCAGAAGCTGAAAAGGGCTCTGAAGGCCTGCCGCAAGAAGTTCAAGGCCAAGCGCCTGAAGGCCAAGCGCGCGGGCTGCGAAGCACAGGCGCGCAAGCAATATGGCCCCAAGCAGAAGGCGCATCCGCACAAGGGCAAAAAGAGCCCTTCAGGGGTGCACGCAGTTCGGCACGGTCAGGACTGAGCGATGCTCGCGATGATGCGCTCCGGCGGGCCCTGCCTGTCGTGCCCGGCGCGCTATAGGGTGCGCCTTGGGATGGCGGGAGCGCTCAGATCACAGGCGCGATCCGCCTCACCTGCGAGGCGAGCGGCCTTGCTGCTGGTTGCGGCGTTGGCAATCCTCACGCTGCTCGCCGGCTGCGGCTCCTCCGACAACGGCGTCGCCTCGAAATCGCCCAAGGAGATCCTGCAGGCGAGCAAGGCCGCGGCGATCAGTGCGAACTCGGTGCATGTTGTGGGGGTGAGCAAAGTGCAAAGGTCGAGCTTCACGATCGACGCCCATCTCGCACGGGACCGCGCCCGCAGCCGCATCTCGCTGCTCGGCAGTGGCTATGAAGCAATCCGGATCGGCGGCACCGTCTACGTCAAAGGCCCTCCGGCCTTTTACACGAGGCTCGGCGCGAGGCTCGGCAAGCCCCTGCACGTGCCTCGAGGCACGTGGCTGAAGGCTCCCGCCGGTAGCGGTCCGCTGGGCGAACTCGCCGCGCTCACCGATCTGCCCAAAGAGCTCAACCGCGTCCTCTCGACCTCGGCCTACCTCACCAAAGGCGTGAGCACGACGATCGACGGGCAGAAGGCGATCGCGCTGAAGGAGAAGGCGAAGCTCTATGAAGGCGTGCTCTACGTGGCGAGCACCGGCAAGCCATACCCGCTGCTGTTCCTCAAGAACGGCGGGCGGGAACGGGGCAGGACGAGCTTCACGGGGTGGGATCAGGACGTCTCGCTGAGCGCGCCCTCGCCGTCGGTCGGCGTCGATTCGCTCACGCGCTGAGCGCCTGCACCGAGATCCCCGCTCATTCCACGACCAGCGTCGCTTTCATCCCCTTCTGCTCGTGCGTTGGCAGCGAGCAGAACAGCGTGTAGCTGCCGGGCTGCATTTCCAGTTCCAGGTTCGCCACGCCTTTGGAGGGCTCGTTCGCGAACGAGCCCGTGAGCGGGCCTTCTTCGGGCGGGGCGATCTTCAGGTTGTGTTCGTCCTGCCCGTCGTTGACGAACTGGAAGATCACCGTGCCCGCGGGCACGGTCGTGCGCGACAGCGAGAAGCCGTACTCGACGGCGCTCACCTGCACGTGCGGGATCGAGGGCGGTTCGCCGCCTTCAGCGGGTTCTCCCGATTCGACGGGCGGGCTTGATTCGAGCGGGGGCTCCGGGCTCGCCGGCGACGTGGCAACCGGGGGCGGCATCGCGATCAGTGCGGGCGGGGGGATGCCCGCGGCGATCGCGGCCGCGCCCGTCCCGACCGGAGCGCTCGCCGCATTCGGCGCGGTCTGGCGCGGCTTGCCGGTGAGGAGCCGGCGCAGAGCGCGGCAGCGCCGCGCGTGACGCCTTTGGTAGCGCACGTCGTGTACGCATTTGCGCCGCTCGTCGGCGCGTGTGAGCCTGGCCGAGCGGTGCGGCGCGGCATGAGCGCCCGCGACATCAGCGAGCGCATCCGCGCCTGCGAGGGCCCCGGTCGACGCGAGCAGCAGCGCGCATGCGAACACAGCCACGATCAGACGCCGGCGGCTCGATGCCCGGCGTTGAGCAGTGAGCCCGTCGGCCATCACGCGATCAGTTGCGGCACGGTTCCATACGCGCTCGACCCGGCCTCGCCGGTCCCGGCGCCGGGGATCACGAGACCGGCTTCGGTCTGGAACCACTGCCCGAGCAGCCCGGCGTACATCGCGCGGAAGTCCGAGGTGTTGAGCAGATTTTCGTTCGGGTCGAGTTTGGAGAGGCCGGGGAACTCACCGACCATTTCGCCCTTGACGCGCGAGCCGATCAGGAAGGCGACCCCGGCCGCGCCGTGGTCGGTGCCGGAGCCGTTTTCGCGCGGGCGCCGCCCGAACTCGGACCACAGCTGGATCAGCACGCGGTCGTCGAGCCCGCGGGCTTCGAGGTCGCGCTGGAAGGCGAGCACCGATTCGACGGTCGCGCCGAGGTTCGTGCTGAGCGTGTCGACCTCGTCGGAGTGCGTGTCGTAGGAGCCGACGGCGCTGAGCGAGACGCATTTGATCGGCAGCGCTTCGTCGTCGAGCATCGCGGCAAGCGCGGCCAGGCGCTTGGGGAACTCACCCCCGTTCGTCGGGTAGCCGACCGGCGAGGTGAACCCGGGTTTGCCTTCGCTTTCGCCGAAGGGGGCGATCTGATTGCGGATGATGTTCGTGTTCAGCGAGGCCGTGCGCGCCTGGGCGAACGCGGGCGAGGGCGAGGACAGCGCGCCGAGCGCGCCGAAGGCGTCGAGCGTCGGCTGCGTCAGCGGGTCGCCGAGGCCGTAGGCCCAGAAGTCGTAGTCGCTCGGCGAGGCGACCGCGGCTACGGGCACGCGCGCGGTGGCGAGCGCGGGCGCGAGCGAGTAGTCGAGCGACAGGCCCTGCAACGGGTTGCCGGGGTCGCCCGCGACGTCGAGGTAACGCCCCATCCAGCCCGAGCGCGTCTGCGCGTTCAGCTCGCCGACCTCCCAGTAGTGGCGGCTGGTGAAGTGGCTCTCGTCGGGCGGGTCGTAGCCGATCGCGGGGAACACCGTGACCTTGCCCTCGCCGTGCAGCGTTGCAAGGCCACCCGCCTGCGGATGCCACATCAGTTCTTCGTCCTCGGCGAAGGTCACGCCTTTGCCTTCCTGCAGCGCGAGCGACGGGCGCATTTCGTGGTACTTGGCTTCCTTGACGGGCGCGAGCACCGACAGCGCATCCCAGCCGCCTTCCATGAAGATCGAGACGAGCACCGGCTGGCTGGGCGGGGCGCTCGCGGCCGCGGCGGCGATCCCCTCCTCGAACTGGTGCGGCGCGAGCGCGGCGGCACCGTAGACCGACAGCACGGCCCCGGCGGAGCGCAGCAGGAACGAGCGCCTGTCCATGCCGCTGCCCGCGGGAATCGGCTGGCCGGGCTCGATCGCGGGCAGGCCGCGACCGGCCTGCGCGACGCCGCGTCGCAACAGCTGCGAGCGCGTGAAGTCGTTGCAGGAGCAGCTTTGAGCCACGGCTCAGCTCACCTGCATGTCTGGGGCGGTGGCGATCAGCATGCGCAGCGCGTTCTGGCGCATCGCCTTGTAGGGGCTCTTCTGCCATTTGGCCGTGACCAGGCCGGTCAGGCAGTTCTGCGCGAAGGCCGCGATGCAGGCCTGCGACTCGCCGGAGAGCCCAGGATTGCTCCAGTAGGAGAGCGCGCTCGCGAGCGCTTCCGCCGGTTCCTCGGTTTCGCTGTATTTGGCTTCGCCCGTGCCGGGCCAGGGGTTGGGGTAGTCCTTGGCGGTGACGTAGCTCGCCAGTTCCCAGCGCGCCTTCGCGGTCGAGGTGTCCAGCCAGCGCGTGAAGTCCCAGCCCGAGACGTTCGGCGGGTAGAACAGCTGCTGCCCGGCGCCCGCGCACAGCCAGGCCCAGGCGGTCGTGTCGATCGGGCGCCCGATCGCGCGCAACAGGCCGGCGTTGTAGACGACGGGCGGCGTCACGAGCTCGGGTCCTTCGAGGAAGTCGGGGTGCGCCAGGATCGCCTCGACCACGGGCCGGATCTCATAGCCCGAGGCGACGTACAGCCCCTGCAGCGAGGCGAGCGTCGCTTCGTCGGGCGGCGCCGGCACGAAGTAGCCCCACAGCTTGCTGACGAAGAACGAGGCGTGCAGCGGGTGCCCGACGCACAGCGCGACCGCGTCTTCCCAGCTCCATTTGCCGCTCTGGCCGAACACGGTCTTCGTGCCGTTGTCGTGGCGCGAGGCCTGAAAGCGGAAGTTCTGAAGCCCGGCGCTTTCGGTCCAGTCGGCGGTCCAACCGGTGAGCCCGCGGGCCATTTCGCGTACGTCGTCCTCACCGTAGGCGCCGCGATCGGCCCCGAGCGAGAACAGCTCCATCATCTCGCGCGCGTAGTTCTCGTTCGGTTCGGACTTGTCGTTGTAGATCCCGTCGAGGAACACGAGCATCGCGGGATCGGCCGTGACCGCGAGGAACAGGTCGCGGAAGTTGCCGAGCGCGTGCGAGCGGAACAGGTCGTTCTGGTCGAGCATCCGCTGCTGGCTGTTGACCTTTTCGTTGGAGTTCGCAAACCAGTCGTGCCAGATGAACGTCATCCGCTCGACGAGCTGCTGGTCGGAGCGGACCATGCGGTCAAGCCACCAGCAGTGGTCCTGCCCCCAGGCGTCTGCCGGGGCCAGCGCGTTGCCTTCGTCGTCGGTGGGAGCGGGCCCGTGCAGCACGGCGGCGCCGCTCGGGCGCGTCAGCCCCTGGACCGCGGCTTCGATCGGCCGCCCCGCAAGCGCCTCGGCCTGATCGGGGGTCGGCCCGAAGCCCGCGCGCCACAGCAGCCTGCGCGCCTGGGCAAGCGTGATCGGAGCGCCGAGCGAAGCGACCGCCTCGTTCGAGGGCGCAGGCGGGTTGGCGGGGATCGCGGCGGGAGCGGGGGCGCCGGGCAGCCCGGCCGCAGGCGCGAGGACCGCGGGCGCTTTGACGATCGGATGCGCCGCCGCTTTGTGGTGCTTGCGCCGCCGCCGCCGCTTGCGGTGGTGGTGCTTGTGGGCGGAGTGCTTGCCGGGCTTGTGCTCGGTCTTGTCGGGGTGCGTCGCGCGGCGAGGACCCTTGCCTCGCGCGTGCTCCGTCGTAGCGCCCCCCATGCGAACGAGATTGGCAGAGCGGAACGCCCAAACGACCGCGCGCGGCGAATGTTCGACGTTTGTATGAAGCAACTCGCTACGGTGGCGAGATCGAGCGGGTACTGATGGGAGAAAAGGGGCACAAGAGCACCCAGCGCGAGCGGCTGCTGGGCGGCATGATCGAGGCGGCGAACCGCGGCGGCTACGCGAGCGCGAACGTCTCGACGGTGATCGCGAACGCGGGCGTCTCGCGCCCGACGTTCTACGACTACTTCTCAGATCGCGACGACTGCTTCAGGGCTGCGATCGAGGACGTGCAGCAGGAGCTGACAGGGCGTGTGGAGGCCGGCATCGCGGCCCGCCCCGCGAACGAGGCCGCGTTCGCGGCGGTCGAGGCGATCGTCGAATTCGCGAGCGCCGAGCCGGCGCGGGCGCGCTTTGTGATGAGCGAAGCCCTGGGCGGCGGCCCGGAAGCCCGCGACGCCCGCGACGCGGGCGTCGCGGCGATCGCCGACTCGATCGAGCGGGCGCTCGCGAGCGCGCCGCAGGACAGCCTCGCGCCCGACATCGAGCACCGCATCCTGGTGGGCGGCGTCTACCGGCTGATCGCGACACGACTGCGCCGCGGCGAGCCCGCGATCTCGAGGCTCGTCGACGAGCTGCAGCGCTGGATCGGCTTCTATCGACGCCCCCTTGCCGGGCACCGCTGGCGCGTGCTCGCGCCCGCGCCCCGCAGCGCGCCCTCGCCGTTCGTGCCGGAGGAGCCGATCCAGCGGATGCCGAACGCCCTGCCCCCCGGCCGACCCCGGATCTCAGAGGAGGAGGTCGCGGAGAATCACCGCCTGCGGATCCTCTACGCCGCGGCGCGGATGGCCGAGCAGAAGGGCTACATCGCGACGACGGTCGCCGACATCACGCGCTTCGCAGGCGTCGACGGGCGCGTCTTCTACCGCCTGTTCTCCGACAAGCAGGACGCCTTCCTGTCGGTGCACGAGCTGGGCTTCACCCAGGTGCTGGACCTGACCTCGAAAGCGTTCTTCGCGGGCGAGACCTGGCCGTTGCGCAGCTGGGAAGCAGGCCGCGCGCTGACGCAGCTGCTCGAGGACAACCCGCTGGTGGCCCACGTCGGCTTCGTGGAGGCATACGCGGTCGGGCCCGCGGCGATCCAGCGGATCGAGGGCAGCCACATCGCGTTCACGTTCTTCCTGCAGGAAGGGCTGGTCCACCGCAAGCAGCGCAACCCGCCCTCGGGCTTGGCGATGGAGGCGATCGTGGGCGGGATCTTCGAGCTGATCTACCTTCAGGCCCGCGACCACGGCAAGCCGGAGGTCGCCTCGATGCTGCCCCACATCGCGCACTTCTGGCTGGCGCCGTTCTTGGGCAACCGCGACAGCGACGAGTTCATCGACGGAAGAATCGCGGCCGGAAGCCCTCGCAACGCAGCCTGAGCGCCTACGGCTTGGCGAGCGCGGCGATCAACCCGCCGGCGGGGGTGCCGATGCCGGTCATCGAGTCGAACCCGGGGGCGGCCTTGAGCGCGACTTTCTGTCGCGAGCAGCTGCCTTTTTCATCGCAGAACAGCTCGCGCCCCTCGTAGTCGAGCACGCGCACCGAGGTCAGCAGGCCTTCTTCGCCGTCGACTTCGTCGAGGAAGTCGTTGCGCACGTTGGCCTGCTGGCCGCCGGGGATCACGTCGTAGTAGGCGCTAGCGGCCTGCGCGGGCGCGGACTCGAGCCGGTAGAGCAGCGGGTTGACGAACCCGAGCGGGGTGCCCGCGGCCTGGTCGGCGTCGGCCATCACGCCCGCGAACAGCGGCGAGGACAGGCTGGTGCCGCCGATCCGGTACTGGTCGTAGTAGGTGCCGTCGGGGAACTGCTGGGTCTCGCCGACGAGCATCCCGGTCGTGGGGTCGGCGTCCATCGAGATGTCTGGCTCGACGCGGTTTGCCACGTGCGTGAAGCGTTTGTTGGCAAGCGCCAGCGCGGCGGGCACGACGCCTTCCTGATACCAGGGCTCGGGGTACTGGAAGCTGGTGCCGCCACCGCCGCCGTAGTCGTATTCGCCGGGCGCCTTGGGCAGCCACTTGTTCAGATGCGACTTCTTGCAGCCGGGGAATTCTTCGGCCTGCAAGAGCGTGGTGCAGAGGTCGCTGACCGAGGTCGACCAGCCCAGCTCACCGGCGCGTTCGCCGCCCTGCCCGACCTGCAGGCTGGTGCCGCCGACGGCGGTGGCGTAGGGGCTGGAGGGCGGATAGTCGGCGACCGTGACCCCCAGCGTCGTGAACTCGTCGCCTTCGTCGCCGGAGGAGAACTGCACGCCGATGCCTGTGCCCGCGGCCATCAGCAGGATGTTGTCGAAGGCGCGTCGTTCGCCGGCGGAGTCGAACAGGTCGCCGCCGCCGTCTCCCCAGGAGTTGGTGATGATGTCGGCGAGGTGGCCGTCGACGACCTGCTGCACCGCTTCGTCGAGACCGGCCTCGCAGTTCTTGGCGCCGACGTAGAGGATCCCGGCGCCGGGCGCAGTGGCGTGCACGGCCTCGATGTCAAGCGTCTGCTCGCCGAACCATTCGCTGGCTTCGCAGACGGCGATGTCGTTGAACTTGCTGCTCAGGAGCTGGCTGTACTGGCCGCTGCTCAGCACCTGCGCGGGCTGGTCTTTCGCGCTGTACTGCTGCGCGTCGGCGAGCAGTGTCGGCGCGGCGTAGGCGTCGATCACGGCAACGGTCACGCCTTTGCCGTCGATCCCGCCCGCGATCTGAGAGCTGAGCCCGTAGGCGCTCTGCAGCTGCGGCGGCGTGTAGCCGCACACGGCATAGGGCAGCGGCGCCGGGAAGCCGTCGCCGTATTCGGGATCGGCGGTGTCGCTCTTCTCGCCGTAGTAGGACGAGCACGGCGGCGCGTTGCGAAAGCCGGGCGGCTGTGGGATTTCTTTGCCGCCGCCCTGTTTCGCGAGCGGTGTGGCGCTGGGCGCGGAGGCGTGGGTCGCGCCTCGCGCGGGCAGGCTCGCGCCCTTCAGCCCCGCGGGCGTCGCGGGGTTCTGCGTGACTCCGCTGACGCCCGCGATCAACGGCGCGATCGCGGCGGGCACCGACAGCGCCCCCGAGCTAGCTCGCAATGTCTTGCCGTCGCGCTGAACCTGCGAAAGGCTCGTCCCGAAGGCGCGTTCGACGGTCGCGGCGGGCGCGGCGGCCTTGATGGTCATGCGGTCGGGGCTGACGCCTTCGACGGCGATCCCCTGCGACTGCAGCCAGGCGCTCACGGACTTGACGGTGCCCTGCGTGGGCGAGAAGCGCTTCTCCCACTGCGCGGGCGTCAAGTACTGGCGGTAGCTCGGTTCGGCGGGGTCGGAGACCGCCCGCTGCAAAGCCACGGCGCCCGCGGGGTCGCCGAGTTCGAGGCCGACCGCGAATTCGATCGGGGTCGCCGCGGGCGTGGCCTGCGCCGCGGGGCTGGGCGCGAGCGCAGGGGCGCTGCCGGGGAGCGCGACGCTGCCGGGCGCGGCAGCGGAGGCAAGCGAGGGGACGGCGAGCGAGCACACACCTGCAAGCAAGGCAACGACGGCTCGACGTCTCATGTGACCTCCCGGTCCGGTCCGTGGATCCTGCGCCGATCGCGACGACGCGCGCGATCAGAGCATCCTACAGCCCGATATTTGCCGGATCGGGGCCCGCGCAAACCTCGCGCGCCGCCCGCGGCCGGCAAGAGCCGCGGGCGGTCGGCGATTTCAGGACCCCGCACGCGCGGGCGCGGTGTTTACAGGACGCCCTCCACCAGCGTCGTGAACTCGGCCTGGCCGTTCACGTTCGGGTGGTAGCTTTCTTCGAGCGGGTTCGACTGGCCGTTGAGCCACTCCGAGGAGGAGCAGACCTCGTGCGCTTCGAACGGCGCCGTCGGGTTGACGAACGTGAATTTCACCGCTTCGGCTCGCGCCTTGATAACGGCGTCGAGTTTTTCGGCGGTTTCGTTCATTTTCTTCTCGTTGCCCGAGGTCAGGAAGTTGACGTTGCAGGTCGCGCCTTCTTTCGTGAACAGCTTCGGGTAGCCGATCACGACGACTTTCGCGGCACTGGCTTTTTCACGGATTTTTTTGTAGGTCGCTTCCAGCAGGGCGGGCAGTTTTTTGCTGATGAATTCGTTGGCTTCGCCGATCGCCGAGCCGCAGGTGAAGTAGTACAGCGCGCAGTTGAGGATCACGTTCGAGAAGCCTGCGTCGTTGCCCCCGATCGTGATCGTCACGAGCGCGGTCGAGCTGCTGAGCGTGCCGAGCTGTTTTTCGTTGACTTCGGTGCTCGTCGCGCCGCTGCACGCCTGGAAGCTGAGCGTGTAGCCCTTGGCCGCGGCGACCAACGGGCCGTAGGCTTTCGGGCTGCGCTTGCAACTGCCGGATTCTTCGTAGAAGACCCGGGTCCCGACGCCCGATGAGTAGGAGTCCCCGAGCGCCACGTACTGCGATGCGGCGGCCGAAGCCGCCGGTATGAGCACTGCTGCGAGCACGGCAACGGCGCCGATCCCGCGCGTTAGCTTGTTCATGCTTCTCCCCTGTTCGCGATGCGGTTTGGATGCGCCCCGGGGTCCTCCCGCGCATCCCAGCCCGCTCCCCGAAGCGACCGCCCAACCTAACCGCGACCCTCTCGGCCCGTCAATGGACGTTCGGCCTCAGCTAAAAGCTCATAAAGTCGATTATATTTATTGATATATTGATTAGCGGCCTGTTTTGCGGCCCCGACACCACTCTCCGAAGAAAGCGAAGGTCCGAGACATGGACACCAGCGATGGGCTAATCAGGGAGATCGCCGGCGAGCACGAGCGCGGTGCCCTCCACGCGCAGCGAGACCTCCTCGCCCACGGCGGGGATGCGGTGCCCGGCGGCGCGCGCGAGGATTCGCAGCCCCGACTCGCCGAGCAGGTCGACCTCGAAGGTGGCGTCGTGGCCGTAGAAGCGCGTCGCGGCCACGCGCCCACGCGGCGCGCCCGCGAGCGGCCGGTCGCAGAGGATCTGCTCGGGGCGCAGCATCACCGTCGCCGAGCGCTGGCCCGCGGCTCGGGCGCCGCGCGTGCGAAGCTGGCCGAGCGCAGTATGCGCGCCCTCCTGGCCCAGCTCGCCCGCGAGCAGCACGGCGTCGCCGAGGAAGCGCGCCAGCTCGGCGTCGAGCGGGTCGCGGTACAGCGTCCGCGGGTCGGCTGACTGCACGATCGCGCCGTCGCGCATCACGGCGACGACGTCGGCCAGCGACAGCGCCTCCTCCTGGTCGTGGGTGACCAACAGCGCGGTCGCGCCGCTCTGGCGCAGCGCGGCGCAGACCTCGCTGCGCACCTGCGCGCGCAGGCTTGCGTCGAGCGCGTCGAACGGCTCGTCCAGCAGCACCAGCCGCGGTTCGGGCGCGAGCGCGCGGGCGAGCGCCACGCGCTGCTGCTGACCGCCGGAGAGCTCGTGCGGATGGCGCTTGCCGAGGCCGGACAGGCCCACCAGCTCGAGCAGCTCCTGCACACGGCGATCGTCTCCCTTGCGTCGCGCGCGCCGCTGCGCGCGCGACAGGCCGAAGCCGACGTTGGCGGCGACGTCGAGGTGCGGAAACAGCGCGCCCTCCTGGGCGACCACGCCGACCCCGCGGCGCTCGGGAGCGAGCTGCGTGCGCGCGTCGTAGAGGACCCGCTCGCCGAGCGCGATCGTCCCGACCTCGGCGCGGTCGAAGCCCGCGATCAGCCGCAGCAGCGTGGTCTTGCCACAGCCGGAGGCGCCCAGCACCGCGGTCAGGCCACCTGCCGCGGCGTCGAGGTCGAGCCCGCGCAGCACCCGCACGGCGCCGAAGGCCTTCGACAGGCCGCGCACCGACAGCGTCGCCGCCGCGGGCATCGGCTCCGCGAGGGCTGAGTGCGCGGCGCCGGCGCTGGTCATCGACCCTCCCCCGCGACCTTCGCGCCCAGGCGCCGTGTCAGCAGGTAGGTGGGCGGCGCGGAGATCGCCACCATCAGCGCGGCGTACGGCGCCGCGGCGCCGAAGGCCCGTGTCGTGGCGTCGGCCCAGAACTGGGTCGCCAGCGTCTGCGTGCCGATCGGCGCGAGCAGCAGCGTCGCGGTCAGCTCTGTGACGGTCGCCAGGAACACGAGCGCCGCGGCCGCGCCGAGCCCAGGCAGTATCCGCGGCAGCGTCACGCGCACGAGCGCCCGCAGCGGGCCGCAGCCCAGCGAGCGGGCCAGCTCCTCGTGGCGCGCGGGCGCCTGCGCCAGCGCGGCCCGCACCGCCACGAGCGCCAGCGGCAGCGACAGGATCGCGTAGGCCGCCAGCAGCAGCGGCCTGGTGCCGTAGATGCGCGGCAGCCAGTGCACCGCGAGGACGATCAGCGACAGCGCCACGACGATCCCCGGCAGCGCGTAGGGCAGGTAGGCCGCGCGCTCGAGCGCCGTCGCCAGGCGGCTGGGGCGGCGGATCGTGAGGATCGCGACCGGCAGCGCGAGCAGCGTCGTCAACAGCGCGGCGCCGAGCCCGAGCTCGAGCGTGCTGCCCGCGGCCGACAGCAGCGAGACGACCGGGAAGCCGGTCGAGCCGCCGTGCAGCACCCAGTACAGCAGCGTGAAGCCGGGCACCCCGAGCGCGATCGCAGTCAGCGTCGCGAGCGCGCCGAGCGCGGGCCGGCGCCGGCGCCCGAGCCGTACGCGGGTGGGGGCGCGCGCCGCGCCGGCGTCGACGCGCGCGTAGCGACCCTTGCCGCGCAGCGCCAGCTCGCCGAGCAACAGCGCCAGGCACAGCAGCACGAGCACGCTCGCGAGCATCGAGGCCGCGGGGCCGTCGAAGCTGAGTCGGTACTCGTCGTAGATCGCGGTGGTGAACGTTTGGAAGCGCAGCATCGCGAAGGCGCCGAACTCCGAGAGCAGGTGCACCGCCACGAGCAGGCAGCCGCCCAGCAGCGCCAGGCGCGTCTGCGGCAGCGTCACACGCACGAACGTGCGCCAGGGTCCAAGCCCGAGCGAGCGGGCGTTCTCCTCCAGGGCCGGGTCCATGCCGCGCAGCACCGCCGCGACCGGCAGGTAGACGAGCGGGAAGTAGGCCAGCGTCACGATCGCCGTCGCGCCGCCGAAGCCCTGCGCGTGCGGCGTGATCGAGACCCAGCTGTAGCTCGTGACGAACGCAGGCACGGTTATCGGCAACGCCGCGAGCACCGCCCACAGGCGCCGCCCCGGCAGGTCGGTGCGCTCGATGAGATAGGCCACGCCGACCCCCAGCACCGCGCAGGCCGCGGTCGCGACGAACACGAGCGCGACCGTGTTCACGAGCAGTTTGCCCACGAACGGGCGTATCAGCAGCGCATCGATCTGCCCCCAGCCGACCGACAGCGTCTGCTCGAGCAGGAAGCCGAGCGGCAGCAGCACGAGCGCCGCGACCGCCGCGGCGCTCAGGCCGAGCGCCGGCGGCCGGCGGCGGCGGGCCGCCGCGGCATGCAGACGCTCGCGCAACGGCGCGCGCGAGGGCGCGAGCTCCCGCCCCAGCCCCCGCTCGCCCGCGTACGCCTCGCTGCCCATGGCCTACAGCAGCCCGGCCTGCTGCATCAGCGCCAGCGGCTGGCTGCCGTCGCCGAGCACGGCCGGACCGATGTCGGGCGCTTCCAGGCTCGTGAACGGGCGCAGCCCCGGCGGCGGCGTCACGCCCGTCGCGAGCGGGTACTCCCAGTCGCCGCTGTGGGTCATCGCGTTCTGCCCTTCCTTGCTCACGAGAAATGCGAGGAACTCCTGCGCGAGCGCCGGGTCCCTGCTCGACTTCAGCGTGCCCGCCGCGGAGATGTTCACGAGCGCGCCGGGGTCACGGTGGCCGAAGTAGTAGAGCTTGGAGTGAACCTTCGCGGCGCCGACCTCGGCGCGCTGCTCGTACCAGTAGTAGTGGTTGATGATGCCCGCCGCCACCTGACCGGCTTCGACGGCGGCGACGATGCCCTCGTTGTCGTCATAGCGCTTGGCATTCTCGCCAAAGCCCTTCAGCCAGGCCTCGGTCGCCGCACGCCCGTCGAGCTTCTCGATCGCGCTGACGATCGGCACGAAGTCGGGCTCGGAGGGCGCGATCGCGAGCTTGCCCTTCCACTCTGGCTTGGCGAGGTCGAGAATCGAAGCGGGCGGCTTCATCGAGCCGAGCAGCTTCGGGTTGTAGATCAGCACGGTCTCGCGTGCCGCGACGCCAACCCAGTTCCCGCTCCTGGAGCTGTCGTCGGCGGGGACCTGCGCGAGCGTCGCGGGCTCGACCTTCGCCAGCAGGTCCTTCTCGCTGAGCAGTTCCAGCGGCGGCGTGTTCTCGCTCAGCAGCGCGTCCGCGGGCGAGGCGGCGCCCTCCTGGACGACCTGGTTCGCGAGCCCCTCGTCCTCGCCGAAGCGGATCCGCACCGTCGCGCCGGTCTTCTTTTCAAACGCCTTCGCCAGCGCGTTGGTCATCTGCTCGTGCTGGGCGCTGTAGAGCGTCAGCGTGCCGCCGTGCTTGCCCGACGAGGCAGCCGAGACCGAGGCCGAGCTGGACGAGGACGATGAGCCGCAGCCGCTCGCGAGCAGGCCGAGCGCGGCAAACAGCGCCGCCGCGACCGGGGCTGTCGCGGTCCGAAGACGATGGGGAATGGCGGGCAAGGCAAAGACCTCCTGGTGGTCGTTGGAGCACGATCGGATTAGGACACCCTAATTAGGTTGGCCTAATCGTGCATGACGCCCCATTCGAGCAAACCTTCCCGAGCCCCGAGGAATCAGCGCGGCGCGGGCCGCAGACCCAACCACGCCGGAAACCCGGTCTATAGGATCAGTCCGTGCGGGGCGCGCGGGTGCGTACGGTGGCAAGCATCACGCTGGCGGTTCTGGCCGCGGCGGCGGTGCTCGTCGGCGGCGTCTGCCTGTACGCGCGTCAGGAGCTGCTGAGCTCCCACGCGTTCGCCGACCGTACGGTCGCGGCGCTCGCGAAGGCGCCCGTGCGCCGTGTGGCCTCGCGGGAGATCGTCGTCCAAGTGATCGATCAGAGCTCGCCCGACCTGCTCGCGGCGCGACCGCTGATCACCTCGGTGGTCGACACCGTCGTCTCGACACAGCAGTTCCGCGAGGTGATGCACCTTGTCGCCGAGCAGGCCCACCGGCTGCTGTTCGACCGCGGCGGCAACGTGGTCTTCAGCGTCGCCGACGCGAGCACCGTCGTCGTCTCGGCGCTGCGCACGCTCGCGCCCAACGTCGCGGCGAAGATCCCGAAGAACCTCGACGCGACACTGCTCGACCTGCGCCATCAGAGCTTCGCGGTGCGGACGCTGCGGATCGCGGACAAAGTCCGTCTGCTCGGGATCGTGCTGCCGCTGCTCGCGCTCGCCCTGCTCGCAGGGGCGATCGCGATCGCCCCACGCAAGCGCCAGGCGGTGACGCGCTGCGCAGTCGCACTCGCCGTCGTTGGCTTCGCCCTGTTCGTCGACATGATCCTGCTGCGCCACAGCCTCGTCTCGAACCTGTTCGGCGCCGAAGAGCTCAGCAACGCCGACGTGCGTTCGGCGGCGAAGGACCTGTGGGACTCCTACCTCGGCTCGCTGTCGGACTGGGCGCTCGGCCTCGGGGTGCTCACCACGATCGTCGCGGCGGCTTCGGCAAACGTCCTGAAGCCCTACACCGCCGACGCCGGCATCGCCCGCCTGCGCGCCCGTCTGCAGTCCCCGCGCACACAACGCGGGCGGATCCTCAGAGGCGCAGCGGCGCTCGTGCTCGGCCTCGCGTTCATCGGCGACCCGACCCTGTCGGTAGACATCATCGGCGTGCTCGGCGGCGTGCTGCTCGTCTACTTCGGCACCGGCGAGCTGCTGAGCGCCGTGGGCGTGCCCCCGGAGGACGAGCTGCCGTTGCTGCGCCGCTGGCGCGGTGGCCTGGTCGCGATCGCCGCGAGCCTCGGGGTGCTGATCGGCGGCGTCGCGATCGCGCTCGCCGGCACTGGACACAGCAAGACCTACCCGCCGATCGATCGGGCGCTCAGCAGGTGCAACGGCTACGCCCGGCTGTGCTCCAAGCGCCTGGACCAGGTCGTGCTCGCGGGCACCCACAACGCGATGTCTGCCGCCGACTCCCCCGGCTGGTTCATCGCCAACCAGCAGCACGGGATCGCCAAGCAGCTCGACGACGGGCTGCGCGCGTTCAAGATCTCGACGCACTACGGCGAGGGTAAGCCCGGCAACGTGCGCACCGATATCGAGGCCGAGGGCGCGAAGGCCAATCGCGTCTCGGAGAAGCTGACCGAAGAAGCACGCGCAGCGCTGCAGCGCTTCAGCGGCTCGGTCGGCTTCGGCGGTAAGGCCAAGGGCAAGCGCGAAGTCTGGCTATGCCACACGCTATGCGAGCTCGGTGCCACGAACGCGGTCAGCTTCTTCTCGACGATCGATCGCTTCCTGCAGCTCAACCCCGGAAACGTGATCGTGATGTTCGACGAGGACTACGTCTCGGAGGCTTCGCTCGAACAGGTGTTCAAGAAGTCGAAGCTCTACTCGCACCTGGCGGTGCTGCGCGAGGGCCAGCAGATGCCGACACTCGGCCAGCTCGTGCGCTCACAACACAACGTCGTCGTGTTCACCCAGGAGCCGGTCAGCGGGCACTATCCGTGGGACATGTACGCCTTCGGCGGCTTCATCCAAGACACGCCGCTCGGCGCGGTGAAGCCCAAGCAGTTCACCTGCAAGCTCGCGCGCGGCCTGCCGAGCAGCCCGCTGTTGATGATGAACAACTGGGCCGACGTGTTCCCGCCGCGGCGCAGCCCGAACCTGCCGCTGACCAAGCGCGGCTTCATCCTCAAACGCGCGCGTCAGTGCGAGGCAGAACGCCACCAGCTGCCGAACCTGATCCTGACCGACTTCTACGACAGCGGCGACGTCGTCGGCGCGGCGCGTGTGCTGAACGGGCTCGGCGATCAGAAGCCCGCGCCGATCGTGCCGGTGCAGGCGAGTGGTCGCTGAGGGAATAGGCGCGCCGCCGCGCGGCTCACTCGCGGCGTCAGTGGCGCCATGCACGGGCGCTACACACGGACGTCGTCATTGATCAAAAGAGAGAAGGCCCCGGATCGCCCGGGGCCTTCTCCTTCTCAACTGCTGCTTTATGCGGCGCTCACATGCCTACGGCCCGGTGAAGCTCCCGGCGTAGCAGGCTTTGTGGCCGCAGTTGTCCGTCTTCTGGATCGCTCCGTTGAAGAAGTCGGACACGACCTGTTGCTCCGCGGGCGCAGCGCGCGGTGCGCCGTGCGGGTCTTCGCCCGTGCGGTTCGGCAGGTTTTCATACGGCGGCGGTTCGGTTCCGACCGTCGTTTCCGGACTGCTCGGACGGATCGGGCCGATGTCCCAGTAGTAGGCTGCCGAGCCCGCGTAGGGGTAGCTGCCGATCTTCGGAACGTCCCACAGCACATTCGTCATCGGCCAGCGACCTTTGTAGATCGCGGGCTTGTGCTGGGAGGCGCCGACCGTGCGCGCCTCCACGTCCGCCTGGTAGTCGGTCACCTGGTGATCGCCGAAGGCGATGTCCATCAGCACCTGGTGAGCCGGCGTGTCCGGCAGCGGGTTGCTCGTCATGCGTGCCGCGTAGCCGTCGGGCTCGCCGCGGTCCCACAGCATCTGCATCATGTCGAGCACGACGGGCCGTGAGGTTTCGTTCGGGTAGTAGGGGTAGAACACCGCCGCGAATTCGTCGAAGTCCACCGAGCGCGGCAGCAGCACCGAGTAGTTCATCGCGGGCACGCCCAGCGAGGCACGCGTGAAGTCCGGCGAGACCGCCGTCAACGCGCCGCCCATGATGCCGCCCTGGCTGTTGCCGTTGTAGTAGAGGTGGCTCGTGTTCAGCACCGAGCCCGATTCCACAGTGCCGTTCTGGTGGAACGACACGGCCGTGTCGAAGCCCGCCGGGTTGTCCATCAGCCGACCCAGGTAGAGCTCGTCCAGCAGGCCCTGCTGCAGCCGGTCCGGTATCGCCGGGAAGTTCGAGACGTTCTCCAGCGCGAGGATCGTGGTCGGCACCACGTCCGATTCCGACATCCCGATCTCATCCGTGGCGCACTGCACGATGTCGTGTTCCTGGGAGAGGCTGCGCTGGGGGCTCGAGTCCACCTCGCTCGCGTCCCCGAACAGGCCATGCCCGTACAGCGAGGGCCGCGCCGATTCCGCGGGACCCGTCGTCGCCGACAGGGGGATGATGCAGTCGAAGTTCGCGGTCCAGGTGCCGTTCTGAACCGGCACGCCTTCGCCGTTCAGATTCAGCCGCCCGCCCGAGGCGCAGCTCGGCGTCATGTAGCAGGGCACCGTGAACGTGCCTTTCACACGGCGTGCGATCTGGCCGGGGTTCGGTTCGTTTTCGACTTTCGTCACCGTGAACGACGGCGCGCCGCCTTCGACGACCCCGTCTTCGAGGTTGTTGTCGCCGAGTTTCGCGAACGCGTCGTTGCGCATCGCGAGCTCGCGGCTCGTGTTGTTCGCGTCGCTTGCGACCGTGAAGTCCCAGGCGAGGTACAGGCTGCTCCGTGCGATCCCCGCGCTTTCCAGCGTCGAGAAGATTTCTTCGAAGTGCGGCCTGCGCAGGTTGATCGCTTCCTGTTCGGAGGCGACGTTGTCGCGGTAGTAGCGGAAGCCCGCGGGCGCCTGCAGTTTTTCTTTCGCCGCGTTCTTCAGGTTGCGCAGCGCGACGATGTAGCGGTCGCCCGAGGTGAAGTTCACCGCCGGGTGGATCTCCAGGTCAGCCTTGTTCGCTTCGTTCGCCGTCGAGTCGATCTCGACCCAGATCGGCCAGCGCTGGCCTGTGCTCGCGTCGATCACGACGACCGGCGCGTTCGCGCGTTTGTACTGGCTCAGCTTGTTGATCGGGACCGAGCCCATCGCCTTGACGTCCGCCGTCGTTTCGATCCCCGGGACCTTCGCGAGGATCACCGAGCCCGGGCTGAAGCCGTCCGAGCCGTTGTAGGCCGAGGCGTCGATGTGTTTGCCTTCGACGTTCGTCGGCGTCGCTTCGGTCGAGAAGTTGATGCGGCGGCCCGTGGCGCTGCTCGGGTCCGCGACCGTGTAGTAGTCGTCCGGGAACGGCAGCATGCAGACCGGGCTGCCGGGGTTTGCGATGAACTCGCAGTTGCCCGCCGTTTCGATCGGCGGCAGCGGTTCTTCGGCTTTTTTCGCCGCGGCACGTTCGTGCTGCGGCGCCGCGACAGCGACCCCGCTCAGCAGCATCGCCGCGAGAGCAAAGACGGCCATCGTGGCCGTCAACAACGCGCGAATCCTCATCCTGATCCCCTCTGTCAGTGGGCGGCCGATCCCCACATCTCATCCCTGTGCGCGCCCTCGTCCTGAGCGCAGCGCCGCCAGAGCCGGCCCTCTCCGGCTGGCGTTGGACCATAACAAACACCCTCAAACCTCGCCAAAGCGGGGCCCGCACCGCCTGTCGCGCGCTCCAGTCAGACTGCGACGATGCCGGCCCTGCCCTACTTCGCCTACGGGCGCAACATGTCCGCGAGCGCGATCGAGCTCGCCTGCCCGGGCCATCGCTATCTCGGCCGCGCGCAGCTCCCCGATCACCGCCTCGCCCTCACGCGGCGCTCGCGGCGGACCGGCACCGGCGTCGCCGACGTGCTCGCCGCCCCCGGCGCGCACGTCTGGGGGGCGCTGTACGAGCTCGATGACGCCGACTTGGCGGCGCTCGATCGGAAAGAGGGGAACGGCTGGGCCTACGAGCGCCGAGCGGTACGCGTCAGGACCGACGCCGCTGCCGGCCCGCTCGATGCCTTCGCCTATGCGGTGATCGCCCCCGACGGGGCGCACGTTCAGCCCTCGGACGAGTACCTCGACGCACTGCTCACAGGCGCGCGCGAGCGCGGGCTGCCGGGCGAATATGTGGAGGCGCTCGCGGCGCTCGCGCTCGCGTAGGCGCTCGGACGGCGCAGCAGAAAGAGCGCCAGCAGCGCGCCGAGCAGGCTCAATCCGGCGCTGGTCGCGAACGCGAGCTGGAAGCCGCTCGTCAGGGCCGATGCCGACGAGGCCCCGGCGCTCAAGTCGCCGTGCGTCTGCGAGGCCGCGATCGTGCTGAGCACCGCCAGCCCGAGCGCGCCGCCGATCAGACGCGAGGAGTTCAAGAGGCCCGAGGCGAGCCCGCTCTCATCGCTCGGCACCCCCGACACCGCGGCGATCGTCGCGGGCACGAGCGACAGCCCGAGCCCGAGCGCCGAGAGTACGCCGCCCGGCAGCACCGAGGCGAGGTAGCCGTCGCCGGGGCGCACGCCCGTCAGCAGCAGCAGCCCCGCCGCCGACAGCAGCATCCCCAGCGCCAGCACGCGGCCCTCGCCGAGGCGGGCGGTCAGGCGCGGGGCGAGGATCGTGCCGAGCACGACCGCCAGCGTCATCGGCACGAAGCTGAACCCGGCCTTCAGCGCGTCGTAGTGGAGCACCTGCTGCAGATACAGCGACAGGAAGAACCACATCGCGAAGACCGCGGAGTAGAGCAGGAACATCACCAGGTTCGCGGCGCGCAGCCGCTTGCGGCGAAAGATCGACAGCGGCACGAGCGGCGCCAGCGCGACGCGGCCCTCGACGAACGCGAACGCCGCCAGCAGCGCGAGCCCGATCGCCAGCGGGACCAGCACGCCGGGCGCTCCCCAGGAGAGCGTGTCGGTGCGCACGACGCCGTAGACCAGCGCGGTCAGCGCGCCCGTGACGAGGCCCGCGCCGAGCACGTCGAAGTGTTTGTGGCCGAGCTCGCTGCGCCCCTCGGGAATCAGCTTTGGGCCGAGCGCGAGCACCACGAGGCCGATCGGGACGTTGACCAGGAAGATCGCGGGCCAGCCGAGACCCTGCGTCAGGACGCCGCCGAGCAGCGCGCCGAGCGAGCCGCCGACGCCGCCCATCGCTCCCCACACGCCGAGCGCCTTGTTGCGCTCGGAGCCCTCGGCGAAAGAGGTCGTGATGATCGCGAGGCTCGCGGGCGAGATCACCGCGCCGCCGATGCCTTGCAGGGCGCGCGCGGCCACGAGCAGGGTCGAGGAGTCCGCGAGCGCGCAGACCAGCGAGGCGAGCCCGAACAGCGCGGTGCCCGCGAGGAACACGCTGCGCCGGCCCAGCAGGTCGGCGGCGCGGCCGCCGAGCAGCAGGAAGCCCGCGAACGTGAGCGTGTAGGCGTTCACGACCCATTGCAGGCCGGTCGTCGAGAAATGCAGTCCGCCCTTGATCGAGGGCAGCGCGACGTTGACGATCGATACGTCCAGGATCACCATCAGCTGCGCGAGGCAGACCAGACCCAGGAGGACGCCGCGATTGCCTCGCGCGCGGGCCATTATCGCGTGCGCGCCTCGAGGATGTATGCGGCCTCAACCGCCGCGGCACGGCGGGCCTCGACGGAAACCGACAGCGGCTCGCGAACCGGCGCGTTCGTGCTGGTCGCGGGGGTCTGATTCGTGTTCTGTGGCATCGGCGCTATCCTTCTGTTCGTAAGTTCGATGATCATCGTAGCAGAAGTTCGATGAACGTCGTACAATGAAAGTCATGGGCCTCTACCACCCGGCAACCGAGGATCTGGAGCTACCGACGGTGCTCCACGCCTTGAGCGACCCCCAGCGCCTGCACATCGTGCGCGAGCTGGCCGCCGACCCCGAGCCGCGGCCCTGCGGCGGGTTCGCGATGAACGTGAGCAAGTCCACCTGCACGCACCACTTCCGCGTGCTGCGCGAGGCGGGCGTGATCGAGCAGCAGATGCTCGGCACCGCGCGATTGAACTCGCTGCGCCGCGCGGACTTGGACGCGCGCTTCCCGGGCCTCTTGGGCGCGGTGCTCGAGCCCGTCCCCGCCTGAGCTCCGGAGGCGTTACCGTCCAACTGTGACCGAACTGCTCGAAGCGGTCGGGGGCGTCGCGATCTACGTCGTGCTGTTCGGCCTGCTCGCCTGGGCGCTCTACTTCGCGTTCGGACCGCAGGTGCTGGGCCTACCGGCGATGATCGGCGTGTTCGCGGTGATCGCGGGCGTGAAAGTGCTCGGCAACGTCGGGATCGTGGGGCTGGTGTTCGTGGTGCTCGCACTCGCCGCGGTCGTGGTCGTGATCGGCATGGCGATGACGCTCGGCGGCAGACCCCCGACGCGCCCGCCGGACGAGCGCCCGGTCGACGAGCCCTAGACGCCGAGGCAACGGTCGAGCGCGATGATCCTCACGCCCAAGCTGCCCTACGTGGACCCCCACAAGCGACGCGGTCGGCTGTATCTCGCGGTCTGCCGCCTGTCCGCCACGCAGGCGGGTGCCTGGATCGCAGAAAACATCTCCTGGAAGCTCGACCCCCCGCTGCTGAAGCTCACCGGCGGGCGCCTGAGCACAGCGGGGCCGCTCGCGATCGCGCTGCTGGAGTCGCGCGGCGCACGGACAGGTCTGCCGCGACGAAACGCCACGCTCTACTTCAACGACGGCGAGCGGGTGACGATCGTCGCCTCGAAGCGAGGTCTGCCGACGAACCCGGCCTGGTACTACAACCTCCGCAAAGACCCCGAGATCCTGTTCGGCGGGCAGCCGTTCCACGCCGAGCTCGTGCAGGACGAGGGCGAGCGGCAGCGGCTGTCGGAGCTCGCGGATCGCGTCTTTCCCCAGTACGCCGAATACCGCGAGCTGGCCGCGAAGGCCGGGCGCGAGATCCCGATCTTCCAGCTGCTGCCCGGCCAGCGCGGCGGATAGCATCTGCGCGGTGCCGGCCCAGCTCTACTTCACCGAGTCCCCAGAGGCCAACAGGCTGATCGCCTCGGACCCGATGGCACTGTTGATCGGCTTCGCGCTGGACCAGCAGGTGACGGTGCAGAAGGCGTTCATGGGACCGCTGGTGCTGCGCGGGCGCCTTGGCTCGCTCGACGCCAAGAAGCTCGCAGGGGCCGACCTCGAGCCCCTGTTCCGCGAGAAACCCGCGATCCACCGCTTTCCCGCGAAAATGGCCGAACGGGTCCACGCCCTCGCTGTGCACGTCAGCGACGAGTACGGCGGCGATGCCGCGCGCGTCTGGACCGACGCCGCCGACGGCGATCAGCTGCGCGCGAACATCGAAGCGCTGCCCGGCTTCGGTGAGATGAAGGTCAAGTCGCTCGGCGCCGTGCTCGCGAACCGCTACAAGCTCAAGAAGGCCAAGGCGCTTGTGCCGCCGCACCCGACGCTCGGCGACGTGGACTCCGCGCAGGCGCTGATCGACTACCAGGCGGCCAAGCGCGTGCACAAGGCGGAGTGGAAGAAGATGAAGACCGGCGCGTAGCCGCACGCCGCCCGGTCTATCCCGTCTCGCCAAGCCGCTTCAAGCGCCCACTGCTGCGCTCCGCTCGGGCCGCATAAGCACATGATTGACTTCGCCAGGGGCGGTGGGTCGGCGCGCCCTCACTCACACAAACACCTGGGGGGTCATGAGATGCACCAAGCAAGGCGATTCGGCGTCCTGGTCGGCGCCATCGCGGCAATCGGCCTGCTCCTGACGATCGGCGCGACGGCCGCGTCGGCGGCGGGGGTCAAAGTCTGCATCCCGTCCAAAGAAGGCAAGCCGATCATCACGCCCAAAGCGGGCGTGCAAGACCGGCTACACGATGAGCGAATTCGGCGGCGGGGCAGAAGGCGAAGGGAAAGAAGGCCCCCCGGGCAAAGAAGGGCCTCCTGGGAAAGAAGGCAAAGAAGGTAAACAGGGCAAAGCAGGCCCCGAAGGCAAAGTCCCCTTCACCGCCGAAGAACAGACGACGCTGAAAGCGATTCTGCCCTTCATCAAATTCGTCTCCGCGGGCGTGGGCGGCAAGCCGACGATCCAGCTCTCGGGCGCGAACGTCCAGGTACTGAGCGGCGCCGGCAACGAGGGCATCCTCAACGGCGTCGGCAACCTGATCGTCGGCTACAACTCGGGCGCGGGCACGCAGACGGGCTCGAACAACATCCTGCTCGGCGGCAACCAGAGCTATACGAGCTTCGGCGGCCTGATCGCAGGGGAAGGCAACACCCTGTCGGGCCAAGAGGCGGTCGCGTTCGGGCGCCTGAACACGGCGTCGGGCGTACGCGCCACCGTCACAGGCGGGCAGCAGAACGTCGCCTCGGGCGAAGAAGCGACGGTCGCGGGCGGCGTCGGCAACCAGGCCACGAACACCTGGGCCTTCGTCGGCGGCGGCAACCACGGCAAAGCGACCGCGCTCGAGTCCGCGGTGCTCGGCGGTTGGTCCAACGTCGCCAGCGGCGAAGCCGCCGCGGTGTTCGGCGGGCGCGAAAACGAAGCGAGCGGCCACTACTCGGCGGTCATGGGCGGCACAGGCGTGAAAGTCGCGACCGAATTCGGTCACACGCCTTACCAGCTGAGGCTGAGCCGGCGGCCGCGGGCAGCACGGCTCGCGGCCACCCGCCTCGCCTACGTCCTAGACCGGCAAACCGACCGCTCGCTTGGACCCGACGCCCTGGCTCTGCTCGCCGAGCTCCGTGCCCGCGGATGCTGCAGCGGGGACGAGCTCGGCAGGCTGCTCCGGCGGGGCCTCGGCGATCCGCGCCGCCGCCAGCCCGCGCTTACGCGGGCGCCACACGCGCACGTACTGCGCGCCGACGTAGCTGCCGAGCACCAGCAGCAGCGCGAGCGCCTGGCCGATGAAGGTCTCCCAGTTGTTGAACAGTGAGAACCAGGTGCCCATCCAGTCGGGAATGTGCAGCCAGGTGATTTCCGTCGTGCCGATCCAGCCCGCGAGCTGCATCTCGTTGACCTGCTCGCCCACCGAGACGATCAGCACGAACAGCAGCATCACGCCGGTGATCACGAGCAGGCGCTTGTAGGGCAGGCGCTGGTGCAGCGCGAACGTCAGCACGCCCGCCGCGGCCGTGAACAGCGCGCCGATCGCCACGCCCTCCAGCACCACGCTGGACCCGTAGATCTCGCGCAGGTTCTGCAGGAAGATCACGATCTCGAAGCCCTCGCGGTAGACGGAGGTGAAGCCGAGCAGCGCCAGCCCCAGCAGCATGCGGCGCTGGTTGGTTTCGGGGTCGGCCGCGAGCAGGCCGCGACGGCGCTTGTGGTGACTGGAGATCCAGCCGGTCCAGTAGACCTTGTGGAAGAACCAGTTCATCACGATCAGCAGCACGATCAGCGCGGGCAGCCCGGTCGCCGCCTGCACGTCGTACTCGCCGCCATGGAACTGCCCGATCAGCCAGATCACCGCGAACCAGGTCGCGATCGAGGCGAGGATCGCGCCCGCGCCGCCGGCCGCGACCGGGCGCCGGTAGAGCTTGTTCGCGCCCAGGAAGCTCGCCATCACCGCGGCCAGCACGAGGATCGTCTCCAGGCCCTCGCGGAACACCAGGATCGCGCTGTCGATCACGACCGTCGTGTGGCTGAGGCTGCGTCCCGCGGGCAGATCGGTCGGGTCGGCCGTACCGCCCGTCGCGTGCCAGCCCAGCACAACAGCCGTGACTGCCACCGCGAGCACGACCAGCGTCCATACGTAGAAGCTCGTGCGCTCGCCGGCGCGCTTGCGGGGAGCGCTCGCCGATATCCGTGTCCTTGGCGAAGCCGTCGCCATCGGGCGAGACGCTAGCACAGTTAGGCTGGCCTACTTAGGAGGCCCTAAGCGGCTTTGGGACCGGGCCGCCCAGTCTCAGCAGGGAATGAACTTCTTGCCGTTCAAGCTCTTGGCGAAGCGGGCGCCCATGATCCCGGCGGCGTCATCCGCCGGGCAGAACTTGTTGTTCTTCTTGCCGTACTCCGCGTTCAGCACCGGCTTGCCCGCGGCCAGATAGGGCTGGTAGAGCCCACATTCGCGGTACTTGTTGCATTCCTCGTTCAGCGCGCCGTCGAAGTAGGGCTGCAGCTCATCGGCCTGTTCGCCGTCGTTCTTCTGCAGCACCGCCATCCCCAGGGCGTGGACTTCGTTCGCGATCCACTCGTTGTAGGCGAGCTGTTGCCGGGCGCTGATTTCAAAGCCCGACTTGTTCGAGAACGCTTCCATGTTGTCGGGCTCGACCGCGTCGAAGCCCTTTTCGCGGCACATCTGAAAGCGCGCCAGCATGATCGGCTCGACCGTCGCGAGCCGGCGGATGTCGAGCCAGCGCTCGCCCGGCCAGCCGTTCTTGCGGCCCAGCGTCGAGGCCGGGAACTCGTCGTAGTCCGGTCGGAAGTTCTCCGCGGTGCCGACGTCGATGTAACAGATCACGTGCTTTCCCTGCGCGTGCAGGGCCGCGACCTCGGAGGCTTCGGTTTCAAAGCCGTCTACGTCGTAGGCGGCGACCGGCTCGGAGTTCTCGATCGTGCCCTGCAGTTGCCAGAACCAGGTCAGGTGCTGCGGCGGTGACCACCAATGGGTCACGGCGCCGAGCGCCGAGGAGCCCAGGCCCGCCAACAACAGCGCGGCGGCACAGAGCGCGACGACCGCCGCCGCGCGCGAGCTTCTGCCGCTACGCCGCCGCATTGCCGATCCTTCGCGACGGCGGCGAGCGTCGCGCGAGCATCGCGCCCCAGTCGCCGTCCTCGATCGCGCCCGGTTGCGTCGAGCGCATGAACTCGCGCAGCAGCCCCGAGAGCCCATCGGGATCTTCCAGATGCGGGAAGTGAGCCGCGCGGGGCAGCGTGCGAAAGCGGCTGTCGGGAATCGCCTCGTGCGCTTCGCGCCCGTGCGCCAGCGGGATCGTGTTGTCGCGCTCGCCCCAGACGATCATCGTCGGCAGCGACTCGAGCAGGTAGAGACGGTCGGTCGCGCTGACGCGCTGGCCGTGAACATCGATCACCGCCCGCAGCGTCTGCAGGAACGCCTGTCGCGCGCCCGCACTCTGCAGCGGACGCAGCGCCCGCGCAGCCGCCTGCAGGTACACACCGGCGCCGACTCCGCGCTCGCGAAGCGCCGCGCCGCCCTGGGCCAGCGCGCCGATCAACCGCGGGCGGATCGTCAGCGTCAGCAGCGGCGAGACGCCCGGCAGCGCGGCCGAGCGCAGCGTCGGCGTGACCTCGTGTCCGAGACCGCCGCTTGAGACCAGCACCAGGCGCTCGACGCGCTGGGGGAACTGGTAGAAGAACTGCATCGCCACGCCGCCGCCAAGCGAGTGGCCGACGATGCTCGCGCGATCGACGCCGATCGCCGCCAGCAGGTCGCGGATGCTCGCGGCGTGCGCCCCCAGCGAGTAGTCGCCGCGAGGCGCCGCCGAGTCGCCGTGGCCGATCAGGTCGGGAGCGATCACCGTGTACTCGCTCGCCAGGTTCAACGCCACCGAGCGCCAGTGGCTCGATGAGTTCAGCATCCCGTGGATCAGCACGATCGGCGGACCGCTGCCAGCAACCCGATAGATCACGCGCCGCCCGTGCAGCTCGATCTGCCACTCGTCGAACTGAGCCGGCAGCGCCGTCACCGGGGTCGGGCCTAGCGGCTTTTCCGCCATCGCCTCACCCCCTCGCCCGCCATCCCGACGAAGCCCGCGCTCGTCGTGATGAACGAGCCGACCACCCCCGCGCGATAGAGCGGGTGGTCCTTCGCCTCCGGCGCCGCCACCAGCACGCCGAAGGACATCGCGTTCGTCCATGCGCCCACGCCGAGCGGCCAGCGCACGCGCGCCGGCATGCCCGGCAGCGCCGTGCCCGCGAGCACCGTCAGCCCGCCCAGGGCGATCAGGTCCAGGTGCCACTGGCGCATCCTCGCCGTCGAGCGGATCCCCAGCGCCCTCGCGCGCGCCGGGTCCGCGATCGCCAGCGCGTAGGGCCAGCCCGTCAGTGCGCCCAGCGCGAGCTCGGCCAGGCCCGAGAGGACCAGGCCGTCGATCGCGGCGTGCTCGGATCCACGGCTCACGCGATCAGCCACCGCTTCGGATTCTCCACGAACACCGTCTGGAAGGACGCGTCGTCCATCGCACCATCCTCGCGCAACGCCGGGACGACCTCGTCGAACACGAGCGTCATCGACCAGTTGCGAATCGCCCCCTGACCTTCGAACACCTCCGCGGCCTCCGGCGGGAACCAGTCGATCGTCGCGCAGAAGTCCTGGGAGATCATCAGCCGCTCGGCGTGGCCGCGACGCAACAGCTCCGCCGCCGTCGCGTTGCGCTTCTCGATCGGCAGGTACATCTCCAGGCCATAGCGGTCGAGACCGACGTACACGCCCCGCCCGAGCAGGCCCTCGATGTAGTCGATGTCCTCGCTGTCGCCGCAGTGCGCGATCTGTACCTTCGCCATGTCGACGCCCTCCTCTTCGAAGATCTCGACCTGGCGCGGGCCGGTGCCGACCGCGGGCATCGAGTGGGCCATGATCGGCGCCCCCGTCTTCAGGCTCGCGCGCGCGCACGCACGGTGGATCTTCTCCACGTTCTCGGTGACGCCCGCCGCGTCGGCCGCGCACTTCAGGAACGCCGCGCGGATGTCCGTGCCCTGGACGCCGATCTCGATGTCCTCCACGAAGTGGTCGGCCATCACGTCAACGTCGCGGTTCGCGAAGTAGTGCGGCAGGAAGTCGTAGCTGTAGATGCCTGTGCAGGCGATCACGCGCACGCCGGTCTCCTCGGCGACGCGCTTCATGAAGCGCACGTCGCGCCCGCCGTACATCGCCGTCGGGTCGACGATCGTTTGCACGCCGCGATCCTTCGCCGCGTTGACCGCCAGCAGCGCGGCGTCCAGCTCGAGCTGATCGTCGTAGCGCCCCGGCCACTCCTCGGCGACCGCCTCGTCGCGGAAGCGCAGATGCTCGTGCACGAGCGTCAAGCCCAGATCCTCGGCCGCGACCGGCCCCTGCACCGTCTGCACCTCTGCCATTACTACCTCCCTCTCGTTTCCCGAAGCCGGCGGCGGGCGCCGCCCTTCCCTGTCACGCCGCGGCGGGGCGCGAGCATCAGCGCAGCGACTCGCCCCAGTCGGTTTCGTCGCGCAGCTGCGCCTTCAGCACCTTGCCGCCGGGGTTGCGCGGCAGCGGCTCGGAGCGAACCGCGACGTACTGCGGCACCTTGAAGTCCGCCAGCAGCTCACGACAGTGGGCGATCACCGCCGCGACGTCCAGCGTCACGCCCGCCACCGGCACGATCGCCGCGCCGACCTTCTCGCCCATCATCTCATCCGGCACGCCGACCGCTGCCGCCTCGCCGACGCCCGGCGCCGAGGCGAGCGCGTTCTCGACCTCGATCGAGTAGACGTTCTCGCCGCCACGGTTGATCATGTCCTTCTTGCGGTCGACGACGTAGAGCAAGCCGTCGGGGTCCAGGCGCGCCAGATCGCCCGTGTGAAGCCAGCCGTCCACGAACGTCTCCGCGCTCGCCGCCTCCTTCTTCCAATAGCCGTTGACGACGTTCGGCCCGCGCACGAGCAGCTCGCCCACGCCGGTCTCCGCGTCCGGCTCGTCGATCGCGAGGTCGACCACCGGCATCGCGAAGCCGACCGAGTCCGCGTGCTGCTCGGCCTCCTCGTGCGGCAGGAACGAGGTCAGCGAGGAGGTCTCCGTCAAGCCGAAGCCGTTGCCGACGCGCGCATTCGGAAAAGCGTCCTTGAGGCTGTGCACCAGGCTCTCGGAAATCGGAGCGCCGCCGTAGGAGACCCAGCTCACGTCGCCGACGTCGAGCTGTGCGAACTTCGGATGGCGGATCACCGCGTGGTAGATCGCCGGCACCGAGACGAGCTGGCTGACGCGGTGCTCGCCCACCGCGCGGAAGAAGCCGTCGAGATCCAGGGGACTCGACAGGATCTCCACCCGTCCTCCCCACTCCAGCGTCGGGATCAGCTGCGCGTTGCAGCCCGTCACGTGGAACAGCGGCACCGAGACCAGCGTCGAGAGGCGCTCGAGACCCTCGCGCTCGCGCGCCAGCGCGCGGAAGCAGTTCTCGCTGTTGGTCAGGAAGTTCAGGTGCGAGGCCATCGCGCCCTTCGGAAAGCCGGTCGTGCCGCTCGTGTAGAAGATCGCCGCGAGGTCCTCCTGGGTCAGGTCCTCGACCGCGATCGGCTCGCCCTGCGGCAGCGGCGCGCTGCCGTCGAGCACGAGCTTCGTCTCGGAGTCCCCGACCAGATATGCGACCTCGTCGTCGGTGAAGCGCGTGTTCACCGGGACGACCACCGCACCGCACAGCTGCGCGCCGAAGAACGCGAGCACCCAGTCCGCCCCGTTGGGCAGCCGGATCGCGACGCGATCGCCGCGCTCGATGCCCGCCTCGCGCAGGCCGCCCGCGACCCGTGTCGCGCCGTCCCACAGCTCGCCGTAGCTCAGCGTGCGCCCGCCCAGCTCGACCACCGCCACCGCCGCGCGGTCGCGCTCGACGCTCGTCCGCAGCAGGTGCACCAGCGAGTCGGGACGATCGGCGTAGCGCGCGCGGCCACGCTCGTCGCGGACGACCCCGCTCTCGTCAAAGGGATTGCGCCCCCGCGGCGCCGGCTCGACCATCTTTGCGACCCCTCCCTCGCTCCCCGCGCTCATCTCTACGCCAGCTTACGCAGATTGGCCCGTGCTTCCGCCGGCGACGTGGACCACTGCGGGGGACGCGGCATGAGCGGCGCCGGAGCGGCCCGTCAGTCGGAGCGCACAGGGTTTGCGAGCGTGCCCAGCCCTTCGACTTCGACCTCGACCGTGTCGCCGTCGCGCAGGAAGCGGTTTTTCGAGGCACCGACGCCCGCGGGCGTGCCGGTCGCGATCACGTCGCCCGGTAGCAGCGTCATCGTGCGCGACAGCCAGGCAACCGTCTCGGCGACGCCGAAGATCTGGTTCGCGGTCGTCCCCTCCTGCAGAAGCTCGCCGTTGATTCGCGTGCGCAGCGCCAGCGACTGCAGCTCGCCGACCTCATCGAGCGTCACCAAGCGCCGGCCCGCAGGGGGCGAACGTGTCGATCGCCTTGCCGCTCGTCCACAGCGGGTTCTCGAACTGCAAATCACGCGCGGTCACGTCGTTGAACGGCATCGCCCCGGCGACGTAGGCGAGCGCGTCCCGCTCGCTCACGCGCGAGGCCGCGCGCCCGATCACGACCGCCAGCTCGGCCTCGTAGTCGCAGTGGCTCGGATACGACGGCGGCAGCGCGATCGCCTCACCCGCCCCGATCAGCGAGTTCGCGAACTTCGCGAACCACATCGGCGCCTTGGGCAGCTCCTGCCCGGCCTCGGCCGCATGGTCGCGATAGTTCAGCCCAAGGCAGACGATCTTCTCGGGGTCGGGCACCGGCGCCAGCAGGCGCAGGTCGGCGAGCGCGAGCTGACCGTCGGACTCGCCCGCGCGGCGGCCGAGCTCGGCCAGGCCGTCGGCGTCGAGCGCGTGCAGGAGCCCGCGCACCGACTCGGTCGGGGCGCCGAGCGCCGCCACCGGCACGATGCCGCCGCCGATCTGCACCCCCGCCTGCGCCCCGGAGCCGTCGTCGTAGGTCAGCAGGCGCACGCCGCTAGAGCTGCGTCGTGTCGGTCTTCAGGCCGAGCAGCAGACGCCCCGTCAGCTCCCACGTCGCAGGCGCGACCATCACATGCTGCGTCGCCACGTGCACGTCGCGGAAGCGTCGCTGCAGTGGGCTCGAGTCATAGATCGATGAGCCGCCCGCCGCGTGGTACATCGCCGTCGTCACCTCGGCCGCGACCTCCGTTGCCTGACTTGCCGCCATGCGCACGCCGACGCGATTCTGCTCGGGGATCGGCGCACCCGTCTGCGCCACCTGCCAGGCCCGCTCGGCTTCATCGAGCACCAGCCCGCGCGCCGCGCGCAACTTCGCCTCCGCGCGGGCCAACTCCGCCTGCACGGTCGAGCGTTCCGCGAGCGTGCGACGGCCGCCCGCGGGCGTCTTCGCCCCCGCCAGCGCCAGGAAGTCGTCCACCGCCCCGCGGGCGACGCCGAGCGCCACCGCGGCGATGCCCATCGCCAGCAGCCCGAACAGCGGGAAGGCGTAGAGCGCGCCCGGGTGAAGCGGAGGAGCACCGGGCAGCGAGACCGCGCGTGAGGCCGGCACCACCTGCGAGAGAACCGTCATGTCGTGACTGCCGGTGCCGCGCAAGCCCGAGACCGACCACGTGTCGATCACCTCGACGCTGTCCGCCGGCATCATCATCAGCCGCACGTCCGGCGCGCCGTTCTCCAGCAGCGCGGGCTCCTCACCCTCGTGCACCACGCATCCCGCCAGCACCCAGTCGCAGTGCTGCACGCCGCTCGCGAAGGACCAGCGGCCGCTGACCACGTAGGCGCCGTCGCGGCGCTCCGCGCGACCGCGCGGAGCGAACACGCCGCCGGTCACGTTGCTGCCCCTCGCGAAGACCAGCTCGGCATCCCCCTCGGGCAGATAGGCGCCGAGCAGGCTGCTGGTCGAGGCGATCATCGCGCACCATGCGCACGCGCCGTCGCCCCGCGCGAGCGCCTCCAGCGCCAGCACCATCTCCCCCGGCTGCGCCTCGCGGCCGCCGAGCGCACGCGGCAGGCACAGCGACAGCAGCCCCGCGTCGAGCAGGTCGCCCACCAGCTCGGTCGGTAGCGCCCGTTCGCGCTCGGTCTGCTCGGCCAGCTCCCCCGCGCGCGGCGCGATTCGCTGCGCCGCCGTGAGCGGCGACTCGGTCATCCCGATGTTCTGAGTTCCGATCGCCATCTCTCCCTTGGCGCCGCCGCTTGCGCGAGCCTATCGCGGCGGCGCCGGGCGCGGGTCGGCGAGCGCCTCGCCGCAGCTGGAATCATGCGGGCGCGCTTCGCCGGGCGCTCGACTACGGCGAGAGCCGCGTCAGCGACCAGCCATCGCCGTCGCGCTCGTACAGCAGACGGTCGTGCAGGCGATCGGGGTCCTGCAGCCAGAACTCGACCGCCCGGGGCACCACGCGGATCGCTCCCCAGTCCGGCGGGCACGCAGGCGGCGCCTCCATCGCCGAGCGCAAATGCTCCAGGCGCTCGCGCAGCGGTGCGAGCTCCTCGATCGGCTCGCCCTGGCGCGAGACCACTGTCTGCATCCGGTGGGCCGGGTCGCGCTCGGCGAACAGCTCCTCGGCCAACGCGCGCTCGGCGAGCACCGCCTCTCCCACGACGTGCACCTGGCGCCCGAGCGAAGGCCAGTGGAACAGCAGCGCCACGTGCGGGTTCTGCACGAGCTCGCGCGCCTTGCGCGTCCACAGCGCCGAGGTGAACACCAGCGCGTCGTCCTCCAAGCGCTTCAGCGAGACCGTGCGCGCGCTCGGTCGCCCGCCCTCGCCCACCGTCACGAACGCGACCGACTCTGCCGCCGCGAGACCCGCCTCGCGCGCCCGCGAGATCCAGCGGCCGAGCAGCTCGCAAGGCTGCGGCGGGCAGTCCGCAGGTTCCAGGCCCGGGCTCACTCCGTCAGGCAGGTGTCCGCGTCGGAGTAGGCCGGCGAGCAGGCGCACACCACGCGCAGCGGCTGCTCGCCGACGTTGAACAGCTTGTGCCGCGCGCCCGGCGGGATCAGCGCACAGTCGCCCTCCCCCACCAGCCACTCCTCCCCGTCGATCAGCAACCGCCCGCGACCCGCGCTGATCAGGTACAGCTCCTCGGTCTTGCGGTGGTAGTGCTCGGTCGTTGCCCCGCCCACCGGGATCGTCGCCTCCGCGAGGCTCTGGTTGCACGCCGGCATCGCGACTTTCCCGGCCCACTCGCGGATCTCAGAGCCGTCGAGCGTCGTGAAGGGCTGCAGCTCGGCATAGGAACGGACGTGCATGGTTCACACCCTAGAGCCGAGCACCGCTCAGGTGCGCGAGCAACACGGTCCTCCTCGCGTCCAGAGCGAACGCGGCGTCGGGGGTTCTGGTTATCGTCGGCTCCGATGGCATCCACCACCGCAGCCACAGAGGCCCCCGGGGAGGGCTCGATCGATCGAAAGACGCTGCTCGCGCTCATCGCGATGGGCGTCGCGGTGTTCATCGTCGCCAACGACTTCACCGCGCTCGCCGTGGCGCTGCCCGCGATCGAGAAGCAGTTCAACACCGACGTCGGCACCGTGCAGTGGGTCATTAACGCCTACGCGCTCACCTTCGGCGTGCTGATCGTCGTCGGCGGGCGACTCGCCGACATCTTCGGACGCAAGCGGATGTTCATTCTCGGCGCCGCGATCTTCGCCGGCTTCTCGGTGCTCGGCGGCGCGGCGCAGGACACCGCCTGGCTGATCGCCTGCCGCGCGCTGATGGGAATCGGCGGCGCGCTGATGTGGCCCGCGATCCTCGGCATGACCTTCGCGGCGTTGCCCGAAAGTCGGGCCGGGCTCGCCGGTGGCCTGATCCTTGGCGCCGCGGGGATCGGCAACGCCGTCGGCCCGATGTTCGGGGGCCTGCTGACCGAAGCATTGAGCTGGCGCTGGATCTTCTTCGTCAACGTCCCGATCGCGGGCTTCGGCGTGCTCGCTACCTGGTTGGCGATCCATCAGACCGAGCCCGAACCGACAGACCGCCGGATCGACTACGGCGGCGTCGCGACGCTTTCGCTCGGGCTCGTCGCGCTGCTCGTCGCGCTCGATCAGGTGACCGACTGGGGCTGGGGCGATCCGCGCATCCTCGTGCTGCTCGTGCTGTGCGCAATCTTGCTCGCGAGCTTCGGCTTGATCGAGCGGCGCATGAGCGAGGCCGCGCTGATCCCGCGTGACGTGATCGCCAACCGCAACTTCAGATCGGCATGCCTGACGGTGCTGTTGATCTCCGCGGTGTTCTTCTCCACGCTGCTCTACCTGCCTCAGTTCATGCAGAAGATCCTCGGCTATTCGCCGCTTAAGTCCGGCGTCGGGCTCGTGCCGATGATGGGCACCTTCGCGCTCACCTCGTTCATCGCCGGGCCGCTCTACAACAAACTCGGCGCGAAGCGGATCGTCTCGCTCGGCTGCGCCTGCATCGCCGTCGGGATCCTGCTGCTGTCGCTGATCAGCCGCGATGCCGGCTACGGCGGGCTCGTCGTCGGGATGCTCGTGCTCGGCGTTGGCATAGGCCTGTTCTACTCGTCGATCACCACCGCCGGCGTGACCGCGCTCGACGCCTCACGGGCGGGCCTCGCGGGCGGGATCGTCTACATGTTCCAGATCGCCGGGGGATCGGTGGGGCTCGGTTTGAACACGACGATCTTCACGTCGTCGTCGAAGACGAATCTCAACGATCACCTTCACAAAGCTGGAGCGGCTGTCACGGAAGTGCAGTCCGATCTCGTGCACGGAATCCTCGCCGGGACCGCCTCCGGGACGCGCGTGCTGGACCAGTTCTCAGGCGGCGTCGCCCAGCATCTGGCCTCGTTCGTGCGCGACTCCTTCGTCGCCGGGCTGCACACCGCCTTCCGGCTCGACACCGCGCTTGCCTTCTGCGCCCTGCTCGTGGCGCTGCTGTTCGTCGGCGCCGGCGCGCGCAAGCAGACAGATGCCTGAGCGTCCAACACGCGGTTTGGACCCGCACCGCACCGAGCAATAGAATCGCCAGCGATGGGTTTTGACCAGTACCACGAGCCGCCCGAGGAGCTCCCCGAGGAGACGCGCACGTTCGCGCGGCTGTGCACCTCGCTCACCGAGGAGGCCGAAGCGATCGGCTGGTACGAGCAGCGGCTCGCGGTCGAGCGCGATCCCGAAGCCGCGGCGGTCATGTCCGACGCCGTCGGCGAGGAGTACAAGCACTTCAGCATGGACCTCGAGTTCCTGCTGCGGCGCACCCCCAAGTGGCGCGCGATCGCGCAGGGCGTGCTGTTCCAGGAAGGCGACATCGTCGAGCACGGCGAGGCCGCCGAGGCTGCGGCCGACGACGATGAGGACGACGCTCCCGGCGCGGGCTCGAACGTGGTCGGAGGACTGCACGCCGGCGACTCGCTCGGGATCGGCGGCCTGCGAGGTGAGGGCCTGTGAGCCATCTGCTGCGCGAGCACGCGCCGATCACCGCCGAGGGCTGGAAGCTGATCGACGAGGAGGCGCGCGAGCGGTTGCTGCCCGGCCTCGCCGCGCGGCGATTGGTCGACTTCTCCGGCCCGCACGGCTGGGAGCGCTCGGCCACGAACCTCGGACGCGTCGAGGATGCCAACGTCAGCGAGCTCAAAGGCATCGAGGCCAACCGTCGCGTCGTGCTGCCGCTGCTGGAGCTGCGCTCGCGCTTTCAGGTTTCCCGCGCCGAGCTGCGCGCGGGCGACCGCGGCGCCGAGGACGTCGACTTCGACGATCTCGACGTCGCCGCCCAGCGGATCGTCGAGGCCGAGAACACCGCCGTGTTTCACTCCTGGCCAAAGGCCGACGTGCAGGGCATCGCCGCCGGCTCGCCGCACACGCCGGTCGTGCGTAAGAAAAGCTTTGAGGACTACCCCGGCTGCGTGGCGCGCGCCGTCGAGCTGTTGCTGCGCAGCGGCATCGCCGGTCCCTACGGGGTCGCGCTCGGGCGCGAGGACTACACGAGCGTGGTCGAAACCGCCGAGCACGGCGGCTATCCGCTGCTCGATCACCTGCGCGAGATCGTCAAAGGACCGCTCGTCTGGGCGCCCGGCGTCAAAGGCGCCGTCGTGCTCAGCATGCGCGGTGGCGACTTCGCCTTCGACTGCGGGCAAGACCTCTCGGTGGGCTATGAGTCCCACGACGCCGAGAGCGTCTCGCTCTACATCGAGGAGTCCTACAGCTTCCGCGTGCTCACGCCCGAGGCCGCCGTGGCGATCACGGCGCCAAAAGGGCGCTGAGCGGCACTACTCCAGGGCCGGCGTCGCCACCTTCGCGGGCGCTGCCTCCGGTCGCGCCAACAGCACCGCGCCCACCGTCACCGCCACGAACGCCAGCACCCGCAGCACGCCCAGCGCCCCCGAGGGCACCGGCTCGTCCAGCACCAGCGTCCCCGCCAGGATCGGTAGCACGTTCGTGAGCAGCGTCGCCAGGCCCGCGACCGTCAGCGCCGCTCCCGCCTGATAGCCCAGCTGCAGGAGCGTCGTGCCCAGCGTGTAGCCGAGGATCAGCGAGACCACGAAGGCGATCCGCGCGCCGCCTTGGGTCGCGAGCTTCGTCGAGATGTCGCCGATCGAGAACAACAGGCCGCCCGCCACCGCGTTCGCCACCGCCACGCCGAGCGCGCGACGGCCGAACAGCATGACCGCCAGCGCCAGCGCCGCCGTACCGCACAGCCAGATCAGCACCGTCACCGTCGAGCCGCTGTGCCCTTCGGCCGTGCCTTCGCTAAGCGAAACCGCCAGCGCCAAGAGCCCCAGTACCGAGACAACCGCCCCCGCGATGCGCCGCGGCCCCAGCGGCTCGCGCCCGCCGAGGCGGTAGGTGAGGTAGGCCAGCAGGCCGATCCCGCCCGCCACGATGCTCTGCACCAGCGCCAGCGGCGCCAGCGCGAGCGCCGCCGCGTAGAGCAGGAAGCCGCTCGACTCCATCGCGAACCCCAGCAGCCAACTGCGATCCGCCAGCAACAGGTGCAACGAGTGCAGCGGACGTCGCATCGACAGCGCCGGCATCGAGGCCGCCGCGTCGTGCTCGCGTAGGTAGGCCAGGCTCGTCAGCGTCGTCGAGCACAGCGCAAGGCCGAATGCGACCGCGATCCCCGTGCTCATCGCTCAGGCGTTACTGCAGGTATTTCTCGACCGTGCCCGCGTCGCGCGCCTCGGCCTCGTCCGGGTCCTCCCCGGCCGCGCGGCGCGCGCGGCGCTGGCGCAACAGGTCCCAGCACCGGTCGAGCTCGACCGAGACCTGCTGCAGGCGGTCGCGATCCGCGGCCAGCGACTCATCCTGCGCCCGCTCCGCCTCGCCCTGCTCGCTGCCCTGCAGCCTGTGCTCCTCCTGCACCAGCGACTCGATGCGGCGGAGGATCGACTCGTCGCTCATGCGCGCAGGGTATCGCGCCCCGAGGCTCAGCCCCTGTCGCTTCTGGGTTCGCGCCGCTCAGCCGGTGTACACGCGCGAGAGCGACTCCGCCACGCAGACCGGCTTCTCGCCGCCCTCGCGCTCGAACGTCAGCTCGGTCGCGATCTGAGCCCCGCCAGGTATGTCCTCCACCGACTTCAGCACCGCGCGCATCCGCACCCTGCCGCCGACCGGCATCGGGGCCGGGAAGCGGACGCGGTTCAGACCGTAGTTCACCCCGAACGCGAAGCCTTCGAACGTGAACATGTCATAGGAGAAGCGCGGCGCCAGCGACAGCGTGTAGTAGCCGTGGGCGATCGTGCCGCCGAACGGGCTCTGCTTCGCGCGCTCGGGGTCGATGTGGATCCACTGGTCGTCGCCCGTCACCTCCGCGAACCGGTCGATCTTCTCCTGCGTCACCTCGAGCCAGTCGCTGACGCCGAGCTCCTTGCCTTCATAGCCCTTCACCTCATCGAGGCCGTTTAGCGTGAGCATCCTTCGTTCCCTCCATTCCGTGGGCAGATGTCTTGCCACACCGAAACGAGGTCGCTACGCGACGCGCGCCCGGTGGGCGGCGCCGGATGCTATGCGCTAGCCGCCGGCCTCGACCGCCGACTCGCCCGGCGCGACCTGCCGGCTGCCGCTGAACAGCAGTCGGTGCACCAGCGCTCCGAGCAGTCCGCCCGCCAGCGGCGCCACGATGAACAGCCACAGCTGCTTCAGCGCCCAGCCGCCCACGAAGATCGCGGGGCCGATGCTGCGCGCGGGGTTCACGGAGGTATTCGTCACCGGGATGCCCACCAGGTGGATCAGCACCAGCACCAGCCCGATCGGGATGCCCGCGAAGGCGACGTTCGCGATGCGGTCGGTAGCCGCGAGCACCGTGAACACCAGGAACGCCGTCAGGATCACCTCCACCGCGAGCGCCGAGCCCACGGGAAAACCTCCGGGAGAGTGGGCCGCGTAGCCGTTCGCGCCCAGCCCTTCCATGCGTACGTCGTAGCCGCCTTTGCGGCCAGAAACCACGGCGAGCAGGATGCCCGCCGCCGCGATCGCGCCGAGGATCTGTGCGATCCAGTAGCGCACCGCCTCGCCGAACTCGACCTTGCCGCTGACCAGCAGGCCCATCGTGACTGCCGGGTTTATGTGGCAGCCCGAGATCGGGCCGATCGCGTAGGCCATCGCCAGCAGCGACAGACCAAACGCGAACGCAACGCCCAAGTAGCCGACGTGATCGCCTGCGATCACCGCCGTTCCCACACCGCCGAACACGAGCACGAAGGTGCCCAGAAACTCTGCCGAAGCTCGCTTCAGTGCCATCCCAACCTCCTCCTCGAGATCGTCAGTGAGGGACGATCTCTAGTTCGCCGCTTGCGGGCGGATCCCTGCGGTGGCCCCGCTCCGAGCGGGCGTGCGGCCGCGTTGTGTCGCGATGGCGCCCGCCGAGGCCGAGGAGCAGAGCAGATGGTCCACCGTGGGCAGGCTGCGCCAGCGCGAGATCAGCCAGCAGCCGAGCGCCAGCGTGTCGAGCAGCTCCGAGGAGGCCTCGATCGCCTGCAGCTCCAGCGCCACGTTCGCACCTGCTGCCGCGCCTGTCGCCGCGCGTTCGTCCGGCCGGGTCGGCAGCGTCGCCGCGAGCCTGCGCCCGTCGTAGGTCGAGAACTGCCACTCCTCGTGACTCCAGGGCTGCCCGTGCAGCGCCAGGCCCGCCCCCTGGACGCGCAGCCGCCCACCTCGGCGGAGGCGAAACGGTTGATATCCGCCACTGCAGTCGCCGTTTCGGTCGCGCAGCTCGAAGGCCCAGCCCGATCCACCCAAGGGGACGATCTCGTGCTGCTCCCCGGCGGCCAGGAATCGCGTCGCGCCGTCGTCAAGCTCGATCGTCCGTACGGGCGTGAGCATGCCCGAGCGCTCGCGCGGCTCTGCTGAATCCCGCTGCCGTTCGCGCAGCCCGTCCTCGGCGGTGAACAGGAGAGTGCTCATGGTCTTCTCCAAAGAGCCTCCCAGGCGCGGTGTGTTGATGTAAGGCTCGTTTCCCACCAGCTCTGTTGATGGTTCTATCAGCTCGAATGGGCGTCCACGCCGACAACCGCCCTTCGTCGAGCGTCTGGCCGCGCCCCCGGCGCTCAGCGAATCGCGGACGGCACCGCGGGCAGCGGGAGCTCGACGCTCACCGAGGATTGCCCGTCGGGCGCGGAGGCGCTGACGTGGACGTCGTAGGTCCATTCGTCGTGCAGATCCGCATCGACCTCGACGGTCCCCTGCGGGTGCTGTACCGGGACGCGATGCGCCGCCGGTGGGAGCGGCTGTTGCGGCGAGTTCAACGTCACCACCAGCTGAGCGATCTCGGCTCGGCTGGAGTAGTCGATCCGCAGGGACCGACCGTCGCGCGCGATCGCCACCGTCGGCGTGGGCGGCACCGCAGCCTGCAGGCTCGCCGTCGACACCTTCAGAGCCCCGACGTCCCCCGCCTTCTCGAGCAGGCGCTTGGGGTCCTGCCACTGATCGTGGCGCCCCGGTCCGCGCGGGCTCGAATCGGCGATCCCGAGTTTCGCGGCGATCTCGCCGTCGAGGCCGTGCGAGGGTTCGGTGCCGCCCCACATCCCGGGCCAGCTGATCCAGTCGTAAGCGGGATCGCCGTCCACGACGACCTCCAGGCTGAGCTGCGGCGCCTTGCGCTTGCCGTTCGCGTAGTCGAACCATTTCGCGGGCGTCTGGTGGATGCCGGTATCGAGAAAGCCCGTGTCGAAGTAGCAGGCATGCGAGCCGCGAGCCGGATAAACCACCGGCTGGTCGCCGACGCGCTGGACGTCCTTCCAAGCCCTCGCCTCCGCCGCGGCGTGCTGCGCGTAGACCGCCAGGTCCGGAGCGCTCAGCTGCTCGTCCAAGCGCAGCTGGATCATCTCCCAGTCGCCCTCGTGCAGACCCGCGGGCAGCAGCGGCCCCACGAGGTTGTAGTCGTTGTAGAAGTAGAAGAACCAGTAGGCCAGCCAGGCACGTCCATCGCCGTCGGCGGCCCAGTGCCCGTACACGCGGTTCGCGTATTTCGGCTGCGCATGAAGGCCCCGCGCCTGATCGGCATATGCCTTCGTGGAGTCTCGGATCCGATCACCCGTTTCGGCCTTTTCACCGTCGCCGTAGGCGCTCGCTCCGAGAAAGTCGAGCGCCAGTCGATGCGGCGACGCGTTCGGCGGGGCCGCGGCGATCACGGTGCCGTCCGCACGGCGCAGCTCGTTGCCCGGATTGTCGGTCCACTCCGCAGCGGAGTCTGCGAAGTAAGGCTCCTGCGAGTCGTAGCGGAGCAGTGGGAGGTGGCGATGCAGCAGCCCTTCCAACCCCGGTGGCTCGGTTGCGCTCATCGCCTCGACCAGCCTACTCCGAAATTCGTGAACGCTCGTTGCAACCGGTCCCGGTTGTGACTACGGTTCGAGAATGGCGAAAGGCAAAGCCGCCGCGAAAGGCAAAGCGGTAAAAGGCAAGGCGGCTCCCGCTTCGCCGCCTGTGCCGTTCGCCTGGGACGACCTCGGCCGCTACAAGGCCGGGGGCCGCTTCCTCGACGGCTATCCCGAGAACGTTCGCACCTTCTACTCGCCCGTCGATCAGGTCCACGAGCTGCTTCGCTCGCTGTTGGCCTCGACGCAGAAATCGATCGTCCTGAACATGTTCGGCTACGACGACCCCGAGCTCAACGACCTGATCCTCGAGAAGCTCACCGACGAGCAGGTGTACGTGCAGATGAGCCTCGACAGCCGCGAGGCTGCACTCAAATTCGAGCAGACGCTGCTCGCAAAGTGGCGCCACGAACTGATTGGCAACTCGATCGCGATCGGCCACTCCACGAAAGGCGCGATCTCGCACATGAAGATCCTGATCGTCGACGGGATCTACACCGTGCGTGGATCGACGAACTGGTCGCTGTCCGGTGAGGAAGACCAAGACAACGAGCTGACGGTCCACAACGACGCCGTGATCGCCGCCGAGACACGTGCCGAGCTGGACCGCAACCACGACGCGATGCTCAAGCAGATGGCCAAGAAACGGGCCGAAGAAGCCGCGAAGGAAGCCGCTCCCGGCAAGAAAGGCGCCGCGAAAAAAAGGGCCGAGAAAACGAAGTCGCAATAGAGCGCGGTCGCGCCGCAGCCGGTAGCTCACGGCAGGCGTTGGGCGAAGGCGCCTACGCCTTCGTCTTCGTCTTCGCAGCGGCCTTCTTGCCCGTGCCTCGATTGACCTTCGCAGGACGCTCGACCTTCTCGCCCGAGCGCTTTCGCCTCGCGCGGGTGGAGGCGGGCGGGGGGGTGGGCCGCAGTCCCAGCAGCACCGCCTGCATCTCGCGCAGGTGGCGTGTGTCGCCGCGCACCCCGATCGCCGTGTCGTTGTAGAGAAAGGCCTCGCCCAGGCGGACCATGCCGTAGGCGAGGAGGTCAGGGGAAACCGCGGGCTCGAACTTGCCCGCCTCGACTTCCTCCTCGATCAGCCTCTGCGTGGTAGCCACGACGCGGGGCTGAACCTCACCGGCGCTCGATGTCAGCAACCGCAGCCCGCGCTCCTTGTCCCGCTCGAGGAGCGCACGCAGGCCCTCGGTCGCGACGATGTCCTTGTTGAAGCGATCGAAGATCTCCAACAGCCCGCGGGCGCCGCGCAGGCGGGTCTGCCTGCGGATCTGCAACAGGCGTTCTTCGGATGCCTCGCCCACCGCCTCGCCCAGCAGGCGCTCGCGCGTCTGAAACCAGCGGTACATCGTGACCCTGCCAAGCCCAAGCTCGCGTGCGATCGCCTGCACGTCCACGCGTTCGCCTGCGAAGTAGCGCTTCTTTGCGAGAGCCAGGGCCTGCTCGCGTGTGGCTGCCGGGGCGCGGCCGGGGCGGGCTTTCGGTGGGGGGTGCCCGAGGGTGTCGCGCATCGCGGGAGGGTAACCGATTGCGTTTGCGGGCTTCGGTACTCCAGAGGCAGACGACCGTCCCCGCGTTTCGCTCTTTCCCTGTCTTCAGGCCCGCAACTTCTCGGGTGGCTAAGTGGAGAGACTTCCCGCGACGCCCCGGCGCCGGGCGTCGCGGAAGTGCAACCTATTGTCGAGTCAACAGCGTGAGCCTTCCGCACCGACCCAGATTTCGTTCACCAGAAGCGGGACGAACTGCGCATCGGCCACGCCGGGATTCAGACATTGCACGGTGGCCCCGCTTCTGCGGAACCAGACCGCCTTGTTCGCACAGCTGTTCTTGCCTGATTCCTTGTCCCCGCCGAGCGGGTGTGCACCGCCAGTGCAGAGGCTTTCTCCCTTGGCTCCGATGAAGCTAAACGTAACCCAAACACATGCGTGTCCGCTGGCACAGCTTGGGTCGGCGGATGCCGTGGAGGCACCCGGGGAGCAAACCGAGGGCAAGCACGAGGCCTGACTCGCCGATCAGCGCGTGAGTGACTTCCACCTTGTCGAGGCCGGACGTAGCGGTACTCGCTGGCAACGAAGTGTAGAGAACTGAACAAAACGCGAGACGCTCTCAGTGGTTCCGTGTCGTAAGCGTACCGGCCGAGTCATCTGGCCAGCGTTGGTCATCGTCCAAGAGTCGGTACTCAGTAGTTGGCGCAAGCAGTTGCGTGGCGGTTGCCTCTTGCGGATCCCCCGACAGCGAGCGGGGCCGGGCGACCGAGAACATAACCCTGGCCATGCGTCACGCCAAGATCGAGGATCGCCCGTGAGCCGCAGGTACGCGCGTTGCGGACGCCTACAGCGCGGCCCCAGGAGCGCCGTCGACGACGTAGACCGGGCGCATCGGCAATAGCTGCTTGTAGTCGGGGCTGAACTGCGCGTAGTGCTCAAAGACCAGGTCAACCAGCTCGTTGCCATTGATGAGCCGCAGGTCCTGGCGCGTGCGACTTATGTGTTGGGCATCCTTGGAATATGCGCCCAGCGTGACGAACAGCCCCAACTCGGTCCCGCCAGCCGCAAGCGTTCCGGTCAGTCGCTGTACGTCAGGACCACCGATGCTGCTCGTCGTTCGCTTGCACTGCACCTTGATGATCGGCGGCTCCAGCCCAAGCGAATCGCGGTGGGCGACGATGTCTACTCCGCCATCGCCACTGGCTTCAGTGACCCGCGTGCGATAGCCCATAGTCCGGAGCAGTTGCGCAACGAAATGCTCGAACTGAACTCCCTCAAGCTTGCTCATCAGGGTCTCGATGACGAAGTCGCGCGTATAGGTCTCAATCCGCTCGGCATTGGGTTGATCTGCCGCCGCTTCGGCGAACGCCTCTGGTGTGTCGGCGTCAGCGAGCGCCTGTGCGAGCGGCGCGGACCCGTTGACGTAGGCCGCGAACTCATCGGCGTGGTTCTTCACGCGGAAGACCGTCACGGCTGAGCCAATCTCATATCGCGCGGTCTGGGAGAAGGTGGTGCGAGGCACCCCGGTCTTCAGCCACTTGACCCTGCGGCGATTGGGCTGCAGCGCCGCTACGGCCTCGAAGTAGTAGTCACCCTCGATCTCTCCGAAGTTCAGCGTGCTGTCGGGCTTGTGCGGATAGACGACCAGGTCGCCGGGCTGCATCCGGAATGCGAAGGCGAGAAGCGTGCCCGCCGCCCCGGGAATCGCACCCGGCTTTGAGTCCGGGTAGGCAGACGCGACCCGCGCCTTCATCGCGTCCCGGTCATCGCCGATCACCGACAGATCACCGACCTCGCCCCATCCGATCGAGATGAATCCGTTTGCGACCAAGTCGAGCTGCGGCTGATCATTGTGCACGCCCCAGATACTCGCCATAAGCAGGCATTCTGGCAGTTGCAATCTCGAGGAGGCCAGGCCGACGATCCCCAGTGAGCCCGACGGCCGCCTCAACAACCTCCAACCTGCGGAACTACCACCGTTCGTGCCAGGAAGTTTGCACTATAGCCCGGGTCTACAGGCCAGAAAGGAAGGGTGAGCGACGGGACTTGAACCCGCGACCGCCTGGACCACAACCAGGAGCTCTACCAACTGAGCTACGCCCACCACGGGAACGGGAAGTTTAGCGCCGCGGGGTCAGACCTTGCGAGCGAGAAGCACGGGCTGTTGCTGACCCTGCGCCCAGGTCTCGATCGCACCGAGCAGAGCCTCGGACTGCTCGCCGGCGAGATCCTCGCTCTCGGCCCCACCGAGCCGAAGCACAACGAGACCACGCTGCAGAAGCGCGCGGAGGGCAAGCGCGGCGAGGGCGAGCGACTCGGCGGCGAGGCCGGACCCGCCGCCGCCCCGCTCCCCAACCCGCTCGCGAGCAGCGCGCCAGACATCAAACGGCGCAAGGCTCCCCCGGTCGAGCAAGGCGAGCACCTCGAGCCCGAGCGAGTCGGCGAGCAGACGCCGCTCGGCATCCCCTGCCTCGCCCACGGCGAGCCCTCCGACACCTTCGCGAGCCCCCCCACCCGGCGCAGGCAGCGTGGCGTTGGCGGAAGCCGATTCGGAGCGATCCTCGGGTGGCCGCGGCGCGGCAACCTGCGGGGCGGACCCCTGCGCTCCGAGCTCTCGCGCGGCGGCGAGCACCCGCTCGGTTACGTCCTGCCCGCGCTTCTGGGCGTTGCGCCAACCGCGCCCCATAGCGAGGTCGGGCATGGATAGCTGCGGCCCTTCGATGACGGTGAGGCCGGCTTCGTTGATGTTCCAGCTGCGTTCGCCCTCCTCGACCCATTCCTGGCGCGCCCAGGGCACGACGACGGCGCGCAACTGCTCCTCGCTCTGATTGAAGCGACAGGCGGTATGAGGGAACTTGCGCAGCTCGAGGTGATACACGCGCCTAAGGCTCGCAGGAATCGGCGCGCCTCGCGCGCCGGCGCACGAGGGTTCTATGCCCCGGAACCGGCAGGAGAGGCGGGGGACGCCTTCGCGACGGGCGCAGCCTCCTCGGCGAGCCGCCGCCGCATCACGCGCACGGCCTCGGGATTGGAGTCGATCATCACGTAGCGGCGCCCGAGCTTGGCGGCGACGGCGCCGAGGGTGCCGCTTCCGGCGAAGAAGTCCAGGCACCAGTCGCCGGGCCGCGAGGAGGCCTGCAGCATGCGGCGCAGGATGCCCTCGGGCTTCTGCGTGGGATAGCCGGTCTTCTCGGCGCCGTTGGTGGGGACGATGGTGTGCCACCAGACGTCGGTGGGCAGCTTGCCGCGGGCGGCCTTTTCGGCGCTGACGAGCCCGGGCGCCATGTATGGCTCGCGGTCGACGCCCTGGGAATCGAAGAAGTAGGCGGCGGGGTCCTTGACGTAGACGAGGATCGTGTCGTGCTTGGCGGGCCAGCGGCGCTTGGCGCGAGCGCCGTAGTCATAGGCCCAGATCAGCTCGTTGAGGAAGCACTCGCGTCCGAAGACCTCGTCGAGCAGCAGCTTGCAGTGATGGGCCTCGCGGTAGTCGATGTGGAAGTAGAGCGTGCCCTGCTCGCTGAGCAGCCGATGCGCCTGCTCCAAGCGGGGGGCGAGGAAGCCGAGGTAGTCCTCGAAGCTGTCGCGGTAGGAGGAGCGTGCGAGCAGCTCGCTGCGGTAGCGCCGACCCTGAAAGCCAGTGCGCTCGCCGTCCTGGTCGCTGACGACGGACAGCGTCCTTCGCACCTGAGCATGGCCGGTGTTGAAGGGCGGATCGATGTAGACGAGCTGAAACGAGCGGTCGGCGAAGCGCGGCAGCAGCTCAAGGTTCTCGCCGAGCAGAATCTGATCGGTCTGTGGCGGTTCGCCAGGGCGCACCGAGGCAGAGACTACGTCGAGGCGCCGATGGAGCCGCCGCGGGTTGGCGATGCCGATTTTTATGATCGATCGATGGACGGCGTGGCGTCTCAGCGAGGCGTCACGCGCGGCACGAGCTCGATCGATCGATAGGGCTGGGCGCACAGCGCGCGGGGCGCGGCGTCGAGCGCCGGCGAGCGCAGCACCCGCGCAGGTGCACCCGCGGGGGTGAGGAAGGCGGCGTCGAGCACGGCGGAGCCGCCGTTGCCGGGCGCGAGGCTGAAGCCGCCGCGGGCGACGTCGAGACGATGGGAGCCGGTGGCAAGACGAACGGGCAGCGGCGTGGCGGTGTCGGGCACGAGCGAGTTCCCGGCGAGCTGGCCGGAGAGCGTGGCGAGCGGACGGCGGTCGACGGCGAGGCGGACGTCGGGCATGAACTGCCCCTGAAGCCATAGGTCCCACACCCCGGCATGAGGCACGGCGAAGTGCAGCGAGACCGAGCCGGCGCGGCGCATCGTGAAGCCCCCGTGCCGGCGGCCCCAGCCCTTGGGCAGGTGCGCACGGCGCAGGCGCACGTGCACGAGCTGCGGGGTGAGCACGCCGACGGCCTCGAGCCCACGGGCGCGAGCGCGACGGACGGCGCGCAGCACGCGCGGGCACGACAGCGCCCGCGTGCCGCGGGCGGCGAGCTGCGAGACGGGGACCGGGGCGGCAGGGCGGCGCAGCCACACCTGGTAGTAGGCGCCCTGCTCGGCGAGCCGATAGGCGCCGGGCGGCGGCGTGGCACTGGGGTCGCGACGGGTGATGATGAGTGGATAGGCGGCGAGCGCACGGGGCGAGGCGCGCTGCAGGCGCACGGGACGGCCGTAGCCCGCGGCGAGCGAGGCCAGGGCGGGCGGCGGGTAGACGAAGTCGGGTCCGCCGAGGTCGAGACGCCGCAATGCGTACATGGAGTATTCGTCGAAGTCGGTGAACAGCGCGGGTCCGCGCCCGGCGAAGCGCTTGCCGATCGAGGCGAGCTCTTCATATCGCGCGGTGGGCGCGAGGTTCGAGCTGTGGTACTGCACGAGGTCGGAGGCCACGGCACCCCCAACGAGCCCGAGCGCGAGCACGACGGCGGCAAGCCCGGCGAGCGGCGGCCTTCGTGCGCCCCGCCCGCGCGTTGCGCTGCGCCTGCCAGACGGCCGCGCGCGCCGAGCAGCGGGTCCTCCCATACGCTCGGATGCCCCGGCGGCGGATGAGGATGGCGAGGGGTCGCCGAGCAGCGCGGCGACCCCGCCCCAGGCGAGCAGCACGAGCACGGGCGAGGTGAGCACGAGCGCCTTGGCGTCGACCCAGGTGGTGGCGCTGGCGCTGAGCACGAGCCAGGCGAGCAGCGTGAGCGCGATCCAGGCCCCGAGCGCGAAGCGGCGCAGGCGCAGGAGCTGCAGCGCTCCGAGCAGGCAGCCGACCCCGGCGAGCACGATCAGCACGTCGGTGAGGGCGAGCGCGAGGCCGCTTGGCGACTCCTTGTAGGAGGCGTGCAGCCACACGCCGAAGGCCTGCGCCCATTTCAGCGAGGTCTGCAGGTTGCCGGGGTTGGCGGTGGAGGAGATGGCCTGGGCGACGTTCAGCGACTGCGAGATGTGCATCCAGGTGGGCCAGGCGGCGAGCAGCAGCGCGAGACCGCCGAGCAGCAGGGTCCCGGCGAGACGGCGACGCTCGGCCGGGCGGCGACGCAGCTCGCCCGCGAGGACAAGCAGCAGCACGCAGGCGAACACGAGCGCCCAGACGCCGAAGCCGACGCCGAGCGCGGAGACGCCGCCCGCGAGCACGAGCGCGGATGGGAGGGCGTGGCGCGGGCTGCGCAACAGCCAGCGCGGATGCAGCACGACGAGCGCGCCGAGCGTGAGCAGCATGAGGACGGCTGCGAGCTCCTTGACCGAGCCGATCAGCTCATAGCCGTAGAGCAGCGCGGGCACGGTGGCGGAGAGCGCGGCAAGGCAGGCCCATCCGCCCGAGAGGCCGAAGCGCCGAGCGATCGCCCAGGCGGGTCCGGAGCCGAGCGCGAGCACGAGGCCGCAGAAGGGCTGGAAGGTCCAGAGCAGCGAGAGGTGCAGCAGCTGGGCGCTGCCGCCGAAGAGCGTGTCGGCGCCGGAGGGGTAGCCGCTGGCGTAGTAGTCGCGGATGAACTGCCCGTAGGAGTTGCGCAGGTCGAGGTGCGCGTAACTCTGCCCGTGCTGGATCAGATAGTCGGCGCCGATCATGTGCAGGGCGGAGTCCGAGAGCGCCATGAAGGAGGAGAAGCCGGCGCGGCCGGAGAGCAGCACGGGCGCGAGCGCGAGCAGGTAAACGAAGAGCGGCACGGACAGCGCCCACCAGCGCAGACGCAAGCGTGCGAGCAGATCGCGCGCACCGCTCGGTCCCGCGAGCGCGAACCCCAGCAGCGCGAGGGCGAGCATCAGGTAGGGCGTCGCGGGCGCGAGGGCGACGATCCAGGTGCTCAGCTGCGAGAGCGCGATCAGCGCGGCGGCGCCGACGGCGGGGAGCAGCGGGTCAGGCAGGAAGCGGCCGCTGCTGCGGTCGACGGCGAGCCCGGCGCCGAGGCACAGCAGCGCGAGCACGAGCGGATAGGCGAACACGGTGAGCGCGAACAACCGGCGCCATCATCCTCGATTGCGCCGCGGCAGGCTGCGGGACCGAGGAGAAGGTCTCGCGGCGCGCTTGGCGTCGATGCCAAGCGCGCCGCAAGCGATCCAGGACCGCCCCGCCGCCCTCGACAGCCCCGCGCGGGGGATTGGGGCTGTTGAATGAGAGCGGCCGGGATCCGGTCCCGTCCCCATGGGAGCCCCATGCCGGGGTGAGGGGGGCTCCGTCATTGCGTGTACCCGCTTGCACGGCCGGGAAACAGAGCGTCAGAGTTTGCCGACGATTTTTTCGAGTTTCCCTTTGGTTTCTTCGACTTTGCCTTCGACTTTGCCTTTGACTTCTTCGACTTTGCCCTTCGCTTCTTCGACGGCGCCTTTGGTGGCTTCGCCGACTTCTTTGACTTTTTCTTCGGCTTTGCCTTTGACTTCTTCGACTTTGCCTTTGGCGTCTTCGACGGTGCCTTTGACGCCTTCGCCGATGGCTTTGACTTTTTCTTCGGCTTTGCCTTTGACGCCTTCGACGGCGCCGGTCAGGCTGGGGGCGTGAGCATGGCCGCCTTCAGCGGAGCCATCGCTTTTGCCCCCGCTGCCGGAGGAGCCGGAGCCCGAGCCGCCGGGGCCGGTGGCAGAGTCGCCGCCGCCTGCGCTGCTCCCATCGCCGGCGCGACCGTGTTCGGAGGAGCTCGATCCGCGATCGCCGGAGGCGCCGCCACTGCTGCTCGAACCACCACGGCCGGAGGCGTCTGAGCCGACGGCGGCGCCGCCCCCGGCGGCGTTGGCGGCCGCGGCGCCGCTCGCGGGCTGGAAGCCCGCCTGTGTGGGCGAGGACGTCCCGACCTGCGAGGAGCCATCGGCGGCGCCTCCGGCGGCTCGCGCAGAAGCACGGGCTTGCGCGGTGCGAGCGCCGGGCTCCTGACCGGCGGAGGCCCGTGTCCCCTCGGCGGCGGAAGATTCGGCGAGAGTCGGCGAACGCGGCGCCCGGGAGCTCGCGACGGGCGTGGGCGCGGCGACGCCGGCGGTCCCAGCGGCGAAGTTGCCGACGAGCGCGGCGACGGCGACCATCTTGGCGGTGCCCGCGATACCCCCGAGGCCGTTGGAGAGCTCGGCGAGCAGGCGCTCGGGAACGGTGCTGAGCGAGGAGAAGAAGGCAAGCGGCCGGCGCCCGGCATAGTGCCCGGCGAACGCCTTGACGGCGTCGGCGTCGAGCTTGGTGCCGGCCTCGGCGGCGAGCACGTCGAGCGCCTCCTTGTGTGGACGCGCGGCACGATAGGGCCGGTGGGCGGTGATCGAGTCGAAGGTGTCGGCGACGGCGATGATGCGCGCGCCGACGGGGATCTGATCGCCGAGGAGACGGTCGGGATAGCCGCTGCCGTCGAGGCGCTCGTGGTGGTGGCGGACCATCGCGGTGAGCTCGGCGTCGTTCAGCGGCGTGACCATGCGCGCGCCGTCGGCGGCATGGCGCTTGATGGTCTCGTACTCCTCCTCGGTGAGCTTGCCGGGCTTGCGCAGCACCTCGGTGGGCGTCTCGATCTTGCCGAGGTCGTGCACGGCGGCCGCGGCGCGGATGCGATCGACCTGCTCGCGTGGCAGCCCCATGCGGCCGGCGATGATCCAGGAGTAGCGGGCGACGCGCCGTGAGTGCCCGTGGGTGTTGGGATCGCTGGCATCCATGGCGCGAGCCATCTCTTCGAGCAGCTTGACCTGGTGCTCGGCGCTGAGGCCGCCGTCGATCCGTCGCTGGGCGTCGCCGGTGCGTCCGAGCACGGCGCGTGCCGATCGCAGCTTGCGCTCTCGATACAGGCGCTGGGCAAAGCCCCAGGCGAGCAGCTCGCTGAACAGCAGGTGCTGCGAGCCTTCGCGCGTCTGCCAGAAGGCGCGGCCGAGCTGTGCGGCGCCGAGCGAGAGCAGCACCCCGATCGTGGCGCCGAGCAGATAGGAGTCGACGAGGCCACAGGCGCGCAGCCACCAGACGATCGCGGTCGGGCAGACGGCGACGAGCATGGTCGCGGCGGCGACCTGCGCGAGATAGCGTGAGGCGATCCGAGGGCTCCCGACCCCGGCTCGCGAAGCCTCGTCCTGCTTCACGCGGTAGGTCTCGGCGCCGACCTCCGCAGCCTGCAGCCGACGAGAGCAGGTCTCAGCAGATGTTCTTCAGTACCCCCGGCTGGACTCGAACCAGCAACCCCCGGCTTAGAAGGCCGGTGCTCTATCCAGTTGAGCTACGGGGGCTCGAACGCGCTCGCGCGAGTCGCGCGCGGGCGTCCGAAAACCGCTTCGGCAGGCGGCCGGGCACGCCTTTACACGCACGCGCGCATGCATCCTGGCACGAACTTAGGCACGCTTGATGGGAAATCTGTAAAAGTTCCACCCATGAGCACGGTCGAGGACGACGAGCAGGATCTGACGCGCAAGCAGCGTCGCGAGCAGGCGAGGGAGCAGCGCAAGGCCCTGGAGGAAGCCGAGGCGGCGGGCGCGCAGCGCCGCAAACGCCTGATCCAACTCGGCTCGGTCGCGGCGGGCGTGATCGTGATCATCGTCGTGATCATCGTCGCCACGAGTGGCGGCGGCGCGAAAACGGAAGTCGAAAAAACCCCCAGCAGCGGCACGGGCGGCACGCCGAAGGTCGTCAAGGAAGTGACCGCGCTGATCGGGGGCATCCCGCAGAACGGAAACACCCTCGGCAGCCCGAAAGCGCCGGTGACAATGCAGTACTTCGGCGACCTGGAGTGCCCGGTCTGCAGGGACTTCACCGAAGGCGCGCTGAAGCCGCTGATCGAAAAGTACGTGCGCACGGGCAAGCTGAAGATCGAATACCGCAACCTGGAGACGGCGACGCGCGAACCGGAAACGTTCCGCACGCAGCAGGCGGCGGCGCTGGCGGCGGGCAAGCAGCAGAAGGGCTGGGACTACATCGAGCTCTTCTACCACCAGCAGGGCCAGGAGGACACGGAATACGTGACCGAGAAATACCTGCAGGAACTGGCGAAACAGGTGCCGGCGATGAACCTGGCCACGTGGACCGCGGACCGCAGCAGCGGCGAGTTCACGAACACGATCACGAGCGACGCCCAGGCGGCGAACAACGAGGGCTTCACGGGCACGCCGTCGTTCCTGATCGGCAAGACCGGCGAGCAGACGCAGAAGCTCGAATACGCCTCGTTGAAGGACCCCGCGTCGTTTGAATCGGCGATCAACGGCCTGCTGAAGTAGAACCGCGATGAGCGCTCGCACGCTGAGGATCACGATGCTCGTGCTCACAGTGCTGGGCGTGGCGCTGGCGAGCTATCTGACCTACATCCACTACGCGGGCATCAAGCCGCTGTGCGGGACGAATGGCGGCGGCTGCGAGATCGTGCAGACCTCGCAGTACTCGAAGCTCGTGGGCGTGCCGGTGGCGCTGATCGGCCTGCTGGGCTACATCGCGATCCTGGGCTCGCTGCTTGTGCCGGAGAACGAGACCTCCCGCCTTGCGACGGTGGCCTTCACGGTGGTGGGCTTCGGCTTCAGCGCCTACCTGACCTATCGCGAGCTCTACTCGATCCACCACATCTGCGAGTACTGCGTCTCGAGCGCGGTGATCGTGACGATCCTGATGTGCCTCTCGATCTGGCGCTTCCTGCGCGGCGATCAGAGCCTGCGCGAAGCGGCGGCGCAAACGGATCTCGGCGGCGGTGGCGAGGCCGCGCCGCTGGGCACCTGAGCAGGGCTTGGCAAAAGCGCCTCTCGGTCCGTAAACACGGGCGATTTAGCTAGTAGATCCGTCCAAATGCGGGTTTAGGCCGCCCGCCCGCGCGCGGCGAGGCCGAAGCGGTGAACAGGTGATGCGCCAGCCGACCCCAAGTACCCCTGCCGAGGTGGTGACCCGCCTCGAGCCGCGCGGCGGCACGTCCCCGAACGCGCCGACGCCGAGCGTGGCGGGGTCGGGTGGCGCGGCCTCGGCCCTGGCGCGCGCGGAGCCGACGCCGCTGAGGCCGGCACAGCCGGGCGAGGACCCGCGGATCGCGCGGCTGTTCGAGATGACGAGCGACCTGCTGGCAACGATCTCGCTGGACGGGCGCTTCACGCTGCTGAACCCGGCCTGGGAGGCGGTGCTGGGATGGACGCTGGAGGAGCTTGAAGAGAACCCGATCGACGAGCTGATCCACCCCGACGACGTCGAGCAGACATTGACGCTGCTGCTGGCGGGCAACCACCGCCCGGCGCACCTGGAGAACTTCACGAACCGCTATCGCCACCGCGACGGCTCGTGGCGCTGGCTGCTGTGGAGCGCGCGCTGCGACGGCGATGAGTGGTACGCGGCGGCGAAGGACGTCACCGATCGCATGTGGCTCGAGCGCCAGGCGCTGCGCGACCCGCTGACGCACCTGCCGAACCGCCTGCTGCTGATGGACCGCACCCGCCAGGCGCTGGCCCGCCTGCACCGCACGCCGGGCGTGGTGGCGCTGCTGTTCGTGGATCTCGACCGCTTCAAGGCGGTGAACGACAACTTCGGCCACGACGTCGGCGACCGGCTGTTGATCGCGGTCTCCGAACGCCTGGCGGAGATGATGCGCGACAGCGACACGGTGGCGCGCCTGGGCGGCGACGAGTTCGTGATCCTGGGCGAGGAAATGAACAGCGACGAGGAAGCGCTGGCGCTGGCCGAGCGCGTGGTTCAGACGCTCCAGCAGCCCTTCCACGTCGGCCCGGTCGAGGTCTCGATGCCGGCGAGCGTGGGCGTCTCGATCACGCACGACCCCGATGCGGACCCGGAGAGCATGCTGCGCGAGGCGGATGTGGCGATGTACCGCGCCAAGGGCGCGGGCGGCCAGCGTCCGGAGATGTTCGACGAGAGCCTGCGACGGGAGATGACGGCGCACCTCGAGATCGAGGAACGCCTGCTGCAGGCGCTGCCGCACGACGAGCTGGTGCTGACCTACCAGCCGATCATGCCGCTCGGAGGCGGGCGTGCGATCGGCTGCGAGGCGCTCGTGCGCTGGCATCCGGACGGCGGGGACGAATCGAAGATCGACGAACTGCTGCCGGCGACCTTCCTGCCGCGCGCGGAGCAGAGCGAGCTGATCGTGCAGATCGGCGACTGGGTGCTGCACACGGCCTGCGCCCAGGCGGCGGCGTGGCGGCGCAAGGGGATCTCGATGCCGATCTCGATCAACGTCTCGGCGCGCGAGCTGAGCGAGCTTGACCTGGCGGCGCGCGTGCGCAAGGAGCTGGCCAACTTCCAGCTCCCGGGGCGCGCGCTGTGCCTGGAGGTCACGGAGGAGGCGGTGCTTCGCGACCCCGAGCGGGCGCGCGCGATGCTCGCGGAGGTCCGACGCCTGGGCGTGACGGTGGCGCTGGACAGCTTTGGCGGGCGCGAGGCGCAGATCACGCTGCCGCGCAACATGCCGCTGGACATGCTGAAGCTCGACCGCAGCCTGATCCAGTCCTTCGAGCGCGACCGTGAGACGCGCGCGATGGTGGCGGCGATGGTGGCGCTGGCGCACAAGTCGGGGCTGACGGCGGTGGCGGTGGGAATCGAAACCAACCGCCAGCTCGCGCTCGCACGCGAGCTGGACTGCCGCATGGGCCAGGGCTACCTGCTGCACCGCCCCGACTCGCCGGAGCGGCTGCGTCTCACGGGCGATGCGGGGACGGTAACGTCCGCGCCATGGCGTCCGCGCGTGCGACTGGGCGAGAGCAGCCGGCGTCGCTGAGCGAGGCCGAGCGGATCGCAGCGCGAAAGCGCGAGGCGGCGCGCTCGGCGGCGGGCGAGGTGCGCGACGGGATGCGCCTGGGCCTCGGGACGGGCTCGACGGTGGCCTACCTGCTTCAGGCCCTGGGCGAGCGGGTCGCGGAGTTGGGCGAGCTCCGCTGCACGGCGACCTCCCCGGCGACCGAGCAGGCGGCGCGCGCACTGGGCCTGAGGGTCGAAGACCTCGATGAGCTGGGCGAGCTGGACCTGGCGATCGACGGCGCCGACCAGGTCGACCGGCAGGGCTGGTTGATCAAGGGCGGCGGCGCGGCCCACACGCGAGAGAAGATCGTCGCCTCGGCGGCACGGCGCTTCGTGGTGATCGTCTCGGCGGAGAAGGTCGTGGAGCGGCTGACGGCCCCGGTGCCGCTGGAGCTGGTGCCGTTCGCGGTTCAGACGACGCTGCGGGCGCTGGCCCCGGCAGAGCTGCGCGCGGTCCCCCCCAGCCCGGACGGCGGCCTGATCGCGGACTACCTCGGCGCGGTGGCGGACCCGCGCGAGCTGGCGGACAAGCTGAGCGCACGGCCGGGCGTGGTCGAGCACGGCCTGTTCGCGCCGGAGATGGTGAGCGAGATCGTGATCGCGGGCGCCGCGGGCGTGCAGCGGCGCGAGGGCGCGAAGCCCGACGCGAGCTAAGCCGCGCGCAGCTCCTGCGAGGAGTTCTGCGTACGGCGCACGAGCACCCCGTCCTCGCCGATCTCATAGGCGCCCATCCGCGCGAGCGGCGGCGAGTAGACGTGCAGCGTGACGGCGGGATCGCCGCCGCCGTGGCGCACGCGGTGGATGTCGGATGAGGAGAAGTGAAACGCCTCGCCCGCGGCGAAGGAGCGCACGCCGGGCTCGCCACCGATCCTCAACCGCTCCTCGCGCACGTGCCCGCTGACGACGGCGACGGCTCCGGCGGAGACGTCGTGGTCGTGATAGCCGGTGTCCTGGTCGTCCATCCAGCAGATCAGCCAGGCGGTGAGATGCTCGTCGCTGAGCAGCTCCTCGTAGACGCGCCGGCCGGCGTCGTGGCGCACGAGCTCGATCCAGAGCTCGGGACGGTCGGCGAGCTCGCGCACGAAAACCTCGAGCTCGGGGGCGCTGAGGTCGCGTCGCCGCGGGCGCGGCACCGAGCCGGGCGGCGAGGAAGGCGATCGCGGTCCGAGCAGCGTGGGCGCGCCGGTGCTCATCCGATCACCATCGCCGCGGGCCGATGCCGCGAGGAGCCCGCGAACACGCGCTGCGTGGCCTCGCCGACGGCGTCCCAGTCCAGCCGCGCCAGGATGTCGTGCTCGGCAGGGTCGGCGACGGGCCGGTCTGAGCCGTACAGAAGCTGACCGGCGCCGACGCTCTGCGCGAGCTGCCCGACGGCGGCGGGACCGTAGGAGGAGGTCTCATAGAACAGCAGCGGGTCGGGCGCGAGCGCTTCGGGCCCCCCGCGCGAGCAGAGCCGCTCGGCGTGCAGCGGCGCGAGCCCGGCGAGCATCGAGAAGACGACGCGCAGGCGCGGGTGCTCGGCGCGCCCGGCTCCGAGAAAGGCCAGCCAGGCAGCCTGCATGTCGGAGATGTAGCGCGTGAGCGCCGACCACCAGAGCGGGTCGGCGAGCGAAGCCTCTCGGGGTGCGCGACGGTCTCGAAAATCGCCTGCGAACCCGGGGCCGGGGTGCACGAGCAGCGGCGCCTGCGCGGACTCGAGCGCCTGCAGGACCTCACGCAGGCGCGAGAGCTGCTCGACGCCCGCGAGCGCGCCCGCGGGCAGCGACAGGCCGACGCAGCCACGATCGAGCAGGCGTGCGACGTCCTCGGCCTCGGGCGCGTCGAGCGCGAGGGCGCCCCAGACGCCGAACGGCTCGCCCAGCTCGAGTGCACCATCGTGATAGGCGTCGAGCAGCGGCTGCGCCTGCGAGCGCGGCAGGGCCTCGATCCCGAGCGGGCTCGAGAGGCAGATCAGCGCCCGGTCGAGACCGTCCTCGCGCACGAGCCCGGCGCGATAGGCGTGGGCCTCGCGCGTGCGCTCGATCACATAGGGGCGCTCGCCGGCGAGGAACAGGACCGTGAGGCCGTGCTCGCGACGGACGAAGGGAAGCTCGCGACGGCGCTGCAGCGCGTCGAGCAGCGGCTCGGTCCACAGGTGCTGGTGCACGTCGAGCTTCTCCTGCACTGCGCCGCTCACCCCCCTTTCGGAACTCTCGGATTGCTAAATAGAAGTTTCCTGATCATTTTTATAGAGATTATCATACCGGGGCCTCCCTCGGGCGCCAGGCACCACGAACGACAGACGGACGGCAGGGCTATCGGGTCTCCGGCGGGGCTCGGAGTGGGTCGGCGCGACGGCCGGCGCAGGCCGTGTCGAGGCGTGCCGGGGCTTGCTGCGAGCGGGGGACCCAGGAATCGAACCTGGCGTTGCGGTTTTGGAGACCACCGTGTTACCGATACACCAGTCCCCCGGAGCGCGTGATTCTAGGCGGTCGCGGCCCCTTGCGGCGCGCGCCGCAGGGCGACGGGCAGGCGTCCGGCGGCGCCCGACAGATGCGCTCTCGGTGTGCCGCGAGCGCCCATCGCCGTATGCCGAGCGGGCTTTCAGGCGCTCAAGGCGCGGGGGCGCACTGCCGACACGAACGTAGCTAGCTGTGAGCTGACGCGACGATGCGCACCCTTTTCGCCAGGAACCCACCCGATCGCCGCGCCAGCGGAGCGCTCGGTCGATCCGATTCCGATCGGCGCGGCGGCCTGCAGGGCGGCGATCCTGCTCGCAGCCGAGTGCGCGCCCTGCTCGAGCTGCTCGCGCAAGAGGGCGCCTCGGAGTCGGGCGTGTCGTTGATCGAAGTCGTGATCTCGACGATGCTCGTGGCGATTATCGCCGTCGGGACGCTGACCGGCTTCGACGGCGCCAGCCGCGCGACGGCGAACGAGCGCCAGCACAACCAGGCGACGCTGCTGGCGGCCCAGGACGAGGAACGGCTGCGCGGCATGAACTCGACGGCGTTGGGCCGGCTCGGGACGCGCAGCTCGAGCGCGACCGAAAACGGCACGAACTTCACGATCGAATCGAAGGCGCAGTTCGTCTCGGCGGAAAAAGAAGAATTCACCTGCGAAGCAAGCGGCACCTCGGCGGACTACATCCAGACGACCTCGACGGTCACCTGGCGCTCGCTGACGAAGAAGCCGAAAACCGCGGAAGAAACGCCGCTGGAGAAGGTCTCGCAGTCGAGCATCGTGCCGATACCGACTGCCACGAGCCTGCAGGTCAACGTGCACGATCAGGCCAACGAACCGGTCGAAGGCGCGACGGTGAAGGTGGCCGGCAAAACGATGGGCACCGTCGAACAGACGACGCCCCAATCGGGCTGTGTGATCTTCGGCGCGCTCCCCGACAGCGAAGTCACGATCACGGCCACGAAATCGGGTTGGATCAACGAACGCCGCGAAGAAGCGCCCTCGGCGACGGAAGCGAAACTCTCGACGACCGCGCTCGTCACGAAGACCTTCGTGATCGCCAACCCCGGCTCGATCGTGGGCGAATTCGTCAGCGGCAGCACGCCGGTGGCGGTGCAGGGCGACTCGATGTACGTCACGCACACGAGCACCGAACCCGTCGTGGCGGGCACCGCGAACACGTACGCCTCGAGCGTCACGGCGGCGGGTCTGTTCCCCTTCCAGACCCCGGGCAAACCCCCGGGCGAAAGCAAATACACGGCCTATGCGGGCGATTGCAAAGAAGACCCCGTGACGGCGAACGGCAAAGGCGAAGTCAGCGACCCGGCCCCCCAGGTCAACCCGGGCGCGGCAACCGCGGTGAAGATCGAAGTCCCGGCGATCAACGTCACGGTCTACGAAGGCACCTCTGAATCGAGCAAAGGCGCGCTGGACAGCAGAGCCGAAGGAACGCTCTCGAACGTCAGCTGCTCCGAATCGACGGTGCGAACCGTCAAGACGACGAGCTCTGGAACGCTCGAACGCAAGTACCAGCCGTACGCGAAGAAAATGAAACTCTGCCTCGCGCAGACGATCGGCACCAACCACTACCGGTACACGACCGAATTCGCGAACACAGCCAAGGCGGGCATTACGCTGCCGAACGTCTTCATGGCGGGCGCGACGAAAACCTCCTCGACATGTTGAGCAAGCCGACTCTGCCCCGCGCGCTGCGGCGACTCGGCGACGAGCGCGGGTTGACGCTGATCGAGCTGCTGGTCGCGATGATCATCGGGCTGGTCGTCACCGGCGCACTGCTGGCGACGCTCGAGCTGGCGCTGAGGCAGAACACGAGCATCAGCGATCGCGCCCAGGCCGACCGCACGGGCCGCACCGCGATGAACGCGATCCTCGAACAGCTGCACTCGAGCTGCACGGGCTTCGGCTCGACCGCGATCCAGGGACCCTCGACAACGCCGGTCAGTCCGCTGGCCTCGACCGGCGGCGCGAACCTCTGGCTGCTGAGCGCCTACGGCAACTCGACCAGCGGCAACGCCTCGGTGAGCAGCGTCGTCCAGCACGACATCAACTGGAGCTCGACCGGCACGAGCAACACGGGCCAGTCGGTCGGCACGCTGACCGACTACGCCTTCACGGGCACGGGCGAATCGCCGAACTGGACGTTCTCGACGCTCTCGACGGCGAACGCGACCGCGAAGGTGCTGGCGAAGAACGTGGTCCCGCTGAGCACCAGCACGGTGTTCCACTACTGGCGCTACGACACCACGCTCACGGACAGCACCTACGGCGAACTGATCGAAGTGTCCGCTTCGGAAATCCCGGCGCTCACGGCGAGCAAGAAAATCGCGCAGGTCACGATCTCCTACAAGCAGGCCCCTGAAAAATCGGCACGCTCGGAAGTGGCGGACACCCGCGAAGGCCACACGGCGACGTTCACGGGCTCGGTCGTACTGCGCTTCACACCGCCGGAATCGGCCACGGAAGGGGCGACATGCACATGACGGCATACAGGCAGCTGACCCGCCGCCTCGCACGCGAGGACGGCTTCACGATGCTGTTCGCGCTGCTGGCGCTGTTCGTCGGCTCGCTGCTCGTGGCTGCGGCCTTCACGGCGGCGAACGGCGACGTCAAACTGAGCAACCGCGCGACGATCCAGGCCAAGGCCTACTACGCGGCGGTGGCGGGAGTCGATCGCTACCAGTACCAGCTCACGAACTCGCCGGAATACTGGACCAAATGTCCGGCGATCGGCACCGAAGCCGCGCCGCTCGAAGTCACCGGCGCGGCGGAAGAGAAGTATTCGGTGAAGACGCTCGGGGCGACGGGCAAAACCTGCGAAAGCGGCAAACAGGCGACGATCCTGGAGACCACGGGCACCGCCAAAGGCACGTTTCGCATCCTCTCGACCGGGACCGTGAAAGAAGGGACGAACACGGTGACGCGACGGATCGTGGCGACGTTCGCGCATCCGGGCTTCACGAAGTACGTCTACGAGAGCAACTACGAGGTCGAGGACCCGGTCAACTTCAACCGCACCCCCGCCACCTGCGAACACTATTACGAATACCGCAAAGAACATCGACTCACGACCACCTGCCCGCCGATCGAGTTCGCGCCCGAAGATGAAGTCAACGGGCCGATGCACACCAACGACGCGGCCGAGGTCTGCACCAGCGGCGGCCAGGCGCCGACGTTCGGTCGCGAAAACTACGACGACGAAATCGCGATGCTCGGAGGCCACTATGCGGCTTCGGGCTGCTCGAACACACCGACGATCAGGGGCAAATACACCGAATCGGCGGGCTCGCTGCTGCCGCCCGCCACCGACGTCGAACTGCTCGAAGCCGCGGGCGTGAAGTACAACGGCCGCACTGAAATCGAATTGAAAACCGGCTCGCCCAACATGATGAAAGTCACGAACAAAGGCGAAACGACCACGGTCGCCTTCCCCAGCAACGGCGTGCTCTACGTGGAAAACTCTAAATCCGAAGCCTGCGGCGTGACGAACTACACGCCGTTCAACGCCGATACGACCGGCGACACGGGCTGCGGCAACGTCTACGTGCACGGCGAATACACCGAATCGTTGACGATTGCCTCAGCGGACGACGTGATCGTCAACGGCAATCTGAAGACGACCACGGAAAGCAATGGCGAACCGACCGGCGCCGCCACCCTCGGGCTGATCGCGGAAAACTTCGTGCGCGTCTACCACCCGGTCAAGCAGGGCTATACGACCACCCACATCGAACCCGCCACCGAACCGCTGGTGAACGGCAAATGCGTGACGATGAAAGAACTCAGCGCCAATGTGCTGCGTTCCAACGAAGTCACCGGGATCACGACGACCGGGCTCGCGGTCGGCGCCGAAGTCGTGGGAACCGTGGCCGGAACGATCGCATCGGGTACTACGATCACGGAAATCAAATCGGGCAACAAGATCAAGCTCAGCAGCGAAGTGAAACCACCCGCAACCGAAGTCAACAACGCGAAAATCACGAAATCGACGGAAGTGGAAGTCGCGACGACCGGGCTCGTCGTAGGCGAAGAAGTCGAAGGGCCGGCCGGGCAGATCGAAGCGGGCACGACGATCACGGAAATCAAAGCCGGAAACAAAATCAAGCTGAGCAAAGCGGCAAAACCCGGTTCGACGGAACCCGCTGGGAAAATCACGAACAACTCGACCGAAGTCAAGGAAATCTCCACGACCGGCCTCGCGGTCGGCCAAGAAGTGGAAGGCACGGTCAACGGACAGATCGAAGCCGGCACCACGATCACGGAAATCAAAACCGGGAACAAGATCAAACTGAGCAAAGCGGCGAAAAAAACCGAAAACACGAAATTGAAGTTCTACGACCCCACCGAATCGACCAAACTAAAGATCAGCAACATCAGCGAAACGATCAAACTGAAATTCTACGGCGAAACGACGAAACTGAAATTCTACGTCTCCACGGGCTACGTCCTCAACTCGTCACTGAACGAATGCCACAAAGTGGAAACCGGCTACTCCGAATACCGCGAATCCGAAAACCTCTACATCGTCAGGTGTGAAAACAACACGACGTACTCGGGCAACGCTCTCTGCAAGTACGAAAACGACTCGGAAGGCTGCTCGGAAAAAGTGACGAACCTGAATGCGAGCGAAGATCCGAACAAATGGGGAAGCCTCGAAAACCCCGTGATCGACGCGGCGATTTTGAGTACGAACCATTCGTGGATCGTCGATAACTACGACTGCGGGAAAAAGATGGGCAACCTCACGGTGTGGGGATCGATCGCCCAGTTCTGGCGCGGGCCGGTCGGGACCGGAGGCGGCAGTGGCACCGGCTACATCAAGAGCTACAACTACGACAACCGCCTTGCCGATCAGCAGCCGCCGAGCTTCCTGAGCCCGACGAACGCCTCGTCCTGGAAAGTCAGCCGCGAGACCGCACCGCCGAAGGAATTCACCGGCTGAGCAGACGGATACCCGGGGCACCCCACCGCGCGCCTGGCAGTGAGCGCGTGCCGGTGCCGCTACTTGCTTCTCGGCGGATGCGGGCGAAGGGACTCGAACCCCCAAGGGCTTTCGCCCACCGGCTCCTAAGGCCGGCGTGTCTACCAATTCCACCACGCCCGCGCGCGACGGGGGCCGAGATTGTATGGTGATGCTGCGATGTCTTCCAGCGCAGGCAGACGTTCGTCCGGCGACCCCGAGTCGGCCGGAGTGCTCGTCACCCATCCCAACCGCGACAAGCCGGTCGTGCAGGCGACGCGCGCGACGGTCGTGCTGCTGCTGCTCGCAAGCGCAGCGCTGGTGCTGATCGTGACCGTGGGCGGCTGGAGCGCGCTGCAGGGTGCGATCCCCGTGCAGATCGCCTACGTGCTCGCGTATCTCACTCTGGCGTTCTTCGCGATGCGCTGGAACCGCGGCGTGCTGCCGGTTTCGGCGGTGCTCGCGGTGCTGCTGCTGATCTTCGCCCTGGTCGCGGGCCCCGGCTGGTTTGACCGCGACAAATCGGGCTTCGCCCAGCCCTCGATCGACTCTGGCCTGCTGGGCATCCTGACGCTGCTGATCGTGCCGCTGCAGATGCTGCTGGTGGCTTTCGCGATGCGCGGCTTCCAGCAGGGCTGGAACGTCGAGCTCGAGCGTCGCGACCCCGCGGCGGGGCCGGACATGTTCGCGGGCGCCCCGCCCCAGCCCGCCTGAGCGGCCGAGCTCCCGAGCCGGTCGAGCAGGCGAATTCGCTAAATCGCGCGGGCTCGCTCGCTTACACTGGACGGCCACAGTGCGGCGGTGGCGGAACGGTAGACGCGGGGCCCTCAAAAGGCCCTGTCCGCAAGGGCGTGTGGGTTCGAATCCCACCCGCCGCATATGACTCTTTGAGCTTGAAAAGGGGACGGCGACATGGCCCGCATACATCACGAGATCCTGATCGACGCCGAGCCCGCGGAGGTGTGGTCGGCGCTGCGGGCCTGGGGCGAGCTGCACACACGACTGGTGCCGGGCTTCGTCACCGACACTCGGCTCGACGGCGAGGACCGGATCGTCACCTTCGCGAACGGCGCCGTGATGCGCGAGGCGCTGCTCGACTCAGACGAGCAGCAGCAGCGCCTGGTCTGGACGATCGTCGACGGCCCCTACACCCATCACACCGGCTGCGCGCAGGTGTTCGCCGCGGGCGAGGGTCGCACGCGCTTCGTCTGGATTGCCTACGTGCTGCCCGCGGAGGCCGCGGCGCCGACGAGCGCAGCGATGGCTCAGGGAGTCCAGGCCGTCAAGCGGACGCTCGAGGCGGGTTCGCCAGGCGCCTAGCGAAACGCGGCTCGCGCGGCCTTCGAGCCCGCCTTCGCCCGCTCCCAGTAGCCATAGGTGCCCTCGTCGCGCAGCTCGACCGCGGCCTCGACGAGCGCCCCGAGCGCCGCGAAGGCGAACGCGCCTCCGATCGACACCCGCGCGACACCCACCGCCGCCAGCTCGCTCACCGACGGCACGCCCGGCCACGCGAGCACGTTCACGGGCAGCCCCACCGACTCGACCACGAGACGAATGTCTGCGAGCTCCACGAGCCCTGGCGCGTAGAGCACGTCGGCGCCCGCCTGCTCATAGCCCTGCAACCGCGCAATCGTGTCCTCGAGGTCCGGGCGCCCGTGCAAATAGTTCTCCGCCCGTGCCGTCAGCACGAGCGGGGCCGGACCGCGATGCGCGGCCTCGGCGGCCGCGGCCACACGCTCGACCGCCTCGCCCAGCTCGTAGATCGGCGCCGACTCCTCGCCGGAGTAGTCCTCGATCGAGCACCCCGCCAAGCCCGCCTCGCGTGCCAGCTCGATCGTCTCCCCCACTCCTGCGGCGTCGGGCGCAAAGCCGTTCTCGAGGTCAGCCGAGACCGGCAGCTCGCTCGCCTGGACAATCGTCGCCGCGTGCTCCAGCGATCCCTCGCGTCCGATCGCGCCGTCGAGCATCCCCAGCGTCGCGGCCGAGCCGCTGCTCGTCGTGGCCAATGCCTGGAAGCCGAGCGAAGCCAGCAGCCTTGCCGAGCCCGCATCCCACGGGTTGGGCAGCAGCAGCGGGCGCTCGCCCCGATGAAGCTCCAAAAACCGGCGCGCCTTCTCGGCCTGTGCGGGCATGCGTCCTCCTCTGTTGGATCGCGGGATGAAAAGATCGCACACAACGCCGGCACCCCAACCGACAGGAGCAGCCAGTTGAGCCCAGACGAGCAGGTCCAATCGCTTCCCAGCCTGACGCGCGAGGGAGACGTCTTCGTGCTCGACCTCGGCGAGGGCGAGAGCCGCTTCAACGCCACGTTCCTCGACGCGCTCGACGCGTGCCTCGACGAGGTGCAGGCCGCCCCCGCCCCGCGCGCGCTGGTCACCGCCTCCAGCGGCAAGATCTGGTCCAACGGGCTGGACCTCGAATGGATGGCCGCGAACCAGGAGCTGATCGGCGGGTTCGTTCCGCGCCTGCACGAGCTGCTGGCCCGCGTGCTCGAGCTCGACGTGCCGTGCGTCGCGGCGCTTGGAGGCCACACCTTCGCCGCCGGGGCGATGCTCGCGCTCGCACACGACCAACGCGTGATGCGCTCGGACCGCGGCTTCTTCTGCCTGCCCGAGGTAGACATCCGGATCCCCTTCACACACGGCATGAACGCGCTGATCGCGGCTCGCCTGAGCAAGCGCGCCGCGCACGAGACGATGACCACCGGCAAGCGCTACGGCGGCCTGGAGGCGCAGGCTGCCGGGATCGTCGACGAGGCCGTCGAGCAGGAGCGCGTGCTGGCGCGCGCGATCGAGCTCGCGGCTGCGCTCGCCGAGAAGGACCCCGCGACGCTGGGTGCGATCAAGCGGCGGCTGTACGAGGCGCCGCTGGCGGCGCTGCGCGACCGCGAGGCAAACGCGCTCATCGGCGCGGGCTAGCTTCACGCGGACTCGTGCATCGCGCTCCCTCGGCGACCGAAACCGCCGGGATCGAGGCTACTCGGCCGCGACGAGCTCGAGCAGCGGCGGCGCAAGCGCCGACGGCGCGACCAGGATGCCCCGGGGGAGCTGCCCCGTCGCGGGCAGCTCCTGCACCTGAAGGCCCGCGCGTTCGCAGATCAGTGCGCCCGCGGCGATGTCCCATTGCTTGACGCCGCGCTCGAAGTAGGCGTCATAGCGCCCGGCCGCGGTCCAGGCCAGGTCGAGCGCTGCGCTGCCCGCGCGCCGGATGTCGCGCACCCGCGGCAGCAGCCGCTGAAGCACTTGCGCCTGGGCGCGGCGCACCTCGGCGTCGTAGGCGAAGCCGGTGGCGATCATCGCACCGGCGAGATCCCCTCCCCCCGCTCCGGCGCTCCCGCCGGTGCGACGCTCATGCGAGGGATCGTCTGCGGCCCCGTGCCCAAGCTCGATCTCACCGCGCACGCCCGCCAGCAGGGCGGGGCCGTCACGGCGGGCGCTGAACAGCTCCTCGCGGTTGACGTCATAGACCGCGCCCGCGAGCGTTCCCGCCTCGTCGGCGACCGCGACGCTCACGCTCCACTGCGGGATCCCGAACAGGAAGTTGACCGTGCCGTCGAGCGGGTCCACGATCCAGCGCAGCCCGCTGGTCCCTGGCTCTGAATCGCCCTCCTCCTCGCCCACGAAGCCATCCTCGGGGCGGCGCTCGGCCAGCAGCGTCCGGATCGCGCGCTGCGAGGCGACGTCGGCCTCGCTGACGAGGTCGGTTGGGGTGCTCTTGCTCGCGACCTCGCGCTCGGTCCCGCGATGCACGCGCTCGGCCAGCAGCCCACCGGCCATGCGCGCGGCCTCGACCGCCAGCTCGAGCAGCTCCGTGGCGGGCTCGCTCACACCGACTCGGGCGGGCGGGCGTCGGCCCACGGGCGCTCTGACTCGATCTGCGCCGCCAGCGAGAGCAGCGTGGCCTCGTCGTTGGGACGAGCCACGAGCTGCACACCGCGCGGCAGGCCGTCGGCGCCGAGGCCCGCGGGCACCGAGGCCGCGGGCTGCCCGGTGACGTTCCAGACGCCGTTGTAGGGCACCCAGCCCGCGACCGCGTTCAGCGTCCAGGGCGCGCCGCGGCCCTGCAGCCGGCCGATGCGCGGCGGCGCCGTCGCGGTGGCGGGCGTCAACAGCACGTCGTGCTCCTCGAAGACGCCGTTCAGGCGCCGGGCGAACTCGGCCTCGGCCGCGAGCGAGCGCTGGAACAGCGCGGGCGCGAGCAGCCCGCCGATGCGCACGACCGCGCGCGTGCGACGTTCCAGGCGCTCGGGGTGCGCGAGTCCCTGCGCGTCTTCGTGCGCGCCCGTCAGGTAGCGCGGCACGAGCGCGAGCGCCGTGCCCCAGCCGTAGTCGGGGTCGCGCTCGGTCAGCTCGTGGCCCAGCGAGCGCAGCAGCTCCACCGTCTCGCGCAGCGCGCGCTCGCCGTCGCCGTCGAGGCTCGCCACCACGCCCGGCGGTATCCGCGTCGAGTACGCGATCCGCAGACGCCCCGGCGGCGTGGCCGCCGCCTGCGCGAAGGGGACCTCCGGCGCGGGCGCGCGATCGAGATCGACCTCCGTCGTGCCCGAGGCCACGTCGTGGAACAGCGCCGTATCGGCCACGCGGCGCGTCAATACGCCCGTCACCGACAGGCCGTTCCACGCCCGCGGGCGTGGGGCCAGCGAGACGCGGCCGCGCTGGGGCTTGAGGCCGAACAGCCCGCACCAGGCCGAGGGGATGCGGATCGAGCCCGCCCCGTCCGAGCCCAGCGCCGCGCCGACCAAACCCGCGGCCACGGCGGCCGCGCTGCCGCCGCTGGACCCGCCCGGCGCGCGCTGCGGGTCCCAGGGGTTGCGCGTCGCGCCGAAGGTCGCCGTCTCCGTGAACGGCCACAGGCACAGCTCGGGGACGTTCGTCTTGCCGATGATCACCGCGCCCGCAGCGCGCAGCCGACGCACGACCTCGGCGTCCGCCGGGGCCGGGACATCGACGGCGTTCGTGCCCAGCGCCGTGAGCTCGCCCGCGACGTCGATGTCGTCCTTGACCGCGATCGGCACGCCCAGCAGCGGTCGATCGCCGCCAGCGCCGCGGCGCGCGTCGGCCTGGTCGGCCTCGAGCAGCGCACGTTCGCCGAGCACGACGCGAAACGCGTTCAGGCGCGACTCGGCACGCTCGATCCGGCGCAGGTAGAGCTCCACCAGCTCGCGGGAGGACAGCTCGCCCGAGGCGATCAGATCGGCCTGGCGAGCGATCCCGGCGAAGGCGATCTCGGTGGCGTCCATCCTCAGGCCAATCTATTGAAAATTCGCGCTCGCCCGCCGATCCTGCACTTAGGATGTCCGCCGAGCGTCATGCGAGTTCGCGGGGAGTGGCGCATCGCCATCGAAAGACCTCGCCTGGCGCGGGCAGTCCCAACGGCCAACCGAAAGGGAGTGTGTACCCGTGTCCTATCCAGTCACCTTCGAGGCCGACTACGTCGAGCGGCGCAGTCGACTGACGACGTTCTTCCGGCTGATCATGGTGATCCCGGTCGCGATCGTGCTGTACGTGTTCGGCATCGTCGCGTCGTTCGCAGTTCTGTTCGCCTGGGTCGCGATCGTGATCACGGGCCGCTACCCGGAGGGGCTGTACAAGTTCGTCGCCGACTTCACGCGCTTTCTGGCGCGGGTGACCGCGTACGCGGTGCTGCTGACCGATGCCTATCCGCCCTTCAGCGGCGCCGACGATCCGGCCTACCCCGTGCGCATGCAGTTCGCCGGTCCGCTCGAGCAGTACAGCCGCCTGAAGACGTTCTTCCGCCTGATCCTCGCGATCCCGATCCTGATCCTGCGCTACGTGATCAACCTGCTGCTCGAGGTCGGCGCCTTCGCGGCCTGGTTCGTGATCCTGTTCACCGGCAAGATGCCGCGCGGGCTGTTCGACCTGATGGTGCTCGCGAACTCCTACACCGCGCGCAGCGACGCCTACATGTACCTGCTGACCGAGACCTACCCGCCGTTCCAGGACGAAACCACGCGCACCGCGGGGACGCCGGGACCGACGATCCCCGAGGCGCCCCTGCCGTCCTAGGCAGCCCGCTCCGGCGAGCGACGCGCGCTGTCGAACGCGCGCGTCGCCGCCCCTGCCAAAGCGCTAGACCGGGGTGACGGGGTTGTGCTTCGCGGGCCAGTCCCGCCGCTTGCTCGCAGCGTGCGCGAAGCGGCGGATCAACTCCTCGCGCAGCAGCTCGGGGGCAACCACGGCGTCGATCACGAGCTCCGAGGCGAGGTGCAGGATGTCAATGTCCGCGGCGTACTCGGTGCGCAGCTCCTCAGTGCGCTTCGCGCGCTCGTCGGCGTCCTCGATCGCCTGCAGCTGGTTGAAGTAGACGGCGTTGATCGCCGCCTGCGGGCCCATCACGGCGATCGAGGCGCTCGGCAGCGCCAGGCAGCAGTCGGGCTCGAAGGCCGGGCCCGCCATCGCGTAGAGCCCAGCGCCGTAGGCCTTGCGCACGACGACTGAGATCTTCGGCACGGTCGCCTCGCTGACCGCGCTGATCATCTTCGCGCCGTGGCGGATGATGCCTTCGCGCTCGACCTGCGTGCCGATCATGAAGCCCGGCACGTCGGCCAGGAACAGCAGCGGCACGTTGAAGGCGTTGCAGGCCCAGATGAAACGCGCGGCCTTGTCGGCGGAGTCGCCGAACAGCACGCCGCCCTTGTGCTTGGGCTGGTTGGCGACGATCCCGATCGCCTTGCCGTGCAACCGCGCGAAGCCGACGACCAGCTCCTTGGCCCAGCGCGGGTGGATCTCCAGCAGCGAGCCCTCGTCCACGAGCGCCGCGATCAAGGTCTTGATGTCAAACGGCTTGTTCTCATCGGCCGGGATCAGCTCGCCGATCGACTGGCCCTCCGCGAGCGCAGCGGGCGCGACGGGCGCCGCCGCGGGCGCCGACTGCTCCCAGCTGCCGGGGAGGTAGGAGAGGTAGCGCCGCGCAGTCTCGATCCCCTCCTCGTCGCTCCCCACCAGCTGATGTCCGCAGCCCGAGACGCCGGTGTGCATGCGGGCGCCGCCCATCTCCTCGAGCGTGACCTGCTCGCCGATCACCATCTCGGCCATCCGCGGCGAGCCCAGGTACATCGAGGCGTTGCCCTCGCGCATGATCACCACGTCGCAGAACGCCGGGATGTAGGCGCCGCCGGCGGCACTCGGGCCGAACAGCACGCAGACTTGCGGCACGACACCCGAGAGCTTGACCTGGTTGTGGAAGATCCGCCCCGCCCCGCGGCGCCCCGGGAACATCTGCACCTGCTCGGTGATGCGGGCGCCCGCGGAGTCGACCAGGTAGACCATCGGCACGCCGAGGCTCAGCGCGCGTTCCTGGATCCGCAGGATCTTCTCGACGGTCTTCGGGCCCCAGGAGCCGGCCTTGACGGTGGGGTCGTTGGCCATCAGCGCCACCGGCCGCCCCTCGATCTCCCCGACGCCGGTCACGACGCCGTCGGCGCCGAGCCCATCCTGGAGCCAGTTCGCCAGCAGCGCCTCCTCCGCGAAGCTGCCCTCGTCGAGCAGCAGCGCGATCCGCTCGCGCACCGCGAGCTTGCCCTGCTCGCGCGCCTTCTCGCGATGGCGCTCGGGTCCACCCGCGAGCGCCCGCCCGGTTGCATCCTCAAGTGAGCTCATTGCGCGGGCAGGCGCCTAGAGCGCCGTGTTCTGCTGCGGCGAGTCGCCGGAGTAGTCGTAGAAGCCGATCCCGGCCTTGCGCCCGAACCAGCCCGCGCTCAGCATCTTGCGCAGCGTCGGCGGGCGCGCGAAGCGGCGCTCGCGGAACTCGTCGAACAGCACGTCGCAGATCGAGCCGAGCGTGTCCAGTCCGACGAAGTCGGCCAGCGTCAACGGCCCCATCGGGTGGCCGGCGCCTGCCTTCATCGCCTCGTCGATCTCCTCGATCGAGCCGACGCCCTCTTCGAGCGCGCGCATCGCGTCGAGCATGTAGGGGACCAGCAGGCGGTTCACGATGAAGCCCGCCTTGTCCTTCGTCGGGATCGCGAGCTTGCCCTCCGAGCGCGCGAACTCGAGCGCGGTCTCGAACGCCTCGTCGCCGCTGGTCACGCAGCGCACGACCTCGACCAGCTTCATCACCTGGGCCGGGTTGAAGTAGTGCAGGCCCACGAAGCGCTCGGCGCGGCCGGTCGCGGCGGCCTGGTCGATCACCGACAGCGAGGAGGTGTTCGTCGCGAACACGGCCTCGGACTTGACGATCTCGTCGACCTCGCGCCACATCTCGAGCTTCAGCGCGAGATCCTCGGTGATCGCCTCGATCACCAGGTCGCAGTCGGCCAGCTCGCGGTAGTGGATCGTGCCCTGGATGCGCCCGCGGACCGCGTCGGCGTCCTCCTGGCTCGACTTGCCCTTCTCGACCGCGCGCGCGAGCTGCTTCTCGATCTTGCCGATCCCCTTTGCGAGCGTCGACTCGTCGACCTCGCGCAGCACGACCTGGTAGCCGCTCTGCGCGGCTACCTGCGCGATGCCGTGACCCATCAGTCCCGCTCCCAGCACTCCGACCTTCTCGATCTTCGCCATCAGACCTCCGCTTGCGTGGCCACCGTTTCGCGGAGCCTATTACGCGTGCGGGTGCCGCCGGGAAGTTCTCGCATCGGTCGGCGTCTATCTGTACGAGCGCGGGCGAGTGCAAGAGGCACGACGCCCGCGTTGCGACCCGCTCCGATCAGTCACGGGTCGCCTCCCCCACACGCCGCCATCCCCCCGGCGGCGTGGGCGGAGTCGGCCCCGCTGGTCCTGCCCCCGATCCGGGTGGGGCCAGCGGAGCCGGCTCCGCCGTGTCTGCAGCCGAACGGATCGCCGAGCCGCCGCTGCACGCCCCGGAGCGGGCTCCGCCGTGCCTGTAGCCTGATTGCAGATCAGCATCCGACCGCCAGGAGCCAAACGATGAGCATCGTCCTTACCGAGGACCGCGGCCGCGTCCGCCACGTGATCCTCAACCGCCCCGAGAAGCGCAACGCGATGAGCCAGGAGCTGCTGCTGGCGCTGGGCGAGACACTGCGCGCCGCCGCCGCGGACCCCGAGGTCCACTGTGTCGTGCTGCGCGGCGAAGGACCCGTCTTCTCGGCGGGGGTCGACCTCGTAGAGCTGGCCCAGTCCGCGAGCACCCCCGGCCACCTGCGCCCGTTTCGCAAGGTGTTCGTGGACTGCGCGAACGTCTGCGAAGAGATGGCCAAGCCGGTCGTCTGCCAGATCCACCACACGTGCGTCGGCGGGGCGCTGGAGGTGGCGCTCGGCTGCGACCTGCGGATCGCCTCGAGCGACTCGAAGTTCGGCCTGCCGGAGGTGAAGTTCGGGATCATCCCCGACGTCGGCGGCTCCACGCGGCTGCCCGCGGTCGTCGGCCTGGGCCGCGCGAAGGAGCTGATCATGACCGCCCGCACGATCGACGCCGAGGAGGCCGAGCGGATCGGCCTGATCAACCGCGTCGTGCCTACCGACCAGCTGGAGACGGCGACGCAGGAGCTGGTCGAGGAGCTGCTGGCGAACTCGCACATCGCGGTCGGGCGCGCCAAGCGCGTGATCGACGCCTCGGCCCGCCCGGCGCTCGCGCAAACGCTCGAGATGGAGGTCTCGGTGCAGGAGTTCTGCGTCGCCACGGCACGCGAGGCCGCGCGTGAGGCAGAGCAGGCCAAGAGCGCGGACGAGGCGGAGCAGGAGATCGAGGCCGAACCCGTCGGCGGCGGCTAGGCAGGCGGAGCCCACTCCACGGGCCCCGCGACGATCGTGTGGCTCCCCAGCGGGCGGCCGAGTACCTCCTGCGCGCGCTGCGCGCAGGCGAGCAGGGCGGGTAGGTCGATCCCGGTCTGCACTCCCATCTCGTGCAGCATCGAGACCAGATCCTCGGTGGCGATGTTGCCCGTCGCCCCCGCGGGCACGGGGCAACCGCCCAGCTCGCCGAAGCTCGACTCGAAGCTCTCGACGCCCGCCTGCAGCGCGGCCAGCACGTTCGCGAGGCCCTGCCCTCGCGTGTTGTGGAAGTGCGCGGTCAGCTCGAGCTCCTCGCCCAGCGCCTCGCGCGCCGCGGGGAAGAACTCCGACACCTGGCGCGGGTTCGCCATCCCGGTCGTGTCGCCGAAGCCGATCTCCTGCGCGCCCGCGTCGCGCAGCCGTGCCGCGATCTCGAGCACGCGCTCGACGGGGACATGGCCCTCGTAGGGGCACCCGAAGGAGGTCGAGATCACACCCTCGCAGCGCAGACCGGCCTCGCGGGCGCGGCCCAGCACGGCCTCGAGCTCGCCGAGCGACTCGGCGATCGAGCGGTTGACGTTCTTGCGGTTGTGGGTCTCCGAGGCCGACATGAAGACGTTGATCTCATCGATCCGATCGCGCTGCTCGAGCGCGGAGTCAAGGCCCCGCATGTTCGGAATCAGGACGCTGACCGCGACCTCCTGGGGCACCTCGATCCGCGCCAGCACCTCGGCGGCGTCGGCGAGCTGGGGGATCACGTCGGCGCGCACGAAGCTCGTCACCTCCAGACGGCGCAGGCCGGTGCGCGCGAGCGCGTCGATCAGCTCGACCTTCTGCCCGGTCGCGATCGTCCCGGGCTCGTTCTGAAAGCCGTCGCGCGGGCCGACCTCGCGAATCCGCACGGCCCGCTGCGCCTCCTCGATCACTGCCCCGGCCTCCGATCCATCGTCCGTCCCACGATAGAGCCGAAGCCTATACTCGCCGCGATGGCATCCTCGGACGCCGACCCAGTAGCGATCATCGGCGCCTCCGGGGCGCTGGGCTTCGGCCTTTCGATCCGCCTCGCCCGCGCGGGCGTGGCGATCGCGATCGGCTCGCGCGATGCGGGCCGCGCCGAGGAAGCGGCCCAGCGCGCTCGCGAGACGGTCCCCGGCGCCTCCTGCAGCGGGCACGAGAACGCCGAGGCCGCGCGCGGCGCGCCGATCGTGATCCTGAGCGTGCCGTTTCGCAACCACTCCGAGACGCTCACGAACCTAAAGGACGTGCTGAGGCCGGGGCAGCTTCTGATCGACGCCACGGTGCCGTTGGCCGCGGCGGTCAGCGGCAAGGCGACGCGGATGCTCGGCGTGTGGCAGGGCTCGGCCGCGCAGCAGGCCGCGGAGATGGCGCCCGAGGGCGTGCGTGTGGTCTCGGCCCTGCACACGATCAGCGCCGCCTCGCTGACCGATCTGGAGCACCCGCTGGAGCAGGACGTGCTGCTGTGCGGCGACAAGCGCGCCGACAAGCAGGAGGCCGCGCGGCTGATCGAGCGGATCGAGGGCCTGCGCTGCGTGGACACGGGACGCCTGGAGATGGCGCGCATCACCGAGTCGCTGACCGCGCTGCTAATCGGCGTCAACAGCCGCTACAAGGTCCACGCGGGCGTGCGCCTGACCGGCCTTCCCGACCCCGACTGGGAGTGAGCCCGACCGCCCCCAGCGACAGCGTCGTCGTGCTCGCGGGCGGCACCGGGGGCGCGAAGCTCGCGCGCGGCATGCTCGACGTCGTGGGGCCCGAGCGCCTGAGCGTGATCGCGAACACGGGCGATGACATCGAGATCCACGGCGCCCACGTCTCACCGGATCCGGATCTCGTCAGCTTCTGGCTGGCCGATCTGATCGACGAGCGCGGCTGGGGACTTCGCGATGACAGCTTTTTTGTGATGGACGCCCTTCGGGCGCTGGGGTCGGATGTGTGGTTCAACCTCGGCGACCGCGATCTGGCCTGGTGTCTGGAGCGCTCGCGGATGATCGGCGAAGGGCTTTCGGCCACCGCGGCGCTCGAGCGCCTGAGCGCGAGCATCGGCCTGCAGGCGCGGGTGCTGCCGATGAGCGATGACCCCGTGCGCACCTGGGTTCGCAGCCCGGTGGGCTGGCGCTCCTTCCAGGAGTTCATGATCCGCGACCGCGCCGCCGGACCCGTCGAGGGACTGGAGTTCCGCGGCGCCGAGCAGGCGCTGGCCGGCGAGCAGGCGCTTCAGGCGATCGCGGCGGCGCGGGCGATTGTGATCGGCCCCTCCAACCCGCTCGCCTCGATCGCGCCGATCCTAGCGGTGCCGGGCATGCGCGAGGCGCTGGCCGAGTCGAGCGCCCCGGTCGTGGCGGTCAGCCCGATCGTCGGTGGCAAGGTGCTAAAGGGGCCGACCGCGGCGTTCATGGCCTTCGCCGCGCTGGAGTGCAGCGCGCACGGCGTCGCCACCTTCTACGGCGAGCTGCTCGACGGGCTCGTGGCCGACGAGGACGCGGGCGCGCGGGTGCCGAGCCTGAAGACCGAGACTCGCCTCAGCACCGCCGCCGAGCGCGCCGAGGTGGCGGCGAGGACGCTCGAGTTCGCGCTCGGGCTCGCGGACGGTCGATAGTCGGCGCGTACTCGGTCGCTCGCCTGCAGAGCGCTTTACGCGACTCCCGGCGCGCCGCGGCCCGCTGCCCTCCAGACCGTCGGCGCCTCACTATCGTGGACGGCGTGCGCACCGCCGCGATCCTGCCCGTGAAGCGCTTTGCCGCGGCGAAGTCGCGGCTCGGGGAAAGCGTCGCCGACGAGCTGCGCGGGCGCCTGGCCCGCGCGATGGTCGCCGACGTGCTCTCGGCGCTCGATCGGGCCGAGTCGATCGAGCGTACGATCGTGGTCACGCGCGAGCCGAGCCTGCCCGAGCTCGCAAGGGGAGGCGATGCGCTGCTGATCGAGGATCTCGCCGAGGACGGGCAGTCCGCCGCGGTCGCGCTCGGCGTCCGCCGCGCGCTGGCCGAAGGCTTTCAGCGCGTGCTCTGCATCCCCGGCGACTGCCCCGCGCTCGACTCCGCCGAGCTCGACGCGCTGCTCGCGCTCGACGAGGCTCCGGTCGTGGTCGTGCCCGACCGTCACGGGACCGGCACCAACGGCCTGCTGTTGACCCCGCCCGACGCGATCGACCCCGCCTTCGGACCCGGTAGCTGCGAGCGCCATCGCGCGCTGGCTCGGGCCGCGGGGCTTCAGTGCAGCCTCGCGCACCCACCCTCGTTGCTGCTCGACGTCGACACCGGTGCCGATCTGAGGGCACTGCGCGAGCGCCTCGATGACGCAGCGGCCGCGGCCGCGCAGCGGACCAGGGCCGTGCTCGGGCAACCCGGCAGCAACTCGGAGATCATCACAATCGACAGCGTCGGCTGAACGGCGGCGATCGATGGCGAGCCTGAGCGCCCGAGCCCTCGGCGGCCTGCCCGAGCTGCGCGCCGGGGACGACCTCGGCGAGATCATCGCCGCAGCCGCGGGCCAGGACGACCTGCGCGACGGGCAGCTCCTGGTGATCGCGCACAAGGTCGTCTCGAAGGCCGAGGGCGCCGTCGTCTCGCTCGCCGGGGTGCAGCCCGGCGCGCGGGCGCGAGAGCTTGCGGGGCAGGCCCGCGCCGACGGCGCGGGTGAGCGCGACCCGCGGGCGATCCAGGTCGTGCTCGACCAGTCCGCCGAGATCCTGCGCGCCGATCGCGGCGTGCTGATCTGCCGCACGCATCAGGGCTTCGTCTGCGCGAACGCGGGCGTCGATGCGTCGAACTCGGCCGACGGCGAGACACTGGTCCTGCTGCCACCCGACCCCGACCGCTCCGCACGGCTGCTGCGCGCGCGCCTGCGCGAGCTGACCGGGGCGAGCCTCGGCGTGCTGATCGCCGACAGCTTCGGGCGCGCCTGGCGCCACGGCCAGGTCGACGTCGCGATCGGCCTCGCCGGGATGCAGCCGCTCGATGACTGGCGCGGGCGCCGCGACGCCCGCGGCCTGGAGCTGCGCGCGACCTGGCTCGCCGTCGCCGATGCCGCCGCCGCGATCGGCGAGCTCGCGCGGTCAAAGGACTCGCGCGAGCCCGTCATCCTGATCGACGGCTTGGAGCGCTTCGTCGGCGAGCAGCACGGTCCCGGGGCGGTCGCGCTGCTGCGCCCGCTCGAGGAGGACATGTTCCGCTGAGTCGATGCGTCGGCACTGCCTGGGCGTGCGTCAATCGCCGCGCGCGAGGCTCGACCAGAAGCGGACGAACTCGCGCTCGTGGCCGATGCCACAGTCGAGCGCGAGCCGCTGGCCTCGTGGCAGCCCCTCGGCGCGCTCGAGCAGCTGCTCGTAGATCCTCAGCCTCGCTTCGTGCGCCTCGACCTGCGTCGCCGCCAGCGCCTCGGGGTCCGCGCCGAAGAACAGCTTCAGCGTCGCCTCGTCGCGCAGTTCGTAGTGATCGCTCTCGACCACCCCGCGCCACGCGTCGAGATACTCGCGCCCGCGCTTGGTCAGGCGATAGATGCGCCTGCGCCTGCCGGTCTCCTCGCGGCGCTCGTCCAGCAGCCCCTCGCCCGCCAGCCGCGCGCACTCCGTGTAGAGCTGAGTGTGCGGCAGCGCCCAGAAGTTCGCCGTGCTGATCTGCGCCACCTGCTTGACGTCGTATGGCGTCGCGGGCTCGATCTGCTCGAGCAAGCCGAGCACGATGTAGGACGTCTCGGTCAGGCGCAGCTTCGAGTCGGAGTCCTCGCTTGACATCGACCGCAGGCTAGCGTACGGTGCGAATGGTCCGATCCGAACCATTCAGGAGGAACCGTTATGGCCAGCCCGGCAACGCCCGCAGACGCCCCAGCGCAGGACCCCGCCCCCGCCTCCACCGACCGGTCCGCGCCGCTGCCGACGCTCGGCTTCACGACGCTCGAGCGCGAGACCACGATCGAGCGGCTGCCGCTCGAGGGCGAGCTGCCCTCCTGGCTGTCGGGCTCGCTGCTGCGCACGGGCCCCGCCAAATTCGAGATCGGCGCCCACCGCATGCGCCACTGGTTCGACGGCCTGGCGATGCTGCACCGCTTCACCGTCGCCGACGGCGCCGTCTCCTACGGCAACCGCTATCTGCACAGCCGCTCCTACCGCACCGCCCAGGAGCAGGGAAAGCTCGTCTACGGCGAGTTCGCCACCGACCCCTGCCGCTCGCTGTTCAAACGTGTGCAGACGCTGTTCTCGCCCGGCAAGGCGCTCCCCGACAACGCCAACATCAACGTCACGCGCCTCGGCGAGCGCTTCGTCGCGATGACCGAGACGCCGATGCCCGTGCAGTTCGACCCGCACACGCTCCAGACCGCCGGCGTGCAGCCCTACAAGGTCCCCGGCCAGCTCACCACCGCGCACCCGCACATGAACCGCGCCAACGGCGGCATGCTCAACTACGCCGCCAAGCTCGCGCGCAAGAGCAGCTACCGCTTCTTCGCCGTGGACCCCGACGCCGGCGAGCCCCGCGCGATCGCCTCGCTGCCCGTCGGAGAGCCCGCCTACATGCACTCCTTCGGGCTCACCGAGCGCTGGCTCGTGCTCGCCGAGTTCCCGTTCGTCGTCAACCCGCTCGCGCTCGCGCTGTCCGGACGCCCATACATCGAGAACTACCGCTGGAAGCCCGAGCTCGGCACCCGCTTCACGCTGCTGGACCGGCGCACCGGCGAGGCCGTCGGCGGCTTTCGCGGCGAGCCCTGCTTCGCCTTCCACCACGTCAACGCCTACGAGCAGGACGATCGCGTGATCGTCGACCTGTGCGCCTACGAGGACGCCGGTGTGATCGAGGACCTCTACCTCGACCGCCTGCGCCAGGGCAAGCCCGTGCAGTCGCCCGAGCTGACCCGCTTCACGCTGAACCTCTCCGAGCGCTCGGTCGAGCGCGAGCGGCTGTCCGACGAGGAGATCGAGCTGCCGCGGATCAACTACGGCCGCTGCAACGAGCGTCCATACCGGTACGTATGGGGCAACAGCGACGGCCCCGGCGGCTGGCTCGGGCGGATCGTCAAGATCGACACCCACGACGGCTCCGCGCTGTCGTGGTCGCAGGACGGCTGCTTCCCCGGCGAGCCCGTGTTCGTCGCGCGACCTGGCGCCGAGCGCGAGGACGACGGCGCCCTGCTCTCCGTCGTGCTCGACGCCGTCGCCGAAACGTCGTTCCTGCTCGTGCTCGACGCAGCCGACCTCTCAGAGCTCGCGCGAGCAAGCGTCCCGCACCACATTCCGTTCGGCTTCCACGGGCAGTTCGCGCGCGCATGAAGGCCGCCCGCGGGGCCGGAGCTTGACGGCCCTTCAGCTTCGTGTTACCGTCGGTAACGTGAAACTTGGCACGCTGCGGAAAGCGCCTGCGCCAGCCACACGCGGGATACGTCGCGGCCATACCGGCGACCACGAGGAGGAGAGCCAGTGCAGATCGGGAGCCGCACCTTGCTGAGCACGCTCGTCGCCTGCACGGCGGCGCTCGGCGTAGCCTCAGGCGCACAGGCAACGGAGAGCGTCACGATCGCCCCGCGCTTCACC
>DATAVP010000013.1:0-41323 GCA_036267655.1 Solirubrobacteraceae bacterium
CGCAACCGCGCGATCCTGATCCGCTGGTCAAAGAAGGATGAGAACCATCTCGCCCTCCTCCAACTCGCCAGCGGCATGATCGCCCTCAAGCGCGCACACGCCGTGCGAGCGGCCGCCGCCCTACAGGGATAGGCCCTTAGCGCGACGGATTGCCCAGTTTGTGCAGAGCAGCCGCTTGCTTCTCGCCTACGCGGATCGTCGCACCGCCATTGCCGACTTCGAGCGACTTCAACGAGACGTTCTGCGCGTTCAAGACGACCGGCTCAACCTTGCCAATCCCAGCGATCCGCTTGGCAGGCTCGACTTCTGGCTTGGCCTTCGCCTTCGGCTTCCGCTTCCCAACCGGTTGCAACGCACCAGCTGATTTCGCGCTCAAAGCCGCCCCCTTGCGTTTGGCCGTCGATCCAGACGGTCGTGGTCTCCGATGGGCAGGCATGGTACTCCTAATTCCAGATATCGGTCAAGAACTGGTTTTTCTTGACCCGCATAGTTGATCTTCCCACGAAAGGCCAGATCGAAACCCCGATCCCCAGACGGCCCATCGATCCTAGGGCTCTACCGCGGCGCGCGTCTCCCGCGCAGACAAAGCGTCAACCGATCTCAAACTGAGACACCACCCAGGCCATGCTCGGAGCCTCGCGCGAGCCCACAGGCAGGCGTATGGTGCCGGGCGTGATCCTCGCGGCCTCCAGCGGACTGATCGTGCCGATCGTGGTGATCGTCGCGGCCCTGGCGCTGCTGGCGGTACTGCTGCGCAGTATCTAGCCGACGAGCGGGCGCACCAGGCGGCGTACGGGCACGAACGGACAGCACGAGGCGCTTCGGCGGCGGTACAGCGCCCGCCCGGGCGGGCAGCCGCGACTCAGGCGACGGTCAGCGGCGGGCGCCCACCGGCGGGCGGGGCACCGGCGCCGGGCCCGGCCTCGCCGCGACGCTCCTCGGCGGAGGCGACATCGTCCATGGTGGTGCCTTGGCGGCCGTCGGCCTGCATGAGCAGCTTGAAGTCGTGGGGGCTGGAGGCGACGCGCATGGCGTCCTCGAAGGTGACGCGCCCGGCCTTGACGTGGCCGAACAGGGCCTGGTCGAAGGTCTGCATGCCGTAATAGCCGCCGGAGGCGATTACTTCGATGAGCTTGCCGGTCTGCGTGGGGTCGAGGATCATGTCGCGCACGCGGCCGGTCATGCGCAGGATCTCGCAGACGGCGACGCGCCCACCTTCGGCGCCGGGGACGAGCCGCTGGGAGATGACGCCCTTGATCGTGCCGGCGATCATGCTGCGCGCCTGCTGATGCTGGTGTGGAGGGAAGAAGTCGAGCATCCGGTTGATGGACTCGGTGGCGTCGACGGTGTGGATCGTGGAGAGCACGAGGTGGCCGGTCTCGGCGGCGGACAGCGCGGCCTGGACGGTCTCCTCGTCGCGCATCTCCCCGATCAGGATCACGTCGGGGTCCTGGCGCAGCACGCGGCGCAGGGCGCGCTTGAAGGAGGCGGTGTCCATGCCGACTTCGCGCTGGTTGATCGCGGAGCGTTTGTCGGAGTGCACGAACTCGATCGGGTCCTCGATCGTGACGATGTGGCGGCTGGTGGTGTTGTTCATGTGGTCGATCATCGCCGCGAGCGTGGTCGACTTTCCGGAGCCGGTGGTGCCGGTGAGCAGCACGATCCCGCGCTCCTCTTCGGCGAGTTCGGTCACGACATCGGGCAGCGCGAGCTCTTCGATGGTCGAGATCTTGTGGGGAATCGCGCGGCAGGCCATCGAGACCAGGCCGCGCTGGCGGAAGGCGTTGATCCGGTAGCGCGCGACGCCCTCGAGTTCGAAGGAGAAGTCGACCTCGTGCTCCTGCTCGAATTCGTCGAGCTTGCCGTCGTCGTCGAGCACCTGTTTGAGGGCGCCCTCGGTGTCCTCGGCGCTGAGCTCGGCCATCCCCTCGACGGTCCCGAGCTCGCCGTTGATCCTGAACAACGGCGCGGAGCCCGCCTTCAGGTGCAGGTCGGAGCCGTCTTTCTCAACAAGTTCGCGCAGGGTCTGCTTGACGTCGATCATGCACTGCTGATCGGCACGCGGGGGCGAAGGCTTGAGGCCCGGGTTCGCGGCTGGACGAAGCCATGTGACGGCGTCCGGCCTTTTAGCCGCGGCCCGCTTCGCTTCTCGCTACATCTTGTAACCGCTCCGCGGACCGCGGACGTCACAAAGCCGGGCCGGCCGGGCCGGCCGCTGCTCTACCTCGCGTGACTCAAGCTACGTCGCGGAGCTTCTGAGCCTCTGCGAGCGACTGCAGCTTCTTCAGCGACTGGTTCTCGATCTGGCGGATGCGCTCGCGAGTGACATTGAAGGTGCGCCCGACCTCATCGAGCGTGCGCGGGTGCTCGCCGCCGAGCCCGTAGCGCAGCTCGAGCACGCGGCGTTCGCGGTAGGAAAGGTTCTCCAGGGCCTCGCGCAGCGCCTCCTTGGTGAGGATCTCGGCGGCGCGCTCGTAGGGTGACTCGGCGCGCTCGTCGGCGATGAACTGGCCGAACTCGGACTCCTCCTCGTCGCCGACGGGCTTCTCCAGCGAGACGGGGGCCTGGGCGGAGCGCTTGATCGAGTCGACCTCCTCGGGGTCGATCCCGGTGACCTCGGCGATCTCGTCGGCGGTGGGCTCGCGGCCGAGCTCGGTGACGAGCTTGCGCTCGGCGCGGCCGATCTTGTTGAGCTTCTCGACGACGTGCACGGGGATACGGATCGTGCGCGCCTTGTCGGCGAGCGCACGCGCGATTGCCTGGCGAATCCACCAGGTTGCGTAGGTCGAGAACTTGAAACCCTTGCGGTAGTCGAACTTCTCGGCGGCGCGCACGAGCCCGAGCGTGCCCTCCTGGATCAGGTCGAGGAACGGCAGGCCCTGGTTGCGGTAGTTCTTGGCGATCGAGACGACGAGGCGCAGGTTGGACTCGACCATCTTCTGCTTGGCGTCGAGGTCGCCGCGCTCGATGCGCTTGGCGAGATCGACCTCCTCCTGGGCGGTGAGCAGACGGACCTTGCCGATGTCCTTGAGGAACAACTGCAGCGAGTCGGTCGTCATGTCGGGCTTCAGGTCGAGCGCGGCTTTGGCTTTGCGGCGACCGCGTTTGTCGGGGGCGCGCTCAACCTGGGAGGCAGCGGCGGTGGCGGGGTCGATGTCCTCGACGAGCTCGATCTCGGCTTTCTCGAGGAACCCATGCAGCTCTTCGACGTCAGACTCGTCGAGGTCGAGCTCGGACATCGCCTTGGTTATCTCCGCGAAGGAGAGCACTCCGACCTGCTGGCCCTTGGCGAGCAGTCCCTTGACCTCATCCAGCTCCTGCAGCTCGACTACTGACATCTGCTCCCGTTTCTTCCGTCGGTCGACAACCGGCAACCTTCGCCAGACCCCATGGGATGCCGGCTCGAGGACGGCCTCTCCATGGAACGTACGGCTGAGGGCCGCCCAACGTTACAAGCGCTGCTTCTGTTCCAGGCCCCCATGCTAACGCGTACACCCGGTCCTTCTCAATGGCCTGGCGCACCTCTTGCAGCAGACCGCGGGCTTCGGCCTCGACCCGCGCCGGTCGCGGCGGAGAGTGTGGGCGGATCGCCGAGGCGAGGGCCTGGCAGCTTCGTCCCACGATGTTCTGGCGACCTCCTTAAGCAATGATGTGGCGGTGACCGACGCGGAGGAGAGCAACGGGACGAAGGCGACGCCGCCGCAGGAGGGCGGCGTGCTGGCGAACCTTCCCCGCACGCGGCCCCAGCGCGCGAGCGCGCGGCGCACGGCGGCACGCGCGAGCGGCTCGGCGAACGGACGCGCGCCGCAGGCGAAGGCGCGGGCCAAGAGCGCGAAGACCGAGCCGAAGCGCACCGGCGGCCCGGCGCGCCTGAAAGCCCCGACGAAAGCCCGCTCGGCGACGGTGGCGAGCAACGCGGCGCGGATGGAGACGCCGGGCAAGGGCTCGGCGGCGGGCGGCACAGCGGGGCGCACGCCGGCCTCGGTCGGCGACTCGGCGGCGTCGGCGAAAGCGAAGTCCCCGACCCCCCTGAAACCGCGTCCCTCGAGCACGGTGCGTACGGAGCGGGCACGCGCGGCGAAGCGCCCGAAGAAGACGCCGCCGCGAGCGATCCCGGAGCTGGAGCCGGCGCCCCGTCAGGGCTTCGAGTCCGAGGGCGAGCGCACTGAGGGATCGGTGCAGCCGCCGGGCGGCGCGGAGCTGGTGGCCTCGGCGGCGGAGATCGTGGGCGAGCTCGCGAAAGCGGGGGTCTCGGCGGGCGAGCGCCTGCTGAAGGACGTCTTCTCGCGCCTGCCGGGCTGAACGGGAGCTCCCCAAAGCTCCCCAAAGGTCTTCTGTATACTTGCGGCCACGCCGAGCTCCAACGACTCAGGTCGCGGGAGACGGGGGACCCAATGCGAGCCGGAAGCACGCTCGGCGCGCGGGGGCGAATCGACTGTTTGTGAGTCGTAGCGCCGGCAGTGTGGCGCGAGCCCGTCAGCTCACCCCGTAGGCGCCGACACTGATGCGAACCCCGTTTTTGAAGATATCGATGATCGCCGTGCTCGTTGCGAGCGCCTGCGCCTGTGCGCTCACGGCGGATGCACTCGCGGAAACGGGTGGCTCGGCGAGCGCGCCCACCCCCGCGCCGACGGTTCGCAAAGCGGCACTGGCGACCTGGTTCGGTCCCGGCTTCTACGGCCAGACCACGGCTTGCGGTCAGACGCTGACCCCGGCGGTGGTGGGCGTGGCAAACCGCACGCTCCCCTGCGGCACGCTGGTGAAGTTCACCTACAAAGGCCACGCGGCGACGGTGCCGGTGATCGACCGCGGCCCCTACGCCCACAACGGAGCGCAGTGGGACCTGACGAGCGGCGCGGCAATCGCGCTGGGGATGAACGACACGGCGCGATTGAACACACGCGTGGTGGGCAACGTCCCGAACACCCCGACGCTGGGCCTGCCGCCCGGCGCCGCGGCTGAAGCCGAAGCGGTCGCGAGCACGGGCGGCGCGGCGGCGATCGTCCCCGCGGGCTGAGCGCCGAACCTCCTCGGCCGCGCAGCATCGCGGCGTCCGCTTACCTCAGGAGCGTCGCTCGACGGGCGCCCCGCGCCTGCGCGTGACGCGCAGCTCACCCTCACCGGCATCCGCGATCTGCTCGCGCGGCGCGGCGGCGGAAGCGGGCGATGGCTGCAGCGGCGTGTCCCAGGGCAACGGTCGCCCGGCGGCAGGCGCAGGAGGCTCGGCCTCGCGCCGCGCGGGCCGAGCAGCGGGGCGGGCGGGCGCGGCTGCGGGCGCATCGTCGCGTTCGTCGATCAGCACGGCTCCGCGACGACCGGGCGCGGGCTGCGGCGCGCTGTAGAGAACCTGTCCGCGACTCGGCGGGGCCGCGGGGGCATGCCCGGACCGGCGGCCTGGCGCCGAGCCCTCGGCGAGCACGGCGCCGAGCAGGCCGGCGCAGAGGAAGGAGAGCCGGTCGGCGAGGTCTGCGACCTGGCGCGCGGAGGGGTCGCGCAGCTCCTCGAGCGTCGCTTCCCAGAGAACTCCGCGCAGGGCCTCGACGGTCGCGACGACAGCGCGCGCGTCCTCTCCACCGGCGAGCGCGAGCAGCTCCTCGCTCGGCAGCGCGCCGGAGCCTTCTCCGGCGAGTGCGGCAAGCCCCTCTTCGGAGGCAAGCGCCTGGGAGAGCTGCCGGCAAAGGTCTGGCCCGACCTGCGCGAGCCGCTGCAGCGAGACCTGGGCGACTTGCTCGAGCGAGCGCTCGCGCAGCAGCGCGATCGCCCAGCGCCGTGAGAGCTCCTCGGTGCGGCCGAGCAGCGCCGCGACGGGAGCGTCGGCCACGGGGCGGGCGGGCGGGGGCACAGGCTCACTCGATCGCGGCTCGCTCATATGGGTGTGAATATCAGCATGTGAGGACACAATCGAGGATCGGCTCCCGATCTCAGGCTCGCGCGCCCACCCGCGGCGGGCTCTGCGCACGGCCGACGGGCGCGCTGACTAGCCTCCCCGAGATGAGCGGCACCCTGGTCGCGGTCGTGGCGGCGGCCGCCGTCCTCCTGTTGGCGCTGCCCGCGGCGCTCCGGCTGCGTGCGAGCAGGCGCCGCCGCCCACCGGGAGCGGTGATCGCCGAGTCGCGCAGCCTGACCTCGCTGGACGACGCGACGGGCGCGGTGCGCTCGGTGCAGAGCGCGGACGTCTCGCTCCCGGCCGAGGCGCTCGAGCAGATCTGGTCGCCGGAATACCTGGAGCGCCTCGCGCGCACCTACTGGCGCTTTCTCTCGCGCATCACGCTGGGCCTGATCAGGGTCGCCTACAACGAGCAGGGCCGCTCGATCGTGCTGTTGACGCCGCCGCTGAGGCTGTTGAGCTTCCAGGCGCCGGAATACGAGATGGATCGCCACCACGGGCTGGTCCGCTGGCGCATCGCGCGCGGGCTGCTGGTGGCCAAGCGCGGCCACGACGGAGGCGGCTATCTGCAGATCGAGGTCCGCCGCGGCGATCGCGTGCAGGACGGCCAGGCGCGCCTGCACGTATCGGTCGAGGTGGCGAACTTCTACCCCTCGATCGCCTCGCGCCTGAGCCGCAGGATCTACGACGAGACGCAGTCGCGGATCCACGTGATCGTGACGAACCGCTTCCTGCGCTCGCTGCAGCGGCTCGACCTGGCGGAGTCGAAGATCGGCAGCCTCCGCTCCTAGCGGCGCGGCTCTATGCTCGCGCGATGACGCCCCGGCGCCCCAGCCGTCCCTGCCACCGCACTCGCCCCCGCCACCCTTCGCGGCGGCAGGTACGCGAATGAGCCCGCTGCGGCTGTGGATGGCATCGATCGCCCTGCAGCGTCGCGGCCTCGGCCCGCTCGCGGCGATGCTCGCGCGGCTGAACGCGATCCTCTACGGCAACTCGCTGTCCCCGCGGGCGTCGGTCGGACCGGGGCTGTGGCTTGGGCATCACGCCTTCGGCCTGGTCGTGCAGGGCAGCGTCTCGATCGGGGCGAAGGCGACGCTGTGGCACAACGCGAGCCTCGAGGCGCACGGCGAAGGCGCGGCGCTGGTGATCGAGGACGACGTGCACGTCGGCGCGGGCTCGGTTATCTCCGCGGCCCCCGGGCAGACGCTGCGCGTCGGTCGCGGGGCACGGATCGGCGCGGGTGCGGTTGTGATGCAGGACATAGCGCCGGGGGCGACGGTCGTGGCCGCGCGTACGCGGGTGCTCGAGGGCGGGGAGCAGGACGAGGAGCGGGCTTAGCCGCCCGCGGTGCCTTGCCCGCGGTCGGCGTCGGGCAAGAGCTCGGCGTCGCGGTGGATCACACGCGTGGGCGCGCAGAGCACCTCGGCCCCGGCCGGCACGTCACGCGTGACGACCGCCCCGGGGCCGATCCGCGCGCCACGGCCGATGCGCAGGTTTGCTCGGTAGGGGGAGATCACGACGGCGCCGGTGCCGATGCTGACGCCGTCCTCGACGATCACCCGATAGGGCGCCTTGGAGCCTGAGCGCACGGCGATCGTGACGCGGTGGGAGATGCTGACGTCGCGGCCGATCTCGACGTTGCTGTGGACGACGACGCCGAGCGAGCGCCCGCCGAGCTCGAGCCCCTCCCCCACCGCGGCGGTCGAGGGCAGCGAGTTGCGATACAGGGCCGCGTTGACTTTCTTGACGAGCCGCGCCAGGCGAGTGTGACCGCGGCGACGCAGCGCGATCGAGATCGACCACAGCCGCTCGGGGCTCACGGCGCTAGAAGCGCGAGCCGCCGACCGCGCGCAGCTTCGAGCGGTCGTGCGTGGCGCGGATGCGCCGAATCGTCCCCGAGCGCGTGCGCATCACGAGCGACTCGGTCGTGGCGCCGCCGGCGCTGGGATAGCGCACGCCCTCGAGCACGTCGCCGTCGGTGATGCCGGTGGCGGAGAAGAACACGTCCTCGCCGGCGACGAGGTCATCGCGCGTGAGCACGCGCTGCAGGTCATAGCCGCCGTCGATCGCGGCCTTGCGCTCGTCCTCGTCGCGCGGCCACAGGCGCCCGAGCAGCTGCCCGCCAAGGCACTTCACGGCGGCGGCGGAGATCACGCCCTCGGGCGTGCCGCCGATGCCCCACAGCAGGTCGACCGGCGAGCGCTCGGTGACGGCCAGCAGCGAGGCGGAGACGTCGCCGTGGGCGATCAGCCGCACGCGCGCCCCTGCCGCGCGAATCTCCTTGATGCCCTGCTCGTGTCGCGGGCGGTCGAGCACGACGACCATCACGTCGCCGATCGCGCACTGCTTGCGCTCGGCGATCAGCTTGACGGTTTCGGCGAGCGGGCGGTCGAGGTCGAGCAGATCGGCGATCTCGGGCGAGCCCGCCATCTTCTCCATGTAGACGCAGGGGCCGGGGTCGAACATCGTGCCGCGGCTGGAGAGCGCGATCACGGCCAGCGCGCTCGGCATCCCGTGAGCGGCGAGCGTGGTGCCCTCGAGCGGGTCGACCGCGATGTCGACCGCGGGCGGCGAGCCGTCGCCGATCTGCTCGCCGTTGTAGAGCATCGGCGCCTCGTCCTTCTCACCCTCGCCGATCACGACGAGGCCGTCCATCTGCACGGACTGCAGCATGTAGCGCATGCCGTCGACCGCGGCCTGGTCGGCGGCCTCCTTGTCGCCCTGGCCGACGAGCGGCGCGGCGGCGAGCGCCGCGGCCTCGGTCACGCGCACGAGCTCTAGCGCGAGGTTGCGATCCGGTCGCTGATGCGTGTCGTCTGGACTCAAGGTTCTCCTTCTGCGGCCCGGAAACCTATACCAGCGCCACGGCTACTAGGATCGTGGCGTGAGCGACGCCGCCCTCACCGTCGAAGCCCACATCCCCGCCGAGCTGGCCTCGACGGTCGCGGAGGCGCTCGCGCGCGCAGGCGATCAGCGGGTGGCCGAGCGCGTGCGACCGAACGGCGAGCGAGCGGCGGACCCGACGCTGTGGGCGCCGGCGGGCGCCCCCGAGGTCGCCAACCGGCTCGGCTGGCTGACGATCGCCGAGCGGATGCTCGCCCAGGCCGAGGAGCTGCGCGCGTTCGCGGATCGCGTTCGCGACGACGGCATCCGCGACGTGGTGGTGCTCGGCATGGGCGGCTCCTCGCTGGCGCCGGAGGTGCTGCGCCGCTCGTTCGCGCCCGAGCCCGGCCGGCCGAGGCTGCACGTGCTCGACTCGACCGACGCCGCCGAGGTGCGCACGGTCGGCGGGCAGGTCGATCCGGCCCACACCCTGTTCCTGGTGTCCTCGAAGTCCGGCGGCACGATCGAGCCGCTGTCGCTGTTCGCGCACTTCTGGTCGCTGATCGAAGACGGGGCGCACTTCGCGGCGATCACCGACCCGGGCTCGGGGCTCGAAAAGCTCGCGCACGAGCACGGCTTCCGCGAGGTGTTCGCGGGCGACCCCGACATCGGCGGGCGCTACAGCGCGCTGTCGCCGTTCGGGATGGTTCCCGCGGCGCTCGCGGGCATCGACATCCGCCCGCTGCTCGGCGGCGCGGCCGAGGCCTGGCAGACGGCGCTGAGCCCGAACGCGAGCGAGCTGTCGGCGGGCAGCGAGCAGGCGGGCGTGTGGATCGGCGCGGCGCTGAGCGCCCTGTCACAGGCGGGGCACGACAAGCTGACGTTCGTGATCGGCGAGACGCTGCCGGGCCTGGGTCTGTGGCTGGAGCAGCTTGTCGCGGAGTCCACGGGCAAGCAGGGCACGGGGATCCTGCCGGTGGCCGAGGAGCCGCTCGGCGAGCCGGGCGACTACGGCGGGGATCGCGTGTTCGCCTACCTCTCGGACCTCGACGCGCCCGACTCCGAGCTCGATGCGCGCGTGCGGGCGCTGGCCGACGCGGGCCACCCGCTGCTGTGGGTCCCGACGCGCGGGCCGAGCGACCTCGGACGCGTGTTCATGCTGTGGGAGGTCGCGGTCGCGGTCGCGGGCTGGGGGCTTCAGATCAACCCGTTCGACCAGCCGAACGTGCAGCAGGCCAAGGACGCGACCAAGCAGGTGCTGGCCGACTACGAAGCCAAGGGCGAGCTCGAGCGGGCCCCCGAGGCCGACGACGCGGCCCTGGCCGCGCTGCTGAGAGCTGCCGCGCCGCCCGCCTACGTGGCGCTGATGGGCTATGTCGAGCCCTCGCCCGAGTTCGACGCGGCGGTCGCCGAGCTGCGCAGGGCGATCCGCAAAGGCGGCTCCGGCGGCGGCAGGGCCACGACCACGTTCGGCTACGGCCCGCGCTTCCTGCACTCGACGGGGCAGTTCCACAAGGGCGGGCCGAAAGTCGGGCGCTTCCTGCAGCTGCTGCACGACGGACCGCAGGACGTCGAGATCCCGGGCGCGGCCTATGGCTTCACGACGCTCAAGAACGCCGAGGCGATCGGCGACTTCAACACGCTGCGCGAGCTGGGGCTGCCCGCCGAGCGGGTTCGCCTGCAGGGAGACGACGCGGCCGCGGCGCTGCGCGCGCTGACAAAACAGATCGAGGAGGCACTGTGACGCAGATCGGCTTCGTGGGGCTGGGCAAGATGGGCGGCAACATGGTGCACCGCATCCGCCGCGACTCCGAGCACGAGGTCGTGGCCTTCGACTTCGACGCCAAGGCCGTCAAGCAGGCCGAGAAGAACGGCGCCGCGGGCGCGGGCTCGCTGAAAGAGCTGGTCAAGCAGCTGCAGTCCCCGCGGATGGTCTGGATCATGGTCCCGGCGGGCGAGCCGACGCAGGAGACGGTCGACAAGCTGGCGAAGCTGCTCGACCGCGGCGACACGATCGTCGACGGCGGCAACTCGCGCTGGAGCGATGACAAGCGCCGCGCGAAGGAACTAAAAGCCAAGGGCATCGAATACGTCGACGTCGGCGTCTCGGGCGGCGTGTGGGGGTTGGAGGTCGGCTACTGCATGATGGTGGGCGGCCCGCCGAAAGCCGTCAAGCGCCTGACGCCGATCCTCGACGTGCTGGCGCCGACCACGAACGAGCAGAGCGTCGCGGCAATCGGCGAGCGCGGCTGGCTGCACTTCGGCCCCTCGGGCGCGGGCCACTACGTGAAGATGGTCCACAACGGCGTCGAGTACGGCCTAATGCAGGCCTACGCCGAGGGCTTCGACGTGTTCGACAAGTGCGAGTACGAGCTGGACAACGCGAAGATCGCGCACCTCTGGGGCCAGGGCTCGGTCGTGCGCTCGTGGCTGTGCGAACTGGCGGCGCGCGCCTTCGAAGCCGACGGCAACGAGCTGCAGGCAATCGAGGGCTACACCGAGGACTCGGGCGAGGGTCGCTGGACGATCGCGGACGCGACGCGGCTGGACGTGCCGACGCCGGTGATCACGGCCTCGCTCTACGCGCGCCTGCGCTCGCGCGGCAACGGCGACTTCGGCGATCGCGTGCTGGCGGCGCTGCGCAACCAGTTCGGCGGCCACGCGGTCAAGAGCGCACCGGCGAGCGCGGGCGCGAACGGCGGCTCAACGGTCGCGAGGAAACCGGCCAAGGCCGCGGCGGCAAAAGCCGGCAAACGCAAGGGCGGCTGAGCGGTGGCTGCGCAAGCCGGCCAGCCGACCGCCGAGCCGCAGCCCGAGAACCCGCTGACCGCAGGGCTCGAGCGCCTGCCGGTCGCACCGACCTCGCTGGTGATCTTCGGCGCGACGGGCGACCTCGCCAAGCGCAAACTGCTGCCCGCGCTCTACAACCTCGCGCACGACGGCGCGCTGCCCGACCGCTTCCATCTGGTCGGCGTCTCGCGCAAAGAAAAGGCGCGCGAGCGCTACCGCGCCGAGTGCGAAGAAGCGATCCGCCAATACTCGCGCCGCACGCCTGACGAGGCGGTCCTGAAAAAGCTGCTGCAGCACGTGCGCTACGTGCCGGGCGTGTTCGACGACGAGAACGTCTACGCCGAGCTCGGCAAGGTGCTCGACGGCTTCGACCAGCAGGCGGGTGAACCGATGAACCGCGCCTTCTACCTCTCGACGGCGCCCGAGTTCTTCCCGGTGATCGTCGAGCAGCTCGGCAACGCAGAGCTGCAGGAGCACGGCGACGCGCAGGTACGCGTGATCATCGAGAAGCCGTTTGGCACGACGCTCGAGGAGGCGCGCGAGCTGAACCGCCGCGTGCTGGCGATCTTCGACGAGACGCAGGTCTTCCGCATCGACCACTACCTCGGCAAGGAGACCGTGCAGAACATGCTGGCGTTCCGCTTCGCAAACGGCATGTTCGAGCCGCTGTGGAACCGCAACTACATCGACAGCGTGCAGATCACCGCGGCCGAGGACCTCGGCATCGGCACGCGCGCGGGCTACTACGACCATGCGGGGGCGCTGCGCGACTTGATCCAGAACCACATGCTGCAGCTCCTCTGCCACGTGGCGATGGAGCCGCCGGCCAGCTTCACGGCCGAAGACGTGCGCAACGAGAAGGTCAAGGTGCTGCGCGCGATCGCCGAGCCGCAGCCCGCGGAGATCGAGGAGATCGCGGTGCGAGCGCAGTACGCGGCGGGCCACGAGGGCGGCGAGGACGTGCCGGGCTATCTGCAGGAGGACGGCGTGCCCGCGGACTCGAGCACCGAGACCTACGCGGCGCTGCGCCTGCAGGTAGACAACTGGCGCTGGGCGGGCGTGCCGTTCTACATCCGCACCGGCAAGCGCCTGGCGCGCAAGGTCACGGAGATCGCGGTGACCCTGAAGCCGGTGCCCCACCTGGCCTTCAGCCAGGACGGCTCGCTGGGCGTGCGCCCGAACCAGCTCGTGCTGACGGTTCAGCCGAACGAGGGCGTCTCGCTGAGCCTCGGCGCGAAGATCCCGGGCACGCGCATGATCATCCGCCCGGTGAACATGGAGTTCCTCTACAACACGGCCTTCCTCTCGCAGTCGCCGGAGGCATACGAGCGGCTGATCACCGACGCGATGCGCGGCGACGCGACGCTGTTCACCCGTAACGACGAGGTCGAGGCGCAGTGGCGGATCTGCGATCCGATCGTGAGCGCCTGGGAGCAACAGCCGGGGCCGGTTGCGAAATACGAGGCCGGCTCGCAGGGGCCTTCGGAGGCTGACCGCCTGCTGCTCGAGGGCCAGCACTGGCGCGCGATCTGATGAGCCGCAGCGACGCGGTGTGGAGCGCACAGGGCACGACGCCCGACGCGATCGAAGCAGCCTTGCGCGGGTTGCTGGCCGAGCGCCACGCCGAAAGCGAGGCCTACGTCCCGGCACGGGTGCTGAACATGATCGCGTTCGTGGACGACGAATGGAGCGGCGAGATCGCGAACCGCCTGCGCGGCGTCGGGCGCTACGCGGCCTCGCGCCTGGTGGTGCTGTCCTTCGAGCCGGGACGTGAGCGCCTCGACGCGCGCGCGAGCATCGCCTCGGACTCAGACCCCGCACCGGGCGAGCTGGCGCTGCTGCGCGAGACGGTGATCGTCCGGCTCGGCGAGCGCCATCTGGACGACCTGCTGACGATCGCGGACCCGCTCGTGGTCACCGACCTGCCGACGCTGCTGTGGTCGCCGCACGGCCACCCCGAGGCGGTCGACGCGCTGATCAGCCTCGCGCAGGCGACGTTGCTGGACTCGATCGAGGAGCCCAACCACCGCGCGGCGATGGACCGTGCCTATGAGCTGGCCCAGCATCTCTACGTCGTGGACCTGGCCTGGCTGCGCTCGACGCCCTGGCGCGAGCGCGTGGCGACGGTGTTCGACCCGCCGGCGATGCGCGCCGAGCTGCAGAGCATGTGCTCGGTGAAGGTGCGCCACCATCCGGACTCCGGCGTCGCGGCGCTGCTGCTGATCGGCTGGCTGGCCGCGCGGCTGGGCTGGTCGCTCGAGGGCTCGAAAGTGACACCGGAGGGAGAGGAGGGCGCGCTGCGTGCGAGCGCCCGATCCGCGCATGGCGAGGTCGAGTTGAAGCTGAGGCCGGCGCCCGAGCAGCCGGTCCCCGGCCTGGCGGGCGTCGAGCTGACGAGCAGCTCGGGGCTGCGGGTGCGTCTGGACCGCGAGCCCGGCGGCCTGCGCGCGCGGCGGCGCGACCCCGGCGGCAGGGAACGGACCTGGACGCTGCTGGGCGCCTCGCGCGGCGAGGGCGGGATCCTCGGCGAGGGCATCCGCCAGGCGCTGCTGCGCGACCCGACCTACGGCGCGGCGCTGGAGGCCACGAAGGAGATGCTTCCCGAGGAGGCGGCGGGGTGACGAGCCTGACGACCTGCGCCGACGCCGAGGCGGCCGCAAAGCGCGCGGCGAGCGAGGTCTCACGGCGCCTGCAGGGCGCCCGCGAGGAGCGCGGCGCGGCGCACCTGGCGCTGAGCGGGGGCAGCACCCCGGCGCGCACCTATGAGCTGCTCGCGCAGGAGCTCGACGACTGGGACCGGATCGCGATCTGGTTCGCGGACGAGCGCTGCGTGGGACCGGAGGATGAGGAAAGCAACTACCGCCTGGCGAAGCAGACGCTGCTCGACGCCGCCGCGGGGCTCGATCCCGCGCGCGTGCATCGCATGGAGGGAGAGCTCGGCCCCGAGCAGGGCGCCGAGCGCTACGCAGCCGCGCTGCGCGATCACGCGCCGCTTCACGAAGGGCTCGCGGTGCTCGATGTGATCGTGCTGGGAATCGGCCCCGACGGACATGTCGCCTCCCTGTTTCCGGGTGCCCCCACGCTCGAGGTGCAGGCGCCCGAGCTGTGCCTCGGCGTGCACGACTCGCCCAAGCCGCCGCCCGAGCGGATCACGCTGACGCTGCCGGTACTGCGCGCGGCCGAGCGCTGCGTGCTGCTGGCGACGGGTACGAGCAAGGCCGATGCCGTCGACGCGATGCTGGCCGAACCGAGCCGCCATGTGCCCGCGAGCCTCCTGCGCCGCGGGCGCCTGAGCGTGATCGTCGACGACGCCGCCTCGCCGGAACCGCCCAAATAGCGCGACCCTCCGGCAGAGCTGCGCCGATTGCGCGGTGAAGCGCCTACAGTAAGAGCGCGCAGCGATGGCCACCGATGCAATCGACAGCAGTTGCGCCTCCGCCGGGGTGACGGAGGTTCTGGATGGGCTCGAGCATGCCCGCGCGCGAACGCTCGCGCTGATCGCCCACCTCGCGGACGAGCAGCTCGAGCGAGTCCACTCGCCGATCATGAGCCCGCTGGTGTGGGACCTCGGGCACATCGCGGCCTACGAGGATCTGTGGATCGCGCACCGGCTGGGCGAGCTCCCGCTGCTGCGGGGAGATCTCGCGGCGCTGTACGACGCGTTTGAGACGCCGCGCGCGATCCGCGGCGAGATCGAGGCGCTCGATCCGGCGCAGGCACGCGACTACATGGCCGAAGTGCGAGCTCGAACGCTTCAGTTGCTCGCCGAGCGCGGTGTCGATGACGGCGTGATCTGCGAGATGGTGGTCCGCCACGAGCTGCAGCACGGCGAGACGATGCGCCAGACGCTCGTGATCGCCGGGCTGCTGAACGAGGCCGACGCCGCGACCCGTCGGCGACCGCTCGACGCACGGGGCGAGCAGCAGTGGATCGAGCTGCCCGCGGGGCCGTTTGAGATGGGCGCCGTGGCCGACGGCTTCGCCTACGACAACGAGCGCCCGCGACACACGCTTCAGACCGACGCCTTCCAGATCGCGAGCAGGCCGGTCAGCAACGGCGCCTGGCTGGAGTTCGCCGAGCAGGGCGGCTACGAGCGGCGCGAGCTGTGGTCGCAGCCCGGCTGGGCGTGGCTGGCCGAGCAGGAGCAGGCGCTTGATCCCGCGATCCTCGGCGGGCACCCGCAGGCGGCCGTTTGCCACGTGAGCTGGTTCGAGGCCACGGCCTTCGCCCGCTTCAGCGACGCGCGCCTGCCCACCGAGGCCGAGTGGGAGAAGGCCGCGAGCGCGCAAGGATCGGCGCTCGGCGGAGTCGGGAGGGTGTGGGAGTGGACCCAGAGCGCCTTTCGCGGGTACCCAGGCTTCGTGGCGCACCCCTACCGCGAGTACTCGGAGGTCTTCTTCGGCGAGGACTATCGGGTGCTGCGCGGCGGCTCCTGGGCGACCGACGCGCGCGTGGCGAACCGGCACTTCCGCAATTGGGACCTCCCCCAGCGCCGTCAGATCTTCGCCGGGGTGCGGCTCGCGCGGGACCCGGCATGAACTGCGATAGCGTTCGGCTCCTCGGAAACCGCTGATGGCCTCGCAAACCCCCTCCGAGCCGGTCCTCGAGACGGCCATCCGCATCGACTCGCACCTCGACGGCGCAGATGAACGCTCGCTCGCGGACGACGTGCTCGACGGGCTCACGCGGCCGTTCAAGGAGCTGCCGCCGAAGCACTTCTACGACGCACGCGGCGCCGAGCTGTTCGACCGGATCTGCGAGCTGCCCGAGTACTACCCCACGCGCGCCGAGCGCGCGATCCTCGAGCACAACTCGCACGAGCTCGCAGCGCTGACCGAAGCCGCGGAGCTGGTCGAGCTCGGCTCCGGCACCGCCAGCAAGACGCGCGTGCTGCTCGACGCCCTGCACGAGGCGGGAACGCTGCGGCGCTATGTGCCGGTCGACGTGACCGAGAGCATGGTGCGCGAGAGCGCGGCGAGGCTGACCGAGGAGTACCCGGGGCTGCAGGTGCATGGCGTAATCGGCGACTTCGAGCGTCACCTCGGCGAGGTGCCCGCGGCGGTGGGACCGCGGATCGTGGCCTTCCTCGGCGGCACGATCGGCAACTTCCCGCCGGGCAGCCGGCGCCGTGTGCTGCGTGAGATCTCGCGGCTGCTCGGCCCCGGCGACCACCTGCTGCTGGGCACCGATCTGGTCAAGGACCCCGAGGTGCTGGAAGCCGCCTACGACGACACCCAGGGCGTCACGGCCGAGTTCAACCGCAACGTGCTGCGCGTGCTCAATCGCGAGCTGGACGCCGACTTCGATCCCGCCGACTTCGAGCACGTGGCGCTGTTCGACGCCGAGCACGAGTGGATCGAGATGCGCCTGCGCGCGCGCCGCGAGCACACGACGCTGGTGCGCGATCTGGACCTGCCGGTGCACTTCGACGCGGGCGAGGAGATCCGCACGGAGATCAGCGCGAAGTTCACGACCGAGCGGATCGCGGGCGACCTGGCGGCGGCGGGACTGGAACTGGTGCGCTCCTTCACCGACCCCGACGACCTGTTCGCGCTGTCGCTGGCGCGCGCCGCTCAGTCGAGCTTGTCGTAGCCCCAGAGCGCGACCAGGTCGCGCCCGAGGTACTCGCCGATCGCGACGACCTCGTCGCGGTAGCGGCGGCGCAGCTCGAGCATGAACTGCCGATCGGGCGGCTGCGGCGGGGCGTAGGCCACGCTGCGATACGCCTTCGAGAGCGGCCCGCGGCGCACCCGCTTCGGCACCAGCTTGCTCAGCACGCGCGCGAACGGGCTCGCCTGCGCGGGGTTGTAGTCCGCGCGACGCACGGCGCGCCTGAGCCGGTGCAGCCACATCGAGCGCACGGCCTTCAGCGGTCTGGTCCTGACCGGCTCCAGCGCCACCGTGTCATCGACATCGAGGAAGCGCAGCACCTGGCGCACGGTCCCCTCGTTGTCGGCGCGGAAGTCGTCGTAGATCAGGACCAGCACCTGCTCGGGCGCGAACGAGGCGTGCAGGCGTCGCAGCTGCTCGGCGTAGCGAACGTGATCCGAGTACAGGAGCTGCGGCGGCAGGAACGAGTCGCCCGCGTTCGCGCGCCTGGACGGCTCGGCTTCGATCGCGCTGCGCAGATCCTTCTCGCGCTCCTCGTGGCTGGCAACCATCTGCTGGTGAAACGAGCGCAGGAAGTCGGCGGGCTCGCGCAGGATCACGATCATGCGCGCGTCGGGCTGCAGCTCGGCGATCTGCGCGGCGGCAGTCGGCGAGCGAAGGTACTGGGGCGAGGCCTCCCCCGCGCGCTGATCGGCCGTCGCGTCGGCGAACAGCGCCAGGTAGCTCTCGAGCTTCTGCGGGCGGTCCCGCGTTTCGCGCGCCAGCGGCGGGCGCAGCTCGGGCGCGAAGAAGCGCGGCTCCTTGAACTCGGGCATGAAGATCTGCGGATGCTCGTTGAGCATCAGGTACAGCGCGGTGGTGCCGCACTTCTGGTGGCCCGCGATGAAGAAGTCGGGCATGCGCCCACGCGCCTGTGTGGCTCCCTCCATGGCGCGGAAGTCTAGTCGCGAGCCCGCGCACAGAGCTTTGGGTAGAGTCCGCGCCGATGCGGATCGACGGCAGCTCAGCACTCGTCGTGGGCGGGGCCTCGGGCCTCGGCGAGGCCACGGTGCGCGTGCTCCACGAGCGCGGCGCGCTCGTCACGATCGCCGACGTCAACGCCGAGAAGGGCGAGGCGCTCGCGGGCGAGCTGGGCCTGCAGTTCGTCTCCTGCGACGTGCGCGAGGAGGATCAAGTGCAGGCCGCGGTCGCGAAGGCCGCCGCGGTCGAGGGCGGTCTGCGCATCTCGATCTGCTGCGCGGGCACTGGCTGGGCGCAGAAGATCGCGGGCTCGAAGGGGCCGCACCCGCTGATGCCGTTCGAGACGATCATCCAGATCAACCTGATCGGCACCTTCAACGCGCTGCGCTTCGCGGCCGCGGCGATGATCGCCACCGAGCCCGGTGAGGACGGCGAACGCGGCGTGTGCGTGAACACGGCCTCGATCGCAGCCTTCGACGGCCAGGTCGGCCAGGTCGCCTACTCGGCCTCCAAGGGCGGGGTCGTCGGCATGACGCTGCCAACCGCGCGCGACCTCGCTCAGTACGGGGTCCGCGTGAACACGATCGCCCCCGGACTGTTCGACACGCCGCTCCTCGCGGCGCTGCCCGAGGAGGCCCGCCAAGCGCTCGGCGCCGGCATCCCCTTCCCCCAGCGCCTCGGCACGCCCGCCGAGTACGCGCAGCTCGCCTGCCAGATCGTCGAGAACCGGATGCTCAACGGCGAGACGATCCGGCTAGACGGCGCGCTGCGAATGCCGCCTCGCTGAGCGGCCGCAGGCCACGAGCGCGCCTGCCCTCGCCACCCGCAACACATCGAGGGCCGCCCGAAGGCGGCCCCCATCAAAACGATCTCCCGAGTGGCGCCTAGTTCAAGCGCTCAACGAGCATCGCCATGCCCATGCCGCCCGCGGCGCACATCGACTCGATGCCATAGGTCTTGTCGAGCGTCTCGAGGTCGTTCAGCAGCGTCGTCATGATCCGCGCGCCGGTCATCCCGAAGGGGTGGCCCAGCGCGATCGCGCCGCCGAAGGGGTTGAGCTTCTCGTCGTCGATCCCGAGGTCTTCCTTGCAGGGCACGATCTGCGCCGCGAACGCCTCGTTGATCTCGACCACGTCGATGTCGCCCATCGACATTTTCGTGGCCTCGAGCAGTTTCTGGATCGCGGGGATCGGGCCGAGGCCCATGATCTCCGGACGCAGCCCCGCCACCGAGGAGGCGATGATCCGCGCACGCGGCTTCATCCCCAGCGCCTTGGCCTTCTCCGCCGACATGATCAACAGCGCCGCGGCGCCGTCGTTCAGCGGACAGGCGTTGCCCGCCGTGACGGTGCCGCCCTCTTTGAATACCGGCTGCAGCGAGGAGAGCTTCTCCATCGTCGTGCCCGGGCGCGGGCCGTCGTCACGACTGACGACCGTCTCCGGCACATCTACCTCGTTGCCCTCCTTGTCGACGTCCTTGTGAGCCGGGACCGTGACCGAGACGATCTCTCTGTCGAAGTGGCCGCTCTGCACCGCCTCGACCGCGCGGTTCTGGGAGATCACGGCCCATTCGTCCTGGGACTCGCGGCTGACCTTGCAGCGGTCGGCCACGTTCTCGGCGGTCATCCCCATCGGGATGTAGACGTCGTAGGCCGAGCCCTCCGAGCCGTCGACCGCGTGGTTGAACTCGAACGAGGCGCCGCCGCCCGCGCGCGAGACGGCCTCGACGCCCGCGGCGATGTAGGTGTCGCCCTCGCCCGCCTCGATCGCGTGCGCGGCCATGCGCGCCGTCTGCAGCGAGGACGCGCAGAAACGGTTGACCGTCGTGGCCGGAACGTGGTGGTCGATGCCCGAGAGCAGGCCCGCCACGCGGCCGACGTTGTAGCCCTGCTCGCCCTCGCAGAAGCCGCAGCCCATCATGATGTCCACGATCGTGCCGGGGTCCAGCTCGGGGTTGCGCTCGACCAGTGCGCGCAGCGGGATCGCCGCGAGGTCATCGGCGCGGACGCTCTTCAGCGAGCCCTTCCCCGCGCGGCCGATGGGCGTGCGAATGGCGTCGACGATCACTGCTTCGGGCATCTGAGGAGCTCTCCTTGGTCGTGGCCCATCCCTGGCGTGGGCGCGAAGGACCCTCAGCTTATGCGGTCATAGCCCCAGAGCGCGAGCAGATCGCGCCCCAGGTACTCGCCCGCCGCCTGCACCTCGCCGTGAAAGCGGCGGCGCAGCTCGCGCATCAGATGCTCGTCGGTCCGCTGCTCGCCGCCGTAGGTCAGGCGCCGGAACGCGCCCGCGATCGCCTCGCTGCGCACGCGCTCGGGCGCCACGGCGTCGTAGCTCCGCGTCAGCCGTCCCTGCGCCGAGGGGTTCAGGCCCGCGCGGCGGATCGCACGCCTCAGCCGGTGCAGCGGCATCGAGCGGACCGGCTTCAGGGGCCGCGTCTCGATCGTGTGCACAGGCGCCGTCGCATCGACGCCCAAGAACTCGAGCACCTCGCGCAGCACGCCCTCGTTGTCGGCGCGGAAGTCCTCGTAGATCAGGACCCTGACCTGCTCGGCTCCAAACGCCTCGTGCAGGCGGCGCAGCTGCTCGGCGTAGCGGACGTGATCCGAATACAGCAGCGATTGCGGCGAAACCGAGCCGCGGGGGATCTTCCTGCCCTGGCGTCGCTCGTCCTCCAGCGCGATCGCCCGGCCGAAGTCCTTCTCGAACTCGATCTGCGTCACCAGCAGTTGCAGGTGCAGCGAGCGCAGGAACGCCGCGGGCTCACGCAGGATCGCGACGATCCGCGCCTGCGGGCAAAGCTCCGCGATCTCGCGGGGCGCGGTTGAGGAGCGGATGTACTGCGGCGAGGCCTCCCCCGCGAGCTGCCCCGGCGCCGCCTCCGCGAACAGCGCCAGGTACTGCTCGAGCGTCTCCGGGCGGCTGTGGCTGCCCCCCGGCCGCGAGCCCGGACGCAGCTCGCGCGCGAAGAACCAAGGCTCCTTGACCTCCGGCATGAAGATCTGCGGATGGGCGCTCAGCATCCGATAGAGCGCCGTGGTGCCGCACTTCTGGTGGCCCACGATGAAGAAGTCGGGCCGCGTCATCGGCCGCGAAGTCTAGACGCGACTAAAGGTCAAGCCTGCTGACGCCCAGCTCGTCGAAGCCGACGTGATGGGCGAGCTCGTGGCGCACCGTGCGCGTCACCTGATCGCGCAGCTGCTCGGGGTCGTGGCCGAAGTCGCGCCGCAGCGTGTCGCGGAACACGACGATCCGGTCGTGCGCGTCGTCGCGCGTGGCGCCGTCGCCCTGATAGAGGCCGTAGGCGCCCGCGCGGCGCCCGCCGTCGGAGATCACCACCGCGACGTGCTCCAAGGCGTTTCGCAGCAGGTCCGGCAGGTCGTCCAGCGCGTCGCGCACCAGCTCCTCGAAGTCCTCGTCGTCGAGCGGGTCCAGCTCCATGAACTCGCTTTCCTGCGGGTCGACCGCGAGCCCTTCGCGCGCCAGCTCCTCGGAGTGGCGCACGATCTCGTCGAACTCGTGCTCTGACTCGGGATCGCGCCAGCCCGCCATCCGCACCGCCACGAACGCCGCCGCGCCCATCAGCGCCGCGGCGACGATCACGCCGAGTGCCACGTCCTCCAGCGCGCGCACCGCCCCGACCGAGCTGAAGCCCTGCCCCACGACGATCACCACCAGCCCCAGCGAGAGCGCGATCAGCGCAGCCATGCCCACCCGGCGAAGGTGGCCTGAGGCACTCGCTGGCGGCCTCGACGATCGCATCGTGACCTATTTCAGCGTGCGGCCGATCACGAGCCGCTGGATCTCGTTCGTTCCCTCGTAGATCTGGGTGATCTTGGCGTCTCGCATCATTCGCTCCACGGGGTACTCCTTGACGTAACCGTAGCCGCCCAGGACCTGCACCGCGTCAACTGTCACCGCCATCGCCGTGTCCGAGCAGAAGACCTTTGCCATCGAGGAGTACTTCGCGCGCTGTGGATGCCACTGATCGGCCATCGCGCAGGCCTTGTAGAGCAGCTCGCGCGCGGCTGCCGTGCGTGTTTCCATGTCGGCCAGCTTGAACTGGATCCCCTGGAACTCGTTGATCGGCTTGCCAAACTGCCGCCGCTCGCGCGCGTAGGCCACCGCGTAGTCGGTCGCGCCCTGCGCGATCCCCACAGCCTGCGCCGCCGCGCCCAGGCGCGTGCGCTCCAGGGTGCCCAGCGCCACCGACAGCCCACGGCCAACCTCGCCGATCACGTTCGCCTCCGGGACCCTCACCTCGTCGAAGATCGGCTGGCCCGTGGGCGAGGCGCGGATCCCGAGCTTGTGCTCGAGCTTGCCGACGCTGAAGCCGGGGCGGTCCGCCTCGACCACGAACGCCGTCAGCCGCCGCGTCTCCCTGTCGCTGACCGCGAACACCACGTAGAAGTCCGCCACGCCCAGGTTCGAGATCCAGTTCTTGGTGCCGTTGATCACCCACTCCGAGCCGTCCTTTGTCGCGGTCGTGATCATGCCCGCGGGGTCCGAGCCCGCCTCGGGCTCGGACAGCGCGAACGCCGGCGACCACTCGCCGGTCGCGCACTTCGGCAGGAAGCGCTGCTTGAGCTCGTCCGAGCCGAAAAGCTGGATCGGCAGCGTGCCGAGCTCCTGGATCATCAGGATCAGCGCGCAGGCCGCGTCGACCTTCGCGATCTCCTCGACCGCCATGTTCAGCATCAGCGTGCCGGTGCCGGTGCCGCCGTACTCGATCGGAAACGGCAGCCCGAGGATGTCCTGCTCGGAGAGCACCTTGCGCACGTCCCAGGGGTACTCCGCCTGCTCGTCGATCTCCGCCGAGCGCGGCGCGATCCGCTCGCGCGCGATCTGACCGATCGTGGCGCAGAAGTCCAGGTGCTCCTGGGGGATCGTGTAGACGTCGCCGACTGCCTCCATCGCCGCTGATCCTAGTGATCCCGCGGCTTCGAGGCGCGGCTCGGCGGATGCTAGCTTGGAGCCGTGCCCACCCCGAGCAGCGATATCTCGCTCGCGCCCGAGCGCCTGTCGGAGTGGCTCGCCGAGGACCCGACGCTGCAGGTGATCGACGTGCGCGAGCCCTACGAGCGCGAGGCCGGATACATCGCCGGCACGCGCCACATCGAGCTGAACGCGCTCTCGACCGAGGCCGCGAGCCTCGATCGCGAGCGGCCCGTCGTGTTCTACTGCCGCGTCGGAGCGCGCTCGACGATGGCGGCGCAGGCGCTGCGCGCCTCGGGCTATGACGCCTACTCGATGGACGGCGGGCTGCTGCGCTGGGCGCAGGAGCAGCGGCCGCTGCAGCCCGACGACGGCTACGTCGCCGATCACTGAGCGCCGGGACGGCGTACGCGGCGCGCGCGGGCCGCTTGCTGCGCGAGGCGCGCCGGGCTGCCAAGCTCTCCGGGAGACGAGAGAGAACACACGCGAACCCAGGAGGCGCAGATGGAGGCTTCGACCGAGTACCCAGGCGTGACCGAAGGCGAGGGCTATGCCGTCGGCAGCCTCGACGACCTGGGCTCCGCACCCGGCTTTCGCAAGGTCCGCAAGGGCCTTGGCGTGACGGCCTTCGGCGTCAACGCGATCGTGATGCCGCCGGGGATCGACAGCGGCTTTCACTTCCACGACACGCAGGAGGAGCTCTACTTCGTGCACCGCGGCACGATCGAGATGGAGTTCGGCGACGGCTCGGTGCACACGCTGGCGGAGGGCGGCATGGCGCGCGTCGACGCGGCGACGCTGCGCAAGGTCCGCAACGTGGGCGAGGTCGACGCGGTGTACCTGTGTGCAGGCGGCAAGGACGGCTACGTCGGCCGCGACGGGCGCTTGCCGGAGGGTGAAGAGGAGCGCGTCCGCGCGCTGCACGAGTTGCGCGACGAGCCGTCGCAGTAGCACGGCTGCGAGCGACGCGGGCACGGCCTGAGGCGGAGCGACAGCAGTGAGCGAGGCCGAGCCCGAGCCGCCGGCAGGGCGGCTGCGCGTGAACGAGCGCGTGGCGATCCCACTGGGCGAGATCGTCGTGCGCGCGAGCCGCTCCTCGGGACCGGGCGGGCAGCACGCGAACGTGACCGCCTCGCGCGTGGAAGCGAGCTTCGACGTGCTGGCCTCGAACGCGCTCAGCGACCCCGAGCGCAGGCGTCTGCTGGCCCGCGCGGGCCAGCGCGTCGTCGCGGTCGCCCAGGACGAGCGCTCGCAGGCGCGCAACCGCGAGCTCGCGCTCGCGCGGCTGGCGGAGCGGATCGCGAAGGCGCTGATCGTGCCCAAGCGCCGCCGTGCCACCAAACCCACCGCCGCCTCGCGCGAGCGGCGCCTCACCGCCAAGCGCCGCGGAACGCAGCGAAAGCGCGAGCGACGACCGCCCAGCGACGGCGACTAGTTCAAGAGCTCCTTGACGTAGCGCTGGTGCAGGCGCCCGAGCGAGGTTTTCTCGGGGTGGAAGTGGATCGCGTTCCAGAGCTGCCCCGAGGCGGGCGCCCAGGCCACGATCAGGTAGGCGCCGAGCGCGAGCGCGGTGCGACGCAGCCGCACGGAGCTCGACAGCGCGGCCATCGGCAGCACCCACAGCACGTACCAGGGCAGCACCCAGCTCAGCGTGACCAGCAGCGCGACGCTCGCCCAGCCCGAGGCCGTGATCGCGGCGCGCCGACGATATGCCTGCACGCAGCAGGCGAGCACCGAGAGGATCAGCACGCCGGTCAGCACTTTGTGGAGCGCTTCGGTCTCGCCGCCCGCGCCGAGCGCCAGGCCGATCAGGTTCGGCACGCTGACGCTCGTCACGAGCCGGCTCTGGGTGCTCAGGTCGGGCACGTGCAGGCCGAAGGCGAGCAGGCTCGCGGCGGCGACGATCGCCGCCGCGAGCGCCATCCCCAGCAGCACCTGGGCAAAGCGCCGCGGATTCGGCAGCGCTCCCGCGAGCACGACCGGGATCAGCACCCCGCCCGAGGCCTTCACGGCAGCCGCGGTCACGAACGCCGCCCCCGCGCCGATCTCCAGCCACGACAGCGGCAGCAGCCACTCGCGCAGGCGCTCGCCCAGGCCAGTCGCAGCGAGCGGTCCCCAGGTGGGCTCCGCCGCGCGCCCGGAACTCGCCCCGGCCCTGGGCTCAGCTCCGGGCTCGGCGGCCTGCGGCGGCGGCTGCGCCTCGGCGGCCTGCGGCGGCGCGGCCCGATCGCGCTCGCGCACCCGCAGCAGCAGGTAGAAGCCGAGCACGATCAAAAAGACCATCAGGAAGTCGTTGTGGTCGCCGCCGAGACCCCACACGAGCACGATCGGGTTCAGGCCGACGAGCAGGATCGCTTTGACGGGGTCGCGCCCGAGCAGCTTCGCGCATTTCCAGACCAGCCAGATCGTGCCGAGGCTCGCGGCCATCAGAAATCCCTTCAGCACCCAGAAGGAGGCCGCGACGCCGAGCGGCACCACGACGAAGGTGAGGATCGTGAACAAGGGGCCGTAGGGGCTCAGCAGCTGGTGCCAGTTCGAGAGGTCGTAGCTGGGGTCGTTGTGCGGCTCGAGGATCGGGATCGTGGTGTAGGGGTTGAGGTGATGCACCGCCTCCATGCGCCCGTAGTTGACGTAGTTGAAGATGTCGGTGAGCGCGAGCGGCGGCGAGAGGAAGAACACGAGGTGCACCGCGACGACGGTCGCGATCGCCCAGCGCGCGCGCAGGCGCGGCACGTAGGCGAGGCCCGCGACGTAGCTGAGGTACATCGCGACGATCGCCCCGCTGAACAGGTACTTCAACGTGGTCGAGCTGCGCGTCATCCACGGCAGCAGCCCGCCGAGCGGGCCGGTCATCCAGTGCGGAAAGAAGTTCGCGTGCGAGGTCGCGGACAGGATGCTGGGCCGGTTGGCGGCGATCAGCACGACGAACACGCTGCAGAGGACGATCACGACCAGGCACAGGACGCCCGGCCACATGCGCTCGTTCGCCCTGCTCAGCGAGCCGGTGCGACCACGCAGCCGGCCGCGCAGGCCGCGCCTGACCGTTGGGCTCCCGACCGGCGCATCGCGCAGGGGAAGTGTGCTCGCGTCGCTCGACATGCGTGAGGGCCCGCCGAAGCGAGCCCTCAGAAGGTTAGACCCAAGTGGCCGCGATACGAGCCGCAGCCGGGTCTGGCCAAGAGGCCGCGGCGCGAGCCGCAGCCGGTTCAGCGTTCGCGACTAGATCGCCGAGACGTTGACGGCCTTGGGGCCCTTGTCGCCCTGCTCCGGGTCATAGGAGACCTTTGCGCCCTCCTGCAGCGAGCGGTAGCCCTCGCCGTTGATGCCGGTGTGATGAACGAACAGGTCCTTGTCGCCGTCGTCGGGGGTGATGAAACCGAACCCCTTGTCGTCGCTGAACCACTTTACGGTGCCAGTAGGCATGTGGGAACTCCTCCACGGTATGTGCGTGCTGCACGCGGAGGATGCTTCTTGAAGCTTCGACCTGCGAGCGCTTGCACTGCTTTCGCCGGTCTAGAGCGCCGGCCAGTCAAGCGGGACCGTAGCAGGAACCAGCAAGCCCGTGTTGTCGAATTTTTAAGATCGGATGATCGTTTTATCTCCTGCTCAGCGGTGGGTTTTTCAAGCGGCTCCCGGCCCGTGAAACCGCATGGTTCTCGAGGGATGCAGTGGCGCCTTGGGAGGCGGCTAGGCTAGGGCGATCGACGCTCCCGAGGACCCCGGCAAGAGCGCGCAGCAGCCCTCGGCGAAGGCTGCCGAGTTTGCGCGGCTGCTGCCCCCCGGCACGGCCGTCGAGGCGCTGGAGATCCTCGCGGCGTTCGACTTCCCCGAGCGTGCCCTGGCGCGCGGCGAGCAGGAGCGCGGGCGCCCGTACCTGATCCTGAACATGGTGAGCACGCTCGACGGCCGCGCCAGCATCGACGGCCGCTCGGGGCCGATCGGCAACCGCGCCGATCGCGAGCTGTTCCACGCGCTGCGCGCGGGCGTCGACGCCGTGATGGCGGGCGCGGGCACGATTCGCGTCGAGCGCTACGGACGGATCATCGCCAAGCAGCGTGTGCGCGAGGCTCGCGTCGAGCGCGGGCTGAGCGCCGAGCCGCTGGCCTGCATCGTCTCGGGGCGCCTGTCGCTGCCGCTGGACACACCGCTGCTGTGCGAGCCGCAGGCGCGGGTCGCGATCGTGACCTCCTCGGCCGCGAGCCTGCCGGAGACGCCCGCGCAGGTCGAGTACGTGCGCGCGAGCCGCGACGGGCAGCTCGACCTCGAGCGCGCGATGCGCGAGCTGCACGAGCGCTTCGGGGTCGGCACGCTGCTGTGCGAGGGCGGCCCCCACCTGAACGCGCAGTTGCTGCTCGCGGGCCTGGTCGACGAGCTGTTCCTGTCGCTCTCACCCCAGCTCGCGGGCGGCGAGGACGGGACGGGCGAGGCGCTGCGGATCGTCGCGGGCGCCGCATTCGCCGAGCCCGCCGAGCTGGAGCTGCTGGCCGCCCTCGAGAACGAGTCGCACCTGTTCCTGCGCTACGCCGTGCGCGCGGCGCCGTCGCCCGCGGGCGGCTGAGCGCGCGCGTCCGGGTCCGCCTCCGCGCCGGCGCGCGTCTCGCGCGAGACGATCGCCAGCAGCTCGCTGGCCAATTGCCGACCCTCGGCCGCGATTCTCGGCGTCGCGGCGATCCGCACGACGACCTCCTCGCCGTCGAGCTCCTCCAGCGTGATTCGCGGCGGGTCGCGCAGCGGCGTCTGCAGCGAGCCCTCGAGGATCTCCTGCAGGTCGCTCGGCGTCATCCCGCGGCGCAGGCGCGCGCGCAGGTTCACGGCCTCGGGCTCGCGCAGCGGGATCACGGCGCTGTTCAGCACCACGCTGTTCGGCACCATGATCGAGTCTTCGCCTTTCGCGAAGGTCGTGTAGAGCAGCCCCAGCGAGGAGACCGTGCCCTCGAGCTGCCCCGCGAGCGGGCCGCCCTGCAGCCGCACCCGATCTCCCACGCGGAAGGGCCGCGCGCTCAGCAGCACGGTGCCCGCGATCACGTTGCCGAGCGTCTGCTGGGCCGCGAGCCCGAAGATCACCGCGGTGAAGGCGCCGCCCAGCGCCAGCGTACGGGGCTCGATGCCCGCGACGCGCAGCGCCACCAGCAGCGCGAGGATGATCGTGAGCAGGCGGATCAGGAAGCCGACCGTGCCCGCGGTCGCGGGGTCCAGGCGGCGGAACAGCGGCGGCCCCAGGCCGCGCCCGATGTCGCGCGCGATCGCCCAGCCGAGGATCACGAGCGCGATCACGGTGACGACCGTGACCGGGGTTTCCAGCGCAGGTTCGAGTTCTTTCGCCGCCTTGCCGTGGCGTCCCGCGGCGCCGAGCAGGCTGACGCGGTTGTCGTAGAAGACGACCACCGCCACGAACAGCGGCACCAGCACGAGCGCCTCCAGACGCGCGCGCTTGACCACCCGCGGGCTTATCTGCCGCAGCAGACCGACCTCGCGCCACGCATGGCTGCGCGTCTCGAACATCCTCGGGGGTGTCCTTGGAACGGGCATCCGTCAATGATGGAGTACCACCTAAGCATTGCCTGAATCCTCTATCCCAGGCAGGCTCTATCCCAGGCAGGGCGCGCAGACGCGGACGGACGGCTTAGCTGACGGTGTAGATCAGCATCGCAAACCCGAACAGCAGGCAGTAGACGCCGAACGGCACGAGCGTGCGGGTCTTGAAGTATTTGACCAGGAAGCTGACCGTGAACACGGCGGTGATCGCGGCGACGACCATCGCCACGATCGCCTGCCCGCGGATCCCGTCGCCGAGATGGCCGAGCAGGTCGGGCAGCTTGAAGATCCCCGCCGCGAGGATGATCGGCGTCGCGAGCAGGAAGGCGAAGCGCGCGGAGTCCGAATGGTCCAGGCCGCGCGCGAGGCCCGTGCCCATCGTCACGCCGTCGCGGCTGATGCCTGCGACCAGCGCGGTCGACTGCGCAAGGCCGACGACCACGGCCTCGCGGTACTCGAGCGTCTCCAGGCGGCGCCCGCCGTCGGCCTTCGCGCCCTCGCGTTCGGCGAGTTCGCGCACCTCGGCGCGTTTGCGCACGCGCTCGAAGCCGAACAGCAAGAGGCCGTTGACCATCAGGAAGATCGCCGCGACCTCGGGCTTGGCGGTGAGCGTGCGCAGCTCTTTCTCGAACACCAGGCCCAGCACGCCCGCGGGGATGCTCGCGATGATGATCAGCCAAGCCAGGCGCTCGGTGCCCGTGTCGGCGCGGCGCTTGGGAAGCGTGCGGAAGAAGGCGGCGATGATCTCCACCCAGTCGCGGCGGTAGTAGATCAGCAGGCCGATCGCGCTGCCGACGTGCAGCAGCACGACGAACGCCAGCCAGAAGGACTCCTTCTGCGACTGAGCGTGGACGAGGTCGTTCCAGCCGAACAGCGTCGGAAACAGAACCGTGTGCCCCAGGCTCGAGATCGGAAACAGCTCGGTGATGCCCTGCAGGATCCCGAGCACGATCGCCTGGAAGTAGCTGATCGCCGAGGCCAGCGGCGCGAGCAGGAGGGCGAGCATCGCGGACGGAGCTTAGAGACTGAGAGTGCGACACCATGCAAGTCGATCTTCACCACCGCTTCACACGATCGTTTCGCCATCGTCACAAAAAGCCGTTCTTTGCAGGGGAATCTGACTGGTATGAACGGTCAGGGAGCGACTATGGAGAGCTTTGCGGAGGTCTGCCGAGCCGACCTCCACTGCCACTCGACGGCCTCGCAGGAGTCAAAGCTCGGGGTCCAGCGGGCGGCGGGCCTGCCCGAGTGCGCGACCCCGCCCGAGGAGGTCTACGAGCTGGCCAAGCGCCGCGGGATGGACTTCGTGACGATCACCGACCATGACACGATCGCCGGCGTGCTGACGATCGCCGACCGCCTCGACGTGTTCATCTCCGAGGAGCTGACGGCCCACTTCCGCGGCGAGCCGCAGGCCGTTCACGTGCTCTGCTTCGGGATCACGCCCGCGGACCACGACTGGCTGCAGGCCAACCGGGGCGACGTCGAGCTGTGCGCGGCCTACATGTACGAGCGCGACATCGCCTGCGCGCTGGCGCACCCCTACTACCACGTGGGCGCACCGCTGACCGCGCGCCACCGCCGCCGCCTGGCGCAGCTGTTCGACGTCTGGGAGGTCCGCAACGGCGCCCGCGCCCGTGAGCTGAACCGCCCGGCGGCCACGTACGTCGCGACGCTCGACGGCGCGGGCGTCGGCGGCTCCGACGACCACGCGGGCGTCGACGTCGGGCGCACCTGGACCGCGACCCCGCAGGCGAGCACGCCCGAGCGGTTCCTCGCGCACGTGCGCGAGGGCCGGGTCTCGGCGGGCGGCGCCCAGGGCAGCGCCGCGAAGTGGGCGCACGCCGCGATCGCACTGGCCGCGAGAGCGCTGGGTCGCGGCGGCAACGACGCGCCGCCCGCCCCGCTTGACCCGGCCGCGGTGCTGAACATGGCGCGGCGGCTGCTCAGCGAAGGCGACGTGCGCCACGGCGAGATCGACGGCGGCGGCGCGGTCACGCCCACCGACGCGCGCTGCCTGCTGCACGCCTGGCTCGGCGCCGTCGGCCTCGACCACCTCGACGAGGCCGGGCTGATCGCCCACATGCAGGAGGACGGCTTCAGCCACTCAGACCTCTACCGCCGCGCCTCCCGCGCGCACGAGCGCAAGCTGCGCGTGGCGATCGAGCACGCGCTCGACGCCGCCCGGGGCGAGCGCGAGGTCGCGGAGGCGGCGGGCGAGCTGTTCCAGAGCTGCACCGCCGCGATCCCCTACGCGCCCGCGACGGCCTTCCTCGCGAACGAGCGCGCCAAGCTCGACACCCGACGCGAGGACGGCGAGACCCCGCGCGTGGCGATCCTCGCCGACGGGATCGGCTCCACGCACGGCGTCACCCGCGCCGTCGAGGAGATCCGTGCGCGCGGCGTGCGGGGCTTTGAGATCGAGGTCGTCGGCACCGACCCCGAAGTCGACCGCCGTCTGTCGGCCGTGGCCGAGTTCGAGGTGCCCTACTACCCCGGCTTGCAGATCGGCGTGCCAAGCCTGTCCGCGGCGGTGCAGACGATCGCGGACGGCAGCTTCGATTTGATCCACGTCTGCTCCCCCGGGCCGGTCGGCATCGTCGGCGCGCTCGTCAGCCGCGGGCTGGGCGTGCCGCTCCTGGGCAGCTACCACACCGAGCTGACCGCCTACGCGGGCCTGCGCTCGGGTGAGCAGCGCGTCGCGGCGGCGATGGACATCGGCGTACGCGCCTTCTACGGCGCCTGCGACCTGGTGCTCTCCCCCAGCCCGGCCTCCGACGCGACGCTCGCGCAGATCGGCGTCGGCCCCGAGCGGGTCGCGCGCTGGGACCGCGGCGTCGACACCGAGCGCTTCGACCCCGGGCTGCGCGAGGCGGCGCTGCTCGAGCCGGCGGTGCGCGGGCAGGCCAAGCCCGAGGGCGCGATCGACGTCCTCTACGCGGGACGGATCACGCGCGAGAAGGGCGCCGACCTGCTGGCGGAGACGTTCCTGCGCGCCCGCGAGCAGGACCCGCGGCTGCGGCTCGTGCTCGTGGGCGGCGGACCCGAGGAGCAGCGCCTGCGCGAGCGCGTCGGCGAGGGCGCGGTGTTCCGCGGCTGGCTTGAGGGCGAGGCGCTCGCCCGCGCCTACGCCGCCGCGGACGTGTTCCTGTTCCCCAGCCGCACCGACACCTTCGGTCAGGTCGTGCTCGAGGCCCAGGCCAGCGGACTGCCGGTGGTCGCGGTCGCCGAGGGCGGTCCGCTGTCGCTGATCGAGCAGCGCGTCAGCGGCATCCTGTGCGCGCCGGAGGCGCGCGCGCTCGGCGACGCGGTGGTCGAGCTGGCGGGCGCGCCGCAACTGCGCGAGCGGCTCGCGCGCGGCGGCCTGGCCGCGGTCCGCGAGCGCACCTGGGAGCTGGCGCTGCAGCGCCTCGGCGACGGCTACCGCCAAGTGATGGCGCGCGGCGAGGCCGGGAGGCTGGCCCGTGCCGCGTGAGAACGGCGGTCCACGCAGGATCGCCGTCGCGCTGCATGACATCGAGCCCGCGACCTTCGAGCGCTGCGCGCTGATCCGCGACTGGCTGAACGACCACGGCGTCGACCGCGTGACGCTGCTGGCGATCCCGGCCCGCGACCTGCACCCGATGGGCGAGCGCTCGCCGGAAATGACGAGCTGGCTGGCCGAGCGCCGCGCCGCGGGCGACTCGATCGCACAGCACGGCTTCCAGCACGAGCGCACGCGCCGCGCGGGCATCTCGCCGCGGTCGCTGCTGTGCTCGCCGACGCGCCGCGGCGGCGAGTTCGTGGGGCTCGACGCGGCCGAGACCCAGCGCGCGGTCAACGCGGGCTGGCGGGTGCTGAAGCTCGCGGGCATCGAGCCCGACGGCTTCGTCGCCCCCGCCTACGCCTACACGCCCGAGCTGCGCAGCGTGCTGCCGCGCCGCTTCCGCTGGTGGGCCGGGCTGCTGGGCGTGCACCGCCGCGCGCGTTCAGCGGGCGAGGAGCGGGCGCGGCTGCTCGCGCCCGCCTGGGGCATGGGCAGCGACGGGGCTCTGGGACGCGCCTTCTCCCCCGCCCTGATCCGCGCGGGCGGGCTGCTGAGCGGGCACACGCTGCGCCTGGATCTGCATCCCGCCGACCTTCAGCACCCGCGTCAGATGCTCGCGCTCGACCACGTGCTCGACCGCGCGGAAGGCCGACGCGAAGCGATCACCTACGACGAGCTCGCCGCCCCGGTCGGCTGAGCTGCGCCGTCCGCCTGCAGCGAACCTTCATCGGCGCCGGCTGCGCCGGGGACATCCTGCGCTTCACCGCGCACGAGCGCTTCGAGCGCATCTGAGATCTGAGCTGCGACGACAGCGGGTGCGAACAGCCGCTCGGCCTCCGCGCGCGCCAGCGCGCCCAGCGCCGCGCGGTCGGCTCGCGAGCGCGCGAGCGTGTCGGCGATCGCCCGCGCGAGCGCCTCGACGTCGCCGGGCGCGACGGCTGCGGCGACCGAGCGATCGACGCCCTCGACCGCGCCGACCTCGGTCGTCCCCACGACCGGCACGCCCGCCGCCAGCGCCTCGGCGACCGTCAGCGCGAACGGCTCGTACCTGCTCGCCTGTAGCAGCACGTCGCTGTTCTCGATCTCGCTCGGCACCTGGCCCGAGCCGACGCGTCCGACGTATTCGGAGTTCGCTCGCGGCATCTCCTCGAGCAGCCTTACGTAGTTCGACCACAGGCTGGTGCCGCCCACGACGCGAAAGCGCACATCGACGTCGCGTGCGAGCAGCAGCTTTGCGAGCGCGACCACGTCCTCGACCCCCTTGCGGGCGGCGACGCGGCCGAGCACGAGGACCACGGGCGGCTCGCCCACCGGGCGCTCCTTCGGCGCGAAGCGCTCCAGGCGCACGGGGTTCGGCACGACGACGGTCCGCTCGAGCGGATAGCCGTAGTCGGCGACCATGTGGTCGCGGAACACGCTGGAGATGCAGACCAGCAGGCGCGCGGCGCGGATCTTGCGGCGCTGGATGCGCGAGCGCAGCGCGAGCACCAGGGTCGCGACCGCGAACGTGCGCTTGGGCTGGCAGCGGAAGCTCAGCTTGCGCTCGGCGATCAGGAAGCGCAGCTCGCCCGCGCTGTGGGTCTCGGGGTGCATGACCAGCGGCACCGTGCGGCGCACCGCCCCCGGCAGCGCGAGGTTTTCGACGTTCGCGAACTGGTAGGTCAGGTCGTAGGGGTCGCGGCGATGGCGGCGGCGCACCTCGCCGCGCAGCCGCAGCGAGCCCAGCGAGCGCGCGAGCAGGTGGCTGGCCAGGCCGGTCAACCGCGTGCGGCTGTACCAGCGATTTGCCTTCCAGCCGCTGCGGCCCCATACGTAAGTGATGTTCGCGAGGCCGTCCAGGCGCGGCGGCAGACCGTGCTCTTCGCCGACGAAGAAGCAGTCGATCCGGTGGCCGAGGCTCGCGAGGCCGTGCAGCAGGTCGGTCGCGACGCCGGGGACGCCCCCGGTTTCGGTGGGCGCAAAGCCGATCCAGGCTATGTGCAGTGGCCCGCGCTCCACCCCGCGGACGCTAGCTACCACGAGATTATTGTCAAGTCGCCCTACCCGGCGGGCTTCGCGCGGAACAGCGAGGGTTCGAGCGATTTCACCTTCGCGCCCGCGGCGTAGCCGAGATGCTTGAGCGAGAACAGGTCCTCGAACGTGCGCAGCAGCGAGAACTGGTTGTACTCGGCCTGGGTGATCACGCCGCCCTTCACGAACGGGGACAGCAGCAGGGCGCCGACCTGGCCGCCGCCTTCCGGCCCGAGCGCCGCCGCCGCGCCCGCGGGCGCGGGCAGGTTCGGGAAGCGAGGCTGTGAGCAGCACGAGCTCGAGTCCGCGAACTCGCCGCTGCTCGGCGCCTGATCGACGGTGATAACGAGCAGCCCGCCGTGCTTGTAGGCCTGCGAGGCGAGGATCTTCGGCACCACCTGCTTCAGCAGTTCGTCCGCCGCCGCGGGGCCGCCCGCGCCGCCGCCGGGGCACGGCCCCGGGCTCGCGTCGTGGCAGCGGTCGGGGACGATGTAGGAGAAGCTCGGCGTGCGCTTCGCACTCTGAAGGTCGGCGCTCAGAGCGCTCAGGCCGACGTCGTCCCGGGCGCAGCTCGGCGCGTCGATCAGCGAGTGGAAGTAGACGAACGGGTTGCGGAACGTGGCATAGGACGCCGCCGGGGGCGGGACCGCGGCGCTGGGGTCGAGTGCTCCCGGCGCCGGGTGCGCGCAGGCCCCGGCGACGCTGCCGGGTTCGTCGATCCCCTGCACGTAGGCGCGCCAGCTTCGGTGCTTGACTTCGAGCTGGCCGGGGAGCGTCGGCGTCGTGGCGGGATACACGCAGCCGTCGCCCAGCACCTGTTCTTCGCCGCCCGGCGTCGCCGGGGTCAGATCCTCGTAGATCGGGCAGTTCGCCGCGGTCGCCGCCGTCGGCCCCTGGCCGCTCAGCAGCGCGATCCCGTTCGCGAGCTGCTGATGTGCGACTCCGTACAGGCGCGCCAAGAGCTCGCCGCGCTGCTCGAGCGTGTGAGCCAGGTAGGGCGCGGCCGATTCGGGTCCGAACACCGCGGCGTAGGGCTGATCGGAGAGCATGATCACGAACACGTGGTCGATCGCGGGCAGCTTCGTCGCGGGTACGCCCGCCTTCGAGGAGGGCGATTTGCCCGGCGCACCCGACGAGGCGTCGGTTTCCGACTGCTTGGAGCCGCCAGGCTTGCTCGCGGGGGCCGAGGCGGGCGTCGCTTCGACCGGCGCGCTCGCTTCGGGCGTCGGTTCGGCCACGGCCTCGGGCGGTTCGCTCGAGGCCGCTTCGACTTCGCCTGCGCCCACGTCGCCGCCGGGCGTCGTGGCGGCGGGCGTCGTGGCGGCGGGCAGCACGAGCTTCAGCGGCCGCGCCGATGCCGCGAGCGTGTAGTCCCCCCGCGAGCGGGCGACGTTGCCGAGCAGCAGGCCGAAGCCGAAGAAGGCGAGCACCAGCAGCGCGAACACCCGCCGCGACGGCAGCCGCAGCGCGCCGAGGCGATCGACCAGATCGTCGAGCACCTCAGCCCTCGAACGCGACAGCGTGCGAGCCCTGCAAGGAGGCCCGGTCGCCGTTCCTGAGCGACAGCAGCCGCTCGAGCTCGGCCAACTCGGCGTCGCGCTCCTGCAGGAGCGCCGCCCGCCGCACGAGCACGTCCAGGCGGAAGTGGTCGCGGATCGCCATCTCATAGGTCAGCCCGCCCAGGTCCCAGTGCAGCTCTGTCACCTCCGCGGCCAACGCGTCGCGCCGACGCTGCAGCTCGCCGCGGTCGTGCCTGCCGATCGCATCGCCCAGCGAACTCATGTGCCGACCACGTCGGGCAGGTTCTTCGACTTTTCCTCGTAGCTCTTGCCTTTTGACTTGTGCAGGTCTTCGAGCACCTTCGGCGGCGCGGGGTTGCTCTCGCCGGTGCCCGCCCCCGATTTGCCACCGGCCGGGGCGGAGGGCGTCGAGCCTTTCGCGGCCGAGCCCCCGGCGGCGCCGGTGATGTGGATCACGCTCGCGCTCGGAAAGCTCCTCTTCAGGCCGCCCAGCGCCTTCTGCGCTTCGGCCTGCTTGGCGTATTTGCCGGAGTAGACGACATAATTGCCGCCGGCCAGGCCCGCGAAGTCTTCGGACTTCAGCGCGCCCACCTGCTTGGCGCCCTTGCCTTCAGCCGCGCTCTTGGCGGATTCGACGGCGCCGGCCTGCGTGCCGGCGAGCGCCAGCGTCTGGAGCTGCACGGTGTAGCCCTTTGCGCCCGCGGGCCAGTCGTCGGTGAAGGCGGCGGCTTCTTCGGCGCCGCTCGAGCTCGTGCCGGCGTCGCTGGGGGCCGAGGAGACGCTGATCACCTGCGGCGCCGCGGACGCGCTCGGCCTCGAGCCTCCGGCGCGGCCGATCAGGACCCCGATTCCCATCGCCAGCAGAAGCACGCCGACGGCCGCGATCACGGTCACGCCGTTGTTGCGCCCCGCTCCCCCCGCCTGCCCCGCCCCCGCGGGGGCGAAGCCGGGCGGGGTCGCGCCCGGCCCAAGGGGCGCCGTCGCCGCCGGTCCTGGCCCGGCGGCCTGGGCGCCCGCTGCCTGGGCGCCCGCTGCCTGTGCGTCTGCGGCCCGAGACGCGACGTCCTGCTGCGGCGAACCGGCGAGCAGCACGCTGCTCATCGACCCGACGCGCTCGCCGCACTGCAGGCAGTAGCGCTGATCGTCGGCCAGCGGCGCGCCACAGCCCGCGCACGGGGGCGCGGTGACGGCGGCAGGGGATGGGCTGGCGATCGATTCGGTCGACAAGTGGCTGGCCTGTACGTGCACGCGGCTCCCGAGCTCGGGCTCGCGCGCGGTCATGACTGCCGACCATGCTCGACTCCGCGGCTCTCGGGGTCGTAACGATTTGGTGAAAGCGGCCTCTCAGGGCTACGATCCAGGCGGTGCACGCCGCATCGATAGGGCAGAGCGTGTGTTTTAGGCTCAACCGGGGCGGGCGAGGCGTGCCATGGCCGCAGGCATCATGAAAGGGAGGGGTTCGCACATGCACTCAGGGAAGGCCGCTCGCCGACTGATCCTCGGCACCCTTCTGAGCACTGCCGCGGCGATGCTCCTGTTCACCGCCGACGGGCTCGGCGCGGGCGCGGTGAAAACGCCGAAAGTCGGCCCTCCCTCGGTCACGACGGGCGGCGTCAGCCACGTGCAGGTGACCTCGGCGACGCTGCTCGGCGCGGTCAACCCCCGCGGCTTCGCGACCACCTACTACTTCCAATACGGCGCCACGATCACCTACGGCAAACAGACGACCCCCGCGACGCTGCCCGCGGGCAGCGCGAAGATCAAGGTCGGCCAGATCGCGGCGGGCGCACTCGCGGGCTACCACTACCGCCTCGTCGCGACCAGCAGCGCGGGCACGAAGCTCGGCAAAGACCGCACGCTCTCCACGACCAAGTCGCGCAAAGCCAAGTTCAGCATCGACAAGCCCAAGGAAGCGACCGTCTACGGTGGCTCGGCCACGATCAGCGGGCTGATCATCGGAACCGGCAACGGCGGGCGCAAACTGGTGCTGCAGGAAAGCCCATATCCCTTCCTGACGGCCTTCGCCCCGATCGGCGAAACGATCGTGACGAACACCGCGGGCGCCTTCAGCTTCCATGTCGCGCGCCTCACCAAGAGCACGCAGTACCGCGTCAGCACACTGGACCCGCGTCCGCTGTACAGCTCGGTGCTCACGCTCGACGCCGCCTACAAGGTCACGCTGAAGGTGAAGACCTCCAGCCACAAAGGGCTGGTTCGCCTGTACGGGACCGTGACGCCCGCGGTGGTCGGGGCGCGGGTGTCCTTCCAGCTTCGCAAGGCCGTGCGCCCCGGCAAGTCCGAAAAAGCCTCTGAACGCACGAGCAAGTACGTGAGCCAGTTCGAGACCAAGACCAAGCGCGGCACACAGACGGTCTCGCGCTTCAGCACCGTCGTCACGGTCGCCAAAGGCGGGACCTACCGCGCGCGCGTCGAGCCGCTCAAGAAGGGCGCGTTCGTCGCGGGTCAGAGCACGAGCCTGCTGCTGCACTCGGCGCCCGCGAAGAAGCGCTGAGCAGGCCGCGCCCCGGCTGCGTCAGTCGGGCCGGGAGAGCAGGCCGCGCTCGGCCAGCAGCTCGAGCACGCGCTCGACGCCGCGCTCGACCGTTTCGTCGAGCGTGCCCAGGATCAGGTCGGGATCGGCGGGCGCCTCATACGGCGCGCTGACGCCGGTCATGCCCTCGAGCTCGCCCGCACGCGCCCGCGCGTACAGGCCCTTGGGGTCGCGCTGCTCGCACAGCTCGAGCGGGGCGTTGACGAAGATCTCGAGGAACTGGAGCTCGTCGGCCGCGTGCAGCGAGGCCGCGGCCTCGCGATCTGAGCGATAGGGGCTAACGAGGCTGACGAGCGCGATCGTGCCCGACTCCGCTAGCAGCCGCGCCACGTGCGCGGTGCGTCTGACGTTCTCGCGGCGCGCGGTCTCGTCGAAGCCGAGGTCGCCGTTGAGGCCGTGGCGCAGGTTGTCGCCGTCCAGCAGGAAGGCCGACTGCCCCGCGGCGATCAGGCGCTCCTCGACGGCCGAGGCCATCGTCGACTTGCCCGCGCCCGGCAGGCCCGTGAACCAAAGCGTGGCGCCAGGGTGCCCGAGCGAGGACCAGCGCAGCTCGCGCGTCATCCGCGTCCCCTGCCAGCGCACGTTCGGGCTGCGCTCGCTCTTGCTGGGCGGCGGTTCCTCGACCTCGGTGTCGAGGATCACGCCCGCGGCCACGGTTTCGTTCGTCGCGGGGTCGATCACGATCAGCGAGCCGGTCGTGCGGTTGCGCCGGTAGGAGTCGAACACCAGCGGCGCGCTCAGCTCGACGTGCACGCGCCCGAGGTCGTTCAGCTCCAGCGTCGAGGCGCTCTCGTCGCGATGCAGCGTCTCGACGTCGATCCGGTAGCGCACGTCGAGGGCGCCGACCATCGCGGTGCGTGTCGTGTGCTTGACCAGGTAGCGCCGCTGCCTGTCAAGCGGCTGCTCGGACATCCAGCAGAACAGCGCCTCGAAGCGGTTTGCGACCGTGGGCTGGTTCTGCGGGCGCACGATCGTCGAGCCCCGGCCCGCGTCGATCTCGTCGGCCAGGCGCACGGCGACCGACATCGGCGGGAACGCCTCGCTCACGGGCCCGTCGAACGTGTCGATCCCCGCGATCGTGCTGCGCCGGCCGCCGGGCAGCACGACGACCTCGTCGCCGGTGCGCATCACGCCGCCCGCGACCTGGCCCGCGTAGGCGCGGTAGTCGGTCACGCTCGAGGCGGGCGGGCGGATCACCCACTGCACCGGGAAGCGCACGTCGATCAGGTTGCGATCCGAGGCGATGTGCACGTGCTCGAGGTGGTAGAGCAGCGGCGGGCCTTCGTACCAGGGCATCTTCTCCGAGCGGTCCACCACGTTGTCGCCGAGCAGCGCCGAGATCGGTATGAACGTCACGTCTGGCATCTCCAGGCGCGCCGCGAAGTCGTTGAACTCCTCGACGATCGCGTCGAACACGGCTTCGTCGTAGTCGACGAGGTCCATCTTGTTCACGCACACGACCACGTGCGGGATCGCCAGCAGCGAGCTGATGAAGGCATGGCGCTTGGACTGCGCGATCACGCCCTTGCGCGCGTCGACCAGCACGATCGCGAGGTCCGCCGTCGAGGCGCCGGTGACCATGTTGCGCGTGTACTGCTCGTGGCCTGGGGTGTCGGCGATGATGAAGCGCCGCTGAGCCGTGGCGAAGTAGCGATAGGCGACGTCGATCGTGATGCCCTGCTCGCGCTCGGCGCGCAGGCCGTCGGTCAGCAGCGACAGGTCCAGGAAGTCGTGCCCCATCCGCCGGCTGGTCTGCTCGACGTGTTCGAGCTGGTCGGTCAGGACCTGCTTGGAGTCGTACAGCAGCCGCCCGATCAGCGTGCTCTTGCCGTCGTCCACCGAGCCCGCGGTCGCAAAGCGCAGCAGGTCCGCGGGACGCTCGCTCAGACGCCGGAACAGCTCGCGCGCGCCGTCGGCGTCGGTCGCCGTCGCGGTCGCGGCCTGCTGCTGGGAGAGCCCTGGCGCGCGCCCGTTGCCGTTGCCGTTCCCGTTCTCGGTCACGATCCTCCCACTCCGGTCTCTCTTATCGATTTAATGAAAATCATCAAAAATAACCCTGGCGCTTGCGATCCTCCATCGCGGCCTCGCTGACGCGGTCATCCGCACGCGTCTGCCCCCGCTCGGTGACCTCGGTGGCCGCGATCTCCGCCACCACCTGCTCGAGCGTCGCGGCAGATGACTCGACCGCACCTGTACAGCTCATGTCGCCAACCGTGCGATAGCGAACCGTCGCCGAGAACGGCTGCTCGCCCTCGATCAGCTCGACGAAGGGGCTCACCGCATAGAGCATGCCGTCGCGCTCGAACACCTCGCGGTTGTGCGCGAAGTAGATCGACGGCACCTCGAGCTGCTCCTCGGCGATGTACTGCCACACGTCGAGCTCCGTCCAATTGGAGATCGGAAATACCCGCGCATGCTCCCCCTTGCGGATGCGCGCATTGTAGAGCGCCCATACCTCCGGGCGCTGGCGCTGGGGCTCCCACTGGCCGAACTCGTCGCGGAAGGAGAGCACGCGCTCCTTGGCGCGGGCGCGCTCCTCGTCGCGGCGGGCGCCGCCGAAGGCCGCGTCGAAGCCGTGCTCGCGGATCGCGTCGAGCAGCGTCACGGTCTGCAGGGCGTTGCGCGAGGCGCGCGGGCCGGTCTCCTCGACCACGCGGCCCTGATCGATCGAGTCCTGCACGTTTGCCACGATCAGCCGCTCGTCGATTTCCTGCACGCGACGATCGCGGTACTCGATCGCCTCGGGGAAGTTGTGGCCGGTGTCGACGTGCATCACCGGGAACGGGAATGGCCCCGGGCGAAACGCCTTCTCGGCCAGGCGCAGCAGCACGATCGAGTCCTTGCCGCCGCTGAACAGCAGCACCGGACGCTCGAACTCGGCGGCGACCTCGCGCATCACCTGGACCGCCTCGGCCTCGAGCGTGCGCAGATGCGAGACGTGGTAGGTGGCAGGCATCCTTGCTAGGTGATCGTCGTTGGCCTGGATCGGATTCGGGCGCTTGCCCAGCCCGCGCGGATTCGCAGGGTTGACAGTTCCATCACGCGCTTCAACCTTACGGAGGGTAGTCGGCTTTTGCAAGATTTCGATAAGCCTGGGCGGCGCTTGTCACACTCGGCGATCGCCGCGCTCAGCGGGGTCACACGCCTGTCTGTATACCGCGCGGACCGCTTCGACGT
>DATAVP010000014.1:0-15346 GCA_036267655.1 Solirubrobacteraceae bacterium
GCTCCCACAACCAGTCCGGCATACGCCAGCCATCGTCACGGTCGACCAAACCCATCACGCACCCCCTATGTCCGATCAACAGATCGAACTCAGAGTTCGCCAAGACACCCCGAACCCCTCCTACGGGGATAGGCCCTAAGCGCACACAGTCGCTCCGTTCATATGCCTAAGCTCGCGGGGGACCTCGTGTCCCGCACTGAGGACGCGACTTCTTGCGCAGATCTAGTGGGCTTCAAATCCGGTCCTGGGACCGTGTTTCCGAAGGCCGAAACAGAAGCCGACAATATCGTGGCGACTGCGTGCGATCTAAATGTGCCCGAGCGGAAGAATCTGATCCTGCGCGTGACGCGAGAGGAGCCACCCGGAGCCGTTGTGGGTGTAGCTGGTCTGGAAAGCGGGGGATTGGCGATCCAGCATCCCAAGTACACCCCGCACGCGTATAAAGACGCGCAGTACGTTGCTGTGATCGGGCTCAGCGAGCCCTACCGGAGCCTCGATCCAGACGATCCCTTCACGTCGAAGGAGGGCGAGCGCCTTGGGGACGTTCTCATGCTCGATCTGCTCCGCTACGTCAAGAAAAATACGCGCGGCGGGATGCCCTGGATACTCGCGCTTGTCAATCCCGACAATGGCCCAAGCTGCGCACTCTTTGAACGACACGGTTTTGAGCAGTTCATCAGATTCGGCGTTGGCTCAGACGCTCTCTTTCGGCGACCCAAGAACCTAAAAGTACCGCGACCGAATCAGTAGGATCAAAACATGCCCGCTCGACCCAAACGGCCGCGCGATCCCAACCAGCTCGGCAAGCTGATCGCGGACATCGCGACGGGCGAGGTTGAGGACACGCCAGCGGATGCTGGCAAGAACCCCGTAGCCGTCGCCTCCGGACGCAAGGGCGGCCTCAATGGCGGCAGGGTGCGATCAGAGCGATTGAGCGCCGAGGAGCGGTCGGAGATCGCGAAACGAGCTGCTGCCGCTCGCTGGGCCGACAGCTAGTCAAGCCCCTCGTCGTCGGCGTGAGCGCCCACGCCTTCTGGGGTGGCGAACTCCGCCACGTACTGCCAAGCCTCGCGCACCGCCTCCTTGAAAGAGACCGTCTTCGACGGCGAGGCTTCATGCGGACTCCTACCGGAGCAGTGGCGATGGACGGGCGGGTCGTGTGTTGCGTGACGCTCGTATCCCCCGATCTCCTCCTTATCGATGACGAGGAAGTACGCATAGCGCAGCCTATGAATGCCGCTCCCGCGTACGACTAGGACCTCATGGACACTCAGGTAGACCGACTCTGGGTCGTAGCCGTCGAAGGCGAGTGTCCCGAAGATCATCCCGCGCTGGTCGTTGTCCTCCTCCTCTGCATACGGAGAGCCGGGGTCAGCGACCCGCATCGAGCATTCGCTGATCTCACGATCTCGCGTCTGGAAGTACTCCCAGACGTCCATATGCGCCTCTAAGCGCTAACGAGCGCTCGCCCGACGCGGGTCATGATCGGCTCGTCGGTGACGCCCTTACCGTCGGTAAGACGAAGAATGTCCTCGTAGAACGACGCCCAGACGTGCTGCGTAAAGCGGGACATGCCCTCCGGGCATTCGCCTGCCATGTACGCGGCGTAGACATCCGCGGAGGAAACGCCATACTCGCGCTCTAGCTCACGCACAGCGTCATCGAGCGATTGTGCGCTGTAGTAGTACTTCTCCACGTGATCATCCCCTTCTGGTCGGCCCTATCCCTTGCATCGACCACCTCGCTCCGCCTCTTGAACCGTACCAGAGCAAGGGGTTATTCCGTCCGATTGCTCAAGCATAATGTTCAGTATGAACAGGCTGAGCACAGAGAAGCGCGCCGCCATCCTCGGGATGCTGGTCGAGGGCAACAGCCTGCGCGCGACCACGCGCATGGCGGGCTGCTCGATCAACACCGTCTCAAAGCTCCTGCTCGATATTGGAGCTGCCTGCGCCGCCTACCAGGACGAGCACCTGCGGGGCCTCGCCTGCAAAACCGTTGAGGCTGACGAGATTTGGTCCTTCGTCTACAGCAAGCAGCGCAACGTGCCCGACGAGCTGCAAGGGCAGTTCGGCGTCGGCGACGTGTGGACCTGGACGGCGCTCTGCAGCGACTCGAAGCTGATCGTCTCCTGGTACGTCGGTGCTCGCCAGCAGGAGGACGCTGACGCGTTCATGCTCGACCTAGCCAGCCGTCTGCGTGAGCGCATCCAGCTCACGACCGACGGCCTGGGCTCCTACCCGAACGCCGTGGGCCTCGCCTTCAAGCACAACATCGACTTCGCGCAGCTCATGAAGACCTACGCCTCGGACCCGCGCACCGGGCAGGCTCGCTACAGCCCCGCCGTCTGCACCGGCACGCGCGCCAGGGTGGATCGCGGCAACCCCGACCCCGCCAGGATCAGCACCTCTTATGTCGAGCGCCAGAACCTGACCATGCGGATGGGGATGCGCCGCTTCACGCGTCTGACCAACGGCTTCTCAAAGAAGCTCGACAACCACATGGCCGCGATTGCCCTGCACTTCATGCACTACAACTTCGCGCGCACGCACAAGACGCTGGAATCGACGCCGGCGATGGCCGCAGGGGTTGCGGACCACCGCTGGTCACTGAGAGAGATTGCGGGCCTGCTCGACTAGAGCCCCGCTCTGCGGAGCAAGTCACCGGGCCGCATCCCCAGACCTGCCGCGATCTTGATGATCGTATCCGGCGAGACGTTGAACTCGCCGCGCTCGATGGCTCCGAAGTAGCTGCGGTCAAGGACCGCTCGCGCAGCGAGCGATTCCTGGCGCAGGCCGCGCTCCTGTCGAGCGGCCCGAATCGCGCGGCCGAGCGCTTGGTTTGCGGAGGACTTCTTGGCGGCCACGATCAGACCCCGATCAGGTCGAGTTGATCGATCCGCGCCAGCGCCTTCGACTGGCGCACCGTGCGCCCGTTGATGACCACCACCCCGACCGCCTCAAGGCTCTTGATCGCCTCGTTCACGCGACGCGATCCGAGGTCGTTCAGAGCGCCGTAGATGTGTTCGCGCGAGCGCCCGTAGAAGACGCCCGCGACCTGGAGCACCACAAGATGCTCCACCCAGCCGTCGATCTGACAGCCGCCCTGCTTGGATTTGCCGTGCATGGGAGCTAACCCTCCTGTGCCACGGCCCCCGGCAGTTAGCGCTGCGCGGGGGCCAACTCGGTCAATGACCGGGCGAAGCTAGCGCTCCCGTGCGGTCGATTCAAACTGAGGCACTACCATGGCCTGACGCCACTTCAGTTGGTAAAGTAAAGGATGAAATGGCCGTAGATGAGACATGCCCCGTATGCCGAACGGCAGATATCGTCTGCGGCAAGTGGACGCTGCTGCTGGTTCGCGAGCTTGCGCAGGGCACATCGCGCTTCTGTGAGCTGGAACGCGCGCTCGTCGGGATCAGCCCCCGCACGCTCTCGCTGCGTCTGCGCGCGCTGGAGGAGGAGGCGATCGTCGAGCGCCACACCTATCCCGAGGTGCCGCCGCGCGTCGAGTACGCGCTCACCGACCGGGGCCGCGCGCTGCTGCCGATCATCGATGACATGCGCGAGTACGGCGAAGACTGGATCTGCGCCAGCATCGACGGCGGCTCCGAGCGCGAACGTCCCGGCGACGCGCTGGCGCTCGCCTAGCTCCAGCCCGTCCCCACACGGCGAGTCGAACGCCACCGTGGCCCGCACGGAAATGCAAGAAGCCCTGCGCTGAGCAGGACCAGCCCCCGGCGGGGCGAAGTCAGGCCGCATGCATTCGCGACCGCTCGAAGATGCGCTCACTGAGTTCTTCGGGGCCGCCGGTGCGCATCTGCGCGAGGAGGTCGCCGCCGGCGCCGAGGTCCCTTTCGAGCTCGGCTCCCAGACCCGGCGCAGGGGCGGGTCCGCCGCCACGCTCTACTGCTACCGCGCGCTGACCGGGCAATTCATCAGCGAGCGTGAGCCGACGCTGAAACGGCTGCCAGGCCATGCCGAGAGCACCAGGCTGCTCGAGCACTTCGACGGCCTCGACCGCTACCTCGCCGGGGTCGGTGGCGAGGCCGCTCGCGCCAAGGGGCGCTCGCGCGTGCCTGCCGCCCTCAAAGCCCTGCTCGAGGAAGTCTTCGACGATCAGACCGATTTCCAGATGCGCCCCGAGCGCGTCGAGGCCGCCCTGCAGCGGCTGCAGGACTCCACGCTCGCCAAGGCCGGCGAGCTCGTGCTGGTCGCGAGCCTGCACGGCGTGACCATCGCCTCCGCCGAACTGCCCCTCACCAAGGGCCTGCGGATCGTTCAGCGCGACGCGCTGCAGGAGCTCCCCGACGCTGCCGCCGCGATCGACGCCGAACTCGCCGAGGACCCGCTGATCGTGCTCTACACCGCCGAGCCCGAGGACCCAGCCCAGGGTCTGCGGGCCGGACGCGCCGTGCTCAAGGATCTGCTCTCCGCCCTGCGGCTGTTCGGCGATGGGCGCGTCACGCTCGGCGCACTCGCCTGGGCGCGGATCGGCGCCGGCTCCTGGACGCCGCTCGCGCTTGGTACCGGCGGGCGCCCGCACGGGATGCTCGTCATCACCGGTGAACAGGAGGATGAGCTGCGTGCCTTCTGCAACCTCGTCTCGCGCCGCGCGCCGCATGACAACGACCTCGCCTGGGCGCTGCGCCGCTTCGAGCTCGGATGCGAGCGCGAGAGCTCCTATGAAGGCTTGACCGACAACCTGCTCGCGCTGCGCGCCCTGCTCGAGCCCGAGGGCGCCTCCAGCGGCCGTCTAGCCGGACGGCTCGCCGCGCTCTGCGCCACTGCCGAGCAGCGTGCCGAGCTGACCGAGCGGATGGTCCGAGCCGTCGCGCTCGAGCGCTCGCTCATCGCCGGCACCGCCGCCAAGGACGGAGCCAGCGAGGCCCTTGCCGCCGACGTCGCCAATCACCTGCGCTCGCTGTTGCGAGATGTCATCTGTGGTCACCTCGACCCCGACCTCGCCGTCATCGCCGACGAGCTGCTCGAACCAGACGAGCTGCTGCACAGCGACGAGGACGGAGACTTCGAGGACGTCGGCTCCGCCGCGCCGCAACTCGAGGCCGCCGTGCTGCAGGCCGCCGCGCTCCAATCCCGGCAGCCTCTCGAGGAGGAGCTGTTCGAGGACGAGGCTTGGGATGACGCCGACGAGCCCCATGAGTTCGAGCCCGACCACGGCCCCTCCGACCTGGCCGCGGCCCAGCCTGGGCTCGAGCACGCCGGTGCCGCTGCCGAGCCAACGGACGACTTCGAGGACGAACTGGAAGATTCCGAGCTCGAGGACCGTGAGCCGATCGCGCGCCGCGAGCCCGTCCTGCACGCTGCTGCCGATCGCCAGGAGACCCAGGAGCCGCTTCCGATCGACGGCGTCGTCTCGACCCTCGGCTGAGTCACGCGCGCTACCTCGCGCCGCGGCGAATGTGACCGGTTGAGCCTGGCGTCGGCGAGGAGCCGAGCCGACCCGAGCCCAACTCGCCCTTAGGCCATCCCGGCGGCCTTCTTCTTCTGACGTCGGCTCGCGACTCTTGGCTGCGTGGCGAACAGATGCTCCGCCAGCCTTGCCAGCCCGCCGAGATCGCGGACCTCCTCGTCCAGGTAGGGCACCAGGATCGGATTCGGTTCCGAGAGCTCGCTTGAGAGGCGCTTCACCGTGTTGCGGTCGCGTCGCGCCAGCACATCGAAGTCGCCGAGGTTGCTCGCCACGCGCATCGCCAGACGCTCGCCGAGCTGCGGCGCCAGCAGTGCCTGCACCTGCTCGACCGAGCCCTGCCCCAGGCCGTCGAAGTGCATGCGGTTGACGATCAGCCCGTCGAGCTGCATTCCAAGCTCCGCCAGGCGCTGCGCCAGGAAGGGCGCCTCGCGCGCGGGCTCGGGCTCGGGAGAGGTCACGATCAGGAAGCCCGTCGAGCGGTCGCGCAGCAGTTCCGCGACGCCGCGCGTGCGCGCACCGAAGCTGTCGAGGATGCCCGACAGCGAGCGGAAGAAGGTCGAGAGGTCGCTCAGCATGTCAACGCCTGTGACGCGGGCGAAGATCGCGAACACGATCCCGGTCGAGCGGCCGAACACCCGCGCCGCCAGTCCACCCGGCGAGAGAAAGACCTTCAGCGCGCGTCCTTCCAGAAAGCCCAGCAGCCGGGTCGGCGTCTCCAGGAAGTCCACCGCGTTGCGCGAGGGCGGGGTGTCGAGCACGATCACGTCGAAGTCGTGTTCATGACGCAGCTCGTACAGCTTCGCCATCGCGCTCAGCTCCTGCGAGCCCGCCACCGCCGAGGACAGCTCGCGGTAGATCGGGTTCGCCAGGATCTCCGCCCGCTCGCGCTCGCCCGAGGCCAGGCGCGTCACGATCCCGTCGAAGGTCCCCTTGCTGTCGAGCATCATCGCCCACAGCTCGCCCTTGCACCGAAGGCCCTGCTCGGCCATCAGCGACTCGTCGATCCGGTGGGGCTCGCCGGAGAGCGCCCGAAGGCCGAGCGCCGTGGCAAGCCGCGCCGCCGGGTCGATCGTCACGACCGCCACCTTCTTGCCGCGCATCGCCAGGCCCAGCGCCAGCGCCGCCGAGGTCGTCGTCTTTCCGACCCCGCCCGCGCCCAGGCAGATGCAAACGCGCTTGCCCTGCAGGTGTCTGCCGATCCCGCTGGAGGCCGGGCGCGCGGCGGCGCCGTCGCGCGTCGCCGCGCGCTTGGGCTTGGCGCCGCGCGTTGCCATGCCCGGATCGTAGTTCCCAGGCAGGAATCTCCCGTGCAGGAATCGCCCGGCCACATGCGAATACCCACCGGACGGCTTTCCCATCAATCGAGTATCGGAGCCCCCCGTGGAAGGCAAGGCCAAGGTCATCGCGTTCGCCAATCAGAAGGGCGGCGTGGCAAAGACGACGACAACGCTCAACCTCGCCGCCGCTTTCGCGGAGGAGGGGCACCGGGTTCTGTGCGTCGACATGGACCCGCAGGGCAACCTGACGATGTCTCAGGGCATCGACCCCGACACGCTCGACAAATCGATGTACGACGTGCTCGTGCACAAGGTCTCGATCCGCGAGATCGTCCGCAAGCGCGAGATCGACGTTGCCTGCGCCTCGATCGACCTCGCCGGCGCCGAGATCGCGATGTCGACCATGATCGGCCGCGAGCGCTCGCTGCAGAAGGCCTTTGAGCCGATCCTCGAGGACTACGACTTCATCTGCATCGACACGCCGCCGAGCCTCGGCCTGCTGACCATCAACGCGCTCACCGCCGCCGACAAGGTGATCGTCCCGGTGCAGTGCGAGTATCTGTCGATGCGCGGCCTGATCCAGCTGCAGAACACGCTTGCCATGATCCGCGAGAACCTCAATCCCGGCGTCGACATCGAGGGTATCCTCCCGACGTTGGTGGATTCCCGCACGATCCACGCCAAGGAGGCCATCGAGATCCTCGAGGAAAACTTCGGGGACCGGGTGTTCGCCTCGCGCATTCGCAAGACCGTCCGCTTCGCCGAGGCGCCCGTGAAGGGCATGTCGGTGCTCAAGTACGAGCCAGACGGCGTTGCGGCCCAGTCCTACCGACAACTCGCGCAGGAGGTTCTCGACCATGGCAAACGCTAAGCGCGCCAGCATGCGCGAAGGCCCGCTTGCGGCGCTGTTCCGCAAGACCGAGGATCTCGACGGCGAGCCCGCCGCCGAGGCCGAGCGCCCCGCCTCATCCTCGCCCGCCGAGGCCGCCACCCCCGTCGCCGGCGCGCCGCAGACCCCCGCCGCCGAGACTCGGCGCGAGCTCGCGCCCGAGACCCCCGCCGCGCGCTCGAGCCGCGACGACGTGCCCCACCCCGGCCTGCGTGCGAGTGCGCAGGCTCCCGATGAGCCGACGCACATTCCGAGCCCGCAGGAGCGCCTGCGCCATGCCTTCTCCTCGGAGATCCCCGAGAACGTGATGGACTCGGCGCCCGCGCGAGCCCGTCCTGTGATGGACGAGTACGTGCGTCCCTACGACGAGCCTGCCCGCGGGAACGCCGGCAACGGCCAACCCGTGATCCGCGTGGTCGGCGTCGGCGGCGCCGGCGTCAACGCCGTCAACCGCATGGTCGAGGCCGAAGTCGAGGGTGTCGAGTTCCTGGCCGTCAACACTGACGTGCAGTCGCTGCAGCAGTCCACCGCCGACATCACCCTTCACATCGGCGCCGAGCTGACTCGCGGCTTGGGTGCGGGCTCAGACGCCAACGTCGGCCGCGCCTCCGCGATGGAGGACTACGACCGCGTCAAGGCGCTGCTCAAGGGCTCGGACATGATCTTCATCACCGCCGGAGCGGGCGGCGGCACCGGCACCGGCGCCGCGCCGATCGTCGCGCGGATCTCGCGAGAAGTCGGTGCTCTCACCGTCGCGATCGTCACCAAGCCCTTCGGCTTCGAGGGCTCGCGCCGCGGCCAGCAGGCCGAGCAGGGCGTCGAGGCGCTCGCCGCCGAGGTCGACACCCTGATCGTCGTGCCCAACAACCGACTGCTGTCGGTGCTCGACAAGCAGACCGCAATGGTCGAGGCGTTCCGCGTCGCCGACGACGTGCTGCGCCAGGGCGTGCAGGGCATCTCCGACCTGGTCACGCTGCCCGGGCTGATCAACCTCGACTTCGCCGACGTGCGCACGATCATGGCCAAGGCCGGCAACGCGCTGCTCGGGATCGGCATGGGGATCGGCGAGAACCGCGCCACCGAGGCCGCAATGCAGGCCGTCTCCTCGCCGCTGCTCGAAACCTCGATGGAGGGCGCGCGCTCGATCCTGCTGTCGATCACCGGCGGCGAGAACCTCTCGCTGTGGGAGGTCAACGAGGCCGCCAAGGCCGTCTCCCAGGCCGCTCACCCCGACGCGAACATCATCTTTGGCGCGATGGTCGACGAGAAGCTCGACGACCAAGTGTGGGTCACCGTCGTCGCCACCGGCTACGGCGACGAGGGTCGCCGCAAGAGCGTGCAGATGCTCAACGAACCTGCCGGTGAGCCCAGGGTGCAGCGAGCAAGCCCGCCGCGGCCGGCGCGTCGCAGCGCCCTCGATGAGCTCGATGTGCCCGAGTTCATGCCCTCCCGCTAGAGCCCTGTCCTCGGCGCGCCGCCGATCTCTCGCTGTGCTACTGCTCTGCCATGGCTGAGAGCAGGTACGGGGTCATCGCCGCCGGGCATCCGCTGACCGCACAGGCCGGGGCGAAGGTGCTGCGCGAAGGCGGCAACGCCGTCGATGCCACCGTCGCCGCGATGCTCACCTCCTTCGCCGCCGAGCCGCTGCTCACCGGGCTCGGGGCCGGGGGCTACATGCTCGTCGCCGGTGGCGAGCTCCAGCCGACGCTGCTCGACTTCTTCGTGCAGGCCCCGAGCGACCCGCGCGGCGCGAGTGCTGCGGGCGGCGGCGAGCAGCCGGGGGCCGAGCGCGAGATCGCCGAGCTGGATGCCGTGGACGTGTCCTTCGGCGACGCCGCCCAGGTCTTCTACATCGGCCCGGCCTCCTGCGGTGTCTACGGAGCGCCCGCAGGCGTCTGCGAGGCCGCGCGACGCTGGGGCACGATGCCCCTGGACGAGCTCGCCGCGCCCGCCGCCGAGCTGGCGCGCGAGGGCGTGGCGCTGAACCACGGGCAGGCCTACATCGCCGAGATCCTCGCCGAGCTGCTGACCTCGACGCCCGAGTGCGCCGCGCTGTGGGCGCCCGCGGGGGGCATCCTGCGCGAGGGTGAGGTGCTGCGCAACCCCGAGCTCGGCGATGCGCTGACGCGGCTCGGCGCCGAGGGGCCGGACCCGTTCTATCGCGGCGACATCGCCGCCGCCGTCGCGGACTGGCTCGGCGAGCGCGGTGGTTGGCTCACGGCCGAGGACCTCTCGGGCTACGGAGCGCTCGAGCGCGAGCCCGTGCGCGTGGGCTACCGCGGTCGCGAGGTGCTCACGAACCCACCGCCCTCCGCGGGCGGCACGCTGATCGCCTACGCGCTCGCGCTGCTCGATCGCGAACCCGCGCCGCCGACGCTCGACGGCGTCGTGCGGGCGATGCGCGCCGCGCAGCAGGAGCGCACGCCCGAGTTCCTCGACGGGCTCAGCCGGGAGGGCTTTCTTCCCAGCTTCCTCGGCAGCCGTCTCGGCGCCACGACGCACATCTCCGTGCTCGACTCGGAGGGCCGCGCCTGCAGCGCGACATCCACCAACGGCGAGGGCTCCGGCGTGGTCGTGCCGGGCACCGGCATGCATCTGAACAACGTGATGGGCGAGGAGGATCTGAACCCCTTTGGCTTTCACCTGCACCCCGCGGGGCGACGGATGCCGAGCATGATGGCGCCCTCGATCGTCCTGCGCGACGGCGAGGTCGAGCTCGTGCTCGGCAGCGCGGGGTCGAACCGCATCCGCTCCGCGATCCTGCAGACGATCGTCGGGAGCGTCGATCACGATCTCGACGCGCGCGCCGCCGTCGAGGCTCCGCGCGTGCACTTCGAGGGCGATGTGCTCTACCTCGAGCCCGGGATCGACGCCGAGACGCTCGGGGAGGCCACGCGCCGGCAGATGCAGATCGTGCGCTTCCACGAGCTGAACCTGTTCTTCGGGGGCGTGCAGGCTGTACGCGCGCGCGGCTCGATGCTGACCGGCGCCGGGGACCCGCGGCGCGGCGGCGTCGCCGTGAGCGCATGAGGTCACGCGGAGCGATCGCACTCCTCGCCGTGGTCCTGGTGCTCGCGCTCTCGGCCCTCGGGCTGAGCGCCTGCGGCGGGATCGCCGCGCCGGATCTGTTCATCGTGCAGCGCAGCGGCGGCGGCCCCCACGCCAAGCTGACGCTGCTCGTCAACGAAGAAGGCGGCGTCAGCTGCAACGGCCTCGCCAAGCGCGGCGGGCGCAAGCTGAAACTGAGCGACCCGATGCTCGTGCAGGCGCGCGCGATCCAGGAAGACCTGCAGGAACCCGCCCGCGAACAGCTCTCGCTCTCGCCCCGACCCGGATCGGTGCTGAGCTACTCGGTGCGCGATGAAAACGGAACCGTGCGCTTCAGCGACAACTCGCCGGGGCAGCCCAAGGTCCTGCGCGAACTGGCGCTGTTCGTGCTGCAGGCAGCCCAGCGCGTGTGCGGTCTGCCTGAATAGAGTCGAGCCGTGTCCCCGTCCGTCCAACGGCTTCGGCGAAAAGCCCGCCGCACCCTTCGCCAACGGGGAAAGCCATACGCGGCGCGGCTGTTCAACTCCCGGGCCTTCGCGCGCATCCGCAGGCGCGATCACGTGCTCTGCATCGGCGACAGCCACGTGACCGCGCTGCACCGCGTGGAGATTCCGGGAGTCTGGTTCTGGGTCGACGGCATCGCCGGGGCCACCGCCTCCGGAGTGCTCAACCCGAACAGCAGCACGCGCTCCGGCGCGATCTTCAAAGACCGCCTGCGCCGCGCGAAGCGCTGGCAGCAGGTGCTCCTGCAGCTCGGCGAGGTCGACTGCGGCTTCGTGATCTGGCAGCGCGCGCAGCGCGAGGGACTGAGCGTCGAGCAGCAGTTGGCGGTCACGCTCGACTCCTACGCCGCCTTCATCGAGCAGACCGTGGCGCTCGGCTTTGCGAGGGTGATCGTGCTGAGCGCGCCGCTGCCCACGATCGGCGATCTGGCCTCTGAATGGACGGGCCCCGTCGCCAGCGAGCGCAAACAGGTGAAGGCCACTCAGATCGAGCGCACCCGGCTGACGACGCGCTTCAACGAGGGGCTCGCCGAGCGCTGCGCGGCGCTCGGCGTCGCGTTCGTCGACGCGACCAGTCGGCAGCTCGACGCCGCCACCGGCTTGATCGACCCGCGCTATCTGCGCGCCACGAATCTCGACCACCATCTCGCGACCAAGCCGTATGCGCGGCTGATCTCCGAGCAGCTTGCCGCGCTCTGGTGCTGAAGATCAGCCGAAGCGAACCTTGCCATTCGATTGCGCCCGCGTCTGCGCGCGATCGATCAGCTCCAAGCGCTTGAGCGCCGCACGCAGCAGCAGCGCCAGCATGCGCAGCCGCGCGCTCTCCGAGCGCAGCTCGAGCAGCTCCTGCTTGGCGTCGGGGCCGAACTCGACCGTGCCCGCCATCTCATAGGCATCCATCGCGCCGACCTCCTCCTCGCCGAGCTCGCGATCGGTGGCCTGCTCGACCAGCTCGCGGTAGAGCTCGCGCGCGCTCTCGCCCGCGACCTCGTCTGCTTCGGGCGGCGTCTCCTGCGGCTCGCTGTCCTCCAGGAACTCGACCACGCCCGCCGGGTAGGGCAGGTCATCGCGACGTTCCAGCAGACGGAATGGACGCGTGCCGCGCACGAGGATGTTCAGCCGTCCGTCCTCCATGCGCTCGAGCACACGCTCGATCTCACAGGCGCAGCCGACCTCCTTGAGCTCCTCATCCGAGAGCCAGACGATCCCGAACTCGCGCTCGGGCGAGCCGGGCTCGGCCTGCAGGCACTGCTCGATCATGCGCTTGTAGCGATCCTCGAACACGTGCAACGGCACGCTCTCGCTCGGCAGCGCGACGATCCCGAGCGGGAACAGCGGGAAGCCATCTGAGACCGACCCTGACATCGCCCCTGAGTCTAAGCGCCTGCAGGGCGCATGAACCTGCGCGCTGCGGCGCTTCGAGCCCGCTACAGGCTGCGCGGCTTGCGCGCGGAGATCAGCAGGTTGTAGAAGATCGCCGGCGGCAGCCGCGACTCCAGCAGCGTGCGGTCCACACCCTGCAGCATCAGGTAGCCGCGGTAGGCGTACTGGCGCCAGGCCCAAGGTACGTCTTCGGGCTCTGCGGTCGCCTCGAGCGTGCGGTTCGTCCAGCCAAACCAGTTCGCCAGCAGCTCCTCGCCCGTGATGCGCACCTCGGTGAAGCCGCCGGCCCGAGCCGCCCGCGCCAGTTCGCCGGGGGCAAACGCGTGCACGTCGACGAAGCCCTCAAGCGCCACATCGGGCTCGGCCCCGGCCTGCGAGGAGACCGGCCGCGCGCCGAGCGCGCGGCGCCAGAGCGGAGCGAGTGCGCCGGCGGCACGCTTCGGCACGCGCGCGAGACGATCGCCGTAGCGCGAGGGCTCGCCCGCGAACAGCACCATGCCGCCGGGGGCGAGCACGCGCGAGAACTCCGAGAAGGCGCGCTCCAGGTCGGGGATGTGGTGCAGCACCGCGTGGCCCAGCACCAAGTCGAAGCTCTCATCCGCAAACGGAAGGCGCTCGGCGTCGACCTGCTCGGTCTCGACTTCGAGGCCCAGGCGCTCGGCGTTCGCGCGCAGCGCCGTCAGCATGCCCGGCGAGATGTCGCTGCAGGTCGCCTTGCCGATCAGCCCCGCGCGCAGCAGGTTCAGCGTGAAGTAGCCGGTGCCCGCGCCGATCTCCAGCGACCGTGCCCAGCCGTCGGGGTGGTGGCCGATCGCCTTGTCGACCTTCACCAGCACCTGCTCGCGGCCGATCTCGCCGAAGTCGATGCCCCACTTGGAGTCGTAGTGATCCGCCGCCACATCGTGGTAGCGGGTGTTGACGTCGCGGATCTCCTCGGCGCTGAGAGTCGGTGGCACGGGTGGGCACCATATACTCGCGCGCCGTGTCCGTGCGTCGCTGAGCGCTCGCTTCTCAAGCAGGTCCCGCTCTTTCGAGAGCGCCCTGCGAGCGGCCTGCGCGCCAAACGCGAGAACTTCTCAAACTTCTCAACCAGCCACCATGACCTCCACCCTCTACCAGCAGCGCGACCAGCCGGATGGCGTTCCGCCGCTGGCGCTCACCGGGGAGCGCACGCTGCCCGACGTGCCCGAGGAGAACTACTGGTTCCGTCGCCATCAGGCTGTCTACGAATGGATCGCCGCACGGGTAGCGGGGGAGCGCGTGATCGACATGGCCTGCGGCGAGGGCTATGGCTCGGATGTGCTCGCCGCGCGCGCCGCGAGCGTTGTCGGCGTGGACGCCAACCCCGAGGCGCACGAGCACGCGCGGCTGCGCTACCGCCGCGCGAACCTGCGCTTCGAGCGCGCCCTCGTGGAGAGCTTCGCCGAGCCGGCCGACGCGGTCGTGTTCCTGCAGACGATCGAGCACCTGCAGGACCCGGACGCCGTGCTCGAGCACTACCGCTCGCTCGTCGGGGAGCGAGGGAGCGTGTACGTGTCGACGCCCAACGTGCTGACGCTCGCGCCGAAGGGAGCGGAGCGCTCGGACAACCCCTGGCACGTGCACGAGTACCGCGCCGCGGAGTTCGAGCGGCTGTGCCGCCGGCACTTCGGCGCGGTGGCCCTCTTCGGTCTGTTTCACGCGCGCAAGCTGCGCGCCCACGAGCTCGCGCTGCGCGCGGGATGGGACACCGTGCATGCGCGCCTCGGTCTGACCAAGCGCTTCTACGACCGCTTCACGCCGGCGATCTCCGCCTCGGACTTCGCTCTGCGCCCGCGCGGCCAGGCCGACCTGGATCGGGCTCTGGACTTCATCGCGGTGTGCCGCCCGTGACCACCGGGAGCCGAGCGCGTCGCGTGCTGCCCGGGCGTCGCGTGCTGGCAGCGCGTTGCGCGTCGCCTGCGCGTTGCGTGTCACCTGCGCGTTGCGTGTCACCCGCGCGTCGCGTATCACCCGGGCGTCGCGTATCACCCGGGCGGCGAGCGTGGGGCGACGGCACATTCCCGTGAGCATCGCCGGCAAGTCGCGCGGTGCGCTCGCGATCGTGCTGCACACGCACATGCCCTACGTGGAGGGCTTCGGGACTTGGCCGTTCGGCGAGGAGTGGCTGTGGGAGGCGATGGCCGGCTGCTATCTGCCGCTCTTGGACCTGCTCGACAGCGGCACGCAGCTGACCCTGACGCTGACGCCGGTGCTGTGCGACCAGCTCGACGCGCCAGGCGTCGGCGAGCGCTTCGAGCGCTTCGTCGGTGAGGTGCGGCGCGATACCCACGACGAAGACGCGAAGGGCCTGCGCGCCGCCGGACACGAGAGGCTCGCGCGCGAGGTCGAACGCTCGTGGGGCGACTACGAGCGGGCGCTGGAGCGCTTCGTCGGGCGCGGCGAGGACCTGGTGGGGTCACTGGCACGGCACGCGCGGTGGACCTCCTCGGCGACACACGCGGTGCTGCCGCTGCTCGCCACCGACGCGGGTCTGCGCGCGCAGGTGCAAAGCGGCGTGGAGGCCCACCGCGCCCGCTTCGGCGCGGAGGGCTGGCAGGGCGGCTTCTGGCTGCCGGAGTGCGCGCACGCGCCGTGGTTGGGCCCGGCGCTGGCGGAGGCGGGGGTACGTTCCACCTGCATCGAGTTGACCGGCCGCTTCGGGCTCGGCGCGCCGCAGCACCTGCGGCCGCTCGTGGGCGAGGACGGCGTGACGCTCGTGCCGATCGACCGGGCGACGATGGATCTCGTGTGGAGCGACGACGGCTACCCGGCGAGTGGCGCCTACCGCGATT
>DATAVP010000015.1:0-141561 GCA_036267655.1 Solirubrobacteraceae bacterium
GGCGGACAGCTTGAAGAAGTAGCTGTCCTCCTGCTCGCGGGTCAGCTCGATGTGGTGGATCGGGCAGCGGTTGCCCTCGTCGATTTCGTTCTCGGGCTTGAAGTCGGCGCAGCGTGGGCAGTACCAGCCTTCGTAGGTGCCTTGGTAGACAAAGCCGTTCTCGCGCACGCGCTGAAGCACCTCCTGCACCTTGGCCATGTGCCGGGGGTCGGTGGTACGGATGAAGAAGTCGTTGCTGGCCTCGATCTGCGGGGCGAGCGCCTTGAAGCGCTCGGCGTTGCGATCGGCGAGCTCCTGCGGGGAGACGCCGAGCGCGTGGGCGGCGTCGGCGACGGGCTCGCCGTGCTCGTCGGTGCCGGTCAGGAAGAACACCGACTCGCCGCGCTGGCGGTGGTGGCGGGCCATGATGTCGGCGGCGATCGTCGTGTAGGCGTGGCCGAGATGCGGCGCGGCGTTGACGTAGTAGATCGGCGTGGTGACGTAGAAGGACATCGGCGCTCAGGCTACTGGCCCTCGTCGGTGGTCAGCTCTCGGTACAGCTCGTTCGCGGCGACCCCGGTGAGCCGCGCGAGCACGGCGGCCGCGGGGCGTGCCCGCGCGCCGGCGTCGACCAGCTCGCGCAGCGCGGCCGCGGCCTGCTCGCGCGAGACGGCGCCCGGCGGCGCGGCGTCGACCACGAGCACGACCTCGCCGCGCGCCTGATGCTGCTCGTAGTGGCTCGCGAGCTCGGCGGCCTGGCCGCGGCGCACTTCCTCGTGCAGCTTGGTCAGCTCGCGACAGACGGCGGCTCGCCGCTGCGGATCGACTGCCGCGAGGGTGGCGAGCGTGGCCGCGAGCCGACGCGGGGACTCGAAGGCGACGAGCGTGTCCTGCGCGCCCGCCAGCAGCCGCTGCAGCTCGGCGCGCTTGCGCGGCAGAAAGCCGACGAACAGCCAGCGCTCGGCGGGCAGCCCGGAGGCGACGAGCGCGGTGGTGACGGCGCTCGGACCGGGCAGCACCTCGACGGGAATCCCCTCGGCGAGGCACTCGTGCAGGAGCGCGAAGCCGGGGTCGGACACGAGCGGCATGCCGGCGTCGGAGACCAGCGCGACGAGGGCGCCCGCGCGCATCCTCCCCACGAGCTCGCGCGCCCGCGCGCGTTCGTTGTGCTCGTGCAGGCTGATCAGCGAGGCATCGGCGACGCCGTGGCGATCGAGCAGCAGGCGCGTGTGGCGCGTGTCCTCGCAGGCGAGGAGGTCGGCCTCGCGCAGGGCCTCCAGCACCCGCAGCGTGACGTCCTGCAGGTTGCCGATCGGGGTCGGGCAGACGAGCAGACGCCCGCCGGCAACCTCCGCGGTGGTCATGTGGCAAATATAGGGTCCAGGCGATGCCGCCCGAGCAAGACCCCGGGCCGAGCGGCGGCCCGCCCGGGTACACGCGCTATCGCGCGCGGCCCCGACTGCTGTCGGGGCGCGAGCGCGAGCAGTCCTCGCCGAGCGGGGGCAAGGACGGCGCACGCCGACCCCGCAAGGGCCGGCGCGAGCGGCTGACGCCGAAACGCGTGGTGCTGGGCTTGCTGGGCCTGATCGTGGCCTGGCTCGCGCTCTCGCTGCTGCTGTTCCTGATCAGCTCGCACTTCGAGCGCAGCTCGCCGCCGAAGGACGTGGCGGGCGTGCTGGACCCCTCGGGCTATCCGCTGACCTCCGCGAACAACATCCTGGTGCTGGGCTCGGATCGCCGCCCCCACGGCAGCAAGGAACCGGGGGCGAACACATCGGGGCCGAGCCGCTCGGACTCGATCATGCTGATGCGGATCGGCGGCGGCCACAGCGCGCGCCTGTCGATCCCACGCGACACCGTGCTCGAAATCCCGGGCCACGGGCTGCAGAAGATCAACGCGGCGTACGCCTTCGGCGGCCCGGCGCTGTCGATCTCGGTGATCAAGCGCTACCTCGACATCCCGATCAACCACGTGGTGGAAGTGAACTTCGAAGACTTCCCGCAGCTGATCGACGCGATGGGCGGCGTCGACTACACGGGCGGCTGCGTGATCTCGCGCGTCGACGGCGGCTCCAGCAACGGCGGCTACACGCTGCGCTTGGCGAAGGGCACCCATCACATCGACGGCAAGCAGGCGCTGGCGCTGGCGCGCACGCGCGAGAACCTCTGCGCCCCGAACGAGACGGACCTGCAGCGCGAGGAACACCAGCAGGCGCTGTTCACCGACATGAAGGACCGCCTGATGTCTCCGTCGAGCTTCTTCCGCCTGCCGCTGATCGCCTGGAACGCGCCGCCCGCGATCATCTCCGACATGAGCGGCACCACGCTGCTGGGCCTGTTCGCGGCGCTCGCGACCTCGGGCACACCGCCGACGCGGGTGCTCAAGCCGGAAGGCACCGAGACGCTCGCGGACGGTGAGCTCGGCCTGCGCGTCTCAGAAGCCGAGCGCCGCGCGGCGGTGGCGCAGTTCATGGGCGGCTGAGCGGCGCGGCGCCGAGACGCCGGAACGCCAAGGTCAAGTGCGGCGCCCAAGGCACGGCGCGCGACCGAGGCGCGGGCGGCGGCTCAGGTTTTCTTGGCGGCGGCGGGCTTGGCGTCTTTCGACCCGCCGGACTGCTTGGAGGAGCTCTTGTCGGCCTTGGCGCCCTCGCCGGAGGAGGAAGAGGACGAGCCGCCGGACCCCTCGCCCGAGCCGGAGGAGGATCCGTCCTTGGAGGAGGAATCCTTGGCGGAGGACGAGTCCTTCGAGGAGGAGCCCTCGGCGGCGGCGAGCGTCTCGCGCTGGCGCTTGCGGGTGCCGTAGTCGGTGTTGTAGAAGCCTTTGCCCTTGAAGTGCACGGCGGGGGGATGCAGCACGCGCTCGACGGGGACGCCGGTGTCAGGATCGACGGTGAGGGCGTCTTCGCTGAAGGACTGCTGGATCTCGAAGGTGGTGCCGTCGGGGCGGCGGTACTCGTAGATGGGCATCTGGTGGCTGGTGGCGCTAGTCGGTCAAGAGCGCGCGCACGGCGAGGATCCCAGCCTGCACGGTCGCGGTGAAGTCACGGTCGGGCTCGGCGAGCATCCGTAGGGCGAGCCCGTCGGCGAGCGAGAAGAGCACGTCGGCGACGGCCTCGGGGTCGGCGTGCAGGCGCAGGATGCCCTCGCCCTGCGCGAGGGCGAGCATCGCGGAGACGCGTCCGCGCATCCTTCGCATGAGCCCGCCGTACTCCTCGGCGATGTCCTGGTTGCGGCGCGAGAGCATGAACAGTTCGAAGACGAGCGTGACGAACTCCGGGTCCTCGTCGACTGTCTCGCGCAGGTTCTGGGCCATCAGGTCGATGAAGTCATCGGCGCTCTGGGCTTTGGCGAGCTGGTGCTCGAGCAGCTGCATGCGCAGCTCGCAGTCGCGGCGGACGGCCTCGACGAGCAGTTGCTCCTTGGTCCCGAAGTAGTAGTGCAGCAGCCCCCTTGAGACGCCAGCCTCGCGCGCGACGTGATCGAAGGTGGAGCCCGCGGTGCCGCGCCGCGCGACGCTGCGGCGCATCGCCTCGACGATGCGCTGAGCCTTCTCACCGGAGAGCGAACGCCCGCCGGGGCCGGCGTGCGTCGCCTCGCCGGAGCCCTTCCTCGCGGAGTCCTTCTCCGCGAGGTCGCTCTCCAGGGTCGCTGCGTCCACTGCTGCGCTCATCCTTGCGTGCGAGTTCGCGGACTAGGCGGCGGGGGCGGCGGCAGGAGCCGGCTCCGCGGGAGCGGTGGTCGAGCTGTAGTCGAACTCCTCCTCGGCCCCGAACAGCAGATCGAGCACCTTCGAACGCAGGCCCTCGCTGAGCGCGACGGCGAGCACGCCGGCGACGGCGAGCAGCAGCAGCGAGCGTCCGATGCCGCCCTTGCGCTGCTTCTTGGGAGCCTCGCGCAGCGAGCTGGAAGCGTCGCGCAGAGCGTCGGCGGCCTCCTTGAGCTCGCGCTGGAGCTTCTTGTCCTCGAACAGCGCCTCCGTGGCAGGCTTGCCGTTGCTCATGCGCCCGTATGCGCTGCGAGCGGCGCCATACGCGGTGAGCAGGGAGCCACGCAGCTCCTCGTCCTCGAGCAGACGCTGCAGGTACCGATTGCGCTGAGCGGCTCGCGCGGCTTCACCGGCCTTGTTGATCCTGTCCTTCGCTGCCATCACCGAACCTCGTCTCTGCCGAAGCTTTGCTGGGTCTGCCGCCCAATATACCCCGATGGCGTGACCGGATAGCAACCGCAGGGGGGCACGCCGCAGACGCGCGGGGCAGACGTGCGAGGCTTGCGGTGGATGCCGACCTTCCAGGCGACCGTCACGGTGCTGGGCCTGCTGCTGATGCTGGGAGCGCTGGCCTCTGGCCTGGCTCGCCGCTCGATGCTCTCGCTGGCGGCGGTGTTCGTGCTGGCGGGCTTCGTGCTCGGCAACGGCGGCTTTGACTGGATCGACTTCCGCGCGCGCTCGAGCTTCGTGGAGGACCTGGCCTTCGTGGCCTTGATCGTGATCCTGTTCCGCGACGGGCTGGAGGTGGAGGGCGAGATGCTGCAGCGGGCCTGGCACCTGCCGCTGCGCAAGCTGGTGCTGGCGATGCCGCTGACGACGGTGATCGTGGCGGCGGCGGCGCGTCTCCTGATCGGCCTGTCCTGGACGGAGTCGTTCCTGGTGGGCGCGCTGCTGGCGCCGACGGACCCGGTGCTGACCTCGAGCATCGTGACGAACCCGCGCGTGCCACGCCTGGTGCGCCACTCGCTGAACCTGGAGTCGGGGCTGAACGACGGCTTGGCGCTGCCCGCGGTGCTGGCGTTCGCGGCGGCGCTGGAAGTGGACTCGCACGACTTCGTCTGGTGGCACTTCGTGCTGCAGGACGTGGGCCTGGGCTTCGTGTTCGGGATCGCCTGCGGCTGGATCGCTTCGTGGCTGATGCCGCGCGAGAGCGGGATGCCGTCCTCGCTGTCGATTCCCTCCCATCAGAAGTCGCTGTTCGCACTGGGTGTGGCGTTTGCGACCTACGGGGTGACGGTGCTCTCACCGAAAGGCAACGGCTTCATCGCGGTGTTCGTAGCGGCGATCGTGCTCGGCATCCGCCGGCCCGACGCCCGCGCGCACTTCGAGCGCAACGCGGAAGAGATCGTGGAAATCATGAAGTTGGGGATCTTCTTCGTGTTCGGCTCGTTGCTGACGCTGCACGCGTTCACGCGCGAGGGCTGGGCGGCGGTTGCGCTGGTGGCGATCGTATTCCTGGTGGCGCGACCTGTAGCGGTGTGGCTGTCGCTGGCGGGCACGCGCACCGACACCGCGACGCGCCTGTTCATGGGGTGGTTCGGACCGAAGGGCGTGGCCTCGATGACATTCGCCCTGATCGTGCTCGACCGCGGCATCCTCGATGGCGAGCGGATCTTCGATTTGACGGCGCTGGTGGTCTTCTGCTCGATCATCCTGCACGGGATCTCCGACACGCCGGGCGCGAACTGGATCGCCCGGCGCTCGGAACGGCGGGTGCCGGTCTCGGCCGGGGGCGCGGTTCAACCCGACGGGTGAGAGGCACGACGCGGCGCGCCTCGATGCCGCCTCCCAGGCGACGCGGCCGGGGCGGCTAGGCGTGCAGCGCGGCCTGCTCCTGCGCGGACGGGAACGACCACGCGGCGCGCGAGCGGCGCTCCTGGCGGAAGACGAAGTGCAATTGCGGCGGCGGTCGCAGTTGCGCCTCGTTGGGTCTGAAGGTGGCGCATGGCTCGGCGAGCTCGAGGGCACAGAGGAGGTTGCAGCGAAAGTAACATTCGTCACAGCTGACTTTTCGCGTGGGCCGCTTGCCCTGAGTTCTCGTTGCCACGCACATGCCTCCGGCGATCGTTGATTGAACGGACGGCAGGCATCAAAGCACCGCGGGCATGCCGCGGCACGGAGCCACTCCGCAAATCGCAGACAAAACGAGCGGCTCCCCGTAAAGAGCCAAAAACGAGTCACTTGGATGTGACAATCCAGGCACGACCACGCATTTTCCGGAGAACCAACGAGCCGGGAGGCGGCGCGCGTCATGATGTCGGCGGATGCGCATCCTGCTCACCGGCGCCAGCGGCTACATCGGCTCGCTGCTCGTCCCGCGACTGCTCTCAGAAGGACACGAGGTGCGCGCGCTGGCCCGCGATCCGGCGCGGGTGCAGGCTCGGCTTCCGGTCGTGCGGGGGGACGCGCTCACGGGCGAGGGGCTGCTCGAGGCAAGCGAGGGGGTGCAGACGGCCTACTACCTGATCCACTCGATGGAGCGTGCGGGCACGGGTGAGGGGCCGTTTCAGGCGCGTGAGCGGTTGGCGGCGGAGAACCTCGCGAACGCTGCGGTGGAAAGCGGGGTGCAGAGGGTCGTCTACCTGGGCGGCCTGCTGGGTGACTCGGCACAGCAGACACGCTCGCGCCACCTGAGCAGTCGCGAGGAGGTCGAGCGGATACTGATGGCGGCGGTGCCCGATTCGGTCGCGCTGCGCGCCTCGATCGTGATCGGGGCACGATCTCGTTCGTTTCGGCTGCTGGTGCACCTGGTGGAGCGGATGCGGGTGCTGGCGTTGCCGGCGTGGCGTCGCTTTCGCACACAGCCGATCGACGAGCGCGATGTGGTGGAGATGCTGGTCTCGGCGGCGCGTGCCGAGGTGGGCGGGCGCTCACTCGACGTCGGCGGCCCCGACGTGCTCTCCTACGGCGAGATGATCGAGCGGATCGCCGAGCTGATGCTGGTGTCCCGCCCGTCGCTGGGAATAGGTGTGAGCGCCACGGCGGTCACGGGCCGCGTGGCGGCGGCGATCGCAGGAGAGGACCCCGACCTGGTGGTGCCGCTGATGGAGAGTCTGCAAGGAGACCTGCTGCCGAAGCAGGATGACGCGGCGGAGCTTCTCGGGGTGCGTCTGCACACGTTCGATGCCGCGGTCGAACATGCGTTGGGTCAATGGGAATCAAACGAGCGCCTGGCGGCGCGCTGAGACACAGATGAGCGTTGTCACAGCATCGAGGCAGATCGCAGCACCGCGCGAGCAGGTGTGGAAGGTGGTGATGGACCCGAACCGCCTGGGCGATTGGGTGACGATTCACCGCAAGCTCGTGCACGCCGACGAAGGTCCGCTGCGGGTGGGCTATGAGATGGATCAGCAGATCCATCTGCGCGGCGTGAGCCTCGAGGTCCACTGGCGCCTGGTGGAATGCGATCCGCGCGCGAAGGCGGTATGGGAGGGTCGCGGCCCGGCGCGCTCGCGAGCGCGTACCGAATATGTGTTGAGCAGCGCGCAGGGCGGGACGCGATTCGACTACCGCAATGAGTTCCGCCCACCGCTCGGCCCGGTGGGCGCATTGGTGAGCCGTGCACTGGTGGGAGGAATGCCGGAACGCGAGGCCGAGCGCACGCTCGACCGGCTGCGCGATTACTTGGAGGAATAGCGGTTTTGTGAAGAACTAGTAAGGTGAGAGAAGATCAAGATGCCTTCAAGCAAATCGATTTGTCGCTTTAGGGCACGTTTACACCTAGTGAAGAGGATTCAACTGTGACCGACTTCCTTGACGAGAAGCGCAAAGAGATCGCCGAGCGACTGACGGAGCTCAAGCCGGCGGTGGACGAGTACAACCGCCTCGAGGCAGCCGCCTCGGCGCTGGAGGGTGTCGGTGGCAGGGCCGCGACCGCAACCGCAGCCGCACCCCGGCGTCGCGGTCCGGGCCGCCCGCGTGGCTCGGTGAACCGCAAAGCCGCGAGCACTCCAACGGCGGCGGCCCCGGCGAAAGCCGGACGTAAAAAAGCTGGACGCCCGGCGGGCCGTCGTGCGGGCCGGCGCAAAGGCAGCGGCACCCGCGCCGCGGAGGCGCTGTCCTTCGTGCAGGGTCAGCCCGGCATCACGATCCCCGAGCTGGCGGCGAAGATGGGCATCAAGCAGAACTACCTCTATCGCGTCCTCCCCGGCCTCGAGCAGGAAAAGAAGGTCAAGAAGGACGGCCGCGGCTGGCACCCGCAGGCGTAGTCTCGTTTCCCCTGGCGGCGTCCTCGCTCGCTCGTGTGCTACTCGCACACCGCGCGAGCTGTCTGTGCCCCGCCAGGGGTGCGTCCTTGCCAGGAAAAACGATCCGTCCGCCTGTACGCGGAGTGCACGATTGCACTTGACATAAGCCAGACGTCACCTGATCTGGCTGCCGGAGCTTGTAGATAGCTCCAAGGGTCTGGTTTGGTTTAAGAAAAGGGCGGGGTCAATGACCCCGCCCTTTCTGTTTCTCAATCGGTGTGTGGCTGGACGCTAGATCAGGCCCTGCTGTTTGACGGTGTCGCGCTCCTCGGTGAGCTCGGCTACCGACTGGTCGATCTTGGTGCGCGAGAACTCGTCGAGCTCGAGCCCCTGCACGATCTTGTACTCGCCGCCGGAGCAGGTGCAGGGGAAGCCGCTGATCAGACCCTCGGGCACGCCGTAGGAGCCGTCGGAGGGGATTCCCATCGAGACCCAGCCGCCGTCGGTGCCGTCGACCCAGTCGCGCACGTGATCGATCGCGGCGCTGGCGGCGGAGGCGGCGCTGGAGGAGCCGCGCGCCTCGATGATCGCCGCGCCGCGTTTGCCGACGTTGGGCAGGAAGTCGTTTTCGATCCAGGCCTGGTCGTCGACGACGCCGGCGGCCAGCTCGCCTCGGACCTTGGCGGTGAACAGGTCGGGGTACATGGTCGGCGAGTGGTTGCCCCACACGCCCATCTGCGAGACATCGGTCACGGCGACCTCGGCCTTCGCGGCAAGCTGCGCGATCGCGCGATTGTGATCGAGGCGCATCATCGAGGTGAAGCGCTCGCGCGGGATGTCGGGCGCGTTGTTCATCGCGATCAGGCAGTTCGTGTTCGCGGGGTTGCCCACGACCAGCACCTTCAGGTCGTCGGCGGCCTTGTCGTTCAGCGCCTTGCCCTGGACCGTGAAGATCTTGCCGTTCTCGGAGAGCAGCTCGGCGCGCTCCATGCCTTTCGTGCGCGGGCGCGAACCGACGAGCAGCGCGACGTTGACGCCGTCGAAGGCCTCGGCCGGGTCATCGTGCAGGTCGAGCCCGCTCAGCAGCGGGAAGGCGCAGTCGATCAGCTCCATGGCCACACCCTCCAGCGCGCCCATCGCCTGCGGAATCTCCAGCAGACGCAGGTCGACCGGCTGGTCGGGGCCGAGCAGTTGGCCGCTGGCGATGCGGAACACGAGGCTATAGCCGATCTGCCCGGCGGCGCCGGTGACGGTGACTTTGACGGGATTGCTCATTTCATCTCCTGGTGCGGTTCTCGGGTGGGTTGGATCTCTATCTATTTATCTATTGATTGATGGCTTGGTGATGCGATCGCCGCGCGTATCTACGGGCGCCGCAGCACGGCTCAAGCCATCGCGGCTTTGAGGTTCTCGTCAATCGAGGCGAGGAACTCCTCGGTGGTCTGCCATGGCTGCTCGGGGCCGACCAGCAGCGCGAGGTCCTTGGTCATCTTGCCCTCTTCGACGGTGTCGATGCAAACGCGCTCGAGCGTCTGCGCAAACTGGCTGACCTCGGGCGTGTCGTCCATCCGACCGCGCGCCTGCAGCCCGCGCGTCCAGGCGAAGATCGAGGCGATCGGGTTGGTGGAGGTGGGCTTGCCCTGCTGGTGCATGCGGTAGTGACGGGTGACGGTGCCGTGCGCGGCCTCGGCCTCGACGGTCTTGCCGTCAGCCGTCATCAGCACGCTGGTCATCAGCCCCAGCGAGCCAAAGCCCTGCGCGACGGTGTCGGACTGCACGTCGCCGTCGTAGTTCTTACAGGCCCACACGTAGCCGCCTTCCCACTTCATCGCGGCGGCGACCATGTCGTCGATCAGGCGGTGTTCGTAGGTGATCCCCGCCGCCTCGAAGTCGCTCTTGAACTCGGCCTCATACACCTCTTCGAAGATGTCTTTGAAGCGGCCGTCGTAGCGCTTGAGGATCGTGTTCTTGGTCGAGAGGTAGACCGGGTAGGTGCGGTTCAGGCCGTAGCGCAACGAGGCGCGGGCGAAGTCGCGGATCGAGTCGTCGAGATTGTACATCGCCATCGCGATGCCACCGCCGGGGAAGTCATAGACGTCGAGCTCGATCGGCTCGCTGCCGTCCTTGGGTGTGAAGCTGAGCGTGAGCGAGCCCTCGCCGGGAACGACCAAGTCTGTCGCGCGGTACTGATCGCCGAAGGCGTGGCGGCCGATCACGATCGGCTTCGTCCAGCCGGGCACCAGCCGCGGCACGTTGGAGATCACGATCGGCTCGCGGAAGATGACCCCACCGAGGATGTTGCGGATCGTCCCGTTCGGTGAGCGGTACATCTCCTTGAGGCCGAACTCATCCACCCGCGCCTCGTCGGGAGTGATCGTCGCGCACTTGACCCCCACGCCGTGGCGCTTGATCGCTTCCGCGGCTTCGACGGTGACGCGGTCTTCGCTGGCGTCGCGACTCTCGATGCCGAGGTCGAAGTAGTCCAGCTCGACGTCGAGGTAGGGAACGATCAGCTGGTCCTTGATGAACGACCAGATGATCCGCGTCATCTCGTCGCCATCCAAGTCGACGACGGGGTTCTTCACCTTGATCTTGGCCATGTCTCGTCCTTCAGGAGTTGCGGGCGGGGCCGCCGATGCTATCTATCGCGCAGCCGACGACCCACAGCGGTCGCGGACGACGGCGTCAGCCGTTCCAGCCGGCTTGCGAGCCGTGCGCGACGAGGACGGTCGAGCGCCCGCCCGCAAACGGCAGCGTCGCGACGCGCCCTTCGGAGGCAGGCCCATCGACGCCGCCAACGTCGACGAGCAGCGTGGCGCCGTCGGAGGTCATCCCCGCCGCCTGCAGCGGCAGGCGCGCGCCACGCGGGGTCAACCGGTGAACGCGCCCCGAGGCGACGCTCACGGTCCAGGCTTCGCTCGTGTCCTGGCCGACGAACTGCGCGAGCAGCTTGCTGCCGTCGGCGGAGAATGCGAACGGCATCAACCCCGCGACCAGCGTGCGCACGCGGATGTTCGTCAGACGCCGGGTCTTCCCGCTCGGCGAGCGCAGCCAGATTTGGTAGACCGGCGCGTCCTCGCGGCGCAGCCGCTCGCGGTCATAGGCGATCGCCTTCGATCCCCACAGGGGGAACAGGCTGCGCCCGTCGCGCGTCAGGGCGACCGTGGCCGAGCCGTCCGCGTTGCTGCGATAGACGTTCACCCGCGCCGTCAGCGTCTGCGTGGCCGAGCGGCCATAGACGAGTTCGTCGCTGCCGTTCGGCGAGAAGCTCGCGCCGAAGATCTGCCCGCGGGCGATCACCTTCGTGGCGCCGGTCGTGACGTCCACGATCCCCAGACCCGACAGCTTCGCCGCGTTCTTCAGCTTCGTGGACTGGATATCGACCGCGACGTAGCGCCCGTCGCGCGACCACGCGAGCGGCTGCACGGTTTCGCCCGCGAGGTTGAAGTAGGTCTGCGTCGCGGCGCCGCTCGTCGAGTAGATCGCGAGCGCGGGTCCGGTTTCGCTGGAGCTGGGGCTCGCACCGAACAGCGATGCGGCGATCTGCTGCGCGCTCGGGGAGATCAGAGGCGTGAAGCCGGGTCCGATCCGCGTGTTCTGCGTGCCGTCCGCGTGGATCGTCCAGACGACAGGCTGCGAGCTTTCGGTCTGCGTCACGTAGGCGACCGTCGGCGTGGCGTTCGACGGGCCGATCGAGACGCCGGCCCCCGCGCCGGGCACGAGCACCAGAAGCAGGGCGAGCGCGAACCCGCAGCAAGCCACGCCTCGTCGCATCGTGCTGAGCACCCCCGTTGGCATGCCGTGAGGCTATCGCCCGCCGGCGACGGCATCGCCCGCCGGGCGGCCGCGGAGGTTTAGACTGTCCGCATGGCCAGTACGCTGCCGCAGCCCGCCGTGGGCGAGGCCCCCTGGAAGACCCACAAGGTCTTCAACCAGGCGCCGCCGATGGACGGCGTGGACGTGTTCACGAGCAACACCGCGCTGGTCGAGGGTGTCCAGCGCGAGGGCGCGGGCTGGGTGCTCGAGCGCGCCTCGGCGCTCGGTCGTCTGATCGGTGGCGAGCCTCAGCAGCAGTGGGGACGGCTTGCGAACGAGAACAAGCCCGTGCTGCACACGTTCGACCGCTACGGCGAGCGCATCGACGAGGTCGAGTTCCATCCCGCCTGGCACAAGCTGATGCAGCTCGGCGTGGAGCACGAGCTGCACTCGCTGCCGTGGACGAGCCGGGAGCCGTTCGCACATACGGCCCGCGCCGCTCTGTACATGACCGCGATGCAGGCCGAGGCGGGTTACGCCTGCCCGATCACGATGACCTTCGCGGTCGTTCCCGCGTTGCGCGCCCAGCCCGAGCTCGCCGCGGAATGGGAGCCGCTGTTGACCTCGCGCACCTACGACGGCCGCCTGATCCCGGTCGGCGAGAAGGGCAGCGCGATCTCGGGCATGGCCATGACCGAGAAGCAGGGCGGCTCCGACGTTCGTGCGAACACGACCGTGGCGAGGCCGCTGAACGGCGGCGGCGCCGGCGCGGAGTACGAGATCGTCGGGCACAAGTGGTTCTGCTCGGCGCCGATGTCGGATGTGTTCCTGGTGCTGGCGCAGACCGACGAGGGCGTCTCGTGCTTCTTGATGCCGCGGATTCTGCCCGACGGCAGCCGCAACGCGTTTCACATCCAGCGCCTGAAGGACAAGCTCGGCAACCACTCGAACGCATCCTCGGAGGTCGAGTTCCACGGCGCGTGGGCGCGGATGGTGGGCGAGCCGGGCCGGGGCGTGCCGACGATCATCGAGATGGTCGGCCACACGCGCCTTGACTGCGTGATCGGCTCGGCGGCCGGGATGCGCGTCGGCGTCGCGAACGCCACCCACCACGCCGCGCACCGCCAGGCCTTCGGCAAGACGCTGATCGACCAGCCGCTGATGCGCAACGTGCTCGCGGACCTGTGTCTGGAGGCCGAGGCGACCACGGCGCTCGCGATGCGCCTTGCGCGCGCCTACGACGAGGCGCACATCGACGCGGAGAACGGCGAGAACGAGACCGACGCGCAGCTGTTCAAGCGCCTGGCGACCGCGGTCGGCAAGTACTGGTCGTGCAAGCGCGCTCCCAACCACGCGTTCGAGTCGCTGGAGTGCCTCGGCGGCAACGGCTACGTCGAGGAGTCGAACATGCCGCGGCTGTATCGCGAGGCGCCGCTGGCCTCGATCTGGGAGGGCTCGGGCAACGTGATGAGCCTCGACGTGCTGCGCGCGCTGACACGCGCGCCCCGCGCGCTCGAGGTGTTCATGCACGAGCTGCGCCAAGCGCAGGGCGGGGACCCGCGCCTGGACGCTCGCGTGCAGGAGCTCGAGGGTCAGTTCGCCGATCCGGCGACGCTCGAGACGCGAGCCCGGCGCGTCGTGGAAAGCATGGCGCTGTGCCTGGAGGGCTCGCTGCTCGTTCGTCACGCCCCGCCCGCGGTCGCCGACGCCTTCTGCGCCTCGCGCTTGGCCGGGGACGGCGGCTTGGAGTACGGCACGCTGCCCGCGGACAGCGACTTCGAGACGATTATCTCGCGCAGCCTGCCCGACATCGACCGCTAGCAGACTGTCGACGCTGCGCGGAGCGGCGTCCTCAGTCGCTCGCGTGCCATACGCAGGCCACGCGACCTGCCTGTGCCCCGACGGGGTACGTCCTTGCTCCGCTTGGTCGCCAGCCCGCTAGGAGCCTCGCTCCACACCGATGCAATCCCGACCGGGACGCCTGCGCAGTCGCGGCCCCACGGGCGCCTACCATTGTCTGTGTGAGGCCTCGCACGAACTTTCAGCTCGCGCGCATCTTCGGCATCCGCGTGGGTGTCGGCGTCAGCTGGTTCGTGGTGCTGTTCGTCTTCATCATCTTCGTCACGCCGATCTTCCATGAACAGCTCGGCGGCTCGCGCACGACCGCGTATTTGGTCGCGGTGGCGTCGGTTCTGTCGTTCTTCGCCTCGCTGGTGCTGCACGAGCTCGGTCACGCGCTCGTCGCCCGCCGCTGCGGCCTGCAGGTGGCGGGCATCGACCTGTGGGCGCTCGGCGGGATCACGCGCACCGAGGAGTCCCAGAGCCCCGGCACCGAGTTCCGCGTCGCGGTCGCGGGGCCGCTCGTGACGCTGGCGGTGATCGTCGTCTGCATCCTCGCGGGGCGGCTGGCGAGCGACAGCAGCAGCTTCTTCGAACTGGCCGTCGCCAAGGAAGGCGCGCGCGCGACGCCCGCGCTGGTGTGGCTGAGCTGGCTGGCGACGATCAACGTGCTGGTGCTCGTGTTCAACCTCGTGCCCGCGTTCCCGCTCGACGGCGGGCGCATTGCGCACGCGGCGATCTGGTGGCGCACCGGCGACCGCAACCGCGCCACGCACGTCACCGGGCGCGCGGGCCAGGGGTTCGCGCTGGCGCTCGGGGCGCTGGGCCTGTGGTGGCTGGCGACGGGCGTGGGCACGGCGGGCGTGTGGTGCATCCTGCTGGCCTACTTCCTCTACCAGGCGGCCGGGGCTGCGGTCCTGCAGGGCGTGCTCGGACGGCGCATCCAGAGCATCAAGGTGTCCGACATCATGGATCGCGAGCCCGTGACGATCCCGGCGGACGCGACGCTGCTGGACGCGCACGAGCAGTTCTTCCAGCGCTACAGCTGGCCGTGGTTCGCGGTCGTAGACCCTGCGCGCCACTTCCTCGGCGTGATCGCGGCCGCGCGCGTGGACGCCGAGATCTCGGCGGGGCGACCCGCGCTGGCGGTGGTGGACGTGCTGGAGGAGGACTTCCAGGTGCGCATCGATCAGGCTGAGCCGCTCGAATCGCTGCTCGGATCGGAGGGGCTCGGACGGCTGGGGGCAATGGTCGCGGTCGATCGCGACGGCGTGCTGCAGGGCGTCGTGACGCTGGCCGAGGTCCGTCGGGCGCTACGAGTGACCGCTTGAGCGTGACACGGTCCAAGCGCCCGAGCGTTATAGAGTCCTGCCCGCAGCGACCCCCCTTCCCCACGTAGTCGACCTCAGAGAGCCATGCCTGCACACGACGTATTGATCATCGGCGCCGGCCTTGCAGGCCAGCGCGCGGCCCTCGCAGCCGCCCAGGACGGCGCGAGCGTGGCGATCATGAGCAAGGTCCACCCCGTGCGCTCGCACTCGGTGGCCGCCGCCGGCGGGATCAACGCGGCGATCAGCGTCGATGACGACTGGCATTCCCACGCCTACGACACGGTCAAGGGCTCGGACTTCCTGGGCGACCAGGACGCGATCGAAATCATGTGCTCGGAGGCACCGGGCGAGGTGATGCACCTGGAGCACATGGGCGTCACCTTCCACCGCAACGAGAAGGGCGAGATGGACCTGCGCGCGTTCGGCGGCGCCTCGATGAAGCGCACCGCCTACGTCGCCGACATCACGGGTCAAGCCCTGCTGCACGTGCTCTACGAGCAGCTGATGAAGCACCACGAGACGGTCGAGCGCTACGAGGAGTGGTTTACGACCTCGCTGCTGCAGGACGAGCAGGGGCGCTGCTGCGGCGTCGTCGCGCGCGACGTGCGCACCGGGCAGATGGAGGCCTTCACGGCCAAGAACGTGATCCTCGCCTGCGGCGGGGCGGGCCAGGTATACAAGCCGACGACCAACGGGCTGATCGTGACCGGCGATGGCATCGCGATGGCATATCGCGCAGGCGCGCCGCTGATGGACATGGAGATGGTTCAGTACCACCCGACCTGCCTGGTCGAGACCGGCATCCTGATCACCGAGGGCGCCCGCGGCGAGGGCGCCCACCTGCTCAACTCCGAGGGCGAGCGCTTCATGGAGAAGACGGCGCCGAACAAGATGGAGCTGGCCTCGCGCGACGTGGTCTCGCGCGCCGAGCAGATCGAGATCAACGAGGGTCGCGGCGTCGGACCCGGCGGTCGCGGCATCTACCTCGACGTGACGGTCGTGCCGCGCAAGCGCACGCTGGAGGCGCTGCGCGAGATCGTCAACCTCGGCAAGGACTTCGCGGGCGTGGACATCACGCGCGAGCCGATCACGATCCGACCCGGACAGCACTACATCATGGGCGGGGTGAAGACCGACATCGACGGGCAGACGCCGATCGAGGGCCTCTACGCGGCGGGCGAGGTCGCCTGCGTATCGGTCCACGGCGGCAACCGGCTGGGCGCGAACTCGCTACTGGACACGCTGATCTTCGGGCGGCGCTCGGGTGAACACGCGGCCGCGCGCGCGGCGAGCATGGCGATGCCGGAGATCGACACACACGCTCAGCTTCGCCGCGACCAGGAGGCGCTCGATGAGATCATCGCCCGCCCGCGCGACGGCCGGCGCGTGTCGGAGATCAAGGACGAGCTGGGCGAGCTGATGAACCAGTACGCGGCCGTGTTCCGCGACGAGCAGGGGCTGCAGACGGCTCGCGAGACGATCGCGAGGCTGAAGGAGGAGACGGGCAAGGCGTGGATCGACGACCACGGCACGGTCTTCAACCAGGACGTGCTCGGCGCGATCGAGCTCGGCTACATGATCGACTGCGCCGAGACCACGGTCGTCGGCGCGATCGAGCGCAAGGAGTCGCGCGGGGCGCAGTTCCGCACCGACTTCCCCGAGCGCAACGACGACGAGTGGCTGAAGCACATCGACATCACGATGGACGGTGACGGCCCGCAGGTGAGCTACTCGCCCGTGACGATCACCCAGTGGCAGCCCGAGGAGAGGAAGTACTGATGGCCGAGACGCACAAGCCGCCCGAGCAGTTCAAGTTGCGTATGCGCCGCTATGACCCGGAGTCGGGCGAGGCTCCCTACTGGGACGAGCACACGATCGAGCTCGAGCCCCACCGCTCGGTGCTGGAGGGCATCCTGCAGGCAAAAGACCGCTTCGACGGATCGATCGGCATCCGCTGCTCCTGCCGCCAGGCGATCTGCGGCTCCTGCGGCATTCGCGTCAACGGCGAACCTGCGCTGGCCTGCCACACGCACCTCGACGCGGCCCTGGAGGGCGCGAAGGACGGCGTGATCGAGATCGAGCCGATGGGCAACATGCCGGTGATCAAGGACCTGATCGTCGACATGGATGCGGTCCATTGGAAGAAGGTCCAGCGCGTGACGCCGTGGCTGATCGCCAAGCAGCCGGTGCCCGAGCGCGAGTACATCGTCCCGCACGAGAACATGGTCGACGTCACACAGACGATGGCCTGCATCCAGTGCGGCGCTTGTGTATCGGACTGCCTGGCAATGGAGGTGGACCCCGGCTTCATCGGACCGGCCGCGCTGGCGAAGGCGTACCGATTCGTGGGTGACCCGCGCGATGACCAGCAGTTCGAGCGCCTCAACGACCTGGCGCAGGACCCCGAGGGGATCTTCGACTGCACCCATTGCTTCAAGTGCGTCGAGGCGTGCCCGAAGGGCGTGAACCCGATGGGCCAGATCATGCGCCTGCGGCGCATCGCCACGAACGACCATCACATCGTCGACAAGAACAACGGCGAGCGCCACGAGGCGGCGTTCACGACGCTGATCAAGGACAACGGCCTGCTGTGGGAGGCCGAGCTGCTACCGCGCTCCTACGGCGGCAACTCCTGGTTCGGCAAATTCGCGCCGCCCGCGGGCAAAGAGCTGCTCAGCTCGCTGCCATCGATCCTGAAGGCGTTGCTGAGGCGCAAGGTCACGCCGATGGGCGCGCTGAAACCGCACAAGATCCCCTCCCAGGACCTGAAGAGCGTGCAGTCGATCTTCGACAAGGTCGAGAGCCGCGAGCAGCGCTACGAGCTGAACCTCTACATCACAGGCGAGGACGAGGACAACGTCGAGAGCCCGGCTTCGGCGGGCGACCCGGTCGCGGTCGGCGTGACAGCGGAGCCGGGCGGCAAAGAGCCCTCACCCGGTCCGGGCGCGGAGGCGACCGACACCCCCGCGGAGATGCGCGAGGGCGAAGGAGGCATGAGCTGATGAAGGTCGCGTACTGGCCGGGCTGCGTGAGCCGCGGCTTCACCCCCGAGCTGCACGGCTCGATGGCGCGCGTAGCGCCGCTGTTGGACATCGAGCTGGTCGAACTCGACCGCGCCTGCTGCACGGGCGCCGGCGTAATCGCCGAGCACAACCAGGAGCTGGCCGACACGCTGAACGCCCGCACGTTCGCGCTCGCACAGCAGGTGCAGGGTGCCGATCTGATGATGAACATCTGCTCGACCTGCCAGGGCGCGCAGGGCGAGTGCCAGGAGCGCCTGGACGCGAACGCGGAGTACCGCTCCCACATCAACGAGACGCTCGCGGGCGAGGGGCTCTCCTACGAGAAGGGCCTGACGAACAAGAACTTCCTCTGGCTGCTGGTCGAGGAGATCGGCCTGGACGAGCTGCGCTCGCGCGTCAAGCGCCCGCTGACCAACCTCAAAGTCGGTCCCTTCTACGGCTGCTACATCGTGCGCCCGCGCGACCGTCTCGGGATCGACTCCGAGCATCCGCGCGACCACTACCTGCATCAGGTGATCGAGGCGCTCGGCGGCACGGTGATCGACTACGCGGGCATGCGCAAGTGCTGCGGCTTCCCGATCATCACGATGAACAAGGAGGCCTCGCTGAAGCAGGCGGGCCGCCACCTCGGCGACGCGGTCGACGCCGAGGCCGACTGCCTGGTGACGCCCTGCCCACTGTGCCACCTGAACCTCGACCTGCAGCAGCCGCTGGCCGAGAAAGCCGTCGGCCGCGAGCTGGACATGCCGGTGCTGCATCTCCCCCAGCTCGTCGGCATGGCGCTGGGCCTCGATCCGAAGGAGCTCGGCATGAACCGCCACGTCGTGGCGCCGACCTCGGTGATCGACTGGTCGACGTCTGTGGTGGGCGCGGCCGCGGCTCCCGCGGGCTGGTAGCGCACGACGGACGCAGCCTGGACGCTCCGTGGGTCTGCCGCGGGCGACCGAAGGCGCGAGGGGTAGGGTCTCGACGGTGAAGATCCTCACGGTCGTCGGCAACCGGCCCCAATTCATCAAGGCGGCAGCGGTCTCGGGTCCGCTGCGCGAGCAGCACGAGGAGCTGCTGGTGCACACGGGCCAGCACTACGACGACTCGCTCTCGCGCGTGTTCTTCAGCGAGCTGGGACTGGCGCGACCCGAGCGCGAGCTCGGCATCGGCGGCGGCACGAACACCTCGCAGACGGCTCGCATGCTGGCGGCGCTCGAGCCATTGCTGCAGGAGCTCAGGCCCGAGGCGGTCCTGGTCTACGGCGACACGAACTCGACCCTGGCCGGGGCGCTCGCGGCCTCGCAGACGGCGATCCCGGTCGTGCACGTCGAGGCGGGGATGCGCTCGTTCGACCGTGCGATGCCCGAGGAGCGCAACCGAGTGTTGACCGATCACATGGCTGAGCTGCTGCTCTGCTCATCGGACACCGCAGCGGAGAACCTCCGCGCGGAGTCGATCGCCGGGCGAATCGAGGTCGTCGGCGATGTGATGGTCGACGTCGCGATACGCCGCCAGCCCTCGGCGCGCTCGGACACGCAGACGCTCGCGCGCCACGAGGTCCAGAGCGGCGAGTACCTGCTGCTGACCGCGCACCGAGCGGGCAACGTCGATGACCCGCAGCGCCTGCAGGCGCTGGTGGAGCTGATCGAGGCGCTGCCTGCGCCGGTGGTGCTGCCGCTGCACCCGCGGACCGCGGCGCGCCTGGAGGAGTTCGGCCTGCGGGGACGCCTGGAGGCGATCGAGGGTCTGCGCATCGGCGAGCCGCTCGGATATCTGGAGTTCAGCGCCCTGCTCTGCCAGGCGCGCGCGGTGCTGAGCGACTCGGGGGGCGTCCAGAAGGAGGCGTACCTTGCCGGGGTGCCCTGCCTGACGCTGCGCGCGAACACCGAGTGGGTCGAGACGGTGGAAAGCGGCTGGAACACGCTAGTGGACCTCGATCGCGCAGCGGCGCTGGCGGCCTTGTCGGCGCCCACCCCGGCAGAGCGCCCGCAGCTCTACGGCGACGGACATGCGGCCGAGCGCTGCGTGCAGGCGATCGGGGCGCTGTGAGCGGCGTGGGCGGGCGGCCGGTGCGCGTGGGCGTGGTCGGGCTCGGCTACTGGGGCCCGAACATCGCCCGCAACCTCGCGGCGATCGAGGGCTGCGAGCTGCGCTGGCTGTGCGATGCCGATGAGCAGGCGCGCGAGCGGCTGGCGGCTTCGTTTCCCTCGGCGCGCACGACCGGCGAGCTGGACGAGCTGCTGCAGGATCCGGAGCTCGACGCGGTCGCGCTGGCGACGCCGGTTCCGACACACGCCGAGCTCGCGGTCGCGGTCGCTCGGGCGGGCAAGCACTGCTTCGTGGAGAAGCCGCTGGCGACGAATGCGCTCGACGCCGAAGCCGCGGTGGCCGCGGCTGCCGAGGCGGAGACGGTGCTGATGGTGGGACACCTGCTCGAGTACCACCCCGCGGTCGCGCGCCTGAAGGCGCTCCTGCAAGAGGACGCGCTCGGTCAGCTCTTCTACATCTACGGCAACCGCCTGAACCTCGGCAAGCTGCGCGCCGATGAGAACGCGCTCTGGAGCCTTGGCGCGCACGACGTGTCGGTGGTCCTGCACCTGATCGGCGAGGAGCCCGATGAGTGCCTGGCGCACGGCGCCTCCTACGTGCGCGAGGGAATCGAGGACGTGGTCTTCTGCTACCTGCGCTTCCCCTCGGGGATCGTCGCGCACCTGCACCTGTCCTGGCTGGACCCGCACAAGGAGCGGCGCATGACGGTCGTGGGCTCCAAGCGGATGGCGACCTTCGACGACATGCTCGTGGAGGGCAAGCTGTCGGTCTATGACAAGGGCTTTGACGAGGACACCCGCTCCTGGGGCGAGTACATCATGCGCTCGGGCGACGTCTTCTCACCGAGAATCGCGAACGCCGAGCCGCTGCGCCTGGAGTGCGAGCACTTCGTGGAGTGCGTGCGCAGCGGGCAGACACCGCGCTCGGACGGGGAGAGCGGCCTGCGGGTGGTGCGGGTGCTGGAGCGCCTGCAGCGCTCACTCGAGCAGAGCCGTCAGTAGGCCCGGCTCCCGCTCTGCCCGGCGGCGCTAGGCCCAGCTCGCGCGCTGGCGCTCGACGCGATCTGCACTGTCGAGCGCGTCGGCAGAGACGAGACCTTCGCCGGAGAGCTCGTGCCAGCTGCGGTCCAGCCAAGGGCGGCGGTTGCGTTCACGATGAACACGACGGTTGGGGCGCAGCACGGGCCCGACGTGCCTACCAACGCCGCGAATCACGTAGGCGTCACGTGAGCGGTTGTAGCCGAACAGAGGCGTGAGTATCACGAGCCACTGTTTGGCGAGGTATCGGCGTGGTCTTCTGACAGTGCGCAAATCTCGTCATCCCTGACTAGGAAAGCTTGCGCAGTTTTGCACATCTCCAGCCGTTTTGGCGCAATTAGCGCGCGGTTTTCACAACCAGGCGTCGATATGCGGAGCTTTGCGCAGGTTTGGGCAGCTGGATTTGCGCGACGGGCAGCGGGCGCGTTGACTACAGCGTCTCGCGCGCCTTGAACGGCTGTTCCTCGCCCACTGTGCCGGGGCCGGAGAGCTCGAAAGCGCTGTGCAGAGCCTGCACCGCCCGGGACACGCGATCGCGGTCGATCACGCAGGAGATCTTGATCGGCGAGGTCGAGATCATGTCGATGTTGACCTGCTCGCGGGCGAGCACGGCGAACACCTTGGCTGCGACTCCGGGGTGCGATCGCATACCGGCGCCGATGATCGAGACCTTGCCCATCTCCTCATGGGCGACCATCTCCGCGAACGCCTCGCCCGCGAGGGCCTCCAACCCGGTGCGCGCGATGCGCAGATCCTCGCGCGGGACCGTGAATGAGATCTCGGCTTTACCGCCCGCGGAGGAGGGCTCGTTCTGCACGATCATGTCGACGTTCACGTTGACCTCGGCGAGCGCGTCGAAGATGCGCGCGGCGGCGCCGGGCTCGTCGGGCACGCCGATCAGCGTCACCCGCGCCTCGGATGTCGAATGCGTGACGGCTGTGATCAGCGGCTGCTCCATCGTTTCTCCCTCTGCGACGACAACGGTACCTGGCGACTCTTCGAATGACGAACGGCAGTGAATGCGCACGCCGTGGTTGCGCGCGTACTCGACCGAGCGCAGCTGCAGCACGCCCGCGCCGGAGGCCGCCATCTCGAGCATCTCCTCAAAGGAGATCGTCGGCAGCTTGCGCGCGTCGGGGACGATCCGCGGGTCGGCGGTGTAGACACCGGAGACGTCGGTGTAGATCTCGCACACCTCGGCGTCGAGCGCCGCGGCAACGGCAACGGCGGTCGTGTCCGAGCCGCCGCGTCCGAGCGTGGTGACGTTGCGGGCGGTGCCCGACACGCCCTGAAAGCCCGCGACCAGCACGATGTTGTTGGCCTCGAGCGCGGCCTTGATGCGGTCGGCGCGCACGTCGATGATGCGAGCCTTGGTGTGGGACTCGTCGGTCACGATCCCGGCCTGTGACCCGGTGAGCGAGATCGCGCGGTGGCCGAGGTCGTTGATCGCCATCGCGCACAGCGCACAGGAGATGCGCTCTCCGGTCGAGAGCAGCATGTCCATCTCGCGTGGATCGGGCGCCTCGGAGACCTCGTCGGCCATCGCGATCAGCTCGTCGGTCGTCTTGCCGCGAGCGGAGAGAACCGCCACGACGCGATGGCCGAGCTCGCGCTTCTCGACGATTCGCTTCGCGGCACGCTTGATGCGCTCCGCATCGGCGACCGAGGTGCCGCCGAACTTCATCACGATCACACTTGACATGAACCGCAGGATATTGCGCGCCGAGCTCTCGGCGCGAACCGTTTCCGACGTGGGCTGCTCAGTCGACGCTCAGTAGTAGTCCTGCACGGTCATGCTCCAGTGCGCGGTGTCCTGACCGCGAGAGACGGCGAGGCTGTAGAGGCCAGGACCGCTGTCATAGGTGTGCCCGTGCGAGGCGCCGGAGCTGAGATCGAAGGCTTCGAGCGTCGCACCCGTGCGGAGGTTGCTGACGTGTGCGCTGGGCCCGAAGCAGAGCAGCAGCAGCGTGCAGGTGCCTTCGTATGACATCGAGTACCTCACGCGCCAGCGCGCTCCCTCGATGCGAAACGGGACCGAGTGCGCGTCATCGACGCCGGAGAAGCTCGTCAGCGTGCGCCAGCGCGGCTGCTCGACAACGCTGGTCACGACGGTCGCGCCCCGTCGCAAGCCGGACCCCGAGCGCGGAGACTGACGCGTGACGCTGCCGGGATCTGCACCGGGGACGGACACCAGCCTGGTGCGGTCGCCCAGACCGGCGTCGGCGAGCACCCTGCGCGCCGAGGTCGAGGACTTCCCCACGACGTTCGGCACGCGCACGGACTTCGCGCCGCCGGCGCCGCCCGTCGAGAGCATCGCCAAGACCAGCGCGGCGAGCAGCACAGCGGCGACTCCAAGCGCGAGCACGGCGCGGCGGCGGCGTCGACCCGGGTGCAGACGCACGCCGAGCGGGGTCGTCTGCCGGGTCGCGTGCGACTCCCGTCCCGAGCGTACCTGCGCGTCTCCCGCGCCACGGGCCGGACGCGGCATCAGCCTCGTGCTGACGATCGCCTCGGTCGGCGCCGCCTCCCGCGCCACGGACGCCTCGGAAGCCCTGACGCCGGCTCCACTCACCGCTCCCTCGGGCTCGATGACCGCACGCAGCGCGAGCGCCATCTGCCCGCCCTCCGGATAGCGGCGCTCGGGGCGCTTGTCGAGTGCGCGCCCGACGATCTCCCGCAGCTCGGCAGGAATCGACCCCGGCAGCGGCGGCGGCTGCTCGCTGACGTGGCGCAGGCCGAGCTCAACCGCGGAGCCATGTCCGAAGGGAGGCTCGCCGGCGAGCATCTCGTAGAGCACCACGCCCGCGCTGTAGACGTCGGTGGCGGGCGTCGTGCGACGGCCGCGCGCCTGCTCGGGCGCCATGTAGCGCGGCGTGCCCGCGACCGTGGCGGAGGGCAGCTGCGAGGTGGCGCCCGCCGCGAGCCGAGCGACGCCGAAATCGCCGACCTTGACCCTGCCCTCGCTCGTGAGCAAGACGTTCGCGGGCTTGACATCGCAGTGGACGATGCCGCGAGCGTGCGCGCTCCCGAGCGCGTCGCATAGCTGCACGGCGATCGCGACCGCCTCCTCGACGGGCATCGAGGCGCGCCGTAGCCGCTCGGCCAAGCTCTCGCCGTCGACGAGCTCGGCGACGTAGTAGGGCCCTTGCTCGGCATGGCCGATGTCGAATACCTGCACGATCCCGGGGTCGCTGACGCGGGCAAGCAGCCGCGCCTCGCGCTCGAAGCGCTCGACCCAGGCGTCGTCCTGGGCCCACCAGGGCTTGATCACCTTCACGGCCACGAGCCGCTCCAGCCGCCGGTCGCGTCCGCGGTAGACCCGTCCGAAGGCGCCTTCGCCGATCAGCGCATGAAGCTCGTAGCGCTCGTCGAGCGCACTGCCCGCGAGGTCCGGTGCGACTGGCATCGGGACAAGTATTCCGCGCCGAGGGCGAGTCCCGAGCCGGGAACCGCCAGGCCCAAACGGGCGCGACCCGCGGTCCGGCGCTGCGCCGGGCCAGGACTAGAGAGCGCGACGCCCGGCGAACGCCTTGCCGAGCGTGACCTCGTCGGCGTACTCAAGATCGGAGCCCACCGGCAGGCCGCTTGCCAGGCGTGTGACCGTGAGCTGCGGAGCGCGACCGCGGAGCTCCTCGGCGATGTGCAGCGCGGTCGCCTCGCCCGTGGTCGTGGGGTTGGTCGCCAGGACCACCTCGCGCACCTCGGGCGCATCTCCGTTGGGCGACGCGACACGCGCGAACAGCTCGGCGATCTTGAGGTCCTCGGGATCGATACCTTCGATCGGCGAGAGCGCGCCGCCGAGCACGTGGTAGACGCCCTGGTACTCGTGCGTGCGCTCCATCGGGATCACATCGCTGGGCTCCTCGACTACGCAGATCAGGCCATGATCGCGCCGCGTGTCCTGGCAGATGCGACAGCGCGACTCGTCGGTCAGGTTGAAGCACACCTCGCACAGGCCGATCTTTTCCTTGACCTCGCGGATCGACTCTGCCAGCGCCATCGCATCCTCGCCGGGGGCTCGCAGGATGTGAAAGGCCAGGCGCTGCGCCGTGCGATTGCCGATGCCGGGCAGCTTGGAGAGCTCGCTGACGAGGCGCTGCACCGGCGGTGCATATGACGTGCTCACTCGTGCGCCCTCACATGCCGGGCAGGCCCAGCCCGCCGAGACCGCCGAGGTCGAGGCCGCCCGAGGCGCCGCCGAGCTTCTTGGCCGCGAGGTCCTGTGCCATGCGCAGCCCCTCGTTGACCGCCGCGAGGACCATGTCCGAGAGGATCTCCAAATCCTCGGGGTCGACCGCTTCGGGGTCGATCGCGATCGACTTGACCTCGAGATCGCCGGACACCTTGACCGTCACCATGCCCCCGCCCGCCGACGCCTCGACGATCTCATCCTTCAGCTGCTCCTGGGCAACCTCCATGTCCTGCTGCATCTTCTGAACCTGCTGGAGCATCTGCTGCATGTTCGGCATGCGCGGCTGCTTGGGCATCCTCAGGCGCCTTTCTCTTCGCTGATGACTGGCTCTGCGGGTGGGCTCGCGCCGTTCTGAGCCTGCCCGCCCTCAGCCGGCAGCTCCTCGGCGTCGAACTCATCGATGAAGCGCTTCAGCCACTCCTCCTCGCTGAGCGTGCCCGGCCCCTCGCCCTCGCCGAGGGCGAGCTCCTCGTGGAGCTCGTAGGACAGCCGCCAGCGGCGGCCGGTGACGTCGTGAAGCGCCGCGGTCACGGCCGCGCGGTTGTCGGGGTTCTCGGCCTTCTTCTTCAGGAACGGCGCGGTCGCGGAGAACGCGACGGTCAGGTCCTCTCCCGTCACCTCGACCGGACGCGCCTCCTGGATGCACGCACCGAGCAGAGCGTTCTCGTTGCGCACCAGATCCACGACCGCGGGCCACCACGCCAGCAGCGGCGCAAGGCCCTCGGCGATGCTCGCGGCTGTGGCTTGTGCGGTCTCGGCCCGCGGCTCGCCGGCTTGCGAGAGCGGCTCCGACCCCGGGCCGGACGCGGTTCGCGGCTCGCCCTGCTCGACGCGCTCGGGCGCGGTGGCGATCGATGCGACCGTCACCTCGAGGGGCCCTGCCTCGGCGACGGGCGTCGACTGGGCGACTGGCTCCGGCTGCGCGACAGACTCTGGCGGAGCGGCAGGCTCCGGCTGCGCGACCTCGGGCTCGGTCGCGGACTGCGGTCGAGGATCGCCCGCGGGCACGGCGACGTCCCGCGCAGCGGCGACGGCGCTCACCTTGCCCGAGCCCTCGAGCCGCTCGATCCGCGCAAGCAGCGCGCGCATCGAGGCGTCGACCTCGGGCCTGGCGGCCTTCACGAGCGCGAGCTCGAGCCGGGTGCGGGCATCGGCCCCGGCCCGCACGGCCTCCATCGCGGCGCCGAGCGCCTCGAGCAAGCCGACGACGACGGCGGGCTGCACACGCTCGGCCTGGGCGAGCAGGGCAACGTCGGCCTCGGGCGTGAGCGAGAGCTCGCCGGGCACCTCGCCGAGCGTCTGCACGACGAGCAGCTCGCGTGCGCGCACCTCAAGGTCGCCCGCGAAGGCAGCCGCGTCGCGACCCTGCTCGGCGCATTCGGCGAGCACGGTGAGCGCGCGCTTGGCGTCGCCCTCGGCGACGGCGTCGACGGCCGCTTCGAGCAGCCGCGCGTCGGCAACGCCCAACACGGCAAGCACGTCGGCCAGCTCGATCCGGCTGCCGCTGTAGGTGACGAGCTGCTCGAGCGTGCCGAGCGCGTCGCGAAAGCTGCCGGTGGCCGAACGCGCGAGCGCAGAGACGGCCTCGGCCGGGAGCTCGATCTGCTCGGCCTGTGCGGTGCGGCGCACGACGCTTGCGATCTGCTCGACGGTCGGGCGGTGGAAGTCGAAGCGATGGCAGCGGTCAACGACGGTCGCGGGGACCTTCTGGGCCTCGGTGGTGGCGAGCACGAAGACCGTGTTGGGCGGCGGCTCCTCGAGCGTCTTCAGGAAAGCGTTCCAGGCCGCGGTCGAGAGCATGTGCGCCTCGTCGAGGATGTAGACCTTGCGCTTGCCGCTGACCGGGGCGTAGGCGACGCTGTCGCGCAGCTCGCGGATGTCATCGACCGAGTTGTTCGAGGCGGCGTCCATCTCGATCACGTCGAGTGAGGAGGCGCGCGCGATCGACAGGCAGGACTCGCATTCGCCGCAGGGCTCGATGGTCGGCCCGCGCTCGCAGTTCAGGCAGGCGGCGAGGATCTTGGCCATCGAGGTCTTGCCGGTGCCGCGCGAGCCCACGAACAGATATGCGTGGTGGACCTTGTCGCGTTCGACGGCATGGCGCAGCGTGCGCACGACCGGCTCCTGACCGACGACATCGGTGAACGTACGGGGCCGGTGCCTGCGATACAGCGAAGGCTGCTGTTGGGAGAGCTCCTGTGCGGACACCTGTGGCTGAGTCTACCCACGGCTGCCGGTGCGGCAGCGGCCCTACGCCGAGCCCGACAGGGTGCCCGCGCGAGCGGATAGCGTGCCCGCTCGTGAGAGCCCGGATCGAGCGCGGCGCGAGCAGTCTCGGCGCCCTGGCGACGGTCGCCGCGGGGGGCGCGTTGCTGTGGCTGATCTGCGGCGTCGGCTTCGCCAACTACGACACGCTCTATGCGCTCGCCTGGGGCGGGCAGCTCGCGCGCGGCGAAACGCCGGCATACGAAGTCGCGATCGCACCGACCCCGCACCCGTTGATCGAGGCGCTGGGCGTGGTGCTGGCGCCGCTTCCGCCACAGGCGGTCGAGGACGTCACGGTGGCGCTGGGCTTTCTGGCGTTGGCCGGTTGCGCCTGGCTGCTCTACAGGCTGGCCTCGCTGTGGTTCGGCCGGGCCGCGGGCGTGGTGGCGGCGCTGATCCTGCTGACGCGGGTACCGATCCTCTCCTACGGGGTGCGCGCCTATGTGGACATCCCCTACCTGCTGTTCGTGCTGGCGGCCGTGCTCGTGGAGGCGCGAGCGCGCGCACGCGAGGGGCGGCCCGCGGGCGCGCCGGTGCTGGCGCTGCTGGCCCTCGCGGGCCTGCTGCGACCGGAGGCGTGGGCCTTCTCGGGCCTCTACTGGCTCTACCTGGCGATCGACACCCGCCGCGCGCGCGGCTCGCTGGATGAGCCGCGCTCGGTGTGCGCGCTGATCGGGCTGGCGCTGCTGGCGGCGTCTGCGCCTCTGATCTGGATCCTCAGCGACCTTGCGATCACGGGCGATCCGCTGTGGTCGCTGACGAACACCCGTCACACGGCCCATACGCTCGATCGCATCACGGGGATCGGGCATGTGCCGGAGTACGTGCCGCGACGGATCGGCGAGATCCTGCGACCCCCGGTCCTCGTCGGAGCCGCGCTGGGCGGCGTGCTCTCGCTGATGTGGTTGCGCCGCCGGGCCCTGACGGCGGTCGGCGTGGGCTTGCTGGCAGCGCTTCTTTTCATTCTCGTCGGCGCGGCGGGCCTACCGATCAACACGCGCTACGCCTTCCTGACATCCGCGATTCTCTGCGTGTTCTGCGGCGCCGGCGTGTTCGGCTGGACACGTCTCGAGGCATCGGACCCACGCAGGCGCTGGTGGATGGCAGGCGGTGCGCTGGTGCTAGTGGCGCTGCTGGCCTTCACGCCCTCCCAATACAAAGGCGCACACCGCGAAATGCGCAAACTGGCGCGCCAGGAAGCGATCCAGAACGACCTGATCGCGCTGGTGAAAGACGGCGCGGTCAACCTGCGCTGCGGGCCGGTGGGCGTCCCCAATCACGCGCCGGTGCCGCTACTGGCGCTGTATCTGGAAACGAGCCCGGCGAACGTCAAGAGCGCTCAAGTCGGCTCGATCTCAGCGGGACAGTACCTGGACCCGGCAAGCAAAGAGGCCGAAGAAGACTACGTGCTCGACCCGCACGACCCGCACCGGCCGGTGAGCGTGCCGCCGGGGTTTCTGGAGGCGCACGCCAATCACACCTGGCTGGTCTTCCAGCGCTGCTCGTAGCGGACCGTGCACCCCACTTCGGAATCACCGCCTGCCGGCTGCCTGTCGCCGCCCGCGACTCCGATCCGGGAACTCCCGCTGCGCCTGCCGGTGATCGCTTAAGGCTGCTTCCTTCCGGACCTGACCTGGTTCACAAGCCGACACCGCGCGGGACCCGGACCATCGACGCCCCGGACGTCGGAGCAACCGGAGCGGAACCCCTCGGAAAGGGAATTCAGCCCCGCTAGAGCGGATTGCGAGTACAGGGCACCGCTACCTCCCCGCCTAGCACGGTCCGCCGCGGATCCTAGCGCCGATCGCCGAGCGTGCCGCGCGCGGCGGAGTCGAGCAACCAGCGGGGGCGATGTGCAGGATGCCCCTGCGCGGCGCCCCAGAGACAGCCTGCACACGCGCGGGCGATCTCCGTTAGGCTGCGCGACCGTGAACTACATCAACGATCTCTCTCCACGAATCACGCGCGCCCGTTCGCGCGCCCTGCTGGGCTTGGCGGCACTCGCGGCCGCGGGCCTGATCGCCGGCTGCGGCGGCAGCAGCTCGGAAAGCTCGATCGGCATCGGCGTCGAGAACAAGTCCGACGAATCGCTCGCGAAGACGGGTAAAGTGACGGTCGCGAAGACTCCCACCAGCGGCCCGCTGGCGACCGAACCGAAGGTCACCCCGCCCACCGGTCCGCCCCCGACGAAGCTCGAAAAGAAAGACCTGATCGTCGGCACGGGCAAGGAAGCGAAAACGGGTGAAACCGTGACGGTCAACTACGTGGGCGTGCTCTACAACGGGGGCAAAGAGTTCGACGCGTCGTGGAAACGAAAAGAACCGTTCCAGTTCAAGCTCGGCGAAGGCCAGGTGATCAAGGGCTGGGATCAGGGTGTCGTGGGAATGAAGGTGGGCGGCCGGCGCGAGCTGGTGATCCCCTCCGAACTCGCCTACGGCAAGAGCGGCTCGCCGCCGTCGATTCCGGCGAACGCGCCGCTGGTGTTCGTGGTCGACCTGCTCGGCACCGGCAAATAGGCCTGCCCACTCGCTCGCAGCTCGCCGGCGCGCTCATGTGCGCGCTGGCGATCGCCGCGGCTGCGGGGTGCGGCAGCACGGGCAAGGCCTCGACGCCGGCGGCACTGAAGCTGCAACGCGAAGACCTCGCCTCGGCGAGCCGTGCGTTGCAGAGCGTCGAGGTCCCGGTCGCACACGAGGTGGCGGCGACGAAAGCGGCGTGGCCGCTGATCGCGAACGGCCTGCCGGATGAGCTCGGCAGCGTCTCCCAAGCTCAGGCGGTGAAGACGGCGGAGCTGAGCGCTGCAGCGCTGCGGCTGCCGGCGCTGTTCGGAGAAGCGCAGGTGCGCACGCTGACCGGCCCGGCGGCGCAGATCGCGGGGCTGTTTCGCAGCTATGCGCTGCTCAGCGCCCGTGGTTGGAAGCTGCTGAACGCATCCTTGGCCCAGAGCGAATCGGGCTCACCGAGGGTCGCGCGCTTCGCTCGTGAAAACGCGCCGCTCTACATCGAGAGCATCTACGACGCGCACTTCACGCTCGCTCAGATCGGCAAGAAGCTGGTGGCGGCGTACTCGAAGCTCGGCGGCGCAGGTGACTTCGGCGCGGCGCTCACCCAGGCCGAAGTCGACGGGCTCGCGCGGACCTACTCCGAAGCGAGCGACCGCCTGCACCCCCACGTCGCGGCCGAGCCGGGCGCATAAGATCATCACTCAATAAAAGGGGAGGAGACACGATGGCCGATCGAAACCGACGCATGGTCCTGGCAGAACGTCCGACGGGGATGGTGGACGCGAGCACCGTCCGCCTCGAGGAGGAGGACCTGCCCGAGCCGGGGCCGGGCGAGGCGCTGGCGCGTGTGCGCTACCTCTCGATCGACCCGACGATCCGCACCTGGATGGACGACGCCCCGGGCTATCTGCCGCCGATCGCGATCGACGAAGTGGTTCGCGGCGGCGGCGTCGTGGAGGTGGTGAGCAGCAACGCCGAGCAGTACAAGCCCGGCGATCTGCTGTTCGGCTTCAGCGGCTGGCAGGACTACGTGGTGGCGAGCGAGGCCACGGGCTACCAAGCACTCCCCGAGGGTGTGTCGCCGACGCTGGCCCTGAGCCTGTTCGGGATCACGGGGATGACGGCCTACTTCGGGCTGCTCGACGTCGGACGCATGCAGGCGGGCGACGTGGTGGTGGTGAGCGGCGCCGCGGGCGCAACCGGATCGACGGTGGGTCAGATCGCGAAGATCAAGGGCGCCGCGAAGGTGATCGGGATCGCGGGCGGTCCACAGAAGTGCGCCTCGATCGTCGAGGAGCTCGGGTTGCGACGAGGCGATCGACTACAAGTCCGAGGACGTCGCGGCGCGACTGCGCGAGGCTGCGCCGGAGGGCATCGACCTCTACTTCGACAACGTCGGCGGCGAGATCCTCGATGCCTGCCTGGCGCAGCTGGCGCTGCGCGGACGAATCGTGCTGTGCGGCGCGATCTCCGGCTACAACGACCGGGGCGCCCCGAAGGGCCCGGCGAACTACGCGAACCTGATCATCAAGCGCGGGCGCATGGAGGGCTTCTTGATCCTCGACTACTTCGACCGGCTCGATCAGGCGCGAGCCGAGATTGCGGGATGGCTTGCGGAAGGCAAGATCAAGTCCTCCGAGCACGTGGTCGAGGGCCTCGAGAACGCGCCCGACGCGCTGAACCTGCTGTTCACGGGTGGGAACACCGGCAAGGTGATCGTGCAGGTCTGAGCGAGCGAAGTTCCGGCGTCGCGCTCAGACGGTGCGCGCGTCGCCGGGCAGGTCGGCGTCGTCGCCGGCGGCCTCTTCGCGGATGAGCCACTCGGCGACGGTGCTGACGACCAGCCCTTGGGCGCCGCCGGGAAGCTTGGCGAGCGTGTCGCCGAGCTCGCTGGAGACGAACGTCACGTCTCCGGGCGCGAGCAGCTCAGACCAGTCGGCGTGGTCGTCCTCGAGGCGCTCGGCGGCGCCGCTCGAGACACGCCGCGCCATCTCTCCGGCCAGCGAGTGCGGTTCGAGCTCCTCGTCACCGAGGCGCATGCGCACGGCGCCGAGGCGGGTCGCATCGCCGCGGACCAGGGCGACCGGCGGGGTTGGCGAGTCGTCCTGCTTGCCGGTCGTCGCGGCCTTCCCGACTGGAGCGGCCTGTGCCTGCTCCTCGATAGCTGCGGGCTCGGCGACGAGCACAAGCGTTGCTTCCTGTGCGCGGCCGACCCGCAGTGCGCCGTGCAGCACGGAGCGATCGACGATCGTCATCACCTGACCGTCGACGTCGGCAGCGGCCATCACCTGGGACAGTCGCGCGACCGCGGGCTTCGGTGCGAAGGGCGCGGATTCGGGGACGACGAGCAGCGGATGCACGACGCCGCCGTCGGCCCGGGCGATGCGACGCGCGAGCGTCAGCGCACCGAGCGCGTGCTCGGGATCGAGCACGCCGACGACGACGCGCTTGCCAAGCGGGCTCGGGCCGTCGGGGGCGGCGGCGCGCTCCGAGGCGCGCGTGCCCACGAGCGTGGAGGCGAGCACGCTGACGAGGATCAGCACGAGCACCGCGTTGACGACCGTACTGCTGAACAGGCCGAGCTGGAAGCCGATCACGGTCGCGGCAAGCGTCGCGGCGGCCTGTGCGGCGCTCAGCGAGAACAGCAGCCCGCCCTGAGCCCTGCTGAAGCGAAACAGGCGCGCGGAGATCAGCGCGGCCAGCTCCTTGCCGCCGAGACAGGCCAGGATGAACAGCCCGGCGAGGCCCAGCGTTTCGCCCTTGACCATCACGGACGGGTTGAGGATCAGGCCGACGGACACGAGGAACACCGGGATGAACACGGCGCCGCCGAAGAACTCGATCCGATCCATGAGCTGGCCCTCGTTGGGCACCAGGCGGTTCATCCCGAGCCCGGCGAAGAAAGCGCCGACGATGCCCTCGATGCCGAACAGCTCGGCGACCGTGGCGGCGGAGAGGAAGGCGGTGATCGCGACGACGTAGCGCACCGAGCGCTCGGTTCCGAACCAGCGGAAGGCCCAGCCGGCCAGCTTGGGCAGCACGAACAGGCTGTAGACCGTCAGCACGAGCATGCCGACGACGATTTGCGTGGCGACATCGGCCGTGCTCTTGTGCCCGCCGACCGACCCCGCGACGACGGCGAGCACGACGAGTGCGAGCGTGTCGGTCAGCACGGTCGAGCCGACCGCCGTGGCGACGGCAGGGTCCGAAGCGAGCCCGGCCTCTTTGATCGCCGGGTAGGTGATCAGCGTGTGCGACGCGAGCAACGAGCCGAGCAGGATCGCGGCGAGCGTTTCCCAGCCGAGCGCGAAGCCCACGAGCGATCCGAGGGCGAAGGGAAGGATGAACGTCAGCAGACCGAAGGTGATCGCGGAGCGGCGGTATTTGAGCAGCAGGTTGAGGTCGATCTCGACGCCTGCGACGAACATCAGGTAGAGCAGGCCGAGCTGTCCGAGATCGGGCAGCGTGCTGTTGCCCGCGCCGATCAACGAGAGACCGTGCGGACCGATCACATAGCCACCGACGAGCAGGCCGATGATCCCGGGAATGCCGGCCCGGCGGAACAGCACCGGGCCGATCAGGAGCACGGCGAAGACGACCAGGAACTCCCAGGGCGCGCCTTTGGGCGAGGACAGTTCGATCAGCGCGAGCATCGGTGCTCCAGGGTCGGGCTCATTCCTCGGCCCTCAGCACCGGTACGTCTTCGGCGGCGCCTTCTTCGATTCCCGAGTCCAGCCAACGATGGCCGAGCCGGTCGATCTCGCCTTCGGCCTTCAGCCCGCGAATCGCGGAGTCGACGGCTTCGACGTTGTCCGAGCCCGACGGCAGCGCGGCGCCGAGCACGGCTTCGCTCGGCAGCTGTGCCGCGACTTCGTAGGTGTGCGGCGCTTCGCGTTCGTACGCGAGCGCTACCGGCAGGTCGAGCATCACGGCGTTCGCGCGTCCCGAGCGCAGCGCGGCGAGAACTTCGGGCTGATGCTCGAACACGAGCGGTTCAGTTGTGGGTTCGATCGAGTCTTCAAGGGCGGTTTTCAGGGTGGTGTCGTGCTGCACGGACCAGTGCAGGTCGCGCGCGGTGTTGACGTCGGCGACTTCGGTGCCCGGACGCACGAGGACCGCGGGGGGCGCCTTCAGGTAGGGGGTCGAGAAGTCGAGATGTTCGGCGCGTTCGTCGGTGATCGTGATGTCCGACAGCGCCAGGTCCGCGCCCCCGAGATCGCCGCGCACGAGTTCGTGGAACGGCACCTCGACGATCCTGATCTTCTCGAGATCGAAGCGGGCGGCGAGCGCCTTCGCAAGGCCGTACTCGAAGCCGCCGGTGGGGTGGGGAAAGCTGCCGGTCCAGAAGCCTGGATCGGGGATCTGGGCGGTAGCGACGGTCAGCGTGCCCTTGACGTGCGGCGTGAACGTGCCCGCCGCGCCGTTGCCGGCGTTGGCGCAGCCGGCAATTCCGAGGGTGACGATCGCGCCCACGCCGAGTGGCAAGACGCGCCTCAACACGGTCTTTCCGAGCCGGTCGGCGGCAATGCGTAACGAGAAGAGCCTGACGGTCATGCGGGGAACTGTAGGTATCGGCCGGGAGACGGTGCAGCGCGAGCCTTCGTCGCCGGTGCAGCCGTCGGGTCGCGACTGGGCCGCGCGAATCCATGGCGGCTCGCTGCGTCCGGGGTCCCGGACCTCACAACAGCAGCGTTGGCACCAGCTCGGAAAGGTCGCGCAGCCGATCATGCGTGACCAGTTCGTCCAGCGTCTCGATCTGCTGCGCACTACCGCGAGCGCGCACGGCGAGGTCGAGCTCGTCGAGCGCTACGTGGTACAGCGTGTCGACCTCCGCAGTCCCCCGGGCAAGCGAGGCCAAACGCGTAGGCATTGGCTCGGCGGTGACGGGCACGATGTGCGGCAGGCGCCCACGCCGGTGGCGAATGAGAATGACAGCGTCGTGGCGCACGTTCTGCGCTCGGTCGGACCTGAGCGTCCACTTGCACTGCACCGCTGCGTGTAGGAACGGCAGCGGCGAGGACGCAGAGGCGAGGCCCACGGTAACGTCGGGTTTGATCTCGTAGTCGGTTCCGATCGACGCCCGCAGAGTCCCCGTCGCATCGGCCTTGATCAGGCGCTCGAGTTTCGCCAGATGCGCATACTGGCCGAAGTCGGAGATCGCAGTGCGACGGCTGACTTCGACTCGGCACCCGTGCAGCCGCGCCGGGAGCGTCGAGGCGAGATGATCGCGCACGGCAACCTCGAGCGCCATCCCGGCGGTCTGCCCCGTGTGCTGAACCGATTGCGTCGCGCCAAGCGCTTCGAGCAGACATTCGGAGATCGCCCGGCTGCCCGCGCTCGAGCGATCGGCGATGTTCGGGTTCCCTCCGTTCCATCCGAGCAGTTCGCGCACGAACGGGAAGGTCGGCATGACGCGGAGCTTACTTTGCGCGATCCCGACGTCTGGAATCGAGAATCAGGCGGCGACGGCTGTCGTGCGAGGGGCGTACTCGTCCAGCCTGCCCGCCAGCGTCGTGGCGATCACCTGCGCGAGCATCGGTGGTACCGCATTCCCGATCTGCTTCGCAACCGCCGTCATCGACTGCTCGGCGGGAAACTCGAACTCGTCGGTAAACGACATGCAACGGGCCGCCTCACGGACGGTGATCGGCCGATGCTCGCTGGGGTGCAGGTATCGGCCCTTCTCGGGCTTGAAGAACTCGGTGCGGATCGTGTACGCAGGCCGGTCCCACCACAAGCGCCCGAACACGTCGGTCGAGCCCGACTCCTTGCGCAGCCAGCAATCAGGGGTGATGTCGGGACGCCGCGCCGCCAAGTCGAAGCGGCCCTCGCCCTCATTGGGGATCGTGCGATAGCGCTCGACGCTCATCGGGCGCGGCTTGCGCGGGTTGTGCCAGTTGCGACCCGAAGGTTTCAGTGCCAGCCCGGCGACAGCTTGACGAAAGGTGCGCCAAGGCAGACCGTTCGGGGGAGTCTTGTCTGGCGAGAAGTGGCTCTGCTGCGGCCACCGCGGCGAGCCCTGCTGCGAGCCGATCACGATCGCGCGTCGCCTGCGCTGTGGGACGCCGTAATCGGCGGCGTTGAGGATGCGGCCCTCGATGTTGAACCCGAGCTTCGTCGCGGCCTTCACGAACGACTCGTACTCGGCTGAGCGAAGCAGCTCGGGGACGTTCTCCATCACGAAGGCGACCGGTTCGCTCTGTTTGAGTGCCCGCAAATACTCACGCCAGAGCGTTCGCCTGTCCAGCCCGACGCCGCGCATATTCAACGGCGAAAAACCCTGGCACGGGGGACCACCGATTACTACGTCGGCGACGGGAAACTGCTTGACCTTCTCGATCGGGCCTGCAAAGACGGGAGACTCGAAGTTACGCTCGTAGGTCTGCGCCGCGGCGGCGTCAGACTCGACCGCAAAGACCGAGCGAAACCTGCCGGTGGCCTCGAACCCATAAGTCAACCCACCGCAACCCGCGAACAGATCGATGATGCGGTAGGTGTCGGCCACATTGCGGACATTAGTCACGGAACCGGACAGAAGTCGAATGCTTGTTCTGTCAGACGAATGTCTGCTCGCGGACTACCGCGAGTCGCTCGGCGATCTGCGCGACACAGTCCCTCGGCGAGCGTTCGACCTCGAAGTCCCAGAACCGCAGCACCTGCCAGCCCGAGACGTCCAGCTCTGCGTTCACGCGTTCATCCCGCTCACGGTTGCGGGCGATCTTCTCGTCCCAGAATGGGCCGGATTGGCCGTGATAGTAGTCGGGGTGACCGTGCCAGAAAGCACCATCGACGAACACCGCGACGCGGCTGCCGATCCAAGCCAGATCGGGGTTGCCGAAGATGCTCCGCGGATGGACCCGCCAACCACGCAGCCCGGCAGCCCACATCGCCCGACGTAACAGCAGCTCGGGCGCGGTGTCGCGGTTGCGCACCCGACTCATCAGACGACTCCTCGCGCCCTGCGTCAGCGGATCGGCCACGCCGCCCACGCTACTCCACGGCACACGCAGAGGCGAAATGCCCACATTGAGTTCGCCCGGCACCGGACGAGACGACTACGAACGGATGGGCAGCATTGGCCGCCGCGCCGCGGCGGTGCCTCGGCTCGAGCTGCGGGAAGCCCAAATGCCCAATAGACTCGGCTCCCCAGGGCGCGTAGCTCAGTGGGAGAGCGCTCGCTTCACACGCGAGAGGTCGCAGGTTCGAAACCCGCCGCGCCCATAAAAGCCCTGCAAATCGGCATCTTTTTGATTCGGCCGGTCGCTGCGAGTTTCGGCCAAAGGTCCGTTTTGTCCAGCTCTGCCCATTCACGCGACGCTGGGAAATTCCCGCGTATTTGCAGGCTCTTTTGCTCCTTTCGAGACCAGTTGCAGTGAGAGACCGCTCGCTCCGGTGCAAGCGAGAGGTCTCTCGTTGAGAATGCCTGCAAACCGGGGCTTTGGGCTTTGTCCGTGCTGAGGCGAAGGCGTGCAGCTACTCAGCGGCACCGGTGTGGCCTACCAGGGTGCGTAGGCGTGCTGGCTCGCCATCGCGGCGGTGCATCTCGCGTGCATACAGCGCGAGGGTGAGGCCAGCGGTGGCGTGACCGAGCTGGCTCATGACGTAGGGCGGCGACTCGCCAAGAGCGAACAGCAGCGAGGCGAACGTACGTCGCAGGCTGTGCGGGGTGAGGCCGTCTGGCAGCTCTACGAGGCCGTCGCCTTGGAGGTTCGTGTTGGCGCGCGCGATGGCAGGTTGCATGATTCGTTTGCGCACGTTCGTTGCGCCAAGCGGCCGGGACGCGCTCGTCGCGAAGACGAAACCGTCGCACGACTCGCCGAGGCGGCGATGGTAGGCGCGCAGTTCGTTGGCGAGTACTGGTAGGAGGTTCACGGTGCGCACGCCAGCGTCGGTCTTCGAGCCGGTGACCTGCAGCGTGTCGCGGTGAAGGTCTATGTCGCTCCACCGCAGCGCGAGCGCCTCGCCGAGACGCAGCCCGGCAAACATGAGCGTTGCGAGCAGTGCGCGACGCTGCCCGCGGTGCGCCTTGGCGGTGCGGTCGAGTTCGCCGGCGGCGTCGAGCAGGGCACTGATGTGATCGGCGCGATCGAGCCATACCCGTTTCGGCTTGACGGCCGGCAGTCGACGCCGTCGGCCTTTGGCCGGGTTTCGATCGATGAGCTCGTATTCGACGGCGCACTCAAGGATCGCGGCGAGCGTTGTAAGCGTCATGTTGATCGACGTCGTACCGAGCCTGCTGTGCTGAACAAGCGCCAAGCGGTAGCGATCGACCTCAAGGACAGTGATCTCGTCCAGGCGCATGGGACCAAAGAACGGCAGCAGGTGCCCGAGGCGCCACTGCAGATCTGCGCGGCCCGCGCGCGAGAGACCCAACCCTCGACGGCCACCCTCAATGACGTGCCGTGCCGTCCAGTCGCTGGCGAACTCGGCGAACCGAGGTTGGTTGAGGGTGCCGCGATGACGCCGGTGGCGACGAGGCGGCACCCAGATGCCTTGCCGCACCTGGGCGATCAGGTGCGTCATCTCGTCCAGCGCTTCGCTACGCGTTTCCGCGTCGAGAGTCACATACCAGCGGCGACCTTCGTGGCGAAACCGTACGCCCCAGGAGGTGACCTCTCCTGTCACCTTGGAGCGGTTTTCGCATAGCTGTCCCGTGGCGCTTCTTGGCATCTACCGGTCTCCACGGCGTTAGCCCGTAGGCCTCGACCCGGCTGCCCGAGCGAGGCGATTCTCGCTACACGAGTTTCGTCTGCCAATCAGGTTCTGCCCATCCTCCAGCGGTGGAAAGAGCGGTGCGGGTTTTTAGCTCGGTCGGGGGATCCCGGGAGAGCGCTATCGGCTGGGGATCTGCCGACCCAAAGGCCGAATGAGCGCCGAGGTTCGCGACGTCGGCGATGAGATTCGCGATTACGTCGCTACTCACGTGGCGAGGCTCGACGCCTGGGCTCCTGAGGGCGCCCGGGCGAACGGGCGGATACGGATGAGCCGGTCGTTTCGTGCGGGAATATGGAATCGTCAGCGTCTTCCCTCATGGTCATCGTCCGATGCCCGTTCTCTTCCCGTGTCTGTTCAGATCATCGACAACCGCTTCGTCCTCGATCCCGTGGCTCCGCGGGTCGGAGGGACCGCGCATGTGCATCGCGCACGCGATCACGAGCACGACATGGAGACCGTCGCGCTCAAGCTCTATGACGGGGCCGCGATCGACGACGAGCTGCGGCTGGAGTGCTTCCTGCGCGAGCGAGGTGCGCTTCGCGCGTTGACGCATCGCCACGTCGTGCGGCTCGTCGCCGGCGGGCACGATCCGAGCAGGGGCCAGCACTATCTCGCGCTGGAGTGGCTGGAGGAGGACCTCGTCGGGCATCTGGGCCAGCAGCGTGAGGAGGCGATGGCGTGGGGGTCGCTGGCTCGCCGCGTGCTCAAGCCGCTACTGGAAGGTCTCAGTGCGGCGCACGCTAGGCACATCATCCACCGAGATATCAAGCCATCGAATGTGATGGTCGCCGCTGACGGGACGGTCAAGCTGACCGACTTCGGCGTCGCCAAGCTGCTGGACTCGATCCGTCTGGGCATGACAGTCGCCGAGCTTCACTCAAAGCCCTACGCCGCGCCGGAGCGAGAGGACGATCAAGCCGATGGACGCAGCGATCTCTACTCGCTGGGCGTGACGATGGTCGATCTCCTCGGCGGGCTGGATAGTCGGCTACCCAAGGACGCCGACCCCCGGGCAGTGCTCGCGCAGCTTGATCTCCCCGACGATGCACGCCACTTCCTGGGTTCGCTCATCGAGTCGGATCCCGAAAAACGGCCTTACTCGGCAAAGCTCGCCCTGACCGAGCTCGACCGCGTGCTCGTGTGGGACCCAGCGACCAGTACCGCGCGCCGCCCGCAACTGCTCGTCGCGTTGACCACCACGGCGGTGCAACAGGCCCGTGGCCTGCTTTCAGCAGCCTCTGACGATGAAGCACGCCGTCTGTTGATTGCCGACATCAACGACGAACGTGAGCCTCCCTCGTTGGCTCGCGATCACCGAAGCGAGATCGGCTGGGAGCAGGAGTCCGAGGTTCCGTTGGACCTCGTCGGGCACGAGTTGCTGTTCTCTGCTCGGTTTGCCCGAGATGGGAGCGGCTCGCTGGTTCTCACTGGTGTGCGTCTGGTTCCTCCGGGGCTGTTGGAGCGTCGGCGCGAGGCCGGACTGCAACTGGAACACCAGCTGGTCTTTGGGGGGCGTCTGTCCGATCAGCGCGCTGACGCCGACGCGCTGATAGCGGCCGTCGCCGCGGAGGATTCCGCGCGAGCACTTGCCGCCGTCGAGCGCTCTGAGGCCGAGCTGATGGGCCGCTGGCGTTCGGTGCTTGAGGCCAAGACGGAGCTTGAGGCGCGGCGCGAGGACCCACTGGCGTTCCACGGGTGGCACCGCGACGGGGGTGTCGTCGTGTTCGATGTCCGTCACGATGTCGATGAGCGTTATCTCGACCAGACTCGCCGCGTCGCGCTGTCGGAGGGCGGCGCTGTCGTGGGCACTGTCGCGGAGGTCGGCGACGGTGAGCTCGGACTCGTCGTTGAGCGCGGTCACGTCGACGCGCTCCCAGATCGTGGACAGCTACTGAGTGATCGCACTGCCTCACGCCATCAGATCGAGCGCCAGAAGCAGGCGCTCAGCGATGTCCGCGACGGGTCGGCGCACGCGGTGATCTCGGCGAACTTCTCGTTCATCCCGACCGTGCGGCGCCGCTCGTCCTGGCACCGATCGACGGGTTCTACCAAGACCTCGACGAGCCCAAGCGAAATGCAGTGCAGGTGGCGCTCTCCTCGCCGGACTTCACGCTCGTACAGGGTCCGCCCGGCACGGGCAAGACGACGTTCATTGCCGAGCTGATCGTCCAGCTGATCGCCGGCAAACCCGGTGCGCGTGTCCTCTTGAGCTCACAGACCCATGTCGCCGTCGATCACGCCGCGCTCAAGGTCGCAGAGCTCAGCGACCTGCGCCTCGTGCGCGTCGGTGCCGCCGAGAAGATCGCCGAGGACGCCCAGGCTCTGACGGTTCCCGCACAGTTGCGCCGCTGGCATGAGGACGCACAGACACGAGCCAAGTCCTGGCTGGATGGCTGGGGGCAACAGCGCGGCATCAGTCCCGAGGCGCTGCACGCTTATGCGACCGCGGCCGAGCTTGAGGTCATCGAGCAGAGCATCACGCGTCTGCGAGCCCGTCTGGTCGAGCTCGACAAAGATGAGGAGCGCCTACTGGATCTCTTGACCGATCCTGACCGACCCGCGCCCTCCGCGACCTCAACGGGCGAGATGGTGTCCGACGCCGAGGACGAGCTGGGCGCCGTCCAAGACGAGGCAGAGTCCCGTCGTCGCGAGCTCACGACTCTCCAGCAGAACCGAGAGCGCCAGCAGCAATCCCTGCGCGAGCAGCTCGATCGGACTGTGATCCCACCGGCCGCAGAGCTCGAGGCGGTGCTCGGCGAACGGTTCCCGGTTACCCTGGAAGACCTCGACGCCTACCGGGCGCTCGTCAAGCTGCAGGACGAGTGGCTCGTTCGCTTCGGCCAAGGCGAGGGGTTCACCGAAGCATTGCTGTCCTCGGCGCAAGTCGTGGCCGGGACATGTGTCGGTCTCGCCGGCGCCCTCGATGACCAGGAGCCATTCGATCTGGCGATCGTTGACGAGGTATCGAAGGCCACCCCCACCGAGGCGCTGGTGCCGATGGTGCGAAGCCGTCGCTGGGTGCTCGTCGGCGACGAGCGCCAGCTGCCACCGTATGTCGACGGTGAGCTGATCGACGACGGCGGGCTTGAAGGCCACGGCCTCGTCCGCGCCGACCTCGAGGAGACGCTGTTCTCTCAGCTCGGCGGCACGTTGCCCGAGGACCGCCGCCTCGTGCTCTCAGAGCAGCACCGCATGTTGCGCCCGATCGGGCAGTTGATCAGCCACTGCTTCTACGACGACGGGCTACGAAGCGCGCGAGGCCTGCAGTCAGATCTCAAATGCTTGGGCGAGACGTTCGAGGCGCCCGTGACGTGGTACTCGACCACCCGGTTGCCGGGGCGCCGCGAGAAGCAGATCGGCACGACCTACTGGAACGAGTCGGAGCTGCGCATGATCCACAAGCTCGTCAACCGACTCCAGCAGCGAGCCGCCGCTAACGACGAGCACCTGGACGTAGCCGTCATCTCCGGCTACGGCGAGCAGGCGCGCCGCGTCCAGCGCGACCTCAGACCGCACGACCCGAAGTGGTCTCACCTCACGATCGACGTTCACCCGGTCGACTCCTTCCAAGGCCAGGAGAGCGACACCGTGATCTACTCGACCACGCGTTCCAACGCCGAGAACGACCTCGGATTCCTGCGCAGCGCACGCCGAATCAACGTCGCGATGAGCCGGGCACGCGACGCGCTGATCATCGTCGGCGACCATCGCTTCTGTCGCCACGCACGCGGCGGCGATAACCCATTCGCGAAAGTCCTCGAGCACATCGAAGGCGCGGAGGGCTGCAAGCTCGAGGAGCCGCGCAAGTGACCGCCGAGGAGGTCGCCCGGCGGCTGGCAGGAGCACGCTCGGGCTACCAGCTCGTCTCCTACCGAGAGGTCGCGCTGCCCCTGTTCAAGGTCGATCTCGAACTACTCGTCCTCGAGAAAAAGCCGCTCCCACCCATCCAGGAGTACGTGCTGCGAGCGGTCAATCAAGGTCTCACCGACACGCCGGCCATCGCTGGGCTGCTCGGCATCGACGAGTCCATCGTGCGTACCAACGCCAGCATCCTGCTCGCCAGCGACAACCTCACGATGACCGGCGGCCAACACGGCGACCGCACCCACCGCCTAGCCCTGACCAACAAGGGCCGCAGCACCGCAGTCGAAGCCGCGCAAGTCCAAGCCGTGGAAGTGAGCCTGCCCGTCTGGATCGACGGCCTGACGCGCAAGGTGCTCTCCGTCACCGCCAAAGGACGCAACTGGTTTCCCGCAAGCCAAGCATCCCGTCTCGGCCTTGTGGAGATCGCAGCCTCCCCCCGCAAGCGACCAGGACTGCAAAACATTCCCCTGGAGTCAGTCAGCCAAGTCATCCGAAACGAGTCGGCCGGGCGCCGGGCGCGCCGAGAGGTCATCGGCATCATCGGCATCGGGAAGACCCGCCGCTACGCCCGCGAAGCGGTCGCCCTCGCCTACCAGGCACCCGGCGAGGAGCTACTCATCACGCTCGCCGTCGACGGCGAATCAAGCGAGGAACACGACGCAGCCTTCGCGCGCGCAATGGCACGCTCCGCGAGGAAACTCGTCCCCGAGGACTGGCACGCCGCCCGCGAGATCGCGGAGACGACGATCCCGGCGGAACTGCTCGACACGGCTGCCGACGCTACCGAGAGCGAGCGCATCGAAGACGAGCACACCGAGCTGCTTCAAGAGGACGAGCGGCTTCGCTCCGCCGCCGAGAGCGCCCCCGCCGATCAGCTCGCATCGCTCAGCGAGCAGTTAGCCCAATCACAACAGCGCCAGCAGGAACTCGAGAGCCAGCTAGCCAACATCTCGGTCCGGCAGGTGCCTGTCTATGACCACCGCAAATATCTCGATCGTGCGCTCGAGGAGGCCCAGCAACACGTCCTGATCGTGTCGCCGTGGATCAGGTTCGAGGTCGTCGACGACGAGCTAGTCGGACGCTTCCGCGAGCTGCTGCAACGCGGCGTCGAGTTGTGGATCGCTTTCGGGATCAATAAGGAAGGCGGGCACGGGCGCGGCAAGGCCAAGGATGAACACGACCGCGACGCAGAGCGAAAGCTCCGCCGCCTCGGCGAGGACTTCCCCGAGCTCTTTCACATGACACGACTCGGCGACACGCACGCCAAGATCCTCATCTGCGACTCGCGCTTCTCGATCGCAACCTCCTACAACTGGCTCTCGTTCAAGGGCGACGAACAGCTCGAGTTTCGTGACGAGCGCGGGTACTACGTCGGCCTCAGCAACCACGTCGACGAGCTGTTCGAGGAGTACTGCCAGCGCTTCGCGCCTACCGCCGCAAAGCCAACTCCCTAGCCCGGCCACGGGTCCCCGACGCCGCCCGACGAGGCGTGATGAGAGTGCCGGCGGTGGACGTAATCCGGCCTGAACGCGATACTGCGCCCATGGAAGCACGAGGCGCATACACCGCGGAGCGTGCGGCGGCCCTATCGGGCGTGCCGAAGTCGACCGTGCACTACTGGTCAAACAACGATGTTCTGCTCCCGAGCGTCTCGCCTCAGCGCATAAAGCTCTGGTCCTACGGCGATCTGATGGCCCTGCGGACGATCTACTGGCTGCGACAGACCAAGCAGCACCCGGACGGTCGCGAGATTCCCAGGACCGCGATGAAAGCGGTCCGTCGCGCGCTGCGCGAGATCGCATCGCTCGAACTCGACCTCTGGAACGAGGACGGCGCCCCACGCGTGGCGGTCGATCGATCTGGAAACATCGTGATCGGCGACGAGCGCGGCGCGCAGCGCGCGAGCGGACAGCGCATCCTCGACGCCGAGATGCTCGACCTGCTCGCTCCGTTCGATTCGCGCGAGGGCTTGCGTGGTCCTGACCTGAGCGCCCCGCGCCCACAATTGCGGATCGTGCCAGGCAAGCTAGCCGGCTCACCACATATTGAGCGCACCAGGATCGAGACCCAGGCGCTCGCCGCACTTGAGCGTCGCGGCCTTGAGAACGCGAAGATCTATCGCCTCTACCCGATGGTCCCCACCGATGCCGTCGATGACGCGATCGATCTGGAGCGCGAGCTGAGCGCGAACCTACGAATCGCGGCGTAGACGCCCAGTCGTGCGCCGCCTCTTCGCGCTCGATCAGAACTTCCCCCAGCCAATAGTCGACGCACTCGCCGAGTACATCATCGAGGCGGAGCTCGTCCCGATCGCCCAAGTCGACGAGCGGCTTGCGACACTCGACGACTGGGAGGTGATGCTGGCGTTGCATCATCACGGACGCCCATGGGACGGGCTGATCACCACCGACGCGAACATGCTCGCACTGCCGCGCGAGCTCGCCGTCCTCATGCAGACCAAGCTCACGCTCGTCGTGGCGAAGGAATCCGGACACGACCCCATAAAGGCCACAGGCCTACTGCTCGCGTACCTGCCGGGGATCTGCCAGCGAATCGAGCAGGACAAGGCGCAACTCTGGACACTGCGCGCCGTGCAGCGTCCAGCCGACGATCCGTGGGACAGCTTCCAGCGAGTAGCACGCCAGCGTAAAACCACCGCCCCAAAGCTCTACGCGGCGAACAAGCTCAGCTCGGAGGAGATCAGCCGCGATCCGCTGGGCTCGTGAGCAGCGGGGAGTGCTTGATCCATCGCACCGGACGGCAAGAAGCTCGCAGAGACCTCGAAACGCGGACCGGCCTTCGCTCGTGAGTTGTCGATAACGAAACATACGCCTGTTGGATTACCCAACCGCTCCGGTATCGCGTCCCATACGATGCTCGACTCGTGCGACCGAGTTTGGATAACTAGGAATTATCGGCGCCGATGAGTCAGGCGACGGAAACCAAGGTCGAGCGGCGGGCATGGGACCTGCTGACCAGAGACTTTTGTTGGGATCCGCCAGCCGCACTTGGGGTCAAGATCCGCCGGGACGAAGAAAACGGGCCCGCCCGGCTGCAGGTTTTCGAGGTCGCCGTTGCTGCGGCCTTCGCGCGGTTGCGGCCCGACTACGAGTGGTATGTCACCCCGAATCTGCCGGACGGTGGATCGGATTTCGTCGGAAAGCAGCAGTTCCTTCTCGACGACGTGCTCGACATCGCAGCAGCCATCACGGTCGGCGGGCAGTGTAAGAAGCGCACGAGAGTCGACAACGTGGTTGAGGAGGTCTCCGGCAGCCTGGTGAACATGGCGGTGTCGCTAAACCCGACCTTTTTCGTCGTCGCGCTCTCGGCGCACGTGAGCAAGAGGCGGATCAAGGAGGCATGCGCGCGGATCGAAGCGATTTACCAGCGCCACTGCCATATTCTCGACCGGCCTCAGATCGAGAGCATATTCAACGACCACCGCGACATGGTGGACGAGATTCTCGAGCAGGCACTTTCGGCTGACGAGATCGCAGAGGTCCACAAGCACCTTGGTGGTTTTCCGTCGGACCTTCACTCGGCGATGCCGGAAGTCTCGGCACCCGACCTGATCCTGGCCGGCGAACCCTTTGCGGTGACGGTCAGGTTCCGGGGTTCAGCCTCGAAGCACCGCGTACGCTGGACGCCCCCGTCGGGGGAGGACGGTCCCCTGATCACGCTCATCGGTCCCATCGGCGCGGATCGGAGAGAGGGTGCCTCAGCATCGGTTGGCAGCGAGACCGACACTCCGATTGACCTGCAGTGCATCCTCGAGTTGGTCACCTACTCGGTTGGACGTCTCAATCTCGGGGAAATCTCAATCGTTCCCTCAGAACAGCCAGATCGCTCCCCAACCCTCTCCGCTCCTCTGGGAGCGGCGCGGGTGGTCGAGAACCTCCGTCCACGCTTCTACGAACGCCCATTCAAAGGGGCTCTTCTGCGTCTCGAGCAAGAGTACGATCGGGCGGTCGCAGGTGGCACGGGATCGATCGGTGTGGTCGGATCCGGCGGCAGTGGTAAGAGTCGCCTCTGTGAAGAGTTCGCTCTGAGAAAGCGTCGCGAAGGCAGCGCCTTCGTTGTCGCGAAGCAGGCCAAGACGCTGGACGATCCGCACCGGATCCTCGCCGATCTTCTGCTAGGTCTGCTCGAGGACCCCCGGTCCTCGGAGGAGCCCGCCGAGCGGGTCATTCGGACGGTCGAACGCTTCGACTCTGATCTCGCCGAACGCGCCAGACCGGCCATCAGGTCGATCTTCGGGTTGGAAGACGGCGTAGCTGAAGAACAACCATTGCTTTCGGTACTGCTGCTCTTGATCACGGCCCGAGGCAGGCGTGCACCACTGATCGTTCACCTCCAAGACCTCCACTGGTGCTCTGCGGATGTCCTTCTCGTGTTTGAAAGGATGGTCTGGCAGCTCGACCGTGTCTCGCCCACTGCCACCGCCACGCGGTCTCCCGAGAGCGGAGTCTTCTTGGTATTCGAGGGACGAGTCGGAGAGCGTCAGAGACTCGCCGAGGACGGATGGGACTCGGAGTCCTTCGGGCTGTTCTTGCAAAAGCTCGGCTGCCCCACAGTCCCGTGCTCTTTCAGTCGGGATCAGGGGCTGGAGTTCATTCAGCGCCTGTTCGAGGATCGGCACAGCGCAAAGCGACGAGTCAATGTCGCTCTGCTCGACTTGCAGCGCGAACTGATCCAGAGGATTCACCGGACGGCGGGGGGCAATCCATTCCATTCGCTCCAGCAGGTCCAGATCCTTAAGGAACAGGGGGTCGTGGGGCAAAACCCCCTCACCGGACTGTTGCATCTGATTCGTCCCGCGCCTACCGACATCACCCTGCCCGAATCGGTTTTCGAGGCGATCCGGTTGAGGTGGACCTATCTGCAGTTCAGGACGCCGCAGCTGGCGTTGTTGATCTGGGCTGCGGCCCTACTAGAGGACCGCGTACCCACTCCGCTTTTCCGACGGCTTTGGCGGACTCTTGCTCCCGATGTCTCCCTCCGCGACGTCGACGCCACCGAAGTACTTTGGACGGCGGAGGGAGAAGAGGATGAGATCTCCTTTCGCCATGAGAATTACTTCCGCTCGATCCGGCGCTTCGAAGTCTCAGAGCCAGATCGCAAGAGGGCGGCGGAGATTTACTGCGATTGGTTCGCCGAAGCGGATCAGGCAGAAAGGCTAGTTGACCGCTACAAGTGGGCTCTGGCGTTGCTGCAGTTCCCCGTGCCGGACCTACGGAAGGCAGAACAGCTGATGAGGCGGGCTCTACGAACCTCCCAGCAACAGGGGGACATCCGTCTGGCCCGCCGGGTGGCTGCCGCTTCGCTCGACCTCGCATGGCGAAGGGATGCCGAGTCCCCGGTTGACATCGACACCTTCTTGCACCGCTGTGAGGACGAGTTGGCGCTTGCCACTGAGCTGCTTGGGAATGAGCGCACGGCGGCCCGGCAACGCCTCGACCGGCTCTGCAATCGACTGGCGACTAAAGTCTCCAGCAACCACGACCCGTCGCCACGAGTCGCAGCAGAACTTCGCCGCCTCCAGTTGACGGCCGACGTGAGGCGGTCGCAGATCCTGTTCACGGGCCAGGAACCGCTGGAGGCGGCCGAGATTGCAGCCAACGCGGTCAACAGCATCCGGGCGGTTCGCGCGGCAGGCGATCTTGCGACTAGTGCATGGGAGGAGCTGGAGATGGAGGCGCTCCACACTCAGGCTGTGGCGCTCGCGATTTCGGGAGAGTCAGAGCGCTCCCTGGCGAGTGCGGAGCCAGCAGTCCGGATCGCGCGGCGCTCCTCGTCGGTGCTTGCACGCCATGTCGTCAGCACCTACGCGAACATCCTCCTACCAAGGGACCCAAAGACATCCGAAGTGACTCTCAGACAATGCCTGAAGGAACTCGACGATTCCACCGACGCGGTCGAGGCGCGGGTTTCGGCGAAGATCAACCTGGCGATGGCCCTTGTGCTGATCGCGTACCGGACGGATTCCAGTCGGGGTGGCGACGGCGTTAAGGAGCTGCTCGACGAGGCAACCCAGATACTCAAGTCGGTCTTCTCCTATGCATTCCGGGTGGGTCGATATCCCGATGCCGGCTCCTCGGCACTGATGCTTGGCATCGTCAGTGTCGTGCGGTCGGAAGGCGACGAGATCGCCTGGTTCGCACAGGCCGTGACTGCTGCTGCCCGAGGCCAGCAAATGGAGACTCTGTGGCGTGCTCACGTCAATCTCGCAACTGCGATGAATCAAACCCCTGATGCCGCGCGAACCGACGTGCGCAACCATGCGATCGCGGCGCTCGAGATCCTCGCGGAGACCTTGTCGCCCTACCCGGAACCGGACCGTTCGCCTCGTTTTGAGCTAGTGCGAGTACCGCTCGCCCAAGCAGTTCGGTTGCTGCGGGCAGTGGGCGATCCGGAGGGTCCCGCGGCGCTCGCCCGGTATCCGGCACTGCGCTCCAGTTTCGCGGACGAAGCTTGCGAATCGCTGCGTCTAGAAGAGAGTGACCGGGTTGACCAGTGGTGGCTCGCGGTGAACGGCGAGCCCTACTACCTCTACTAGCACGTGTCGAACGAGTAGGCGCGGACTGCCGCGATGACCGACGCCACGTCCGTATCGGAAAGTCCTTGGTGAACTGGCAGCAAGAGCGTCGTCGCAGCTGCTCTGTCGGCTCCGGGAAATGATCGATCTTGCCGATACATCGTGGTTCTGTGGAGCGGCCAATACCGAAAGTTCGTGTAGATATCTTCATCCAAGAGGTGGCCGGCGAGGCGATCGCGGTGCTCAGGAGCCACCTGGATCCAGTAGTAGAAGAGGGCACCGCTCGAGGGCGCCCGCTCGGGCAACGTCACTCCGGGCAGTCCGGCTAGCCCTCGGTTGTAGGCCACGGCGATCTCCCGGCGTCGCTGAAGGAACAACGGGAGACGTCCCAGTTGAGCCAGCCCGATCGCAGCCGCGACATCGTTCATCGTCGCCCGCCGTCCCAGCATCAACGGATCTATTTCCCACCAGCGCGACGAGAGACTGCGCCGCTGCAGCCCAGATGTTCCCACTCCTAGCCTGATGCTTTGCCGCAGCTTCGATGCGAGCTCCTCGCTGCGGCACCAGATCATCCCGCCGTCGCCGGTGGTGAGCAGCTTCGCGGCGTCGAACGACCACACGCCGACATCTCCGAACGTGCCGGCTGCCTTCCCATCTGAGAAGGAGCCGAGACTGCAGGCTGCATCCTCCACGAGCGAAAGCCCCCGATTCCGAGCCAGCTGCGCGATCTCAGTGACCGATCCCGGGTCCCCGCCGTAGTGGAGGATGAGCAAAGCCTTGGTAGTGGGCGTGATGGCGTCCTCGATGTGCTCAACCGTGGGGTTGAGCGTTCTCGGATCGACGTCACAGAGCGCGACCCGCGCACCTGAACTACGGATGGCGTGAGCAGCTCCGACGAAGCTGATCGTTGGCATCACGACATCGTCCCCGGCACCTAGGCCGAGCGCGGCCGAAGTCTGGAAAAGGCCCTCCGTGCAACTCGAGACCGTCAGCACCTCGTTCGCGGGGCGGCCGATATATGCGCTCAATCTCTGCTCGAAGAGCTCGACCCGAGCCCCGGCGCCGAGCCACCGAGCCTCGAACACGTCGCGAACCATGTGGAGCTCGGCGCTACCCACGCTTGGCTGAAAAAGGCTGATCATTTGCGCAAATGGGTCTGCGAGGTCCGAACGGCGACACCAGTAACGTCGACGATCAACTCCTCAGACACGATTTGCCGACGGGTCGAGAACCAGAGATCGTTCTCCTCCAGTTCGCGATAACGATCGACGATGTAGATAAAGGGCGTCGGTTCCTGGGGGATCCAGTGGGGGAGTAGGAGCGGAAGGCGCAGGTGCCTTGCTAGATTGCTGACCTGGCGAAACCGACGGAGCTCCCGGTCAATTCCCGTCAAGTGCTTAGTGAGGCGTTCGAGGACGATCTGTGAATCGCCGGACCGGGAAAGATCGAGGACTCGAAAAGGGACACCCTCGAGGTGCGGCGCTTCGGATAGGACGTGATCGAGTGCCTCGTCCACAAACGCTGCGAAGTCGCTTTTGTACTTGCTGCCCCACCGCGCCCAGAACACACCGTCGGCCGCTTCGACACCGGCGAAGCGCGCCGGTCCCGAGAGACTCTCCCAATGGTAAGCGACTGAATCTGCACACATGAAGTTCGTGAAACCATGCTCGCGAGCCAGCAGGCAGTGCTCGATGTCGTCGTTGTGGTTGTAATAGACGTCGTCGAGCGGGCCGATCCTGTCGAGGACCCTTCGCGACATGGCAGCGGTGGCGCTGGTGAGTATCTGAAGAGATCGCGTCCGCATGCAGAGCGGGTGATCTGCGGGCAGCTCCAGAAAGACGTGTGACTTCGAGTAGTGGCCGAAAGCCATCCCGACGTGCTGCACAAGACCCGTCGTCGGATAAATCAGCTTTGATCCTACAATGCCGACGTTCTCCTCTCTCGATATCAAATCGACCATCGCTCCGATGCAGTGAGGATCGAGGACGAGGTCGCTATTTAGCTGAACAATGATTTCCCCGGTAGCCAGAGGGAAGGCGCGGTTCACTGAAGCGCAGTACCCGAGATTTGACTGGTTCTGCAACCGCTCTACGGAGATCCCATCGCCGAAATCAGGAACCGTTGACCAAATCGGCTGCGCGGAGCCGTCGTCAACGATGATGACCTGCGAGCCGTCGGGAAGCGCTGCGACAAGGGAGCCAAAGAACGCTGGCAGGAACTCGGTTCCGTTGAAAATCGGGACGATTACGCTGACGCTAGGCACCCGCGATAATTCCTAGTTATCGCTGGCGCCAAGCCTCCCAAGGATGTCTGCGTCCGATAGCACCCGTTTCAGTGCTTCGTTCGAGATGTGGGTGTAGATCTCGGTCGTTGAGAGACTCGCGTGCCCGAGGAGCCGCTGGATGTACCGGATGTCGACACCAGCTTCGATTAGCTGCGTCGCTGCCGAGTGCCTGAGCATGTGTGGTGTCACGCGGGACCGCAAACCTGCGTCTTGAGCCGCCTTCGCAAGCCGGCCTCGCATGGCCGGAGGCGTGAGGGGTGCCGAGTGACGGTTGAACAACAGATGCTTATGGGACATGTCCTGCTGTTCTCGTACCGACAAGTACGAGCGCGTGAATCCCGTGACCCACATGTTGGTGAGGTAGACCTCTCGCTCGCGGCGCCCCTTGCCAAGGAGTCTCAATGAGCGCGACGAGACATCGACATCAGCGCAGCGGATGCCGACGACCTCGTGCACTCGCACCCCCGTCGCAAGCATCAGCGCGATGGCGAGCAGCGTCGTCGCATGGTGCGGATCCCTCAGCACCGTCCGCTCGTCGATGTCGCCGCGGAAGTCCCCCCTACGAAGATGCAACAGCAACCGCTCGAGTTCGGGCGGTGGCACAACGCGAGGGAGTTGGCGCGCACGACCAGCCGCAAGCGAAAGACCAAGTGCCGGGTCGTCCTCGATCAGGTCCCTAGATCGAAGCCAGCGACAGAAGCCGCGTAGCGCGGACGCACGACGCCGGATTGAGACTCCGGATAGACCCATCCTTCGCTGGTGCTCGACAAACGCCAAGAGCCCGGCCCCGTCGATCGCGCCCACCCCCAACCCGGCACCCAGATGCCGCTCGAACGCAAGGATGTCGGCGCTGTACGCCCGGATCGTATGTGGCGAGAGATCACGTGCGAAAGACAGCCATTGGACGTAGCGCTCCCGCGCCATCCAGATCTGCATGAACCGCTCCTTTCCTCGCAGGCCCGAAGGGAGTTGGGCGATCCAGGCTTGGAAGCCCCGTTTCGAGCGAGGGTGGTATCGGCACAGACGATCAAGAACTTGTGGTCAATCATGCGCCGCGTCCCAGAACGACGTCAAGAGCCATCCCAACGAGGTCGGCGCCCGAGCGCACCAGCCGGAAGACGGGGGTTTTGCGGGTCACCCGCAAAACCCCCGCCCAAATACGCCCAAATCGGGCTAAAATCGTTCATCCACCGACCGGCCACCTAGAAGCACGAGGCCGAAAATCCCTGGAAATCTGGGCTTTAGGGACGAGTCACTCGCTGTGGAGCCAGACGCTTCACACGCGAGAGGTCGCAGGTTCGAAACCCGCCGCGCCCATGCGACACGGCATCACGCAACGATCGTGAAGTGCAGCAACTGCGCAGCCGAGCGCTGTCCAGCGGAGTTCTTCGCGGTGACGATCAGCGTGTAGCGCCCGAGCGGCAGCTTCCTGGAGCGCGTGAGCCGCCCTTGGAAGGCGAGCTTGTTCATCCCGGCGTGCGCGACGAAGGAGAGCGTGCCACGCGTGACCGCCCGCTTGCAGGAGCGCTTGTGACGATTCGTCTTGGTCTGCGGCACGCATCCGGCCTTGACACGGCGCCCACCGACCCGCTGCGTGAAGGCGAAGTGAACCGTCGCCTGCTGGTCGAGCGCATAGGAGAAGGTCGTGCCGCGCGGGGTCCTGTGCTTCTTGCGGTTGCGAGACGCCAAAGCAAGCTTGCCGCCCTCACTCCAGACCGCATGCGACTGGCTCACGTTTGCGAGCTTCGGCGCATTCGATGGAGACAGAGGCGAAGACGGCAGGGGCGTCGGGAGAGCGTCGAAGGTCGCGGTCACCGTCCGGTCGGCGCTCATCGTCGCCGAGCATTCGCCGGTCCCGCCGCAGCCTGCCCCGGACCACCCCGCGAACACAGAGCCGGGCGCGGGCGCAGCCGTCAGCGTTACGGTCGTGCCGTCGTCAAACGTCGAGGAGCACGACGCACCGCAGTCGATGCCCGGCGTGGATGACCGCACCGATCCGGAGCCCGCGCCCTGCTTCGCGACCGTCAACGCGAACGGATCGCCCAGTGCCCGGAACAGGAGCAGCTTCTCATCGTCGGTCGCACCGGCCACGACGATCCTGCGATCGGCGCCCAGTGCGAGCGCATCGGCGAAGACTCCAGCGGGTGCGCTCACAACCGTGGCGCCGCCCGTGCCGAAGGTCGGATCCAAGGCGCCGTTCACGGCCCCCGTGCCCCCGTTCGCGGTCAACCGCCACAGCATCGCGGCGCTCGGGTTCGCGCCGACCCGCGCGGTGCCCGCGAGCAGGATCTTGCCGTCGGGCTGCAGCGCCACAGCGCCCGCGAAGGCCGAGCCGCCGCCGTCGATCCCGGCGACGCCGTCCGTGTCGAAGGTCGGGTCGAGCGCGCCGTTCGTGACGCCGGAGCCACCGTCGGGCTTGACTCGCCACACTGCCGCGAGCTGATGACCCGTCGTAGGTTCGGAGGTGCCGGCGAGGATGATCTTCCCGTCCGGCTTGAGCGCGATGGCTTCGGCCGAATCGTCGCCGCCACTGTCGAAATCGGCTTGCCCGTCGGTATCGAACGTCGGGTCAAGCGCCCCGTTGAGGGCTCCGGTCCCGCCGTTGGCCTTCAAGCGCCAGATGACCGCGTCGCGCGGGGCTGACGAGAGTTCGGTGGTCCCCGCGATCAGGATCTTGCCGTCGGGCGCGAGCGCGATCGCGTTCACCGAGTCTTCTGTCGTGTCGTTGACTTCGGCAGTGCCATCCGTGTCGAAGCCGGGGTCGAGCGCACCGCCTTCGGTCAACCGCCACACGGCCACCCGCTGCGGACCTGTCGTGTTGAAGCCGCGTCCCGCGGCGACGATCTTGCCGTCCGACTGGACCGCGATCGCGAGCCCGACCGTGTTGGTGAACGTGCCGATCTGGACGACGCCTTCTTTGCCGAAGGTGTTGTCGAGCGCACCGTTCGGGCCGCCGGAGCCGCCGTCGGCCTTCAGCCGCCAGACCGTTGCGTCCTCGGAGGGGCCCGGCATGTTCGTGAAGCCGATCAGCAGGATCTTGCCGTCGGGCTGGAGCGCGAGGGCACGTGCGCTGGGAAAGCCCGCGGATTCGATCGTCGCCTTGCCGTCGCCGTCGAACGTGGGGTCGGGAGCTCCGTTCGGGAGAAGCCTCGACACCGTGATCACGCCGTCGGAGGTCGAGACCGCGACGATCTTCCCGCCCGAGGCGAGCCCCGCCTCTGTCGGGTACGTCGAGGTCGGGCGTTCGAGGACCGTCGTTCCGCCGACTCCAAACGATGGATCGAGTCCGCCCGAGCCGGCCAGCGCAACGCCCACGCCGAGCCCTGCCGCCAGCACGATCGTGACCGCGACGCCGCGGATCGCCCAACGTCGGCCCGTCACCCGGCTCGGTCCCCCCGAGAACACACGCGCAGTATCCCCCACGCCGCGCACGATTGCAGTCGCGACACCCGGCGCCGGTCAATATCCGTGTGACTACTGGGCGACCGGCGCCGACACGCTCACCAACATCCCGCTCGCCGCCGGAACCCTCACACTCAGCACCCCCCCACGCACCCGCGCCACCCCGTACCTCCCCCCCGACCAGGACCCGTCCGGCGCGACTTCCACCCCACCGAGCTCGGTCCCATCCGTAGCCTTCAACGAGGCGCCCGTGAGCGCAAGCGTGCTCCCCGCGACGTAGCCCGAGCCGACCCGCACCCGCACCACCGCGCCGCGCTTCCCCAGGGGTTCGTCGTTGGCGATCACGAGGTCGATGCGCCCGTCGGGCGCGCGGAATCCCCTCACCTGCAAGTTCACCGATCGTGGCGAGCGCACGACTCGCGTCGGCAGCGGCCGATCGCCTATCAGCCGCCCGACCATCAGCAGCGAGTACCACTCCGGCTGTGCCTGCAGTTCCCCGGTCGCAAGCTCCTCGGCCCCGGCGGCGCAGAGCGGCGAGTAGCCGGTGCAGCGGGACACGTTCCCGTGCATGTTCACGCCCGCGGCGCCGTCGCTCATCACCTGCGGCAGGAAGCCCGCGGCCCAGAGCGCCGAGGCGAAGGTGTCGCTGATCCCGGCGACCCCGCCGCAGGAGACGCTGTTCGTCTCATCCAGCCGGAAGGGCAGGTTCGCGGACTGCGAGATCCGCACGTAACGCTGGATCGAGCCGATCTCCTTGCGCCGGATCGGCTGGCTGAGCAGGCTCGTGATCGAGGGCACCGGGTTCTTCTGTTCGCAGCCGAGCGGGTAGTGGTGGCCGGTGAGCATCGCGGGCTGCTGAGCGACCACCTCCCCCGGCCCCCAGGTCCCGAACGCGCTCGAGCCCGAGACGTCGGGGCCCCAGACCGGAACGCCCGGTGCAAGCGCGCCGATCGCTTCGCGATAGGCCGCGACCTGTTGGTCGTACTGCTCGACGCCCCAGGGTTCTGTGCGCATGTCGTGCAGCGCGTAGGAGTTCGGCTCGTTGCCGAGCTCGAATGCCTGCAGCCACGGGCCGAGCGCCGCCTTCGCCGCCGCCGCCTCGCGCGCCGCGGCCTGCGGTTCGAAGTGCACGATGCCGAGCGTCAGCACGATGTGCCAGCCGCTCTCCGCCGCCAGGCTCGCGAGCTGGCGGAAGTCGTCGGCATCGACCACGCCCGAGGCCCACGACGGGCGCGGCGTGCGGCTGTCGGTCCAGGCGATCCGCGTGTCGGCCGAGACGCCCCCGAAGCGCAGCACCCCCGTCCCGAGCGAGCGCAGCAGCGTCACGAGGTTGCCGCGGTCCGCGTACCTCGCCATCTGCGGCAGGCTCGACATCTCGAAGGACAGCCCGAGGAAGTCCGCGGGAATCGTCGCCCCCGGGTGGGCCGTGTCGAGCGACACCGTCAACGTCGGCGGCTTCGGCCTCGGCCTCGGCTTGGGCTTGGGCTTCACCGTCGCCGCGACCCTGACCTCGGCCGCAGCCCCGGCCGAAACTCTGCCCACAGGCGCGCGGGCGAAGGCAGCCCCCTCCCCACCCGTGCACAGCGCCAGCAGCGCCGCGACACACAGCAGCGCCGATCCTGGAAACCTCAAGAATCCGCGGATGACGTGCAGCGCTTCGGGTGCATCTGAGCCGCGGCCGATCATCAATCGATCTCAGTAAACAGGTCCCGACTGGGAGATGCGCCGGGACCAGGCCCACTCACCGGCGCGATGTCTCCCAAGCCGTCGCTAACGTGGATCGTCGGCCCGACCACCCACGCGCAAACGGACGGAGGACTCGATGGACTACGTGAATCTCGGCAGCACCGGCCTGCGGGTCTCACGCGTGTGCCTCGGGATGATGAGCTACGGCAACGACTCCGAGCGCGACTGGGTGCTCGACGAGGATGCGGCCGAGCCGATCGTGCGCGCCGCGGTCGAGGGTGGCGTCACATTCTTCGACACCGCCGACACCTACTCCGGCGGCGCGAGCGAGGTCGCGACCGGCAAGCTGCTCGGCAAGCTGCTGACGCGCGAGGAGGTGGTCGTCGCGACCAAGGTCTTCATGCCGATGACTCCAGGCGAGAACGGCGGCGGGCTCTCGCGCAAGCACATCCTCGCCGCGATCGACGCCTCGCTGCAGCGCCTGGGCATGGACTACGTGGACCTCTACCAGATCCACCGTTGGGACCCACGCACGCCGATCGAGGAGACGATGCAGGCGCTGGACGACGTCGTCCGAGCCGGCAAGGCCCGCTACATCGGCGCGAGCAGCATGTTCGCCTGGCAGCTCGCGAAGGCGCAGCAGACGGCGGAGCGAAACGGCTGGACGCGCTTCGTCTCGATGCAGCCGCACTACAACCTCGTCTACCGCGAGGAGGAGCGCGAGATGATCCCGCTGTGCCTGGATCAGGGAGTCGGCGTGATCCCCTGGAGCCCGCTCGCGCGCGGGATGCTGGCGGGCAGCCGGTCGCGCGATGGCGAGCGTCGCACGACGCGCGCTAACTCAGACGCCTTCGCGGACTACCTCTACAGCCAGCCGACCGACTTCGACGTGGTCGAGCGCGTCGCGGAGGTCGCGGCCGAGCGCGGCGTGCCCAGCGCGCAGATCGCGCTCGCCTGGCTGCTGCACAAGCCCGGGGTAACGGCGCCGATCGTCGGCGCCACCAAGCCGCAACACCTGCAGGACGCGCTCGCCGCCGAGCAGCTCACGCTCTCAGACGAGGAGATCGCCCGGCTGGAGGAGCCCTACGCGCCGCATCCAGTGCTCGGCCACGGGTAGCAGCCCCGGCCCTTCGAGCCCTTCAGCCCTTCGAGCCCCTCAGCCCTTCGGCTGCAGCGCGACGACCGGTATCTGCCGCGACGTTTTCTGCTCGTAGTCCGCGAACTGCGGCATCAGCTGCTTCTGCTTGCTGAACAGGCGCTCACGCTCCTCGCCATCGGTGATGACGGCCTCGACCTCGACCTTCTGGCTGCCTACCTCGACGGTGGCGGTGGAGTTCGCGCGCAGGTTGTGGTACCAGGCCGGGTTCTCGGGCGCGCCGGCCTTGGAGGCGAAGATGACCATGCGATCCCCGTCGGGCTGGTAGACGACGGGCGTGGTCCGCTGCTCGCCGCTCCTCGCGCCCGTGGAGGTCAGCAGCAGCACGGGCGCGCCCTCGAAGGGACCGCCCACCTTGCCGTCGTTCGCGCGAAACTCCTCGATCACTTTGCGGTTGAAATCGCTCATCTCGGCCATCGGACTCTCCGTTCCTGGGGTGGCTCTGAGCGTAGCGCCGAAGGTCAGAACCCGAGCCGGCGGGCGCGCCGCGAGCCAAGGAGCGATGCCGCACGCGACGCGCGCCCGGCGGGCGTGGCCCGGCCTGGCCGGGCCTAAGACGCGAGCCTGACGGGCAGCGTCTTCAGCTGGTTCAGGAACAGCGATTCCACATGCGTGGGCGGCTCGTCGATCTGGATCTGCGGGAAGCGCTTGAGGGACTCCTCGATCATGATCTTCAGCTCCAGACGCGCGAGCGCGGTGCCGAGGCAGAAGTGGCGCCCGCCCGCGCCGAAGGCCTGGTGCTCGGCCTTGCGCCGTAGATCGAAGGTGTCGGGGTCCTCGAAACGGGTCTCGTCGCGGTTGGAGGAGGCGTACCACATCACGACCTTCTCGCCCTCCTTGATCTTCTGCCCGTGCAGTTCGGTGTCGCAGGTCGCGGTGCGGCGGAAGTGGGCGAAGGCCGGGAACATCCGCAGCGCCTCCTCGACGGCGTCGGGGATCAGCGAGGGGTCGTCGAGCAGCAGCTGCATCTGCTCGCGATCTTCGATCAGCGCGCGCATGCCGCTGCAGTAGGTGGCCTTGGTGCTGTCGTTGCCCGCGGCCATCAGCAGGAAGAAGCCCATCACGATCTCGTGCTCCTCGAGCTTCTGCCCGTCGAGCTCGGCGTGCACGAGCACGCTGGTCAGGTCGTCGGTCGGGTTCTCCTGGCGCTCGGCGATCAGCTTCTGGCAGCGGGCGAACACCTCGGGGATGTCTTTGTGGACGGCGCCGTCGAAGCCGTCGGGGTTCAGGTCGGGGTCGCCGGCGCCGAGCGTCGAGTTCATCAGCCGCGCCCAGATCAGGTCTTCCTCTTCGGAGATCCCCATGAAGCTGCCGATCACGCGTGAGACCACGGGCTGGGCGACGTCGGCGACCAGGTCGCAGCGCTCCTGCCCGACGAGCCCGTCGAGCACGCGCACCGCGATCGCACGGATCGCTTCCTCGTGGTCGGCGATCCGCTTCGGCGTGAAGCCCTTCTGGAACAGCGCCTTCAGGCGATCGTGCTTGGGCGGGTCCATGCCGATGAACATCGCCTGCGCCAGCTCGAGCGGGAAGCCCGCGCTCGCGGCGATCACGCCGCCCCGTTCGGAGGAGTAGGTCTGCCAATCGCGGCTGACCGCGTGGATGTCCTCGGCGGTCGTCACCGACCAGAAGCCCGCCTCCTCGGGGAGTTCCTGGAAGCTCTCGGTCCAATGGACCGGGCACTTGCCCCGCATCTCCTTGAAGGCCTCCTGCGGCGGGCCGTCGAGCCACAGCTCGCGCTCCGTCACTTCCAAGCTCTCGATGTCACGCCCGACCGTTGCCATGGGACCTCCAGTTCGCCGATGCGGAATGCTCGCCGATAATACTGGCTGCGCAGCCAGTTTTTATTTTGATCGGATGATCCTCCTGCGGAGCGGCCCGTGTCTGTGATCGTGCGCGCACCCGGGCTCGAGGACCGCACCGGCACGCGCCACTCGCATACGCGCCCTGGGCTCGTTGGCAGGAGCGACCGCTCAGAAGCGCGCGAGCACCCGCTCGATGGCGCTGGTCCCGAACTCGACGGCGTCGACGGGCAGCCGCTCGTCGGGCGCGTGGATCAGCCGCATGAAGGGCAGCTCGGGCGGGAGCTGCATCGGCAGGAAGCCATAGGTCTGGATGCCGAGGCGCGAGAAGAAGCGCCCGTCGGTGATGCCCGGCAGCAGCATCGGGACCGCTTTCGCCTCGGGGTCCAGCTCGCGCAGCGCGCCGGCCAGCGTCTCGAACATCGCCATCTCGGGCTCGGCGGCGACCGGGTCGTGGCGGACGACCTCGAACTCGAGCTCGACTCCCGAGAGCGCGCGCAGCTCGGCGAACACGTCCTCGGGCGCGAAGCCCGGCAGCAGGCGGCAGTCGAGCTCGAGCGAGACGGTGTCGGGGATCACGTTGACCTTCTCGCCGCCCTGCACGATCGTGGCGCTGACGGTGTTGTGCAGCAGCGGGTCGAACACGCGCCCGCGCTCGCCGAAGGCGTCGAGCAGCCGGTCGGTCAGCACCGGGACCAGCAGGCCGCGCAGCGCCAGCGCCGGCGCGGCGGGCACGTCGGCGGCGATCGCCTCGACCATCGAGCGCGCCACCGGCGTCACATGCACGGGCAGCCGCCGGCGGTCGAGGGCATGCAGCAGCTTGCCGAGGCCACCCATCGCGCCACCCCGCACCGGCATCGAGCCGTGCCCCGCGGGGCCGCGCAGCGTCGCGCGCGTCCAGCAGACCTGCTTCTCGGCCACCATGATCGGGTAGAAGCGCCGTCCTGCGATGTCCATCGTGAAGCCGCCGAACTCCCCGATCGAGTAGCGCACGCCCTCGAACAGCTCGGGGTGCTCGCGTACGAGGAACTCCGCGCCCAGCGGGCTGCCCGCCTCCTCGTCGGCCATCAGGCAGAGGATCAGATCGCCGGGCGGCTGCAGGCCGCTCGCCTGCGCGCGCATGAAGGCGGCGAGCAGCATCGCCACACCGCCCTTCATGTCCAGCGCGCCGCGACCCCACACATAGCCGTCGGCGAGCTCGCCCGCGAACGGCGGGTGCTGCCACTCCCCACGCGCCGCGACGACATCCACGTGTCCCTGCAGCAACAGCGGCGGGCGCTCGCCGCGCCCGGCGATGCGCGCGATCAGGTTCGGTCGCTCGGGCTCGCGAGCGAGGATCCGCACCTCGCAGCCGAGTCCTTCGAGCAGTCCCTTGATCCACTCGATGCACTCGCGCTCGTTGCCGGGCGGGTTGCTCGTGTCAAAGCGCAGCAGCCGCTGCAGCAACTCGAGCGGGCGATCCTGGAGCGCGTCGTCGGTCATCGCTCACAGTCTCCCCGATCTCCGAACGCAGTCTCCCCCGGCCACTCGCGTTCGCCTAACATGAATCCATGGATCAGGTCGTCACTGCGAACGACGAGGCGATCGAAGCCTGGGACGGTCCGCTGTATGACCGCTTCGTCCAGTTTCGCCACCTGCTCGCGGGCGGCCTCGGCGTGCACGGCGACGAAGGTCTGCGCGTGCTCGCTCCCGCGCCGGGCGAGCGTGCGCTGGACATCGGCTGCGGCTTCGGCGACACCACCCAGCAGCTCGCCGAGCTGGTCGGCCCCGAGGGCAGCGCGCTCGGCGTCGACGCGGCCCCGCGGTTCATCGCGACGGCCCGCGAGGAGGCCGTGCAGGCCGGCGTCCGAAACGCTCGCTTCGCCGTCGCCGACGTCGAGGCCCAGCCCTTCGAGGAGCAGTTCGAGCTGGCCTTCTCACGCATGGGGACGATGTTCTTCGCGAACCCCGTGGCCGCGCTGCGCAACGTGCGCAAGGCGCTCGTGCCCGGCGGGCGGCTCGCGATGGTCGTGTGGCGCTCGAAGGTCGAGAACGAGGGCTTCTACCGCAGCCAGCTGATCACCGAGCGGTTCGTGACCAAGCCCGAGGAATACGACGAGCCGACCTGCGGCCCGGGGCCGTTCTCGATGGGCAACGCCGACACCACCAGCGGCATCTTGGTGAGCGCGGGCTTCCAGGACATCTCGCTGCTGCGCTGCGACAAGCCGATCTTGATCGGCGTCGATCTCGACGAGGCGGTCGAGTTCGTGATGAGCATCGGCCCCGCCGGAGAGATCCTGCGGCTGGCGGGCGAGCGGGCCGCGCACCTGCACGAGCCGGTGGCCGCGGCGCTGCGGGAGGACATGGCCGCGTGGGTCGGTCCCGACGGGACCGTCAGAGGCCCGGCCTCGACCTGGATCGTCACCGCGCAGGCGCCCGCCGCGCAGTCCTAGCGCGCCGGAGGGGTCCTAACCCACTTGTACGATCCGCCGATGTGGCGGGGGCGCATCTCGATCGGCGGTGGGCTGCTCGCGACCGTGGCGGTGGTTCTCGCGTTGCTCGCGACCAGCGGCGCGCTCGCGACCGGCTCGACCTCCAGCGCGCACGCGGCCGTCGGCGCCAAGCCCGACTGCCACAGGAACGCTCCGCCGATCCTGCACGACGGCTTCCCCGAGCCGCCGGCCCGCTACAGCCACGGCGGCCGCCTGGACGTGGGGCTGACCGCGGCGCTGGGGAAGGTGCGGATCGACGGCAAGCTCGTCACGGCGCTCAGCTACGACGGCAGCTTTCCCGGCCCGACGCTCGTGATCTGCGCGGGCGATCACCTGACGGTTCACTTCAAGAACGACCTCACCGAACCGACGAACCTGCACACGCACGGCTTCCACGTCTCGCCTGAAGCCAACCACGACAACGTCTACCTGAAAATCGACCCGGGGCAGGCGTTCACCTACGAATACGACATCCCGCAGGACATGCCGGCGGGCGCCTACTGGTACCACCCGCACCTGCACATGTTCGTCGAGCCGCAGATCTTCGCCGGGCTCGCGGGGGCGATCGTGCAAGAGGGCGGCCTCGACAGGTTGCCCGCGCTGCGTCACGTGCCCCAGCGCTGGATCGTGATCCAGAACACGGAGATCAAGAAGAACAAGATCGTGCCCGCCGAAGAATCATCCGAACCGAACTCGCGCCTGTACGTCAACGGCGTGAAGGACCCCACCGCGAAGATCCGCCCCGGCGAACTGCAGCGCTGGCGCATCTTCAACGCGGACGCCGACCGCTTCGTGGTGCTGCGCCTGGCGCATGGTCAGCGTTTTCAGCTGCTGGCCGAGGACGGGCACACGCTGGCCAAGCCGCTCGACGTCAGCACGCTGCAGATCGCTCCCGGCTCGCGTCGCGAGGTGCTGGTGCGCGGCGGCAAGCCGGGCTCCTACGCATTGAAGGCGATCCCCTTCTCCTCGTTCCCCGGCGGCGATAAGGCTGCGAACGGCGGCCCGCAGCCAAACGAAACGCTGCTGACGCTGCGCTCGGCGGGCAAGGCGAACCGCACGCGGTTCCCCGCGCACCCGACGCTCACCCATCCCGAAGACCTGCGCGGCAAGCCGATCGACCGCAAGCGCACGATCGTGTTCAACGAAATGACCGAACCCTCCGGCGCCTCGGCCTTCACGCTGAACGGCATGAAGTTCGACCCGAACCGGATCGACGTGACGATGAAGCTGGGCTCGATCGAGCAATGGACGCTGCGCAACGAAACGACCGAATGGCACACCTTCCACATCCACACGAACGACTTCCAGGTCGTGAGCGTGGCTGGCAAGCCGGTGCCCTACGTGCTCGAAGAGGACAACGTCGCGCTGCCGCCGAAGTCGAGCACGGTCGTGCTGATGCACCCGATCGACTTCACGGGCAAGTTCGTGTTCCACTGCCACGTGACCTTCCACGAGGACCACGGCATGATGGCGGCGGTCCAGGTCGTGCGCGAACCCACGGCGGCGGAGATGAAGCGCGCGGTCGTCTACGACGGCGGCTTCGGCATCGGCTCGAGCGCCTACGGCTCGCACGCGGCGGCGCCCGCGGTGCGCTCGCTCGTGTTCTTCTGCCGGGCGCTCGGGCTCGCGCCCGCGCGCCTGCGGATCTGAGCGCTCGCGCTCAGGCGCGAGCGGGCGCGAGCGACTTGCCGATCAGGGGCGGACCCCCGGCCTGCACGACCACGCGCAGACGGCGCTCGACGCCCGCGCCGAGCTTCAGCGTCGCCTTGCCTTCTGGGCTGAGACGGGCGCGCCGCACCGTGCGCCACGGCCTCCCGGAGGGGTAGTGGAGCTGCAGCAGCACCGCGGCGTTCGGGGCCGGGAGCTGCACGTGGATCAGCGTCAGCGCCGGATGACCGTGCGTCCTTGTCAGGCGCACCTTCAAGGAGCTCTGCGGCGGTGCGGGATGGCGTCCGGGCGCGAGCACCGTGACCGTGCCCCTCATGCTCGGGTGGATCGTGCATTTGTAGGCGAAGCTCCCCGGGGTCGTGAACGTGACCCTGAAGCTTTCGCCCGCGTTCAGGCGGCCTGAGTCGAATTCGCCGCCGAGCGCCGTGACCGTGTGCGGGGTGAAGCCGCGGTTCGTCCAGACCACCGTCTGGCCGTCTTCGATCGTCAGCGTCGGCGGCTGGTAGGCGCGCGAGACGATCGTCACCGGCACTTCGCTCGAGGCGGCGCCCGCGATCTCGAGGTCGAGCGCGAACGCGGTCGCCGCGCACAGCGCCGCCGTCGCGACCATGGCCCTGCGCGTCCTTCGCATTCCCCTCACAGGCGCGGACAGTAGCGAAGCCCGCAAGCGCGATCGAGCCGCGAATCGGCCATCGCCAGTCGGAAGCCCTTCCCGCGATCGGAGCCCGCCCGCCCGAGCTAAGAGTCAGGCCCGAAGCGCGCGTAGAGCTCGGGCAGCAGGCTCGCCAGGTTCGCGTACTCCTCCGCGCAGTGGTTCGCGAGCGCGCGCGGCAGACCCGCGGGCAGCGTCGCGCCGCGCACGAGACGGTTGTTCAGCAGCCGCTCGCCAAGCCCGCCCAGCGGGCCGTATGGGCGCACGGCGGCGCCGAGCCAGAAGGCGCTGCGCAGCACGACCCCCTCGTCCTCGGCGAGGAACACGTGGAACATCGGCGAGTGGCGCACGTGGCGGCGATCGTCGCCGACGTACCCGCAGACGATCGTGGCGACATCGGGGTTCTCTAGCTGATCGCCCGCCAGCCCGATCTCACTCGGCGCCGCGAAGGCGATGCGCGCGTGTACGACGCCGACGCCGACGTCCTCGACGGGGTGGTGCACCGCGCCCCAGTGCGCCTTCGCGCCGGGGCGCGCCGGGGGCTGCAGCGAGTTCGCGGTGTGCGCCCGCGGATGCCAGATCCGGTAGCGCAGCGCCTCGCGCGGGTGCCAGTCGAACCACCAGTCGACCATCGCGCCGGTGACCCCCGGCATCTCGGTCCGCACCGCGACGAAGCCGACGCCGTCGGGGAGCGTGCACCAGCCGGTCTCGACCCGCAGCGGCCGGGGGTCCAGCAGGCGCTCGGCCTCGGCCCGAGCGAGCGCCTGCTCGGGATCGATCGGCCCCTGTGCGATCGCCCTGCTCACATCCGCGCCCGGCGGCGACATCGCCCGCTGCAGGTAGTCGGCCAGCGGCGTCTCGCCGCCCGGGCGGGCGCTCGTCGTCACGGCGTCTCGGGCCGACCCATCCACGGGTGAAAGCGGCCCTCCGGGTCGTGGATCGCGCGCAGGTCATCGAGCCGACTCATGTGCGCCTCGCCGAGGAAGCGCGCCGGGCGCAGGCCGAGGTTCTCATCGGCGAGCTGAATGCCCGTCGCGAGATGCTCCATCTCGCGCATGCGATCGGTCGCCCAGGCGACGTTCGCCCCGTCGTCGGCCTGCTCGCGCCAGACGCCGTAGAGGGCGATGTAGGTGTCGTCCTCGACGCTGTAGGCCATCTCGGGACGCGGCGGGGCCGGCGTGCTGCCGGGACCCCAGTTCATCCACAGCATGTGCGACGGCGCCGGGGGCATCGTCTCCGCGATCCGGCGCAGCCCCGGGAGCAGCTGCTCGATCGGCGCGTGCGTCCACATGTTGTCCGCCGAGTAGCGATGCTCGTCGGGATAGGCGGCATGCACGCCCGCGTACAGATCCTCGAGCGCCACGGGGATGTAGGGCTCGGCGAGCTTGGCCTGCGGGAGCGCCGGGCAGCTCTCAAGCAGCGACAGCGCCTCGTGCGCCTGGCGCTCGTCCTCGGCCAGCACAGGCCCGGTGACCGCGATCTCCAGCTCGCCCTCCTCGGTGCGATGGACGATCAGCATCAGCTCCATGTTGCGCGGCACGCGCGGCCCGAGCTCCTGCGCCCATGCGAACACGGCGTCGAGCTGCTCGATCGGGTAGAGCGCCAGCCCGTTTGCGACCACCTTCGGCCTGGGCTGCACGCGCAGGTGAAAGCGCGTGACCGCGCCGAAGAAGCCCGGTCCCGACCCGCGCGCCGCCCACAGCAGATCGGCGTTCTCCTGCGCAGAGGCGCGCAGCAGACGACCGTCCGCGGTGACCAGGTCGATCGCCTCGACGCTCATGCAGGCGGGCCCGTGCACGCGACCGTTCCAGCCGTAGCCCCCCTGCAGCAGGTAGCCGCCCAGCGCCACGCCGACGCAGTGTCCGGCCGGGAAGAACAGCTCGCGCTCGGCGAGCGCCGCGACCAGCTCGTTGCCGGGAGTGCCCGGCTGGACCGAGGCCCTCATCGCATCCGCGTCGATCTCGACCTCGCGCAGGCGCGAGAGGTCGAGCAGCATGCCGCCCTCGCGCACGTGGTTGCCCGCCCAGCTGTGCCCCCCGGAGCGCACGCCGATCGTCATCCCCCGCTCGCCGGCCCAGCGAACCGCGTGAACCACGTCCTGCTCGCTGCGCGCGATCGCGACCACGTGCGGGTAGCGCGCGGGCGTGCGCGCATTCCAGACCGCGCCGCGGCGGGCCTCCTCGTAGCCGGAATCGCCACGCGCCAGCAGCTCTCCCGCGAATCCCCGATCGATCATGCGTTCCACAATACAGGATATACTTCCCACGATGCAGAACGCGAGCAAGGCGCCGCCACGGCGCGAGGGCGTGCAGGCGATCGCTCGCGCGAGTGCCGTCCTGCGCGCGCTGGAGCCGCACCCCGAGGGGCTCGGGCTACTCCAGCTCGCGGGCGCGGTCGGGCTGCCGAAGTCGACCGTGCATCGGCTCGTCGGCGCGCTGGCCCAGGAGGATCTGCTGACCACGAAGCCCGGCGGGCGGATCGCGCTGGGCGGCGGGCTCACGCGCCTCGGCGCCGCGGGCTCGCTCGCCCTGCAGGACGAGCTGCGCCCGCTGATGGCGCGGCTGCGCGAGGAGCTCGGGGAGACCGTGGACCTGGCCGTGCTCGACCAGGGTCAGATGCGCTTCGTGGAGCAGCTCACGGCCGCGCATCGGCTGCAGGCGGTCTCGGCGGTCGGCGCACGCTTCCCGCTGCACTGCACCGCCAACGGCAAGGCGCTGCTCGCAGCGCTCTCGCGCGAGCGCGCGCTCGCGCTGCTGCCCGCACGACTGCCACGCGCCACCGAGCACACGATCGTCTCCCGGGCCGCGCTGCTCGAGGAGCTCGAGCAGATACGGGCCCGTGGCGTGGCGTTCGATCGCGAGGAGCACACCGTCGGCATCTCGGCGGTCGGCGCCGCCGTGCTCGGCCCGCTCGGACCGCTCGCGGCGATCTCGGTGCCGGTGCCGACCGCGCGCTTTCGCGGTAGCGAGCAGCGCTACGCCGCGGCGGTGCGCGACACCGCGCGCGAGGCCGCCGCGCTGCTCGGCGCGGCGGAGGCTCAGCCTCGCCTCAGCGCCTCGTAGCGGGCGAGCATCGCCAGATCGTCGTCGTACTCGTACTGGTCCACGCTCAGCGAGTGCCCGTTCTCGACGACGGTCACGAAGCCGGCCTCGACTGCGAAGCGGCCGTGTCCGCCCGCGCCCTGCCCGTGGTATGAGGCGCGCATCGCGACCGCGCGCTCGTCGCAGGCGATCACCTCGTCGACCGCGAAGCGCACGCTGGGCGAGACCGCGAACACCGAGGCCGTCAGCGCACGGCAGGCATCGCGCCCGAGCGTGGTCGCCCAACCTTCCGCGCGATGGTCGGTCATCGACCAGCCCTCGTCGAACAGCTCGATGAACGCGTCGAGGTCGCGGGCTTCGTAGCGGCGGCCGTACTCCGCGTAGTAGCGCATCGGCGCTAGATCCGCGAACTCCGCCGGCACGCCGATCGAGCCCGTGACCCCCGCTAGCGAGGACCCAGACGCGTCCCGCCTGCTGGAACGACTTGAAGCTATGGCAACTCCCCTGGTGTTGTCCTGCTCAAGAGGGTACTCCCTTTGTGCGAATCGTCACCGCTTGACGCGAGGGATCACCAGGCGTTGGATGGGTCATTCCCCTGCGAATGGACCATTTCCGCGACCGCGTCTATGAGGGCCCGCACCCAGGTGGGCGGATGGGCGCAACGACGCGACTACGATCCTCGCGATGCGAAGCGCGCTCGCGATCCTGATGGTGCTGGGACTGCTGCCGGCGCCTACGGCCGACGTCACCCACGCGAGCGCCACCGAGGCAGGCGCGGCGCGCGCCGAAGCAGCCCCCGAAGTCGCGCGCCGCCCGCGCATCCACCAGTGGCCGATCCCCTACGGCGCCGCGCGCAAGCGCCAGATGGCCGCCTACTCGCTGCGCCACTACGGCGAAGACACCGCGCTGCTGAGCGGCCCGAAAGCGATCGTCGAGCACTACACCGAGACCGCGACCGCGCAGGAGGCCTACAACACCTTCGCGCCCGATCTACCCGACAGCGAGTTCCACGAGCTGCCCAACACCTGCGCGCACTTTCTCGTCGAGCGCAGCGGCAAGATCGACCAGCTGGTGCCGTTGACGTTGCGCTGTCGGCACACCGTGGGCCTGAACTGGACGGCGATCGGGATCGAGAACATCGGCTTCTCCGATCTCGAAATCATTAAAAATCGAAAAGAGTTCGATGCCTCTCTGGCGCTGACCCGTTGGCTGCGGTGCACGTACGGGATCGCGCTGAAGAACGTGATCGGCCACAACGAGAGCCTGTCCTCGCCGTATCACCACGAGCGCGTGCCCTCCTTTCAGCACCAGACGCACTCGGATTGGAACAGCGCCGACATGCACGTCTATCGCGCCCGCCTGGCGCGCCTGCCGTGTCCGGCCGGTGCTAGCTTCACCGCACCCGGCGAACCCGTCACAGGAGGTAGCTGATGGCCAAGGAGTTCAAGGCGTTCCTGCTTCGCGGCAACGTCGTCGACCTCGCGGTCGGGATCGTGATCGGTGCGGCCTTCGGTGCGGTGGTGACGGCGCTGGTGCGCGACCTGCTCACGCCGATCATCGCGGCCATCTTCGGCAGTCACGACTTCTCCTCGCTGATGTTCACGATCAACGGCAGCACCTTCCACTACGGCGACTTCATCAACGTGCTGATCGCCTTCGTCTCGATCGCGGCGGCGGTCTTCTTCTTCGTGGTCAAGCCCGTGAACCTGCTGATGGAGCGGCGCAAGACCGGGCGCGACGTCGAGTCCGAGACGCGACCCTGCAGCGAGTGCCTGTCGGAGATCCCGCGCAAGGCGCGCAAGTGCGCCTTCTGCGCCTCTCCCCAGCAGCCCGCACCCGCCTGAGCTCCGCCGCCCGGACGGCGCGTTCCACGCCCGCGATCTTGCAAAGGAGGGTGGATTTGCTCCTACGTGGTAGTAAATAACCATGCCTCGCTCGATCTGGACGGGCGCAATCAGCTTTGGCCTGGTGACGGTGCCGGTCAAGCTGTACAGCGCGGTCAACCGTAAGACGGTGCGCTTCCACCAGCTCTCCGGCAAGACCGGCGCGCGAATCGCGCAGAAGCGCGTCGACCCGCAGAGTGGCGAGGAGGTCGCCTACGAGGACATCGTCAAGGGCTATGAGCTCTCGCCCGATCGCTACGTGGTGATCGAGCCCGGCGAGCTCGAGACGCTGCAGCCGAAGAAGACGAAGACGATCGAGATCGAGGACTTCGTCGAGCTCTCGCAGATCGACCCGATCTACTACGACCATCCCTACTACCTGGCCCCGGGTCCCGGCGGCGCCAAGCCCTACCGGCTGCTGCTCGAAGCGATGGCGCAGAGCGAGAAGGTGGCGGTCGCGCGGGTGGTGATCCGCTCCAAGGAGCAGCTCGTGGCGATCCGAGCGATCGGCGACGTGCTCGAGATGGCGACGATGCTGTTCAGCGACGAAGTGCTGGCGCCCGACCGCCTCGACGAGCTGCCGGACCCCAAGGAGGTCAAGACCACCAAGCGCGAGGTCGAGGTCGCGATGCAGTTGATCGGCTCGCTCGCCGGAGACTTCGAGCCCGACAAGTACCGCGACACCTACCGCCAGGACGTGCTCGCGCTGATCGAGCGCAAGGCCGAGGGCAAGGAGATCGCGGTGCAGCCCGAAGCCGAGCAGGTGCCCGAGCCCGCGCCCGATCTGATGAGCGCGCTGAAGGCAAGCCTCGACGCGGTCCGCGAGCGAAGCGGCGCGACGCCCGCCAAGAAGCGCAAAGCCCCCGCGAAGAAAGCCGCCGCGAAAGCCTCTGCCGCGAAGACCGCGGCCAAGAAACCGCCCGCCAAGAAAGCGGCCGGCAAACGCGCCACCGCCAAGCGGTAGGTGCCCGCCCGCCGCGCGAGCAAGAGCACCGGCGGCAAGTCCGCCCCCGCCGCGAACGATCTGAAGCAGTACCGCGGCAAACGCGACTTCGGCGCCTCGGCCGAGCCGAGCGGCGGCGAGAGCAAAGGCAAGCGAGGCAAGCGGGACACCGCCAGGCCCTCTGCGAACGAGGCCCTCCGCTTCGTGGTCCAGGAGCACCACGCGACCCGTTTGCACTGGGACCTGCGCCTGGAGTACGAGGGCGTGCTCGCGAGCTGGGCGCTGCCGAAGGGGATACCCGAGGCGCCAAATGAGAACCGCTTTGCCGCACGGACCGAGGATCACCCGCTGGAGTACCTGGAGTTCCACGGCGAGATCCCCAAGGGCCAGTACGGCGCGGGCAGGATGACGATCTGGGACCACGGCACGTTCGAGGTCCTGAAGTGGGAGGCCCGCAAGATCGAGGTCGCGCTGCACGGCGAGCGCCTGGACGCGCGCTACGCGCTGTTCCCGATCTCCTCGGCGACGCCCGGCGAGTTGGGGCCGCCGAAGGAGTGGATGATCCACCGCATGGACCCCGCCGCGGACGCGGGTCGCACGCCGATGCCCGAGCACGTCAAGCCGATGCTCGCCCGCACCGGGACGCTGCCACGCAGCGACGCGGGCTGGACGTATGAGATCAAGTGGGACGGGGTGCGCGCGATCGCCTACTCCGAGCCCGGTGAGCTGACGCTGCAGAGCCGCAACCTGAAAGAGATCACCGGCCAGTATCCGGAGCTCGGGCGCCTGAATCGCGCGCTCAGCTCGCACGCCGCGATCCTCGACGGCGAGATCGTCGCCTTCGACGAGCAGGGACGCCCGAGCTTCGCGGCGCTCCAGCGGCGCATGCACGTCGGCTCGGCCACGCAGGCCAAGCGCCTGGCGAAGGCCGCCCCCGTGACCTACATGCTCTTCGATCTGCTGTGGCTCGACGGCCACTCGCTGCTCGGCCTCCCCTACGAGGACCGGCGCGAGCTGCTGGCGAAGCTCGACCTCAACGGCGAGACGTGGCAGACGCCCGAGCACCTCACCGGCCGCGGTCGCGAGGTGCTGGCCGCGAGCGCCGAGCAGCACCTGGAGGGAATCGTGGCCAAGCGCCTGGACTCGACCTACGAGCCGGGCGGGCGCAGCGGCGCTTGGGTGAAGATCAAGAACGTCGGGCGCCAGGAGCTCGTGATCGGCGGCTGGCTGCCGGGCGAGGGACGGCGCGAGCGTCGCATCGGCGCGCTGCTCGTCGGGGTCTACGAGCCCGACGGGTCCTTCCGCTACGCGGGGCGCGTCGGCACCGGCTTCAGCGACTCCGAGCTCGACCGCCTCGGCAAGCTGCTCGCGCCGCTGAAGCGGACGGACTCCCCCTTCACGACCGGCGAGCGCCCGCCGCGCGGGTCGGTGTTCGTCGAGCCCGAGCTCGTCGCCGAGATCGAGTTCAGCGCCTGGACCTCGGCGGGCAGCCTGCGCCATCCCTCCTACAAGGGCCTGCGCGAGGACAAGGACGCGCGCGAGGTCGTGCGCGAGGACTTCACCGTCGTGCCGGCGGGCGACGATGAAGCCAAAGACAGTGGTGGCGGCGGCGATCCGCCGGAGGGCCGCGGCGTCCCGACCGCACGTTCGGGGCCGGCCTCGCGCGCCTCGGCGCTCGCGGCCCCGCCGGCGATCGAGGAGGCAGGCGCGGGCGGGACGGCGACGGTCGAAGGCCGCGAGCTGAAGCTCTCGAACCTGAGCAAGCCGCTGTATCCCCGGGCCGGGTTCCTCAAGCGCGACGTGATCGAGTTCTATGCCGCGGTCGCGGAGACGCTCATCCCCCACCTGCAGGACCGCGCGCTGACCGTGAAGCGCTGGCCCGACGGCGTGCAGGGGAAGGCGTTCTTTCAGAAGCAGGCCCCGGCGCACAGACCGGAGTGGGTGCGCACGGTGACGCTTCCCACGCGCGAGAAACCGATCGACTACCTGCTCGCCGACGACCACGCCACGCTCGTGTGGCTCGCGAACCTGGCGGCGCTCGAACTTCACGTGCCGCTGCAGCGCGCCACGTTCAACGAGCGCCCGACCGCGCTGGTGTTCGACCTCGACCCGGGCGCGCCCGCGACCGCGATCGAGTGCTGCCACCTGGCGCTGACGCTGCGAGGCATGTTCGAGAACCTGGGCCTGCAGAGCCTGATCAAGACCTCGGGTAAAAAGGGGCTGCAGCTGTACGTGCCCTTGAACGACCCGGAGATCTCCTTCGAGCATACGAAGCCGTTCGCGAAAACGGTGGCCGAGCTGCTCGAGGAGGCTGAACCCGAGCTGGTGGTCTCGCGCATGACGAAGACCGAGCGCCCCGGCAAGGTGCTGATCGACTGGAGCCAGAACGACCGGCGCAAGACGACGGTGTGCGTCTACTCATTGCGCGCGAACGAACGGCCCACGGTCTCGACGCCGCTGGAATGGGACGAGGTACGGGCGGCGCTCGACGGCGGCGACCCCGAGGCGCTGCGCTTCGAGGCGGGCACGGTGCTCGAGCGGATCGCCGAGCGCGGCGACCTGTTCGCACCGGCGCTGTCGCTGGTGCAGAAGCTGCCGTCGGTGTGAGGCGCTAGGCGATCGGGCCGGTGAGCTGGCGCTCGTAGGGACCGCGCCCCGTCAGGCAGACCGCCCCGCAGCGGGCGGCGAGCGCGAGCGCGTCGGGCACGCTCATCCCGGCGCCGAGGCCGTAGGTGAGCCCGGCGGCGAAGGAGTCGCCGCAGCCGTAGGAGTCCACCGGATCGCCGGGCGGCGGCGCCTCCCGGAAGCGCCCCGTCTCGCCGTCGCGGGTCGTATAGGAGCCGCCGTGCGCGCCCTCGGTCAGCACGGTCAGCTCCGCCTCGCCCTCGGCTCGCTCCGCGGCGCGCCGCTCGACCTCGTCGTTTGCGCTGAGCACCAGCGCGTCGAGCCTGACGCCGTGCCCGAGCGCGCCGAGCGCGCGCGGGTTCGCGACGAGCACGCGTGCGGCGCGGGCGGCGTGCAGCGCGTCGAGGTCGCCTGCCGTGAAGTAGACCGCGTCGATCTGTGCGAGCTCGCCCCAGGACAGGTCGACGTCGCGCCCAAGCGGCTCGGGCCGCGCGCCGAATGTGGTGATCGTGCGCTCGCGGCGATCGTCCACGAGCGTCACGGCTCGGCGCGTGGGCTCGCTGCGCGAGGCGGCGTGGACGTTCACGCCGAAGTGCTCCAGGCGAGCCCGCGAGCGCTGTCCCGCTTCGTCGCTGCCGAGTGCGGTGATGAACAGCGCCGTGCCCGCCAGCCGGGCGAGCTGCACCGCGGCGACCGAGCCGCCGCCCGCGGGCTCCTCGAAGCCCTCGCGCGCGTGCACGACCTCCCCCGCGCGCGGGACCTCGGGCACGCGCGCGAACTGGACCCACTCGACGTGGCCCACGACCGCAACACGCGGCGCCGCGCGCGCGGCGCGCCGGCTCTCTGGCCGCTCGTCTGACTGCTCGGCGCTGGCCCCGGCTGCTGGCACGCGCGCCAGTCTCACACACTCGTATGATCGCGAGGCGAGCGACCCGGCCCAGACCGCGACGCCGGAGCAGTGTCGGTTTTGTGCGCGGGTCCAACCCCCGCGCGCAGCGAGCAGCGGGCCGCGACGGCCTCGGCATAGGATGCGCCGAGATGGCACCGCTGCTGCTGATCGAGGAGCCCGCGCCGCATGTGAGGCTGCTGACGCTGAACCGCCCCGATGAGCTGAACACGATGACGGCGGAGCTGTGCGAGGAGCTGCACCAGGGGCTTCGCGGCGTCGGCGACGACCGCTCGTGCCGCGCGGTCGTGATGACCGGGGCGGGCCGCGGCTTCTGCGCGGGGCTGAACCTGCACGGCTACGGCGATGCGCCGGGCAACGACGGCAGCGACGTGGCCCGCGACCGGCTCGGCAACCAGCAGCACATGTCGACGCTGATCCGCGGCCTGCGCGCGCTGCCGCAGCCTGTGATCGCGGCGGTGAACGGGCCCGCGGCGGGCTTCGGCCTGGCGCTGGCGCTGGCCTGCGACATCCGCTACGCGGCCCGCGAGGCGATCTTCCGCGCGGCCTTCATCAACATCGGCGTCTCGAACTGCGACATGGGCACGAGCTGGCTGCTGCCGCGGCTGATCGGCGCGGCGCGCTCGCACGAGCTGATGCTCACCGGTCGGCGCTTCGGCGCCGAGGAGGCGCTGCGCATCGGGCTGGTGGCCGACGTGGTCGAGCAGCCCGAGCTGATGGGGCGGGCGCTCGAAGCGGCCGAGCAGATCGCGGCGCTGGCGCCGTGGGCCGTACGCCTGACCAAGCAGGGCATCTGGGCCGCGCTCGAGATCCCCTCCGAGCAGGCGGCGATCGAGTATGAGGACCGCCAGCAGATCATGGCGACCTTCGGCGGCGCGGGTCCCGAGGCGGTCGCGGCCTTCCTGGAGAAGCGCCCGGCCGAGTTCGCGGACTGAGCAGGGTGCGCGCGCGGCCAGCGATGAGCTCCAAGCGCCGATGAGCCCTCGCCGATGAGCGCCTACACCGAGGACCTGTTCGACGTCTCGGGCAAGACCGCGCTCGTGACCGGCGGCTCGCGCGGGATCGGGCTGATGATCGCGCGCGGCCTCTTGCAGGCGGGGGCGCGCGTGATCGTCTCCTCGCGCAAGCAGGCAGACCTCGAAGCCGCCGCCCGTGAGCTCGCCGAGCTGGGCGATTGCGTGGCGATCCCAGCCGACGTCTCCGAGCCCGAGAGCGTGAACGAGCTCGCCGGCGCGACGCGCGAGCGCTTCGGAGAGCTCGACATCCTGGTCAATAACGCAGGCGCGAACTGGGGCGCGCCGCTGGAGGAGTTCCCGCCGAGCGCCTGGGACCGGACCTGGCACACGAACGTCGCGGGCGTCTTCAACCTGACGGTCGCGCTGCTGCCCGCGCTGCGCGCCGCCGCCGCGGCAAGGCCGCCGGCGCGCGTGATCAACATCGGGTCGATCGACGCGCTGCGGGTGCCGTGGTTCGAGAACTACAGCTACAGCGCGAGCAAGGCGGGCGTGCACATGCTCACGCGCCACCTCGCCCAGCGGCTGGCGCCCGAGCAGATCACCGTCAACGCGATCGCACCGGGGCCGTTCGAAAGCAAGATGCTGGCGTTCGTGCTCGACGACCCCGAGCAGCGCGAGCAGCTCGAAACGCAGGTGCCGCTCGGGCGGATCGGACGCCAGGACGACGTCGCCGGACTGACGCTGATGCTCGCCTCGCGCGCGGGCGCCTACCTCACCGGCACGGAGATCCCGCTCGACGGCGGCATCACCGGCTGCGGTTAGCCCGGCGCGGTCCGCCGGCCGGCCCGCGGCCGAGCCCACGCTCGCTAGGGACGGCCCCGAAGTGGGTAATCGTCACGCGTGACGAGCCTGATCGAGAACTTCGGCGCGCTGGGCGTCTTCCTGCTGATGGTGCCGGAGAGCGCCTGCATCCCGATCCCCAGCGAGGTCACGCTGATCTTCTCGGGCGTGGCGGTGCACCAGGGCTGGATGAGCTTTCCGCTGGCACTGCTGGCCGCGACCGCCGGAAACCTGGTCGGCTCGCTGCTGGCGTATGGGCTCGGGGCGAGCGGGCTGCTCGCGGGCGTGCCCGTCGTCGGCGCGGTGCTCGGGCGCTGGGAGGGCCTGATCGACCGCCACGGCACGCGCGCGGTGCTGAGCGCGCGGTTGATGCCGCTGGCGCGCACGTTCGTGTCGCTGCCCGCGGGCGCGCGCCGAGTGCCGCTGGGAAGCTTCGTCGCCCTCACGACGCTGGGCTGCGCGGTCTGGGCGCTGGCCTTCATCCTCGTCGGACTGCTGGCGGGTGCGGCCTGGGCGGAGGTCAGCACCGTGCTGGGCCGTGTGCTGCTGGCGGTGGGCCTGTTGGCGCTCGCCTACACGGTCCTGCACGGACGCGAGCGACGCAAGCGCGTGCCATGATCGGGCGATGAAGCGCGCGAACGTCTTCACGGAGGAGTTGGAGTACGACCAGACCGACCCCGAGGGCTACCGCGCGGGCTACGCGCCGGTCGGCAAGCAGGCGGGCGGCGAGGATCTCGCGGTCAAGGCGTTCGTGCTGCCACCCGGCGAGAGCATCTGCCCCTATCACTACGAGTACGAGGAGGAGTGGCTGCTCGTACTGGAGGGCGAGGTGACACTGCGGACGCCCGAGGGCGAGGAGCAGCTCGCGCGTGGCGATCTGGTGCGTTTCGCGAAGGGTCCGACCGGCGCACACAAGGTCGGCAACGCAAGCGAGCGCGCCGCGCGCGTGGTGATGTTCTCGAGCGCGCACGAGCCCGCGGTCACGGTCTATCCGGACAGCGACAAGATCGGGGTCTGGCCCGGCAACGACGCCGACAAGCTGATGCTGCGCCGCGCGGACGGCAAGGTCGACTATTACGACGGAGAGCGCTAGCTCTTAGTTCGTCCGGACCGGCGGGACCGGTCCGACTGCACGTGCGCCTCAGTCGAGATCGAACGCGGCTCGAATCGCCCGACTGAGCTGCGACTCCTGATCGTCGAGCAGCACGCCGATCTGATCCCTCAAGGCCGTGGCTGGGATCGTGGTGACGTTGTCGCAGCTCACGACCGACGGTCCGGAGAGCCCATTGGTCCTGTCGACGTGCACCTCGGTTGAAAGTCCCCGAATCGTGGTCGTGATCGGTGCGACCGTGACGGTCCTCAGGTGCGGGCGCACGAGCTCACGGGTGAGAACGAGCACCGGTCGCGCCTTGTCGAGCTGCGCAACGTGGATGGGACGCATCACGCAAGCACAGAGGGCACGCCCGCGGCGTGCTCGGCGATCCCGGCAAGCTCAGGGTCGGGTCCGGTGCGCGCCAGGATCTCTGCATCTTCTTCGGCGATCGCGCGTCGGTGCTCGCGTTCGAGTGCTCGCGTGACGACAGAGGCACGACTCCGCGCCTCGCCGGCGGCGACGGCCCGATCCACGAACTCGACCAGCTCGTCCGGGAGACGCACCGCGATCTGCTTGCTCATCCCAATATGGTAGCGAGTTGCTACCAGGCTTGGTCCGACTCACCTGCGTCAAGCTGGGTGGATGAGCAGTCTCACCCAGCAACTGCGCGTGCTGCGCCACCGCGACTTCCGCTACCTGTGGCTGGCACAGACGGCGAGCGTAATCGGCGACTGCATCGTGATCGTAGCGCTGGCGCTGTTCGTGATCGAACTGACGGGCGACGCGACCGACCTCGGGCTCGTGCTGGCGGCGGCGAGCCTGCCGCTGGTGGCCTTCCTGCTGCTGGGCGGCGTGTGGGCGGACCGGCTGCCGCGCCACCGCGTGATGGTGACGACGGACCTGGTGCGCTTCACGCTGCACGCGACGCTGGCGGCGTTGATCTTCACGGGAGCCGTGCGCATCTGGCAGCTGATCCTGATCGAGGCGCTGTTCGGCACGGCCGAGGCGTTCTTCCGCCCGGCGGCGAACGGGCTCTTGCCGCAGACGATCCCGGAGGCCGAGATCCAGGAGGCGCAGGGCCTCAGCGCGCTGTCGAACAACATCGGCGAGTTCGCGGGTCCGGCGCTGGCGACGGCGCTCGTGCTCGGCTTGGGCGCGGGCTGGGCCTTCGCGCTCGACGCCGCGACCTTCCTGCTGAGCGCCTCGCTGCTCTCGCGCGTGCGCCCGCGTCGCCGAGCCGTGCCCGAGGACTCGTTGGCCGGATCCACAGAGCGGGTCGGCGTGTGGACCGAGATACGCGAGGGGTTCCGTGAGGTGCGCTCGCGCAGCTGGGTCTGGGTGACGCTGGCGTCCTTCTGCGCGGCCCTGTTCACGGGCCTTGCGCCGTGGTTCGTGCTCGGCCCGGTGGTGGCGCGCGCGCAGTACGGCCACGTCGGCGTCTACGGCCTGCTCTCGGCGGTGCTCGGAATCGGCACGATCGTGGGCTCGCTGCTGGGAATCGGCTGGCGGCCGCGCTTTCCGATGCGCGCGGCGATGCTCGCGATCCTGCTGTGGCCGAGCGTAGCGGTGCTGTACGCGGCGGGCGTGACGCTGTACGTCGTGGCGCCGGCGATGCTGCTCGGCGGCGCGGGGATCGCGCTGTTCGACGTCTGGTGGACGACCGCGCTGGCGGAGCGCATCCCGCCGGACAAGCTCTCGCGTGTGAGCTCCTACGACTGGATGGTCTCGCTGGGACTGCTGCCGCTGGGCTACGTGCTCGCGGGACCGCTGGCCGGCGCCCTGGGCGCGGTCGAGGTGCTGCTCGGGGGCTCGGTGCTGGCGGCGATCGCGCTGGCATTCGGCCTGCTGCCGCGTGAAACCCGCACGCTCGAGCGGCTGGCGGCGTAGGCTTGCGCGCGTGGACTTCCTGATCGCAAAGGACGACCTGCACCGCTGCCGCTTCCAGGACGCGCCCGCGCCGGAGGTCGGGCCGGGTCAGGCGCTGCTGCGCGTGGACCGCTTTGGCCTGAGCGCGAACAACATCACCTACGCGATGTTCGGGGAGGGCATGTCCTACTGGAGCTTCTTCCCGGCGGCCGAGCCGGGCTGGGGGCGGATGCCGGTGTGGGGCTTTGCCGAGGTCATGCAGAGCGAGGTCGAGCAGCTCTCGCCGGGCACGCGCGTATACGGCTACCTGCCACCGTCGAGCGAGCTGGTCCTGAGTCCGGCGCGCGTGGACGAGCGCGGCTTCCTCGACGCCTCCCCCCATCGCGCAGAGCTGCCCGCGGCGTACAACGCCTACGCGCGGGTGGATGCCGACCCGATCTACGAGCCGCACACAGAGGATCTGCAGATGCTGCTGCGCCCGCTGTTCTTCACCTCATATCTGATCGATGACTTCCTGGCCGAAGCCTCGATGTTCGGCGCCTCCGGCGCAATTCTCTCCAGCGCTTCGAGCAAGACCGCGAGCGGCCTTGCGTTCCTGCTCTCGCGACGCGCGGGAGTCGAGGTGATCGGCCTTACCTCGGCGCGCAGCCTCGAGTTCACGGCCTCGCTCGGGGTCTATGACCGGGTGCTCACCTACGAGGAGATCGAATCACTCGCCGATACTCCGTCGGTGTACGTCGACATGGCTGGCGATGCGCAGGTGCGTAGCCAGGTGCATGGACACTTCGGCGCTGAGCTGACCCACTCGGCGGTCGTCGGGGCGACGCATCACGACCGCATGGGCGCCGTGCCGGATTCACTGCCGGGTCCTCGCCCGACGTTCTTCTTCGCGCCCGACCGCGTCGCCAAGCGCACCAAGGAATGGGGCCGCGACGGGTTCGAGCAGCGCTTGGCCGAGGCCTGGCGACCGTACGTCGAGTGGTGCGCGAGTTGGATCGAGGTGATCCGCGGCGAGGGGCCGGACCCGTTGCAGCGCGCCTACGTCGATCTGCTCGACGGCAGGATCGACCCCGCCAAGGCGCACGCGCTCTCGCTCCCGCGCTAGCAAGCGGGTTGGAAGGTCTGCGCTGGTTGGCTTGCGTGCGGGCACCGTCTGGCTTGGCACTGTCCTCCGCGTCTGCTCGCCGTCTTGAGTCCCCTCCCCTTATGTTCGCGTCAACGCGCGATCCGGATCACAACGAGTGCTCGTCGGTCGCGCGCGCTCGGCGGCGCTCGCGACGCTCGGCGATGCTCGCGAGCAGCAGGCTGAGCTCGAACAGCAGGTACAGCGGCACGGTCTCCAGCAGCAACGTAACCGCGTCGCCCGGCAGGAAGGCGGCGACGGCGCCGCAGGCCAGGACCGCGTAGCGGCGGTTGTGGCGAAGCTGGGTCGGGGTCACGATCTGCGCGCGGGTCGCCGCCAGGATCGCGACGGGGATCTGGAACACGAGGCCCATCGCGAGCAGCGTCACGGCGGCGAAGTGGTAGTACTGACTTGCCTGCACGAGCACGTTGAACTCGCCGCTGTTGAAGTTCTGGAAGAAGCGCACGGCGGCGGGCAGCACGACGAAGTAGCCGAACGCGACGCCCGCGACGAACAGCAGCGGGATCGACATCACGAGCGAGTTCGCCACCTTCTGCTGGGTCGGGCTGAACGCGGGCAGCAGGAAGCCGTAAAGCTGAAACAGGACGATCGGCAGCGCGAGGATGAACGCGAAGATCAGCGCGATGCCGACGGTCGTCGTGAACGGCTCGCCGATGCCGAGCGTCACTGGCTTGTTGCCCTCGGGCGCCTTCGACAGGCGCGCGATGTCCCTGTGCAACTGCGGGCTCACGCCCGCAAGAGCTTCGCGGGTCCCCTTCGAGACGCCGCTGCCGGGGCGCTCGAGCGCCCCGGTGACGTTCTGCAACTGGGTCGCGACGCTGCGCGCGCTCTGCTGCACGGTGTAGGTGGCGCCCAGCGGACCGTTGCCTTTCTTGACCTGCTTCTGCGTCTGCGTCGAGAGCGGCTTGTTGATCAGGTGCAGCAGCGCGTGGTTCTGCCACATGCAGAACCCGAACGCCACGGCGAGCGCGGCCAGCGAGACGATCAGACGGCCGCGCAGCTCGGTCAGGTGATCGACGACGCTGAGTCGGTCCTCGTGCCCAAGGCGGGCTGCGGCAACGGCCATCTCGAAGCTGCTTTCGTGCTCTCGCCGCGAACCGGTCGCGCTAAGCGACCGGGACGCGCTCGCGGACCCGAGCCGTCGCAGGCGTCTGCGCCTCACCGACTGCAGCAGCCGGCGGCGTGGCGGCCGCGGTCTCGGCGGGCGGGGCGACTACGGCGACCGGCGAGTGGTCGTGCTCGTGCTCGCCGCTGAGCGAGTCCTTGAACCCGCGCATGCCGCTGCCGAGCGAGCGGCCCATCTCGGGTAGGCGCTTGGCGCCGAAGACGAGCAGCAGCAGGATCAGTAGGAAGGCGATGTGAAGCGGATTGTCGAGGCCCATGTGAGGTTCACTCCCAAGTTTTGGTTTTCACCCGAAACGGGTGTGTGTATGAACTACGCGGGCGGTGCCGGGCGCGGATCACACGCTCGGCACCGCCCGCTGCATCCTCCGGTCAGGTCTTCTTGATCAGCGGACCGGCCTTGGCGAGCACCTGTGCCTTGGACAGCGGCACGTCGAAGCCGCCGTTTGGCGTGGGGCTCCTGCCGATCAGCAAATCGATCGCGGCGGCATGGCGAGCCTCGATCTGAACGATGCTCCCGGCCGAGGCCAGGACCTGCTTGCTCTTCAGCGAGGGCCCCGCGCCGTTGTAGGCGCCGACGCCCGTGTTCTCGAGCACCGAGGCCAGCGCGAGGAATGACTTTTCACTCGAACCCGGGAACACGAATGCCGGCTTTGCGACAGGCTTGCCACCGAGCTGCTTGATCGCGGCCGTCAGCGCGGAGACGTGCTCCGCCTCCTCGGCCCCGAACTCCGTGGCGTACTTCTTCGCTTCGCCGCTGAGCGCGACCTGCTTGCCCTTGACGTTGTAGAAGTCCGCCTCGAGGTACTCGAGCGTGAGCGCGAAGTTGAGGATTTCCACGTCCCCGCCGCCTTCGCTGGAAGCCGCGAGCGCCTGCGAGACGAACGGGCCGACGGACGCGGTGCCGTAAACGGCGCCGGCCGCGAGCGCCCCGCGCAGGACGAAGGCGGCACGCGTCATGCCGTGCACCTCGCAGCCTGCAAGCTCGGGATTGGCGATCTCTTGAGATGTCATCTCGATTTCGTTCCTTTCGTGCCTGTGGTGAACGGTTAGGACAGGAACGGCTTGACCGCTGCCAGAACCGAGGACATGTCAGCCGGCGTGGCGAATGCGCCCTGCGGGGTGACCGACTTCTTGACGAGCGTGCCGAGCGTCGCCGCGTGACGTGCCTCGACCGAGTGAATCGCGAGCGCCGCGGCGAGCACGTCGGGGCTCTGGATCTTCGCGGCCTGACCGAGGTATGCCGCCGCACCGAGGTTCTCCACGGTGTAGGCGAGTTCTGCCACCTGCGTTGCGCTTTCGATCGGGAATTTGCCGTTCGGTTCGGCCGCGGGCATCCCGCCCATTTTCGTGACAGCGCCTTTCAGTGCCGCGACGTGCGACGCCTCCTCGGAGCCGAACTTCTTCAGCAGCGCGGCGACCTTGCCTTTGAACAGACCGGCTTCGCCCACTTTGGCGTAGAACTGAGTCTCGAGGTACTCGAGCGTCAGCGCATAGTTGAGGATCGCGATGTCGCCCGTGGCACTCGAGGACGTCGTCGCGGTCGTCGCGGTGGACGTACTCGATGCGGTGCTCTTGCTGCTGCTACTGCTGCTTCCACAGGCAGCGAGCACGAACGCCCCGAAGCTCGCGGCGCCGGCGCTGCCGGCCATCTTCAGGAAGCGCTTGCGGTCGACGTCGTCGCGCACAAGCCGCTCGACGATTCCGGCCGGCTGGGTGACCGCGCCGTCACCGGGCTTCTCGCCTTCGGCAGGACTGGGCATCTCGTGACACCTCCGTTTGGTGAATGAAGGCAGGCCCCTACGGGACTTGCCACTTGCGAGCGGGCGACGGCTGAATTGCTTACGCTCGCCCGTACTGGTTCCGACTTTCACCTCTGTACGCGACCACCCGGTGTGTGGATCACCACACACCGGGTGAACTGCGCTCACCCTGGCCCGAGGTGAAGGTCAGCCGGTGATGAAACCGGTCGACTTGACCGCCGCCAACACCTTCGCCGCAGTCAGCGGCGTGTCGAACGCGCCGTTCGGCGTGATCATGCCTTTCGACCCGTTGAGCAGGCCGATCACGCCGGCGTGACGCGCCTCGATCGTGAGGATCGAGAGGGCGGCCTTGACGTAGGCCGGGTTCTTGATGTTCAGCGCCTGCCCGGAGTAGGCGTGGACGCCGGTATTCTCCAGCACTTCGGCGGTCGCCATGAACGTTTCCACGCTCGTGTTGGCGCCTTTGAAGTCGAACTTCGGTTCGGCGGCGGCCTTCTTGCCGAGCGCCTTCTTGAGGAACTTCACGTGTTCGTTCTCATCCTTGGTGACGGTTTCGAGGAACACGGCACCCTGGGCGCTTAGCGGGAGTTTCGCTGCGGTCGCGCCGTTGTAGAAAGCCGCCTCGAGGTACTCGAGTGTGAGCGCGTAGTTGAGCACGCCGATGTCACCCTTGCCAAATTTGGCGGGCGGGCGACCCGGCTGTGCCGCGGCGAGCGCGCTTGGCGCAAGCGCGGAGAGAACCGCGCCACCGCTCATCGCGACGCCTCCGGCGACGCCGGCCTTCTTGAGGAAGCTCAGGCGCGTGTCACCTGAAGCCTGCTCGGCCGCTTCGCGTACAGCACCGTCGGTGTCGACCTCGTCGAGATTGATCTGGAATGTCATGAACTGCTCCTTCCGGGGGTTGCGAATCGACAGCCGGCGGCGTGGACATGCGCCGGAGCGGGAAGGTCCACGCTGCGATGGAGTCACTCCTCATATGAGTGGCGGCGACTCCCGCTTCAGGGCTGACTCCCACCTGCGAGTCGGCCCCTGGCTCGGCCATTGACATCCCTGTACGCGGGCCGGCCGGTGTGTGGATCAGTTCGCGATTTTCTCTTGAGTGATCCGTCCGGGGAGTGGCCGCGTAGAGTGGACCAATGCCCCGATTGCGCAGATCGAGCGTCAATTCACAGGAAAAGCTGAGAAGGCTTGCGGACGAGGAGCTGATGGAGTTGGTCGCACGTAATGACGCCGAGGCGTTCGAGGTGATCCTCGAGCGACACGCCGACGCGGCCTTCTCTCTTGCTTATCGGATCTGCGGTCGGCGAACGGTCGCCGAGGACGTCGCCCAGGAGGCGTTCCTGGCACTGTGGCGCAGCGGCACGCGCTATGACCGTGCCCGCGGCAGCGTGCGCACCTGGGCGCTGGGCATCGTGCACAACCGTTCGATCGACGCGCTGCGCCGCAGCGCCACGCACGATCGCCGACGCGCCAGCGACGAGGGCATCGAGGAGACGCTCGAGGCGCCGGAGCGGACCGACGCGCAGGCGATCGACAACGCGACCTCGCAGGAGATCCGCAACGCGCTGGGCGAGCTGCCTGCCGACCAGCGCCGAGTCATCGAGCTCGCCTACTTCGGCGGCTTCACGCACGTGGAGATCGCCTCGATGCTGGGCACGCCGGTCGGCACGGTCAAGGGACGCATGCGCCTCGGCCTGCAGAAGCTGCGCAGCCGGCTCCAAGGACGGGAGGCACTTGGAGCATGAACCCCTTTGAGCACGACAAGGACTGTCCGCAGCTCCTGGACGCCGCGCCGTACGTGCTCGGCGCGCTGGAGGAGAACGAGCTGCGCAGCTACCGCGAGCACCTGGCCGACTGTGCGTTGTGTCGATTGGAGGTCGCGGAGCTGCAGTCGGTGGTCGACGAGCTGGCGGGCAGCGCGCCGCCGGTGCACGCGCCTGCGGCGCTGCGCGAGCGCGTGCTGGCCTCGGTCCGCTCGCAGGCCGAGGTGCTGAGCGCCGCGGGCCACGAGGCCGACCGCCCGCAGCGATCCGCGCGGCGCCGGCAGATGCCACGCTTTGCGCTCGCCGGAGCGACGGCGTTCGCGGCCGCGGTTGCCGCGGTCGTGGTGATCCTGCTGTCCGGAGGCTCCTCGACGACGAGCGAGCGCGTGATCACCGGCCAGGCGACGGGCGCGGCCCGAGGAGCCGAGGTTGCCCTGCACCAGCGCGACGGGCGCGCGGAGCTGCTGCTCTCGCGCATGCCCCAACCCGGAGCGGGGCGGATCTACGAGGTTTGGGTGGTTCGCAGCGGCGTCCCCCGCCCGACCGATGCGCTGTTCGGCGTCAGCTCGAGCGGCGCCGGCGCGGTCGACATCCCCGGCAGCCTGCACGGCGTCAAGCAGGTGCTCGTGACCAGCGAGCCGCTCGGCGGCAGCCAGGCGCCGACGCGTGCGCCGGTCATCGCCGTCGCGCTCAGCGCTTAGCGTTCAGCCTCGCGCTCGCCGCGCGCGGCCCATCGCTCCGCCGACGCGCAGCAGGTCAACGCTCAGCGCCCGGCCGGCATCCAGTCACGCCGGTGAGTCAGGCACTGCCGGCGCGCGCGTTGCGCACGAGCCGACGCATCCCGGCGATCCAGCGGGGCGGGTCGCTGCCCTTGAGCGCGAGGAAGCCGGCGACCTCCTCGTGCGGCAGGATCAGCAGGCGCTCGTCGGCGATCCCGGCGACGACGGCGTCGGCGACGTCCTCGGGTTCGATCAGCCCGCCGGCTTCCAGCGCAGCGGCGCCCGCGGGCTCGTCCATGGCGAGTTCGAGCATCGGGGTGCGCACGCCCTGAGGGCAGATGCAGGAGATGCGGATCCCGGCGTCGCCGTACTCGATCGCCATCCACTCGGCGAGCGCGACGGCGGCGTGCTTGGTGACGCTGTAGCCGACGGAGGAGACCTGCGTGAGCAGCCCGGCGGCGGAGGCTGTGTTGATCAGATAGCCCTCGCCGCGCTCGAGCATCGCGGGCAGCAGGTGGCGCGAGGCCCAGACGTGGGCCATCACGTTGACGCGCCAGGCTTCCTCCCAGGTCTGATCGGTGGTCTCGGGCGGTCCGCCGAGGCCGCCGGGCACGCCGGCGTTTGAGATGAAGATGTCGATTTGACCGTTGGCCTGCCGGGCCTGCTCGATCAGCGACTGGACGCCGCTCTCCTGCGCGGCGTCGAACTCGACGGCGAGCCCGCCGATCTCGCTCGCTACAGCCTGCGCACGCTCGAGGTCGCGATCGGCGACGACGACGGCCCGCGCGCCCTCTTGGGAGAGGCGCCGCGCCAGCGCGCCGCCGATCCCCCCACCGCCGCCGGTAACGACCACATGTCTTCCAGAAACATCCACAGAGGCGTACTCTATGTGGTCATGGAGGGTCGGGCCGGAGTGAAGTGGGACGAGGGGACTGTCAGGCAGTCGCCCGCGGTGCCACTGTGGAACGAGGCTCGCTACGGCGGCGAGTTGACGAGGCTGCTCGCGAGCAGCGAGTTCCGCTCGGTGCAGCGGCACGAGGACGCGCCACCGGTGCTGCTGATCCCGGGATTCATGGCGGGCGACTCCTCGCTGCGGGTGCTGCGGCGCTGGCTTTTGCGCCGCGGGCACCGCGTCCACATGAGCGGCATCCGCGCGAACGTAGGCTGCGCGGACACGCTGGTGAACCGGCTCGGCGAGCAGCTGCAGGCGCTCTCCTCCGAGACCGAGCGGCGCGTGTTCCTGATCGGGCAGAGCCGCGGCGGCACGCTGGCCCGCTCGCTGGCGGTGCGCTGCCCGGAGGCGGTGCTGGGTCTGGCGATGTTGGGCTCGCCGGTGAGGGACGGACTGGCGGTCTCGCCCCACGTGCTCCGCGCGGCACGCCTGGTGGCGACGCTCGGCGACCTCGGCGTGCCGGGCGTGCTCTCGACGCAGTGCAAGGACGGCGCCTGCTGCGCGGACTTCCGCGAGGAGCTGGCGGCGGCGCTGCCGCGCGGCGTCCAGGCAACGGCGATCTACTCCCACAGCGACGGGATCGTCGACTGGCAGGCCTGCGTGGACCCCCACGCCGAGCCGGTGAGCGTCGACTCGAGCCACTGCGGCATGTCGGTGAACGTCAATGTCTATCGGGCTCTAGATCGCGCGCTCGAGGCAGCCGAAGCCGAGTCGTGACGCGCAATGCGGGCGAGCGGATGAGCGTCGCCTTGGACGCGCAGAGGCAATAGCCGCATGGAATGGATGAGCCCGATGGACTCGTCGTTCCTGCACATCGAGAACGACAAGACGCCGATGCACATCGGCGCGGTGAGCATCTTCGAGGGACCGCCGCCGCCGTTCGAGGATCTGCGTGCGATGGTCGCGGGCAAGCTCGGGCTGGTGCCGCGCTACCGCCAGAAGGTCCGCTTCGTGCCACTCGCGGCGGGGCCGCCGATCTGGGTGGCGGACCCGCACTTCAGCATCGACTACCACCTGCGCCGCACGGCGATCCCCGCCCCGGGCGAGGACTCCCAGCTACGCCAGATGGCGGCGCGCGTGTTCTCCCAGCACCTGGACCGCAACAAGCCGTTGTGGGAGCTGTGGACGGTGGAGGGCATGACCGGCGGGCGCTGGGCGCTGCTCTCGAAGGTGCACCACTGCATGGTCGACGGCGTCGCGGCGACCGACCTGATGTCGGTGATGTTCTCGGATGAGACCGTCGACGCGAGCGCGGCGGCGCTCGACCCGGGGCCGCGCTGGTCGCCGCCGCCGGAGCCCTCGGGCGTGGACGTGCTCGCGCGCACGCTCGTGCGCCGGGCCAGCCCGGCGGGTCAGCTCGAAACGCTCAAGCGGGCGCTGCGGGCGCCGCGCGAAACGGTGCGTACGGTCGCGGAGGTGAGCCGCGCGGCACTGGCGGCAAGCCCGAGCCTGCGTCCGGTCGGGGCCTCGTCGTTGACCGGGCCGATCGGCCCGCACCGGCGCTGGAGCTGGGCGACGGTACGCCTGAGCGACGTGAAGACCGTGCGCGCGACGCTCGGCGGCACGGTCAACGACGTCGTGCTGACCGTGATCACGAACGGCTTTCGTGAGCTGCTCGACTCGCGCGGCGAGCAGCTCACGGAGGATCGCGTGATTCGCACGATGGTGCCGGTCTCGGTGCGCAGTCGTGGCGAGCGCGGCGTCTACAACAACCGCGTGTCGGCCGTGTTCGCGGGCCTGCCGGTCGGCCTCGACCGGCCCGCCGAGCGCCTCGAGCGGATCCGCGCGGAGATGGACGGGGTCAAGCAGTCAAAGCAGGCCGTCGCAGGCGACGTGCTGACCTCGCTGTCGGGCTTCGCACCGCCGCTGCTGCTCGCGCTGGGCAGCCGCCTGGTGACGGTCTCACCGCGCCTGAACATGCACACCGCGACGACGAACGTGCCCGGCCCGCAGCAGCCGGTGCAGACGTTGGGACGCAAGATGGTCGAGTCCTTTCCGTTCGTGCCGGTCGTCGGCTCGATCCGGATCGTGGTCGCGATCTTCTCCTACGACGGCGGGCTGTACTTCGGCGTGACGGGCGACTACGACGGAGCGCCCGACATCGAGGTGCTGACAGCGGGGATCGAGCGCGGCATGAAGGACCTGCTGGCGTTGGTAGCGGCGCTGGCGCCGGCGCCGGCGGGCTAGGAGAAGTCAGTTACGTCGTAGACGGGCCGCGCGACCCGGGTCGGGTCCCGCACTCCGTCGCGCGTGTGTACGGCGTAGGGCTCGTCACGCCCGTGGTCGAGGATCGCGACGACGAGGTCGTGCCCGTTCGGCAGCGGGCGCCCCACCTCGATCTCGCAGTCGCTGCCATCGTGACGGCAGGCGAGCCTGAAGATCCGTCTCGGCTTGGCCGCGCAGCCGACGGCGATCTGCGAACGCGAGCGCAGGGCCAGATAGGCGGCCTCGACCTCGGCATCGCTGTCCTTGTTGGTGCCCGCAAGGAAGAAGCGCGTCACCTGCGGGCGCCCTTGGCGGGAGCCTTGGGCGGACGCGGAGGGAACTGCTTGCGCTCCTTGGCGGTGAGTTTGCGAATGGTCAAGGTGCCTTCCTCGACCTGCCGCTTGATCTCCTCGAGCTTCGTCCGGCGGTTCTCCGCCGCGCGTTCTGCCTGTGTGATCATAGTTACAAGGGTAGCGGGTCGCCGGTGCGGCCCCGGAGGGTCGAAGCGCCGTGAGCTGCGGCGCCCCGGGCGCTCCGGCATGCGAGGATTGGCCGAGAGCGAGAGGACGCGGCGAGCAGGCCCTCGCCGGGCATCTGGGCGCTCGCAACACGACCAGGTCCAGCACGAGACACCTCAAGGAGCCAAGAACATGCCCGAGATCGAGTTCCCGACAAGCGCCGGCACGGCGACCGGCTACCTGGCGACGCCCGCGGGTGGGAGCGGCCCGGCGACGGTGGTGCTGCAGGAGTGGTGGGGCGTGGAAGAGCACATCCGCTCGGTCTGCGACCGCCTCGCGAAGGAGGGCTTCTTCGCGCTGGCGCCCGACCTGTACGGCGGCGAGACGACGACGCAGCCGAGCGAGGCGGAACAGAAGATGATGGCTCTGTCGATGGAGAAGGTCGAGCCGCAGATGTGCGGCGCGGCGGACTTCCTCGGCTCCCAGGAGGGCGCCACGGGCTCGGGCGTGGGCTCGCTCGGCTTCTGCCTGGGCGGCGGGCTGTCGGTGTGGGCGGCGGCGAGCTGCCCGAGGATCACGGCGGCGGTCACCTACTACTACGTGATGCCCCATGGCAAGCCGGACTTCTCAGACGTGAAAGGGCCGGTGCTGGGCCACTTCGGCACGGCGGACGAATTCATCCCGCACGACGACGCGAAGGCGCTGGAGTCGGAGCTGAGCGACGCGGGGGTCGACGTCACGTTCCACTACTACGACGACGCCGGGCACGCGTTCTTCAACGAGATCGACCGGCTCGGCACCTATGACGCGGAGGCGGCGCAGCTCTCGTGGCAGCGGACCGTGAGCTTCCTGCGCGAGGCGCTGGCCTAGTCCGGCAACCCGAACGCTCGCGATGCAGACCCTCCCCGCTGCGACCGCGGCCGCCTCGGCGCGTGCAACAGCAACGGCGCGCTCGGCGGCGCTGAGACGCGTGGGCCTGGCAGCGCCGGCGCTCGCGGCGCTGGGCTGCTGCCTGTCTGCAACGCGAGCGACGGCGGCCCCGGCCTCCTGGTCGCAGCCGACGAAGCTCAGCCCGTGCGCGGCGAGCGCCGGCGCGCGAGCGGTGTTCCCGCGCGACAAGCCAACGCACGGAACGGGTCGCGGCGCGGTGGTGTGGAGCGCGGCGCGCAGCTGCCCGCAGGGCGCGGGCACGCTGATCGCGACGATCGGGGCGGACGACGCGCCGGGCAGGCCGGCCTACGCGCTGGCGCACGGCGGTCGCAGGCTGGCACTGCGCCCGCCGTTGGCGGTGGCGGCGGCGCCCCACGGGCAGCTGGCGATCGCGGGCTCGGGCGGCTCGCAGGGAGGCGGCGAACTGGTGCAGGGCGCGGCGGCGGGTCCGTTCTCGCGGCTGGGGGCACTGGCGGGGGCGACGGGAACGGGGACCCTGTTCACGGCCTACCTCGGCGACGTCGGGGTCGCCTCGCCGATCGCGGGCGGCCTCGACCACGACGGCCTCGAGCTGCGGATCGAGCGCTACTTCGCCCACGCGCTCTCGCCGACGATCACGGTCGCGGGCAAGGGCGGTGAGATCGAAGCGCCGACGGTGAGCCTTGACTTCCGCACGGACGCGATCCTCATCTGGCGCCAGGCGGGGGCGCTGTACGCGCGCGACCTTCCGGCCTCGGGTCGCACGCAGCCGACGCAGCGGCTCGCGACAGCCGACCCGGCCCCCCGGGTGAGCGCGCTGATCAGCGACGACAACCGCGCGATGGTGGCGTGGGCGGACGAACGCGCGGGCCACACCGCCGTCTACCTGGACTACTCGGCAAGCGGCGTGCGCTTCGGCAAGCCGCAGCTGTTGGAGCGTTTCGCGAACCCCTCGGGCCTGCCCTACCCGGCGAGCTCGCCGCGCCTGGTGCGGCTCAGCTCCGAGAGCGTGATGCTGGCGTGGACGGGGGCGCAGGACGGTCATTGGGTGGTGCGCACGGCGGCGATCGATTTGAACGGCCTGCGCAAGATCAGCACGATCAGCGCGCCGGGCACGGATTCACTGCTGAGCGACCTGCAGCCGGGTCCGGACGGCGAGGCGACCGCGCTGTGGGGCGAACCGCAGCGCGCGGCGGACGGCACGCTCGAGCTCGACAGCCAGGCGCTGGTCGCTGCGCGCGGGATCGACGCGCGCCCGGGCGTGACGATCTTCGGCGGTCCCGAGCAGGTGGCGCCGGCGGGGCCGAACAGCGAAGCGACGCTGGCGTTCGACCCCGACAGCGATCGAGCGCTGGCGCTGTGGCGCAGCTCGGGCGGCATGATCGACTACGCGATCCGCACCCCGGCTTCACGCTGACCTCGCGACCATGCGCCGACCCGGCGGCGTGCGCTGATCAGAAGATCTGCTGGTAGATCAAGAAGACGTTGAGCGAGGTGATCAGCGCGGCGAGTGCGATCCCGACGACGGTGGTGGTGCGCCTGTTGACGTGCGCGCCCATGACGTCGGCGCGCATGGTCAGCATCACGAGCGGGATCAGCGCGAGCGGGATGCCGAACGACAGCACGACCTGGCTGAGCACGAGCGCGTCGGTGGGGTTGACGCCGATGGCGAGCACGATCAGTGCGGGCACCATCGTCACGGCGCGGCGCAGCAGCACGGAGATGTTGATTTTGAGAAAGCCGCTCATGACGATCTGACCGGCGTAGGTGCCGACGCTGGAGGAGGAGGCGCCGGAGGCGAACAGCGCGACGGCGAAGGCGAGCGCGGCGAGGCCGCCGACCTGGTTGCCGAAGCCGTGGTAGGCGGCTTGGATCGAGTCGACGCCGGTGTGCCCGGTGGAGTGGAACAGCTTGGCGGCGACGGCGAGCATCGCCATGTTGACGAGCCCGGCGCAGGCGAGCGCGATCACGATGTCCAGACGCTCGAAGCGCAGCACGCGCCCGCGCTCGGAGTCGTTGCGCATCGGCATGCGGTTCTTGGTGAGCGCGGAGTGAAGGTAGATGGCGTGCGGCATCACGGTGGCGCCGATGATGCCGACGGCGACGTACAGCGACTCGGAGCCGCCGAGGTGCGGCACGAGCCCGGAGAGCGAACCGTGGACGGAGGGCCCGATCTTGAGCGTCTCGTAGAGGAAGCCGAGGAAGATGATCCCGAGCAGCGCGGTGATCGCGAGCTCGAAGCGGCGGAAGCCGCGGGTCTGCAGACCGAGGATGCCGAAGGCGATGAAGCCGGTCATGACGCCAGCCCACAGCAGCGGCACCCCGAACAGCAGGTTCAACCCGAGCGCGGCGCCGACGAACTCGGCGACGTCGGTGGACATGGCCATGAGCTCGGCCTGCAGCCACATGACGCGGCTCGCGGAGCGCGGGTAGTTCTCGCGGAACAGCTCGGGGAAGGTGCGGTCGGTGGCGATCCCGACCTTGGCGGAGAGGTACTGGATCAGCATGGCCATCAGGTTGGCGGCGAGCACGACCCACAGCAGCAGGTATCCGAACTTGGAGCCGCCGGAGATGTTGGTGGCGAAGTTGCCGGGGTCGACGTAGGCGATCGCGGCGACGAAGGCGGGGCCGAGCATGGCGAGCGTCGCGCGCAGGCGGCCCTTGGCGAGCAGCTTCTCGAGCTGGCTCATCCCGAGCCCACCGGCGACCTGTGCGCCGGCGCCCGCGGCGCCGATGCCGACACCGGTGGCGATGCCGGCGCCCTCGAGCACGGGGTCGGGGCGCACGGGGGTCAAGCGGAGAGCTCCCCGTCCCCGAGGCGCTGGGGCTGGGCGGCGAGATCCTCGAGCTGCACGCGCATGGCACCGGCGAGCCGGCCGCCGATCGCGTGCTCGGACCGCAGTTCGCCGTCGCCGAAGGCGACGAGCAGCGGCCCGCCGAAGGGCTGGCGCTCGCGCACGTGCAGCCGCTCGCCGGGCGCGATGCCGCGCTCGGAGAGGTAGCGGAGCATCTCGGGGTCGGCGTCGGACACGCGCACGAACACGCCGCGGTCGCCCTCCTGCAGGCGCTCGAGCGGCAGCGTCTCGAGCTCGTGCAGCTCGAGCTCGGCGCTTGGGATGGGGTCGCCGTGGGGGTCGATGGTGGGATGGCCGAGCGCCTCGGCGATCAGCTGCTCGAGCTCCTCGGAGATGACGTGCTCGAGCACCTCGGCCTCGGCGTGCACGCGATCCCATGGCATCTGCAGGGACTCGGCGAGGAACAGCTCGAGCAGCCGGTGGTGGCGGATCACCTCGAGCGCGACCTTGCGACCCGCGTCGGTGAGATGCACGCCGCGGTAGGGGTGGTGCTCGATCAAGCCGAGCTCGCCGAGTCGCTTGAGCATGGCGGAGACGGAGCCGGGCGTGAGCCCGAGCCGCTCGGCGAGCGGGTTCGTGGCGACGGGTTCGTGGGTGCGCGATTCGAGCGTGAAGATCGCCTTGCAGTAGTCCTCGACGGCGGGCGATCGGGCAGCCTCTCTTGTAGCCATGAAATAAATATTATGGCATGCCAAGTTTTTTGTCAAGGTCGTGCTGGACCTTCATCCAACCGGCCTTTAGGACAGGATGCAGGCCCGATGGACCGCGACTACGAGCTGCAAACGCACCGCGCAGAGGACCGTCACTGGTGGTACCGCGGGCGACGCAACGTGCTGGAGCGCGTGATCGCGGACCTGCGCCTGCCGGCGCGGGCGCGGATCCTCGACGCGGGCTGCGGCAGCGGTCGCAACATGGTGGAGTTCGCGCGCCACGGGACGGTGACGGGCGTGGAGCTTTCGCAGACGAGCGTCGAGCTGGCGCGCGAGCGCGGGGCGGGCGAGGTGGTGGCGGGATCGGTGCTGGAGATGCCCTTCGAGGCGGACAGCTTCGACCTGGCGACCTCGCTGGACGTGATCGAGCACCTGGAGGACGACCTTGGCGCGCTGAGAGAGCTGCGCCGGGTGGTTGCGCCGGGCGGCTCGCTGCTGGTCACGGTTCCGGCCTACCAGTGGCTGTGGAGCGGGCACGATGAGATCAACCACCACTTCCGCCGCTACACGCGCCGCTCGCTGCAACGCACGGGCGAGCAGGCGGGCTGGCAGCAAGTGCGCACGACCTACTTCAACTCGCTGCTGCTGCCCGCGGCGATCCTGCTGCGGGTGCTGGACCGCTTCAACCGCAAGACGACGGAGTCGAGCCTCGACCTGTGGGTCCCGCCCGCTCCGCTGAACTGGCTGCTGGAGCGTCCGCTGTCGCTGGAGGCGGCGATGATCGGACGCGGAGGTCGCATCCCGGCGGGACTCTCGCTGCTCGCGGTGTTTCGCTAGCCGCGGCCTCGCAGCGAACCTCGAACGTCGAACATCAATTTCGATGGGCCCCTTGCGGGGCCGATGTGCCGCGGGCGGCCCTTGTCCGGCTGTCGCGATCAGCCCTCGGCGTCGGCGGCGACGGCGGGTGGGTGTGGGTGGTGCATGCGAAAGGTCCAGGCGCGATTGACGAGGAAGGTGAGGACGGTGACGATCACGGTGGCGAACGCCTGGCTGAGCAGCTTCTCGAGGTGGGCGTCGTCGACGAACAGGTAGAGCAGCCCCTCGTTGAGCGCGAGGCCGCAGCCCTGCACGATGCCCCAGCGCACGGGCGTGAGCGAGTCGCCGACGTGTCCGGCGAAGGTCCAGCGGCGATTGAGCAGGAAGCCGTTGACGGCGCCGACGACGAAGCCGATCGCGGAGGCGGCGAGATACCAGACGCCGAAGGCCTTCAGCAGCAGGGTGTAGATCCCGAAGGCGAGCACGGTGTTCGAGACGCCGACGATGCCGAACTTCACGAACTGGACGACGAGGGGGGCGCTCAGGTGCCGAGCGGGTCCAGGGAGCGCTCCCGGTAGTCTGGAGGGCGTCCTTTGCGGTGCGGGGCCGTCGGAGGGCATTCCTAGACAGGATGAACGATAAATTCATCGTGGGCTTAGGCCGTTGTCGGAATATCGACAGCAACGTGGATTTCTCGATCGACCAGACCGTGTGAGCCAGCAGATGCCCGACACAGCACTCCGCACTCCGAAACTGCTCAGCATCGTCGCTCCGGTGTACGACGAGCAGGAGCTGATCGAGCGGTTCGTGGAGCGCGCCTGCGCGGCGGCGGCGGACTACGAGTTCGAGCTGGTGCTGGTGAACGACGGCTCGAGCGACCGCACGCCCGAGCTGCTCGACGCGATCGCGGCGCGCGACCAGCGCGTGCGGGTGATCCACCTGTCGCGCAACTTCGGCCATCAGGCGGCGCTGACGGCGGGCCTGGAGCACGCGGTGGGCGACGTGGTGGCGATGATCGACGCGGACCTGCAGGACCCGCCGGAGCTGATCCAGGACATGATCGCGCAGTGGAGCCAGGGCGCGGACGTTGTCTATGCGGTGCGCAACCAGCGCGAAGGCGAGACGGCCTTCAAGCTGGCGACGGCGTCGTGGTTCTACAAGCTGTTCGACAAGCTGGCCCAGGTGGATCTGGAGCCGAACTCGGGCGACTTCCGCCTGCTGGATCGACGCGCGCTGGACGCGCTGCTGGCGATGACGGAGCGCTCGCGCTTCCTGCGCGGGATGACGGTCTGGGTGGGCTTCAACCAGACGGCGGTCTCCTACGAGCGCGACGCGCGCACGGCGGGCGAGACGAAGTACACGCTGCGCAAGATGCTGCGCTTCTCGCTGGATGCGATCGCCTCCTTCTCGCACCTGCCGCTGCAGCTGGCGACGTGGATCGGGATGCTCTCGGCGGGCGTGGCCTTCGTGGCGATCCCGGTCGTGATCATCCTGCGCCTGTTCGACTCGTACCTGCCGGGCTTCGGCGCGATCACGATCGCGATCCTGCTGCTGGGCGGGATCCAGCTGATCGCGCTGGGCGTGATCGGCGAGTACGTGGGGCGGATCTACGACGAGGTCAAGCACCGCCCGCTGTACATCGTGCGCGAGGAGCGCAACCGTCCGCTGCCGCCGGGCTCGCCGGCGGCGCCGGTCGCGCGCGCGGGCCTGCCGGCCCGCGCCCCGCAACGCGTGGGCTGAGGCCGGTCGCGCGTTTGCAAACGACCGCTCCGCGGCGCGACGCGCGGTGTTGAGGCCGACGATGAGGTTCTTCGGCCTTCGCGGGCTCGCACGGCTCGTGCGCACCCCGACCCAAGCGCGGATGCGACGGAGCGCGCGCGTGCTGCTGGGCGCGGGCACGCTGCTGGGGGCGCTGGCGACAGCGGCGGCTCCGGCGCTGGCGGAAGCCTGTGCGGGGGTTGGCAACGAACCGTGCCCCTACGCCTCGGCCTCGATCGTGGGCCAGCGGGCGGAGGGGGTGTTGCGCTTCCCGGAGGCGGTGGCGGTGGACACGCAGGGCAACGTGTACGTGGCGGACCAGCTCAGCTACGTGGTGCAGAAGTTCTCGGCGGCGGGGGCATTCGAGACGGAGTGGGGCTCCTACGGCGGCGGACACGGGCAGTTCGGCCCGATCGGCGGCCTGGCGACGGACGCGGCGGGATACGTCTACGTGGTGGACTCGAGCCACAACCGGATCGAGAAGTTCGACCCGAACGGGACGTTCATCGCGCAGTGGGGGCACAAGGGATCGGAACCGGGTGAGTTCAGCTTCGGCTCCTCGCAGGACTACACGAAGCCGCCGGGCGGGGGAATCGCGGTGGCGGGCAACTACGTCTACGTGGCGGACTCGGGCAACAACCGCATCCAGCGCTTCAACCTGGAAGGCGGCGAAGGCATGGAATGGGGCACGAAGGGCGCGGGTCCCGGGCAGTTCGCCTATCCGCGCGGCGTGGCGGCAAACGCGAGCGAGGTGCTGGTGGCCGACGACGACAACCACCGGATCGAGAAATTCGACCCGAACGGGGCCTATCAATCCTCGGCGGGATCGCAAGGCAGCGGTCCGGCGCAGTTCGCGTTCCCCTACGGGGTCGCGCTGGACGCGACGGGCAACGTCTACGTGGCGGACGACCTCGGCCACCGCGTGGTGAAGCTGAGCCCGGAACTGGCGTTCCTGGGCGCGTGGGGCGGCTACGGCACGAAACCGGGCCAGCTGGCGTTCCCGCGGGCGGTGGCGAGCGACCCGGCGGGCGACACCTACGTGGCGAACACGGCGAACGACCGGATCGAGGTCTACGACCCGGAAGGCCGTTTCCTGCGCACGATCGGCATCTCGGCGCGGGGGCCGGGAATGCTGACGGGGCCGCGCGGCCTGGCGCTGGACCCGAGCGGGGGGCTGCTGATCTCGGACACGGTGGGCAGCCGCGTCGAGCTGTTCGCGCCGCTGAGCGACGCCTACGTGGGCCAGTGGATCACGGCGGACGGACACAGGTCGAGCTTCGCGAAGCCCTCGGGGATCGGCGTGGAACCGGGTGGCAACGTGTACGTGGCGGACCAGGGCAACGAACGGATCGTGCACCTGTGGGGCGACGGCACCTACCTCTCGGAAATCGGCGGCGCGGGCAACATCGGCGGCGCCCAGCTGAACGGCGCGGACGCGGTGGCGGTGGCGCCGCACTCGGGACGCACCTACGTGGCGGACGCGGGCCATAACCGGGTGCTGGTCTACGGGCGGGAAGGCAAGCTGCTGGCGCGCTGGGGCGCGGGTGGCGGCGGCGGCGCGGCGAGCAACGCGCCGGGCGCGTTCAACCACCCTTCGGGCGTGGCGGTCAGCAGCGTGGCGCCGGGTGAAGAAATCATCTTCGTGGCGGACAAGGGCAACGATCGGATCGTGAAGCTCGACGCGAACGGCAACGTGCTGCGCGAGTGGGGCTCGCGCGGCGGAGGCGACGGACGCTTCCACGCCCCGGCGGGCGTGGCGGTGGACGGCGCGGGCAACGTGTTCGCGCTGGACAGCGAAAACAACCGCGTCGAGCAGTTCGGGCCGGACGGGCGCTTCATCTCGAAGTGGGGCTTTCGCGGCACGGGCTTGGGCGACTTCTCACAGCCCTCGGCGATCGGGGTGGACTGCGCGGGCAGCGTGTACGTGGCAGACACGAACAACAACCGGGTGGAGCGCTTCAACATGGCGGACCCGGCGCCGAGCGGCTGCGAGCCGGCTGGCACGTGGCCGCCGCCGCTGGACGTGGCGCCGGTCCTGCGCATCGGCCTGCCGCGCTCGGGCGGCGTGCTGGCACGCCACGCGCTGGCGCTGAGCGTGAGCTGCGAACGGGGCTGCAAGATCCTGGTGAGCGGCGCGCTCTCGGTTCCCCGGCGGGGAGGCGCGGTGGCGCTGGTGGCGGCGGCTCGCTCGCTGCCCCGAGCGAAGGCGGGACACGTGCGGCTGCGCCTTGGACCGAAGGGCCTGCGCCGCTTGAAACATGCGCTCGGGCGACACCGGGGGATGACGGCGCGGGTGCGGATCGTGGCGGTGGGACCGACGGGGCGGCGCACGACGGCGACGCGTACCTACGCGGTCTCGCGCTAGCGGCGCGACGAAGGATCGGCGCCAGAGCTTTGGCGAAGCGCGGGCTTTGCCGATAATGCGGGCATGTCAAACGAGGAGCACTGGCGCGACGAGGGGCCGAACGAGAGCATGGACCACCGCCAGGAGCGGGTCCGGCTCGAGACCGAGCGCCACCGCGTGGAGGGCTATCTGACGCTGGCGCGCGACGGCTACCGCAGCCGCGTCTCAGACGTGCTGAACGCCTCGGAGCGCGACTTCCTGACGCTGACGCAGGTGACGGTGGAGCCGCTGGAGGGCGGACCGCGCGAACTGCACCCCTACCTGACGATCGCGCGCCGGCACATCGTGTTCGCGGTCGCGGCGGCTGAGACTCCGGAGTAGCAGCAGCGATCGGCGAGGCGCCTGCGGCGCCTTCGTACATGCGTCCGCGCTCGGCCGAAGCGGCGGGTGCGAGCGTAACTTTCGTCACATGAATGCGGTGGCGGGGCCCGGATCGGCGGCAAGGAAGCAGCGTGGGAGCGGGCGCGTGCGCACACGGCGCAGAGGCCACGCCGACGTGGTGGCGGGCGCCTCGGAGCCGACACCGACTCGGAGCGCGGAACGGCGGCCGACCCCGCGAGAGCACGGACCCGGATCGGCGGTGTGGACCGGTCAGGCGATCTCAGCGGCGGCGCGGGTCGAGCCGCAAATGCGCCGCTACCTGCCGCTGGCGATCCTGGCGACGGGCATGGTGGTGGTACTGCCGGCGATCCTGGTGAACGCGGACCTGCGACACGGCTCGGTGGGGATGACGATCCTCTCGGCGGCGGTGGCAGTGGTGGTATCGCTGGTTCTCGCGGCTCTGGGTGCGGCGCTGTGGAAGCGCCGGCCGCGCTCGCGGGACCTGGTGTTCGCGGAGCTGATGCTGTGGTGCTGGGCGCGCCGCTGCTGGACCGAGCGGCGCCTCTCACAGGCGCGGGAGCTGTTCGAATCGGCGCGGAAAGCGGGACCGCTGGTGAACATCGAGCTGCTGCTTGGCCTGAGCCGACTGCTCGAAGCCCGCGACGCCTACGTACACGGCCACAGCCAGCGGGTGGCCCGTCACTCGGTGCGGATCGCTCGCGCGATGGGGCTGTCGCCGAGAGAAATCGCGAAGATCCGTACGGCGGCGGAGATCCACGACGTGGGCAAGCTCTACACGCCGCGCGAGATCCTCAACAGCCCCTACCCGCTGGATGAGGGGGAATTCGCGGTGGTCAAGCAGCACGCTTCGCAGGGCGCGGAGATGGTGAGCGTGGTGGGCGATCCGGAGATCACGGCGATGGTCCGCCACCACCACGAGCGCATCGACGGCGGCGGCTATCCGGACGGTCTCGCGGGCGCGGCGATCCCGCTGGGCGCACGGATCGTCGCGGTGGGCGACACGTTCGACGCGATCACCTCCGACCGGGCTTACCGCAGCGCGGGCTCGCAGAAACGGGCTCTGGAGGCACTCTCGGCCTCGGCCGGGACGCAGCTTGACGCGGACGCGGTGGCGAGCTTCCTGCAGGTCTACTCGGCGCGCCGCTCGGTGGCCTGGTACGCGGCGGGCACGGTGGTGCTCCAGCGCGCGGCGCTGGCGCTGCAGTCGCTGGGCTCGCACCTGAGCGTGGGCTCGGTGGGGGCGCTGGTGCCGGCGCTCGGCGCCGCGGGAGTGCTCGCGGCCTCCCCGGGCCTGTTCGAGAAACCTGCTTCACGACCAAGCACTTCGAGCGCGACGCGGGCGGACTCCTCGACGCTGCTGCAGCAGTTCCCGGGCTCGGCGGCGGTGCTTCCCGGCGGTGGCAAAGGCTCGCGCGGCGCTCGCGGGCCGCGGGCACGTATCGAGCCGCTGGGAGCGCCGGGGAGCGGGGCGAGCGGCCGGGCTACGGGGACACGGTCAGGCCCCTCGAGCAGCGGCGTGCCGAGCATCGCGGGAAGCCCGAACGGCTCGGATGCAGCGGGTGCGACGACGGGCGCCTCGAACGGCGGCGGGGCGAGCGGCGCGGGCGCGACGACGCCGCCGGGCAGCAGCTCAGGCTCGCCGGTGCCACGGCCGGGCGGCGCACTTCCGGTGGGCGGCGTGACGCGCACGCCCTCGCAGCCGATGCCCTCGGTGACGGTGCCGAGCGTGACGACGCCCTCGGTGAGCACTCCCTCGGTGAGCACCCCGACGATCAGCACGCCCTCGATCGAAACGCCGAGCGTCTCGGCGGCGGGTGTGACGGTGCCGAGCGTGCACGTGCCGAGCGTGACGATCCCTGGCGTGACGGTGCCGGGGGTGACGGTGGCGCCGGTGAAACTGCCGAGTCTGAAACTGGGTGGCTAGGGAGTCTGAAAGGCGCCGGCGCTGAGCACGGTGCCGGCGGGTGCGCCGGTGTTGGTGACGGCGATGAGGCCACCCACAGCGCCGGAGGGCACGACGGCGACGAGCTTGGTCGAGGAGGCGAAGCTGACTTCGGCGGCCGGCACGCCACCGAAGGTGACGCTCGAGCCTGTGGTGAAGCCGAGGCCCTTGAGCTTGACGGCCTTGCCGGGAGCGCCGTGCTTGGGGGCGAAGGAGATGAGCGAGAAGCTGGGGGTGAACTTGGCCTTGGTGGTGAGGCTCCCGCCGGGGCCGCTGATCGCGACCTTGCCGGCCTTGGCGCCGTTGGGCACGACGGCTTCGATCTGTGAGGGCGAGAGCACGGTGAAGGCAGCGGCGAGCTTGCCGAGCTTGACTTCGGTGACGGATGCAAGCGCGCTGCCTTCGATCACGAAGGCGCTGCCGGTGATGCCGCTGGTGGGCGCGAAGCCGGTGATGCCGGGCACGTTGGAGGCGACGGTGGCGGTTTGCGCCGAGGCGGCGGGCGCGCCCTGCCCGTCGGCGTTGGCGGCGGTTTCTTGCACCCGCAGCGCGGAGCCCGCATCGGCGCCGGTGACGGTGTAGGTGGAGCCGGTGGCGCCGGCGACGGGGGCGCAGCCGTAGCCGGCGGAGTTGCAGCGCGCCCACTGCAGGCTGAGCGAGCCGGGGCTTTCACTCCAGGAGCCGTGGTCGGCGGTGAGAACCCGGCCCTGTTCGGCGAAGCCGGAGACGGTGGGCAGCGTGAGGTTCTGAGGGGTGGCGGCGATCGAGAAGGCTTCGAGCCCGACGGGGCTGCCGACGCCGGTGGGCCCGTCGAAGCCGACGGCGGCCTGGCACTCGGTGCTCCCGGAGCAGCTTCCGTTTTTGCCGGAGGTGACGTCATAGAGCGCAGCGGCGTCTCCGAGGTGCGGGTAGAGCGTGGCGACGGGGTAGGCGACGCCGCGCCCGCCGCCGGCGAGCCCCCACTCGGCGGCGAGGATCGGCGAGGCGACGGAGGTGCCGCCCCAGACGCCCCAGCCGGTGGGGTTGCCGTTGCCTTCGGGTGTGCTGTCGTAGACGTCGACCCCGGTTTCGGGATCGCCGATGGCGGCGACGTCGGCGACGGAGCGCCCGCTGCCGCAGCCGGTGGCGGCGAAGGCGGCGAGAGCGCTCTGCCAGGGAGCGGCGCTGAAGACTTTGCTGCAGCCGCTGCCGCCTTCGTCCCAGACGGTGCTGCCCCAGACTTCTTTCTGCTCGCTGAGCGAGGTCCCGCCGACGGACAGCACGTGCGGCGCGTCGGCGGGGAAGTTGGCGGCGACGCCTTCCCCGGGGCAGACCTTGTTGAGGTAGCCGCAGTCGCCGGAGCTGGCGGCGAGGACGGTGCCGGGGTGGTCGAAGTCGGTGGAGGCGAGGCTCAGATAGGAGTGGTCCTCGGGTCCGCCGTAGGAGTTGCTGACCTCGGTGGCGCCGGCGGCGACGGCGGCGTTGACGGCGGCGCCGAGGTCGCTGAATTCTTCGCTTGAGGCCTCGACGAGCAGAATCCGACAGCTCTGGCAGACGGCGCGCACCATCTGCACGTCGATCGAGATCTCACCGGCCCATTCGCCCTGCTTGTGCGGAAGCGGCGAGGCATTCCCGGCCTGATTGACCTTGCGGAAGCAGCCGTTGGCGGTGGTGCAGGGCGCGAGCCCGAACTGTTCGTCGTAGACGCCGAGATCGGCCTCGGCGGTGGGGTCGTCAAAGGCGTCGACGACTGCGACGGTCTGCACGTGCGAGGCGTCGGTTTCGAGTGGCAGTGCGTAGGCGTCGTGCAAGCGCTGCGGCGTGAGATAGCCGGGGAACGGGCTTTTGACGCTCACGGCGGGACGGGCGCCCCGAGCGACTTCGCCGGCCTGCCGCACGGCGTTGGCATGCAGCTCAGCGCCGGTGAGCGTGGAGGGCACGAGCTTCATGCCGAGACAGGCCGCGGCGCCGGGGCGCGGGGCGCGGCACAGGCGATGGACGCGGAAGGACTTGGAGGCGCTCTGCGCCTGCGCGCCCGAGGCGACGGGACCGGCGATCAGCGCGAGCGCGGCGCAGAGCAGCGCTGCGAGCACTGTGCTCGCCCTGCCTCGCCCTGCCGGCTCCCTCCCCTTGACCATCGGAACCATGACTGTTCATGATCGTACATCGCGACGACCTGGATCGTGTTGCTTGGTTGTCACCGGTCGGCGGATCGCAACGCAGCGATCACGCCGCTCGATGCCTCGACAGATCAGGCCGCCTCCAAGTCGTGTGGCGATCAGTGCTCGCTCGCCACCTCGCAGCAGTGCCGCTATAGAGCTCTCGGAGCTGAGCAGCGACTCTCCCGTCTTCTCAACAAAGTCGGCTTCGACGCCAGTACAGTTTGCTCACGATGGCAATGTTCATGGATCGCCACGATCTTCCCGATGCGACTGCGGCCGATCTGGCGGCTGCTCACTTGCGCGATCTCGAGGTGCAGAACCAATTTGGGGTGCGCTTCGTTACATACTGGTTCGAAGAGGGGGCCGGAAGCGGCTTTTGCTTGGTCGAGGGACCCGACGCGGAGTCCGTCGAAGCGGCCCACCGCGCGGCTCACGGCTTGCTCCCCTCGCAGGTGATCGAGGTTGATCAAGCCGGCGTGCGCGGCTTCTTCGGCCGGCTGAATACGCACCCTCCTGGCGAGCCGTACACGGAAAGCGCGTTTCGCGCGATCCTCTTTACAGATATAGCCGAGTCCACGCGCCTGACTCAGGAACTGGGTGACCGTGCGGTGATGCGAGTGCTTCGCGAGCACGATTCGATCGTGCGCGCCGCCCTCGCTCAGTTTGGCGGCAACGAGGTCAAGCACACGGGCGACGGGATCATGGCTGCGTTCGTTTCCGCCTACCAGGCGCTCGGCGCTGCAATGCAGATCCAGCGTGACCTGCATGAGCGCGATGGGGTTGAGCTGCATGTGCGCATCGGCGTGGCGGCAGGGGAACCGGTGACCGAGCAGGACGATCTCTTCGGCGCGGCAGTGCAGCAGGCTGCGCGACTCTGCGCCTGTGCTCAGCCGGGCTGCATCGTCGTGTCCTCGGGCGTGCACGATCTGTGCCGCGGCAAGGACATCCGATTCTCGGACGGCGGTCCGATCGTCGTGAAGGGATTTGCCGAGCCGATCGGGCATTACGAGGTTCACTGGCGCGAGTGACGCCATCAGGCTCAGCCCGTTTCGGGCGACCCGACACGCCTGGTCAGTAGACGCGCGGTATCGCGAAGCCGCCGCCAACTCGTGAATGCGGCTGAGGTTCCCAGCGTCCCGTGCCGGACCTCGACGAGGTCGACCGATTCGATCCCGGCCGGCTCCACCATCTTGACGAGGTCGAACCGGCTCGGCCCTCAGGGGGCCGGGCCTTCGGCGTCGTTGGAAGCAAAGCCCCCGTTCGACGTCTGATTGAAGCGCCGCTCTCGCTAGCGGATACGGAGAGGGCGGGATTCGAACCCGCGATGGAGTTTGACCCCCATACTCGCTTAGCAGGCGAGTGCCTTCAGCCTCTCGGCCACCTCTCCCGGTCGGGGAACGGCAGAGTTTAGAGGCTGCCGAGCGGCGCCGGGCGGGCGCGGGGCAGCCAGCGCGTAGCATCTGTGGCGCGCGGAAGGGTGGCAGAGCGGTTGAATGCGGCGGTCTTGAAAACCGCTAGACGGGCAACCCCCGTCTCGGGGGTTCGAATCCCCCCCCTTCCGCTTTCGGCGCGATCGCCGGACTGACCTGTCGAGCCTCGGTTTCGGCGACGAGGGGCTGGGTAACTGTGCAGTATGACCTTGGGAACCTCGATCTTCCTGATCGCAGTGGGAGCGATCCTGCGCTACGCGGTCACGGCAAGCGTCTCGGGTATCTCGATCCACACGGTGGGTCTGATTCTGATGATCGCCGGTGCGCTCGGGCTCGTGCTCTCGCTGTTCCTCATGACGACCGCACGCTCGCGCGCACTCGTGCGCGAGCGCGTAGTCGAGCGCGACCCTCGCTAGCCAAGCGCGACCCTCGCGAGTCCCCAGCGCGTACGCGGCGCGCTGAGCGCGCCTTTATCCACGGGCAGTTCAATATCGGGAGGTACGTCCGCGGGACGATCGTCGAGGCCAGGTAAGGCCCGCGCGAGACACGCGGCCCCGCCCACAACGCCGTCGTCCGCCCTACGATCAAAGCGCGCATGAAAAGCACCGGTCAGCAGCCCGAGGAGCAAGGCAGACGCCTGGATCGGCGCACGCTCCTGAAGGGCGGCCTCGCCGCGGGCGGCCTACTCGCGGGCGGCATCGGCATCGACCGGCTGACCGACGCCACCGGAGAGTCGAGCCCCGCGAGCACCCCAGGCAAACAGCCCCGAGCCCCGCTCGCGCCGACGCCCAAGCAGCCGAACATCCTTGTGATCCTCGTCGATCAACTGCGCTTTCCGGTGTGGTTCTCGCCGATGGCCGACGGCACCGCGCTCACGCCGAGCCTGCGTCGCCTGCGCGAGAACGCGGTCTCCTTCTCGGGGCACTACACCGCTGCGAACGACTGCACGCCTGCGCGCTCGACGCTCCTGACCGGGCTCTACACCCACCAAACCGGCTGCATGATCACCGGCGGCAGCACGCTCGACCCCGGCTTTCCCACTTGGGGCTCGATGCTGCGCGAGCAGGGCTACCACACGCGCTGGCATGGCAAGTGGCACCTGACCCACCGCGACGGCAGATGGGGACGCGCCCGCGGCGAGCGCGCGCTGCAGCGCTACGGCTTCGGCGGCGGCACCTTCCCCTCGCCGAACGGCGCCCCCGGCCAGGGCTGGCGCATGGACGGGCTCATCGCAAAGCAGTTCGCGAAGTGGTTCCGCCACGAGCGCCCCGCCGAGCCATGGTGCACGACGGTCTCGTTCGTGAACCCGCACGACATCGCCTGGTGGTACGTCTGGAGCGACCGCGTCGCCGCCGAGGCCGGCGCCTCGCGCGTGGTCGAAAACCTGCCCGCCAACTTCGAGACGCCCGAGCTGCTCCTCGAGCGCAACAAGCCGCGACTGCAGCGCTCGCTGCAGGAAACCGCCGCCGCCTCGTTCGGCCCCGTGCCCTTCGAAGGACCCGAAGTCGTGGCGCTGTGGTCTGAGTTCCTGAACCTCTACGGAAAGCTCCAGCGCGAGGTCGACCGCCGCATCGGGCAGGTGCTCGACACGCTCGAGAGCCACCCTCAGGTCGCGGCGAACACCGTCGTCGTGTTCACCTCAGACCACGGCGAGTACGGCGGCTCGCACGGCCTACGCGGTAAGGGCGCCGGAGCCTACGAGGAGGCGATCCACGTGCCGCTGATCGTCAAGGACTATCGCAACGAGCTGACCCAGGCCGGCGAAACCACGCGCACGCAGCTGACATCCAGCGTCGACATCGCCCCGCTGTTGATGACGATCGCCACCGGCTCGAACGCATGGCGCGAGGCGACCCACTACGACCACCTCGCAGAACGCGCCGACCTCGCCGCGATGCTCGCCGACCCCGCGGCCCCGGGGCGCCCCTTCGTCGTCCACACCACCGACGAGACCGTGACCGAGTACGCGATCGAGCCCTACGCCGCCGATGCCCCGCGGCACGTGATCGCGGTGCGCACCCCCGACGCGAAGTACGCCACCTACTCCGACTGGCAGTCCGACGGCATCGAACAGATCCCCGACGGCCAGGAAGACGAGCTCTACGACTACGGCAACGACAATGGGCGCCTGGAGCTGCACAACAGCGCGGGGGTCGATCAACTGCAGACGCCGCTGCGCCAGACGCTCGAACGCGCGCTTGAACAGGAGCTGCGCCAACCGCTGCCCGCGCGCCTGAACTCCGCCCACGCGCGCGGCTTCACCGACTACTTCACGACCGCCCGGGCCGCTGCCAACAACGCCGCCGCCGCGCGCGAACGGCGTGCCGAAAAAATCTTCGAAGGACTCGACGAACCCGGCACGCCGACCGGTGAGAACGGCGAAACCCGCTTCCGTCGGCTCAGGCGCGCTTCGCGGGCGAGGCCGCAATGACGGCGCCCGCGGCATCGAGCGCCTGTACCTGCACGTAGCTGCCTGGCCGCACGCCGCTCGCCGCGACCGCCGTCTCAAATCCATCCCTCGCCGCGCTCGCCACTGGCGCGAGGCTCGTCTCCGAGGCGCCCGCGAGCACGCGCCAGGACGCGACTTCGCTCGCACCGTTCCAGCTCGCGTACACCGTCGCGCCGCGACCCGACTTGGCGAGCGCGACCGCCAGCGCGGGCCTGCTCGTCGGCCGTCCGCTCCACGGCAGGCGGTAGGCGCGATAGGACTCGTACTTGGACGGCAGGTGCGCGTCGAAAAGCAGCTTCCCGCTCGGGTCGAATTCCGAGACGTAAGGGGCTTCGCCCCAGCCCACCATCCAGTCGCCGTCCTCGAGCTCCTGCACATTGCCCTGGCTGCCCGCGACCAGCGGCTTGCCGGGGTGCGGTGCTTCGCGCACGAGCGTCGCCGTCATCCCCTGCATGTCCAGGCGCACGTCGATCGCGCGCGACTCGCGGTGGATCGCGGGCGTGGCGCCGTTGTCGAAGAACGTGATCGTCCCGTCGGGCCGACGGCGCGCGTCGTGCTGCCAGGCCGTGCGCGTGCCCGGGCCCATGCGGAAGCTCGAACGCTTCCCGCCCAGGCGCCAGCGCACCTGCCCGGTACGCGCGTCCACGTCGTAGGCCGCCCAGGTGTTGCGCGCGTCCACCAGCAGGCTGCCGTCGGGCTGCACGTCGATCGCGTTGATGTGGAACTGGTCGAACGGGGTCGTGCGGCTCGAACGCTTCGCCGAGGCGTATGAGTCCGCCGGCGGCACGTGATCCAGGGCGTGCCACTCGTACATCACCAGGCCCGTCTTCAGGTCGATCTCCTGCAGCAGCGTGTCGGCCACCGCCGCGTCGCGCTTGCCCCCAACGCTTGAGAGGTCGCAGTCGATCCCGTCGTAGACCGTGATCAGCGCCGTGCCCCGCGGAGTGATCTGGAATTCGTGCAGGTCCGGCTGGTAGCCGTTGCCCGCGCGCACGACCGCCAGCCGCTTGTAGGAACTGTCCATGATCACCTCGCCCGACTTGCTCGAACCGTTCGCGGTCAACGGGTCCTGCCACCAGGTCAGCACCGGCTTGCCCTCGTACTGCTGCACGCGGAAGTCCGCCGCGCGCGCGCCCACCGGCGACAGCGGGTCAAACCAGATCACCGAGCCGTCTTCGCCCAGGATCATCGGCCCGTACTGGCCCGGCCCCGAGTACGGCGCGATGAACACCTCGCCAGGCGTCGTGCCCGGCTCGTGGGTCGTGACCTTGACCGCCGGCGGCTTCAGGTCCGGCCGCGAATGGAAGCTCTGGTAGGCGGCCTGCCGGGGAGCCGGACGCGGGCTGCCGCCCGCGTGACCGCCATGATCCTGCACCGCGGCCGTGAAGCTCCACGCGAACGGGACCGTGCGCGCGGCCTCGCGCAGCCGCGCCCGCACCGTGACCCGCTCCCCCTGCTTGAACGGCTCCGAGGGCACGAAGCTCGCGCCGTCGCCCTGCGAGTAGGCCAAGAGCCGTCCGCGATGCGCGCCGCTCTGCGAGCCCGTCGCCGTCACGCCCGAGAGCGCGCTCGCCGCCGGACCCAACATGCTGATCTGAGTCGAGACCGAGGCATCGCGCGATTCGGGTGCGGGCGAGACGGTCACCTGCCCGTCCGCCATCGCCGCCGAGACGTTCAGCCGTGCGGGAACGCAGCTCGGCGAGATCGCCGGTTCGTGAAACTTGCTCGACCGCGCCCGCTGGTCCGCCCCCGCCCCCGCCCCACCCGAGCAGCCCGCCAGCAGCACGAGCAGACCCGCGAGCGCGAGCAACGGCGCGAGGCGGCCGCCGCGGAGTGTCGAGCGCCGCGCAACTCGGCGGCAGCGGCGCCGCGGGCGCCGCCCGCTCACCCTTTGACCGTCGCCGACGTGCCGAGCACGTTGCCCGACGCGTCGAGGGCCTGCACGGCGAAGTAGGGGCCGCCGCTCGCCTTGATCGTCGTCTCGAAGCCAGACTTCGCCGCCGTCGCGACCGGCGCGAGCGCGCTCGCCGAGGCGCCCGCCAGCACGCGCCACGAGGCGATCTCGGTCGCGCCGTTCCAGCTCGCGTAGGCGCCGGCGCCGCTCACCGCGAGCGAGGGCCTGCCCGGCGCCGTCGCGCTCCACGGCGAGAGGTAGGTGCGGAAGTCCTGCACGTTCTTGCCGAGCGTCCCGTCCAGCAGCACGTGACCGTTCGCGTCGTACTCCGTGAAGTTCGGCAGCCCGCCGTAGCCCATCAGCCAGTTGCCACCCGGCAGGCTCAGCGTGTTGCCCTGGCTGGAGGCCAGCAGCGTTTTCGAGGGGTTCGTCAGCGCTTTCACCAGCGTCACCGTGTGGCTCGAGGTGTCCGGCTTCAGCAACAGGCCCCGCGACTGCTTCTCCTTCGGCGGCGTCGAGCCGTTGTCGAACAGCGAGATCAGCCCGCCCGGCTGCCATTCGGAGTCGTGCTGCCAGTAGAAGCTCGTGCCTGCGCCCATCTTGAAGCTCGAGTGCTTGCCGCCCAGCCGCCAGCGGATCGAGCCGCTCGCGATGTCCACGTCATAAAGCGTCCAGGTGTTGCGCGAGGACAGCAGCACGTCGCCGTTCGAGCCCGGGTCGACCGTGTTGATGTGAACGTAGTCCCATGGGTAGTGGTATTTCGGTGCCGGGTTGTTCGTTTCCGAGAGCGGGATGTGCCCCAGCGCGTGCCACTCCCACATCACCAGCCCCGTCTTGACGTCGATCTCCTGGATCACCGAGTCGGTCAGCACGCCGTCGGAGAGGCCGTGCTGAGACGAGAGGTTCATCTCGATCGGGTCGAAGTCGTCGGTCCAGGCGGTCCCTTCGGGCGTCAGGCGAATCTCGTGCAGATCCGCGTGGTAGCCGTTGCCCGCCTTGACCGTCGCGACGTGCCGGTAGGAGGTGTCATAGATCTCATCCTCGCCCTGGCCGAAGCCGACCTCGAGGATGCGCCCCTGCCACCAGGTCAGCACCGGCTTGCCCTGGTACTGCTGCACCTGCAGGTTCGTCGCCGACTCGCCCGCGGGCAGCGGTTTGAACCACACCAGGCCGCCGTTCTGTTCGGCGATCATCGGCCCCGGCGTGCCCTTGCCCTGGTAGGGCGCGAGGAACAGGTCGCCCGCCGCCGCGCCCGGCTTCGCCGGGGTCGTGATCCGCACCGTCGAGGGCGTCAGCGTCGGCGCCGAGCGGTAGTGCTGGATCGCCTTCGGGTCGCCGGGGTTCAGCGGAAACTGCTTCTGGCTGACCGGCGCTTGGTGGGCGATCGTGAAGCTCGTGCCGACCGCCGCGCCGCCCGCGGTCGCGTGCACCGTGACCTTCTCGCCCGTGCGGAAGGGCTTGCTCGGCAGGAAGCTCTCGCCCGTGCCGGTCGAGTAGGCACGCAGCACGCCGGTGTGCGAGCCGCTGCTCGACCCGACGACGTGGACGTTCGAGACCTGTGTGCCCGCGCCGCCCAGGAAGCTGATCTGCGTCGAGGGCGAGGCGTCCGGCGTGCCGGGCTGCGGCGAGACCGCAATCGCGCCGTTGCCCGCCGCCTGGCCCGTCGGGGCGCTGAGCGCGGCCGAGGTCGCGGGCGAGGCGCCGCCGCATGCCGCGAGGGCAGCGGCGGTCGAGAGCGCCGTGACGATCATGCCCACAGGACGTAGCACGCCGGTCATCCTACGAGCGTGAACGGTCGGGAGGCGCCGATCACCCGGCCGCGGGCATCCAGTGCCTGGAGCGTGAAGCTCTTACCCCCCTGCGGCACCGGGATCGCGGTCTCGAATCCGGACTTCGCCGCGCTCGCCACGACGTGCCCGGCTCCCGCGCCGGCGCTGCCGGCGCTGCCGGCGCCGAGCACCTTCCAGGACGCGAGCGCGGTCGCGCCGTTCCAGCTCGCGTAGACGACCGTCTTGCCGCCCGCCTCGCGAGCCGCGCCCAGCGGCTGCGTCAGTGGCTGTCCGGACCACTGCTCGAGCGTCGCTCGGTAGGTCAGGTCGGGCCCGGGGAGTTCGCCTTCGAACAGCACTTTGCCCGAGCTGTCGAACTCCGAGAAGTACGGTTCCGAGCCCCAGCCGACGAACACGTTGCCGTTTGAGAGCGGCTGGGTGTCGCCCATGTAGTCGGACTCGAAGCCGCCCTTCTCGCCGTACTGCGACGCGAGCGTGGCCTTGCGCGTCTGCCGGTCGAGCTTCAGCACGAGCCCACGCGAGGGCGCCGTCGGGTTGACGTAGGTGCCGCCGCCCGTGAGCTGGCAGCAGTGATCGTCGTACAGGCTGACCTCAGAGCCCGGCTGCAGCCGGGCGTCGTGCTGCCACTCGAAGGCGGCGCCCGGGCCGAGGTCGAAGCTCGACTTGTTGCCGCCGAGCGTCCACTGGATCTTGCCGCTGTCGATGTTCACCAGATACGCGGCCCAGGTGTCGCGCATCGAGACCAGGAACTTGCCGTCGCCGCTGAGGTCGATCGAGTTGACGTGGTAGGCGTCCCAGGGAAACCCGTTCGTCGGCAGCGAAGCCTGGGACTCGCTCAGCGGGATGTGATCCAGCGCGTCCCAGTTGCGCAGCAGCTTGCCGGTCTTCAGGTCGTACTCCTGCACCGCGGAGTCGATCAGCGCGCCGTTGTAGGCGCCACCGTATTTCGAGAGGTCCATCGGGATGTTCTTGTTCGCCGTCACCCAGGCGTGGTCGCCTTCGATCAGGAACTCGTGCAGCGTCAGCACCCAGCCGCCCGTCGCTTTCAGCTTCGCGACCTGCTGGTAGCGCTGGTTGACCACGACGTCTTCGCCGCTTTCGGTCGCGCCCGTGTTCGTCACGATCCCCTGCCACCAGGCCAGCGCGGGCTTGCCTTCGTAGGTCTGCAGGCTGAGGTTCGAGGCCACGAGCTTTTCCGGGACCGCCTGGAACCACACGGGCTGCAGGTTGCGGTCGAGGATCAGCGGCCCGCTCTGACCGACGATCGGCGGTTCGTTCAGGTCATAGAAGTTCGCGGTGAAGACGTAGCCCGGCGCCACCGGCCCCGCGGGCTTCTGCTCGAGTTTGCGGATCTGCGGCGGGTGCAGACCGGGCTCGGTCACGAAGCTGTAGGCATCCTTCGTCGTGTACTTGCCGAGCGGGGCGCCGTGCGAGCCCGCGAAGATGAACGTCAGCGCGATGAACACCGCGAGCACCGCGCCGATCGCGAGCGCGAAGCGCCGTGCCGCGCTCGCCACCGCGGCGTCCGGCTTCGGCACCGACAGGAACGTGATCGCCGCCGCCACCGCGGCCAGAGCCGCGCCGATCAGATACGCCAGCGCGAAGCCATGTGTCAGGGCGGGCGCCACCTGTTCGCCCGTGCCGATCAGGTGTGTCGTGCGCTGCGTGGCGAACGTGATCAGCAGCGCCAGCCCGAGCCCGCCGCCGACCTGGCGCGAGGTGTTCACGAGTCCCGAGGCGAGTCCGGCCTGCCCCTCCTTCGCGCCCTGGGTCGCGGCGATCGTCGAGGGCACGATCGACATCGCGATCCCCGCCGCGGTCAGCACGCCGGGGATGATCACGTAGACGATCGCGCTGCCGCTCGATCCGATCCGCGTGAACAGCAGCAGCCCCGCGGTCATCATCAACAGCCCGCTGCCCAGCACCGGGCGCACGCCGAAATGGCTCACGAGCTTGCCCGCGCGCGAAGCGATCAGCATGATGGTCAGGGTCATCGGCAGGAAGATCAGCCCGGTGTGCAGCGGCGAGAGCCCGAGCACCTGCTGGATGTAGAGCGAGCTCACGAACCACATCGGGAACAGCGCCGCGCTGAACAGCAGCACGACCGTGTTCGCGATCTTCAGCGGCCGCGTCAGCTCTTTCACCGGGATCAGCGGCGCCGAGGCGACGCGGTCCTCGATCACGCCGAACGCCGCAAGCAAGATCAGGCCGAGCACGATCGGTCCCAGCGCCGCGAACGTGTCCCAGCCCTTGAGCCCCGCTTCCACGACCCCGTAGACGAGCACCATCTGTCCGATCGTCAGCGTCAGCGCGCCCGCGAGGTCGAACGGCGCGGCCTCGCGCCCCTTGCGGCGCTCGACCACCACCGCGTAGGCCACGAGCGCCGCCGCGAGCGCGATCGGCGGGTTGATCAGCAGCACCCAGCGCCAGCTCAGGACTTCGGTGATGATGCCCCCGAACAGCACGCCCGCCGCGCCGCCGAGCCCGTTCATCGCCGCCCAGATCCCGATCGCGCGGTGGAGCTTCGGCCCCGGCGGGAACGACGCCGTGATGATCGCCAGCGAGGTCGCCGCCATCAGCGCTCCCGCGAGGCCTTGCACCGCGCGCGCCGCGACCAGCACGATCTGATCCGGGGCCGCGCCGCCCGCGAGCGAGGCCAGCCCGAACAGGATCAGCCCCGCGACCAGCGTGCGGCGCTGGCCGAAGTGGTCCGCCACGCGGCCGCCCAGCATCAGGAAGCCCGCGAAGGTGATCGCGTAGGCGTCCACGACCCATTGCAGGTCCGGCGAGGTGAAGCCCAGGTCCGACTGGATCGAGGGCAGCGCCACGTTGACGATGCTCAGGTCGAGGATCACCATGAACTGCGCCACGCAGCACACCGCCAGCAGCCACGCCGAGGGCGAGCCCAGCTTGCGCGGCGGCGCAGCCGTAGTCGGCGTCTCGGGCCCGGCCGTCGTCTCGACGCTCATGCCCGCCCGCCCAACTGCGATTTGCGTCGCAAGCGCTTGGTAGGGTGAGCCGCCGAGCCTACGAGCGACGATTGGAGCCCGCCCCATGAGAAGAACGCCACTGACCGCCATCCTAACGGCCTTGGCCGTCCTGGCGAGCACGATCGTGGTGGCCGGGTGCGGCAGCAGCAGCTCCTCGTCCTCGAGCAGCTCGAGCACCACGCCGACGAGCAGCACGACGCCGACGAGCACGACCACGACGCACAAGCACAAGTCGAAACCGGCCTACTAACCCTCATCGCGACTGCCCCGAGCTGCGCAGCGAGGCCGCGTAGCTGATCACGCCGACGGTCTTCGAGACGCCGAGCACGCGCCCCGAGGCGTCGAGTGCCTGCACTGCGACGTTCGCGGACTTGACCGGGAGCGTCGTCGAGCTCTCGAAGTCGAGCGCCGGGATCACGGCCTGCGCCTTCAGCGAGGCCGGGCTCTTGCCCGCGAGCACGCGCCAGGAGGCCACGTCGGTGGCGCCGTTCCAGCTCGCATGCACGATCGTCTCTTCGGCCGTGTCGTTCAGGCTCGCGAGCACCGCGGGCGGGCTCAGCGGGCGACCGTTCCAGGGGAAGCGGAAGGCCCGGTAGAAGGACATGTCGAACGGCTGGTGGGCGTCGAACAGCACCGAGCCGCCGGGGGAGAACTCGGTGATCGCGGGCACGCCGCCGTAGCCGAGCAGCGCGTTGCCGCTCGGCAGCGTCTGCATGTTGCCCTGGCTCGCCGCGAGCAGCGGCGGGTTCGCGTGTGTGTAGGCCGTCACGAGCTTTGCTTGTTTGCGCTTCAGATCCAGCTTGATCCGCAGGCCGCGCGACTGGTGGTGGATCGGCGGGTTCGCGCCGTCGTCGAAGAAGCTCAGCTCGCCGTTTGCGAGCACGCGCCCGTCGTGCTGCCAGGCCATCTTCGTCCCCGGCCCCATCTCGAAGGAGCTCCTGTTGCCGCCCAGACGCCAGAGCACCTTGCCGCTGGCGCCCTGCAGCTGGTAGCCCGCCCAAGTGCTGCGCGCCGAGATCAGCACGTTCCCGTCGGGCTCCGGGTCGATCGAGTTGATGTGGAAGTAGTCCCACGGCGTCGGGCCTTCCGGCGCTTCGACTTCCGACTCCGCGGCGCCGATGTGGTCGAGGCTGTGCCATTCCCAGCGCACGAGCCCGGTCTTCATGTCGACCTGCTCGACCGCCGTGTCGACGATCGCCCCGTTCGAGACGCCCCCCACCTGCGTGAGGTTGCAGCGGATCGGGTTGTAGGCCGTGATGTAGGCGACGCCGTCGGGCAGCAGCCGGAAGTCGTGCAGGTCCGCCTTCAGGCCGTTGCCACCCGCGACCGTGGCGAGCGTCCGGTAGTGAGAGTCCATCACGATGTCTTCGCCCTGGCCGAAGCCCAGCGAGAGCACGCGCCCCTTCCACCAGGTCAGCACGCGCCCGCCTTCGTAGGTCTGCTCGTTCAGGTTCTCCGCCGTCAGCCCGCCCGAGAGCTTCTGAAACCACACGAGTCGCCCGTCCGGCGCGTAGATCAGCGGCCCGTACTGCCCCGGGCCGGGACCGTTCGTCGTGAGGATCTCGCCCGCCGCGGGGTCGCGGTCCGGCGCGGTCACGGTCATCACCGGGGCCTGCACGCCCGGCAGCGTGTAGAAGCTCTGATAGTCCGCGGGCGCCGCCTGCGGGTTCTGGAACTCCTTCACGCTCGCCGTCGGATAGGGCGTGTCGACGCGGAAGCGAAACGAGACTTGCTTGCCCGCACCGGACGCGCCGGAGGCGCCCACCGTGGCTCGCACCGTGACCTGCTCGCCCGCCTCGAACGGCGTGCTCGGCGCGAAGCTCGCGCCGTCGCCCTGCGAGTAGCCGCGAAGCTTGCCGGGGTGATTGCCGCTGCCGGCGCCGACCACCGAGACGTCGTGGATCTCGGCGGCGGGCGCGCCCAGGAAGCTGATCTGGGTGTTCGGGTTCGCGGTGTCGGTTTCGGGCGCGGGCGAGACGTCGACGTCGGTGCCCGCGAGCGCCGCGCTGTGCTCGGAGGACTCGAGCAGGCAGGCGGGCGAGACGCCGCTCGAGGCCGAGGAGCCCGAGCCCGAGCCGAGTTTCAGGCTCGGGGAGTCGAGCGCGATCGCCAGGACACCCCAGGCGAGCGCGGCGAAACCCAGGATGATGAGTGCGTTGCGGCGCATGTAAGAGGACAGAGCACCCGCGCCGGGCGACTCACGCCCGCGGGTGTCGAGGCCGGAAGGGTGCCACATCCGCCGACTGGGAACGTAAGAGTTGCTTCAAAACCCCGGTCGGCACTGGATCTGCAGCTCATCCTTCGCACGCGCGCGCCCGGGCGGGTAGGCTCGAAATCGTGAGAGGGCTCATCTCGGCAACCGCTGCATCGATCGCGCTCGCGCTGTCGCCCGCGGCCGCGCTCGCCGGCAGCTCGAACGCCGCCAGCACCGAAGCCTACGTGCGCGCCAACCTCGCGCTCGTGACCACGGGGCACGCGAACATGGCGACGGCCGAAGCGCGCCTGAGCGGCCTGTACCAGCGCCTGCGCCGCGAATGCCCCGGGGTCATCGCGGGCTCGCCGCAGAACGAAGAATCAGAATCGCTGACCTGGGAGGCGATCGGGCTGATGACGATCGTCGGCTACCAGCCCGGTGTCCAGGCGGCGGCGAAGTTTGCGCGCGCGGTCGCGAAGCTGAGCTGGAGCAACGCGAAGCTGACGAACGCCGTGCACGCCTACGCGCGCAAGCTCGGCGCCGAGGTGCACACGCCCCAGCCCGACCTCTGCGGCGACCTGCGGGCGTGGGCCGCGAACGGCTACAAGAAGCTGCCCGAAACCACCGTGCGCTTCAAGCAGTCCTTCTACCCGAACTACGTGGGGATCGGGTTCGTGCCAAAAGCGCTGCTCGCCCCCTACCTGCGATCGAGCCAGAGCGCGCTGCTCCAGCGCACGCACCGCTACGAACTCGAAATACTCGAAGTCGAAGCGCGCGCGGTGGAAACGTTCGGGAAAATCATAGATTCGCTCGGGCTGAACCAGTAGCTCCCGCGACGCCGGTGTCGCCCCGCGCACGCACCACCAAGCGCCCGACCGCCTGCGTGAGGAGCGCGCCGCACAGCCCCAGCACGAACGCGCCGAAGGCCCCGAGCGGGATCAGCAGCACCGCGACCAGGAAGCAGAACGCCGCAAAGCCGTAGGCGCCGCGCAGGAAGCCGCGCAGGAAGGCGTCGACCTGCGCGGGGCCCTCGAGCACGAGCAGGAACGCCGCGAGCACCGTGTTCGAGACCGGGAACGGCGTCAGCACGCCGGTCATCCGCGGCCCCAGCCCCGCCGCGGCGCCGGTCAAGCCGAGCACCAGCAGCGCCGTGGCCAACGCACGCGCGGGCAGGTCCCAGGCGGGCAGCGCCGCCAGCGGCGCGTCGGCCTCGGGCGGGTCGGCCGGCAGCAGCCGCGGCGCCAGCGCGAAGGCGCCGAGCGCGAGCGCGAGGCCGACGCCCGCCGGGAGCGAGGTCTGCCCGAAGGCCAGCGCCACCGCCAGGAACGCCACCCAGCCCGCGAGCACCGCGACCGGCCAGCCCGCCCGCCGCGCGACCTGGGCGAAGACGACCACGAACGAGGCCAGCGCGACGAGCCCCAGCAGGGCCGAGGCCGCGGCGCGCGAGGCGAACTGCGCGCCGTGCTCGAGCTCGGTGATCAGCAGGATCGGGCCCGCCACGAGCGGCAGCGCGACCAGCAGGCCGGAGACCTCGTGGCCCCAGCGCCTGCCCGCCAGCGAGGAGCCGACGACCAGCAGCGGCGCGAGCGTGAGCTTGACCAGCAGAAGTGGCATCCGCCGATTCTCCCAGCCGCGCGCTCACCGGCTCTCGTGCACGAACTCGCGGATCGCCCGCGCGAACGCGCGCGGCTGGTCGCGCATGATCAGCGTGTAGCTGTCGGCGATCTCCACCAGGCGCGCGTCCGGCAGCAGCTCGGCGAAGCGGCGGCCGTGCTCGGGGCGCGCCACTTTGTCCTCCGGCGTCCATACGACCAGCGCGGGGCGGTCGAACGAGCCCAACCGCTGACAGACCTCGACCATCTGACGGCGCCTCGCACCCGACGCGTAGCGGCTCAGATCGCGACGCACGCCGCGCTGGGTCCGAAGCGGCTGCAACCAGCGGTCGAACAGCTCGTTCGGCAGCGGGCGCTTTGACATCCAGCCGAATGTGATCGGCAGGCGCCGCAGCGCACGCACTCGCAGAACCTCCGCCGCGAGCAGCAGGCCGCCGGGGACGCTCGCCAGCAGCCTCAGGTTCTTGCCGGCCAGGCCCGGGGGGTAGTTCTCGAACGCCTCGCACGGGGAGATCACGAGCCGCGCGACACGCTCGGGGCTCTCACCCGCGAGCACCAGCCCCGCGGCGTGGTCGTTCTGCACGAGCGTCACGTCGTGCAGGTCCAGCCGCTCCAGCAGCTCGCCGACCATCGCCCCGAATCCGCGCAGCGAGAGGTCGGCGTCACGGCGCATCGGTTTGCGGTGAGCGCCGAGCGGGAGCGTCGGAACCACGCAGCGATGGTCGGATCGCAGGTCATCGACGAGCGGGTCCCACACGCGCGCGTCCATCAACCCACCGCCCAGCAGCACAAGCACCGGGCCTTCGCCGCCGGTGTCCTCGTACTCGATCGGTCCGGCCGTAAGCTCGATCTCGGGCATGCTCGCGACTCCTTCTTCTATTAATTAATAAATAGATAGATCGCTCTAGTGGAAACGTAACGTATCATTCGCCCGCATGCCGGCGGAAACCAAGGAGCGGATCGTGCAACGCAGCGCCGAGCTGTTCCGGCGCCAGGGCTTCGCGGGCACCGGCGTCAAGCAGATCGTCGCCGAGGCCGGCGCCCCCTTCGGCTCGCTCTACCACTTCTTCCCGGGCGGCAAGGAGCAGCTCGGCGAGGAGGTGATCCGCAGCTCCGGTGCGATCTACGGCCAACTGATCGACGCCTTCTTCCAGCCGGGCCAGGACCCCGTCGCGGCGACCCGCAACTTCTTCGCCGCCGCCGCGCTGAACGTGCGCGAAAGCGACTACGCCGACGCCTGCCCGATCGCCACGGTCGCGCTCGAGGTCTCCAGCACCAACGAGCCGATGCGCCGGGCGTGCGCCGACGTGTTCGAGAGTTGGGTCGAGGGCGCCGCCACGCGCCTGAGCGAATGCGGACTCTCGCGCAAACGCTCGCGCGCGCTCGCCTTCGAGATGATCGCCGCGCTCGAGGGCGCCTTCGTGCTCGCGCGCGCGCTGCGCAGCACCGAGCCGATCGAGGTCGCGGGCGCCGCCGCCACCGCCTCGGTTCGCGAGGCCGTCTCCAAGCAGCGCAAGCGTCGCGCCGCATGAGCGAGGACATCGAGCAGTGGTGGGCCGCCGGTGAGCACGTCCCGCTTCAATTGAGCGGCGTCGAGCGCTCGGTGTTCGTGCGCCGCCTCGGCGGCGGCGCCTCGATCACGCTGCTGCACGGCTTTCCCAGCTCCTCGCACGACTGGGCCAAGCTCGCGCCCGCGCTCGCCGAGCGCCACGCGCTGCTGATGTGCGACTTCCTCGGCTTCGGCGCCTCCGAGAAGCCCGTCGATCACGACTACTCGCTGCACGAGCAGGCCGACCTGGTGCAGGCGCTGTGGGCGCGCGAAGGCGTGCGCGAGACGATCCTCGTCGTGCACGACTACGCCGTCTCGGTCGCCCAGGAGCTGCTCGCCCGGCGGGCGGAGGGAACGTCGGCCGTCGAGCTGCGCGCGGTGTGGCTGCTGAACGGAGGCCTGTATCCCGACATGCACCGCCCCCAGCCGACCCAGACGCTGCTGCTCGACCCCGAGCACGGTCCGCGCGTCGGCGAGCTGATGAACGAGGAGCTGTTCGTCGGCGGCGTGCGACCCACGTTCGCCGAGGACTACGACGCCGCGCTCGACAGCGCGCAGATGTGGCGCGCGATGCAGCGCGAGGGCGGCCAGCGGATCGGGCACCTGCTGATCCGCTACATGCTCGATCGCGAACGCCACGAACAGCGCTGGGTGGCGGCGCTGGAGCAGACCGACGTGCCGCTGTCGTTCGTCTGGGGGATGCTCGACCCGGTCTCCGGCGCCCACATGGCCGAGCGGATCGCCGAGCGCCTGCCCGACGCGCCACTGCTCGCGCTCGCCGACATCGCGCACTGGCCGCAGCTCGAAGCGCCCGAGCGCACCGTGCAGGCGCTGCTCGGCGCCGACACGCCCGGCTGAACGCCGCGGTCGCCCGGCTCAGTCGGCTTGCAGCTCCCACAGACGTCGCTGCAGGAAGCTGCGCTCGGCCTCGGCCTGCACCAGCTCGAGCGCGCGCAGGTAGGCCTCCCGCGCGGGCTCGCGGCGGCCCAGACGGCGCAGCAGCTCCGCACGCGTGGCGTGCAGGTAGTGGTAGTCCTCGAGCGCGAGCGTCTCGATCAGCGCGAGCGCCACCTCGGGCTCGCCCGCCTCGGCCAGCGCCACCGCGCGGTTGAGCTCCACGACCGGCGAGCCCGTCAGCGCGGCGAGCCGTGCGTAGAGTGCCGCGATCTGCGCCCAGTCGCGTGGCTCCCGAGTGTGCAGCGCCGCGATCTGCGCCTGCAGCGCGTAGGGGCCGCGGCCGTCGAGCGCCACCGCGCGGGTCAGCGCGCGCCGGCCCAGGGCGATCTGCTCGGCGTCCCACAGCGCGCGGTCCTGTTCGGCCAGCAGCACCACGGCCCCGTCGGCGAAGCGCGCCTCGCGGCGCGCGTCGTGCAAGAGCATCAGCGCCAGCAGCGCATGCGCCTCGGGCTCGTCGGGCATCAGCTCCACCAGCGAGCCGCCCAGGCGAATCGCCTCCCGCGCCAGCTCCCCGCGCCCGCCGTAGCCCTCGTTGAAGATCAGGTAGACCACCGCCAGCACCGCGACAAGCCGCTCGGGCAGCAGATGGTCGGGCGGCACGCGGAACGGGATCCCCGCCGTGCGGATCTTGTGCTTCGCACGTACGAGCCGCTTCGCCAGCGTCGGCTCCGGCACCAGGAACGCACGCGCGATCTGATCGGTGCGCAGGCCGCCCAGCGTGCGCAGCGTCAGCGCGACCTGCGCCTCGGTCGCAAGCGCCGGATGGCAGCAGGTGAACAACAGCTCCAGGCGCTCGTCGGGGAACACGCTCTCCTCGATCTCCTCGAACAACTCGCCGCCCGTCTCGCGCAGCTCCAGCTCCCGGGTCTTCGCCGCGAGCGTGCGCTCGCGGCGGATGCGGTCGATCGCGCGATTGCGCGCCGTCGTCGTCAGCCAGGCCCCCGGGTTCGCGGGGCGCCCCTCGCGCGGCCAGCGCTCCGCCGCGATCGAGAACGCTTCCTGGGCGGCTTCCTCGGCGAGGTCGAAGTCGCCGAGGAAGCCGATCAGGGTAGCCAGGACACGACCCCACTCCTCGCGGAATACCTGCTCGAAGAGGTGTGGCTGCTCGGAGATGGCGGGCTCAGTGCTCCACGATCGGTCGCACCTCGATCGCGCCGCCCATCCGCGCCGCCGGGATGCGCGCCGCCATCTCGATCGCCGCGTCGAGGTCGTCGGCCTCGTACAGGTAGTAGCCGCCCACGGCCTCCTTCGTCTCGGCGAACGGACCGTCGGTCGTCAGCGTCTGCCCATCCTTCACGCGCACGGTCGTCGCGGTCTCGACCGGCTGCAGCTGGTGCCCGCCGAGCACGCCCGGCGCCTGGGAAATCGCCATGTACTCGCCGAAGATCGCCTTCTGGTCCTCCTCGGAGAGGTTCTCGTACTCGGACAGCGCGGGGGCGTTGAAGATCTGCAGCAGGTAGGTCATTGCTTCCTCCTTGGGGAGTTTTAGTGGTCTTCCGTATGCACGACGAACGGGCCTGGCGAAAATGGACAACATCTCGGGGCGTTTTCTCTTAGAGTGCCCACGATGAGCAGCTCGGGGGAGCCAAGCATCGCCGGCAGCATCGTGCGTCCCGGCGACACCGACTGGGACAGCGCGCGATCGAGCTGGAACCTCGCGGCCGATCAGCAGCCCGTCGCGGTCGCGCTCGTGCAGAGCGCCGAGGACGTCGCGCAGGTCGTGCGCCATGCCGCCGCCAACGGGTTGCGCGTCACCGCCCAGGGCACCGGCCACGGGGCGGCGGCGCTCGGGGCGCTCGGGGCGCTCGAGGACACGATCCTGATCAAGACCGAGCGCATGCGCGGCATCCAGATCGACCCCGACACGCGCATCGCGCGTGTGCAGGCGGGGGTGCTGTCGCTGGAGCTCGGAGAAGCGGCCCAAGCGCACGGGCTCTGCACGCTGCCCGGCTCGGCGACCGACGTCGGCGCGATCGGCTTCTCGCTCGGCGGCGGCCTGGGCTGGCTCGGCCGCCGCTACGGCTTCGCCTGCAACCGCGTGCGGGCGATCGAGCTCGTGACCGCCGAGGGCGAGCTTCGCACCGTCGACGCCGAGCACGACGGCGATCTGTTCTGGGCGCTGCTCGGAGGCGGCGGCAGCTACGCGATCGTGACCGCGCTGCGGACCGAGCTGGTCCCGCTCGCGGAGGTCTACGCCGGCACGCTGATCTTTCCCGCCGAGCTCGGCGCCGAGGCGATCCGCGGCTACCGCGACTGGGCCGCGGGCGTCGGCGAGGAGGTCAGCTCGGTCGTGCGCTTCCTGCGCCCGCCGCCGCTGCCCGACGTGCCCGAGCCGCTGCGCGGCCGCGCGCTGTTGACGATCGGTGTGACCTGCATCGGCAGTCAGGAGCAGGGCGAGGCCACCGTCGCGCCGCTGCGCGCGCTGGGCGAGCCGATCATGGACATGGTCGGCTGGATGCCGACCGCGGGCCTCTCTCGCATCAACATGGACCCCGAGCAGCCGACACCCGGGATCGGCCACCACGCGCTGATCGACGAGCTGCCCGACGAGGCGATCGACGCCTTCGTCGGCGCCGCCGGACCCGAGGCGGGCTCCTCGCTGCTGCTCGCCGAAATGCGCCAGCTCGGCGGCGCCTTCGCCCGCGAGGCCGAGGGCGGCGGCGCGCTGTCGAAGCTCGAGGGCGCGTTCCTGCTGAACGGCATCGGCGTGCCGATGGGGCCTGCGACGCCCGAGGCGATCGGCGCCGACCTCGATCGCCTGTACGACGCGATCGGGCCCTGGCGCCGCGAGGGCCAGTACTTCAACTTCGCCGAGCGCCCCTGCGACGTCGACGCGATCCTGCCGCCCGAGGTCTGCGAGCGCCTGCGCGAGGTCAAGCGACGCTGGGACCCCGACGGGGTGCTGCGCGCCAACCACGAGCTCGCGGCGGCCGCGGCCTAGCAGCCGGCGCCGAGCCGCCGAGCTCGCGCCCGGAACACGAGCCCGCGGCGTGAGCGCGGCTTGCGCGCGGCCTGTCCAATCCTCCAATCGGGCCGCCGCGCGGGCGCGAAGGCGCCGAGCCCTGGGCGTACGGTCGCAGCGATGGACGAGCCCACGAAGGAGCCCGCGCGAGTCGAGCAGCTGCTGAGCCGCCTCGAGCTGCTCGAGGCCGAGCGGGCGATCCTGCGACGGCTGCACGCCTACGGACACGCGACCGACCGAGCCGACGCGGAGGGCTTTGCCGACTGCTTCACCGCCAACGGCGTCTGCGACGTGCAGGACCCGTCGGGCGGTCCTGTCGAACGCCGCGTCGTCGGACGCGCGGCGCTCGTGGCGTTGATCGAGGGCTTCGCCCGGCCGCCCGCCTCGCGCCATCGCCACCTCTTGATCGAGCCGGTGATCGACCTCGCGCCAACGCTCGACAGCGCGACGGCGACCTCCTACTTCGCGGTCCTGCGCGAGCACGAGGGCACACCCTGCGTGTGGGCGTTCGGGCGCTATCTCGACGAGCTCGTGCGCGAGGGCGACGGCGACTGGCGCTTCGCCCGGCGCACCGCGGCGCTCGACTCGGTCGACGCCTCCCAGCCGCCGCTCGCGGAGGGCTCGCCCGAGTGATCGCCGCCAAGGAGCAGGCCGCGCTCGGCGCGTGGCTCGAGCGCGAGCGTCCCGGCGAGTCGCTGCAGGAGGTTCGCCGCCTCGCGGGCGGCAACTCGAATGAGACCTATCTGCTGCAGACATCGGCGGGGCCGCGCATCGTGCGCCGTCCCCCGCGCGCCGCGATCGACGCGAGCGCTCACTCGATGGGCCGCGAGCACCGCGTGCTCGCGGCGCTTGCCGACACCGAGGTCCCCTCGCCGCGACCGCTCGCCTTCTGCGAGGACACCGACGTGCTCGGGGCGCCGTTCATCCTGATGGAGCTGGTCGAGGGCACCGCGCTGACCGACCGCCTCCCCGACGCCTACGCCGAGGACGTGCGCGGCGCCGGCCTCGCTATCGTCGACGCGCTCGCGCTGCTGCACGGCGCCCCGTGGCGAGAGCTCGGCCTGGAGGGATTCGGCCGCCCGGAGGGCTTCCTCGAACGCCAAGTCGGACGCTGGCGCTCGCAGTACGAGCGATATCAGGTGCGCGAGCTGCCCGAGTTCTATCCGCTCGCGGATTGGCTCGAGGCGAACCGCCCGGCAGAGGCCGAGGCCGCGATCCTGCACGGGGACTTCCACGCCGACAACTGCCTCGTCTCGCTGTCGCGGCCGCGCGTGAGCGCGATCCTCGACTGGGAGATGTCGAGCATCGGCGACCCGCTGCTGGATCTCGGGCTGCTGCTCGCGTTCTGGGGCACGGACCGTCCCGATCCGCCCGCGATGCCGCGGGTGCAGGGCTTCAGCCGCGCCGCGGGCGCACCCGCGCGCGCGGAGCTGGCCGCGCGCTATGCCGAGCGCTCGGGCAGGTCGGTGCAGTGCCTGGACTACTACCTCACGCTCGCCTTCTGGAAGCTGGCGGCGATCGTCGAGGGCGCCTACGCCCACTTCCTCTCCGGAGAGGTGGACGACGACTACTCGCGCGCCCTAGGCGAGGACGTGCCGCGCTTGCTGCACGAGGCCGTCGGCTTCACCGAAGGCCGAATCTAGAAGCCCATCGAGCGCCCGACGATCTCCTTCATGATCTCGCTGGTGCCGCCGTAGATCCGCTGCACGCGCGAGTCGCGCCAGATCCGAGCGATCGCATACTCCTCCATGTAGCCGTAGCCGCCGTGCAGCTGCAGGCAGCGGTCGACGACCTCGAACTGCAGCTCGCTCGTGGCGAGCTTCGCTCCCGCGGCTTCCTCGGCGGTGAGCTCGCCGTGGACGTGGGCCTCGATGCAGCGGTCCAGGTACGCGCGCGCCATGTCGAGCTTCACCTTCATGTCCGCGAGCGCGAAGCGGATCGCCTGGTGCTCGCCGATCGGCTTGCCGAACGTGCGCCGCTCGCGGCAGTAGTCGAGCGTGAGATCGAGCGCCGCTTCGGCCACGGCGACGGCGGTGGTCGCGATCGACAGGCGCTCCTGCGGAAGGTTGCGCTTGAGCAGCGTCAGCCCTTCGCCCTCGCCCCCGATTCGGTTCTCGGGCGCGACCTCGACGTCGGTCAGGAACAGCTCGGCGGTGTCCTGTGCGCGGCGGCCGATCTTCTCGAGCTTGCGACCGTGCTCGAAGCCGGGCGCTCCGGCCTCGACGGCGAACAGCGTGATCGGGCTCGACGATCGCCCCTTGGCGTCATCAACGCGCGCGCAGACGATCACGAGATCGGCCTGGATGCCGCTGGTAACGAACGTCTTGGAGCCGTTGATCACGTAGCCCTCGCCGCTGCGCCGCGCGACCGTGGACATCGCGCGCAGATCCGAGCCCATGCCCGGCTCGGACATCGCGATCGCGGCGACCAGCTCGCCGCTGGTGAAGCGCGGCAGCCAGCGGGCCTGCTGCTCGGGCGTCGTGAACTCGACCAAATAGGGAGCCAGCACGTCGTTCTGCAGCGAGAAGTTGTCACCGACCGCGCCCGCGTAGGACATCTCCTCATCTAGGATCGCGTTGAAGCGGAAGTCGCGCACGCCCAGCCCCCCGTACTGCTCGGGCGCGGCGAAGCCGACGAAGCCAAGCGCCGCGGCCTTACGCCAGAACGAGCGGTCGACCATTCCGGCCTGCTCCCAAGCCTCGCTGTGAGGGACGGCCTCCTTGGCGATGAAGGCCGCGACCGCCTCGCGGAAGTCGTCGTGCTCGGGCGCGAAGATCGTGCGCTTCATTGGTCTGCCTCCTGGGTTGACGGCCCCGCCGACGGCCCGCCCTGGGCACGAGCGCGTTCGAGCTCGGCCCGCCTGCGCTCGGCCAGGAACGCGGGCAGCTCGCGCGAGACGCGCAGCGGGAACTCGGCGGGGCGCTTGGCCAGGAACGAGGCGACGCCCTCCGAGGCGTCGGGACCGCCCGCCAGCGAGAACAGGGTCTCGGACTCGAAGGCGTGCGCCACGGCGGGATCGTCGACGCCGAGCATGTGCCAGAGCATCCAGCGCGAGGCCGCGGTCGCGACCGGCGCCGAGCGCTCGATCAGCGTGGCGGCCAGCTCGCGGGCGTCCTGCAGCAGCCGGTCGTCGGGATGCACGCTGCGCACGAGCCCGCCCGCGAGCGCCTCTTGGGCGTCGAACACGCGTGCGGAGTAGACCCACTCCGCGGCCTGGCTGACGCCGACCAGGCGCGGCAGGAACCAGCTCGAGCAGGCCTCGGGCGCGAGGCCGATGCGGGTGAAGACGAAGCCCATGCGGGCGCCCTCGGCGGCGATGCGAATGTCCATCGGCAGCGTCATCGTCAGGCCGCCGCCGACCGCGGGGCCGTTGATCGCGGCGATCCAGGGCTTCGTGCTGCGCCACAGCCGCAGCACCAGATGCCCGCCGCCGTCGGCGTGGCGCTCCATCGAGAAGGGCTCGGACACGCCGCCGTCGTAAGTCTCGAACGTCTGCGTGCCGTCGTCGAGATCGGCGCCCGCGCAGAACGCGCGCCCGCGCCCGGTGAGGATCGCGACGCGCACCTCGTCACCGGCGTCGACGCGATCGACCGCGTCGATCATCTCGGCGATCAGGCGATCGGTGATCGCGTTCAGGCGCTCGGGGCGGTCGAGCGTGATCAGGGCGATGCCGTCCTTGACCTCGTAGGCGATCTCGCGGTAGTCGCCGCTCATCGCGCGGGCTCCCACGGGCCAACCTCGGGTGCGACCGAAGCGAGCAGCTCGAGGTGCTCATCCACGGCCTCGCGCGCCATGCCCGCGATGCTGAGCCACAGAAAGACGTCGCTGACCGGCGAGTCGCGGTACTCGCCGAGGCGATCGACCAGCTCCTCGGCGCTCAGCACCGAGAATCGTGGCGGACGCCCGTCCTGGCCCGCTCGCCACTTCTCGGGGTCGATCGGCGCTGGCGGCTCGCGCCCTTCCGAGCGCGCCGTGTGCGCGCGGTAGCTGTCCCACTGGGCGGCGAGATGCGGGCGCACGCTCGCCCACATGCGCTCGGGGTCGCGGGCGAGCACGAGTTGCAGCACCCCGCCCATGCGCGCCTCCTCGCGCGTGCCCCCCGCCTCCAGCAGCGCCTGCACGTAGGGCTCGACGAGCTCCAGCTCGAGCGACAACAGGCCGGTGCGAAGCCGCCCGGCGCGGCGCGCGCCCACCTCGGTGTTGTGGCCGAGCCACAGCGGCAGCGGCGATTGCTCGGGCGCGGGCACGACCTCGGGGTCGGCCCACAGCTCACGCAGCTCGCGAACGCCCTGCTCGAGCGCCTGGAAGCGATGCTCGTGGTCGGCGCCGAAGGTCGCGAACTCGTCGCGCAGGTAGCCCGCGCCGAGGCCGAGCTCCAGGCGCCCGCCGCTGAGCTGGTCGATCAGCGCAGCCTGCTCGGCGACGTGGCGCGGCCTCCGCAGCGGCAGCAGCAGCACCGCGGTGCCGATCCGCATGCGCTCGGTGCGCGCGGCGATCGCCGCGGCCAGCACCAGCGGCTGGGACAGGTAGCCGTCCTCGAAGCCGTGGTGCTCGGTCAGCCAGACCGACCCGATGCCGAGCGCCTCGGCACGCTCGATCAGCTCGAGCGTCCGCGCGTAGTGCTCGCGCCACGGGCGCCGCCAGGGCTGCGGGTTGCGCGCGTCGACGTAGATTCCCAGCCGCACACGGCGATCCTGCCGCCGCCCGCGTGCATGGGCCGCGGCGGCCCGCGCGCTGCTTGGAGCTTCCTCCAGCCCCGCGCACTCGCGCGTGTGAGGATCGCGGGCGACGGGCCTATGGTCGCGGCGTGGCCTGGGACTTCTCCACCGAGCCCGAGTTCGAGGCGAAGCTCGCCTGGATGCGCGAGTTCGTGCGCGGGCAGGTGATGCCGCTGGAGGTGCTCGATCTCGACTGGCGCACGTTCAGGCGCGCGATCGTGCCGCTGCAGCAGCTCGTCAGGGACGAGGGCCTGTGGGCCGCGCACCTCGGTCCCGAGCTCGGCGGCCCCGGCTATGGGCAGGTCAAGCTCGCGCTGATGCACGAGATCCTCGGCGCCTGCGAGCTGGCCCCGCCGGTGTTCGGCAACCAGGCGCCCGACTCCGGCAACGCCGAGCTGATCGCGATCGGCGGCAGCGAGGAGCAGAAGCGCCGCTGGTTGGAGCCGTTGCTCGCGGGCGAGATGCTGAGCGCCTTCTCGATGACCGAGCTCGGCACCGGTTCCGACCCGCGCCAGTTCACCACGGCGGCGGTGCGCGACGGCGAGGAGTGGGTGCTGAACGGCGACAAGTGGTTCGTCACGAACGCCGAGCGCTGCGACTTCCAGATCGTGATGGCGCGCACCGACACCGATCCCGACGCGGACCCCTACCGCTCGATGTCGATGCTGATCGTGCCCGCGGACACGCCGGGGATCGAGCTGCGCAGGCTCGGCGCATTGAACGACGAGGACGGCGAAGGACCGGTGCACAACCACTCCGAGGTGAGCTACCGCGACGTGCGCGTGCCGCTCGAGAACCTGCTCGGCGCCGAGGGCGAAGCCTTCGTGCTCGCCCAGCGCCGCCTCGGGCCCGGGCGCATCCATCACTGCATGCGCTGGGTCGGGGTCTGCCGCCGCGCCTTCGACATGATGTGCGAGCGGGCGATCTCCAAGTCCGTCCACGGCTCACTGCTCTCGGAGAAGCAATCGATCCAGAACTGGATCGCGGACTCGGCCGCGGCGATCGAGGCATTCCGGCTGCTGACCCTGAAGGCCGCCTGGACGATCGATCGGAGCGGCGCCCCCGCGGCCCGTACCGAGATCGCGATGATCAAGTACTGGGGCGCACCGATCATGCACGACGTGCTCGACCGCGCGATCCAGATCCACGGCTCGCTCGGCTTCTCGACCGACATGCCGCTCGAGCAGATGTATCGCTGGGCGCGCGCCTCGCGGATCTACGACGGTCCCGACGAGGTTCACCGCGTGACCGCTGCGCGGCGGATCCTGCGCGGCTACGAGCCGCGCGAGGTCCCGACCGAACACGTGCCCACACGGGCGGCGCGAGCGCGGGAAACCCACGGCGAGCTGTTCGACGCCGTCACGCTTGGCTGACGTCCGGCCCGGCGTCCTGCAGATCCCGCCCGGCGTCCTGCGGCTCGCGCCCGACGCCTCCCGGCCGGCGCCCGACGCCCTCCGACTCGCGCCAATCGAGCAGCGGCGGCGCGGCCTGAAAGATCAGGCCGTGATCCTCGTAGCGCCCGCGCGGCAGCTCGTACAAGGTCTCGATCCCCGCGCGCTGCGCCAGGTATCCCTCGACGAGCGCCGCCAACTCCCGCTCGTCGCTCACCTTCAGGCCCGCCGCCGCGAGCAGCAGCTCGACCTGCTCTCTGGTGCTCGACATCACAGCTCCCCTCTCGCTTCGTGTGGCCGTCGCTGGCTGCCCGACTGCGGCTCGCCGCATGGCTGCGGCTCGAGCTCCTGCAGCAGCGGCGGCAGCGCCTCGTGCCACTGGGTCACCGACTGGTAGGCGGCGCCGACGTCGAGCACCGCCTGCTCCTCGAAGGGGCGCCCCGCGATCTGCATCGAGAGCGGGAGCCCGGCCGCGTTGAAGCCGATCGGCGCCGCGAGCACCGGATTGCCGAGGCAATCCCAGTAGGGCGTGAAGAACAGCCCGAACAGGCTGCCCAGATCCTGGAACAGGGCGTCGAGCTCGGACGAGCGCGTGCCGTCGAAGGCGTCATATGGGATCGCCCCGATCGCCGTGGTCGGAGAGACCACGACGTCGACGTGCGCGAACAGCGCGGCCAGCTCGCGCTGGGCGTAGCGCCGCGCCCGCTGGGCCTGGACGTAGTCCGCACCGGTGATGAAGGCGCCCTGGGCGAAGATGTTGCGCGTGCCCGCGAAGTAGTCCTCCCAGCGGCTCTCGAGATCGCGGCGATGGTAGGCCAGCGACTCGGAGGCGATCGTGACGATGTTCGCGACGAGCATCTGCTCGTAGCACGGCAGCGAGACCTCGCTGATGCTCGCGCCGAGCGCCTCCATCGCCGCCAACGCCGCGTCGAAGCACGGCGCCAGCGCCGGGTCCGACGCCTCGGGGAAGTGATGCTCGCGGTCGACGCCGATGCGCACACCCTCGAGCGACCCGCGCAGCGCGCCCGCATAGTCCGGGACCGCGCGCCGCACCGAGGAGGGATCGCTCGGGTCATAGCCCGCGATCACGCCGAGCAATGCTGCGCAGTCGCGCGCGCTCGTGGCGATCGGCCCGATGTGGTCCAGCGTGTAGCCCAGCGGAACGCAGCCCGCCTTGGGGACGCGGCCGAACGTCGGCACCAGGCCACTGAGGCCGCAGAAGGCCGACGGGATGCGGATGCTGCCGCCGGTATCGGTCCCCAGCGCCGCGAGCACGAGGCCGGCGCCGACGCCGTTGCCGGCACCCGAGCTCGAGCCGCCTGCCCAGGCGCCTAGGTCCCAAGGGTTGCGGGGAACGGGAAAGGGCTTGGACGGGTCGGGCACGCCGATCGCGAACTCCATCGTGGTCAGCTTGCCCGCGATCACCGCGCCCGCTTCGCGCAGGCGCGTCACGACCGGAGCGTCGCGCCCACGCCCCCACTCGCGATCGAGCACGAGGCTCCCGGCCGTGGTCTGGCCCTCGGCCGTCGCGATGATGTCCTTGATCCCGATTGGGATGCCGTGCAGCGGTCCACGATCGACCCCCGCCGCGAGCTCGGCGTCGGCCTCGCCCGCGGCCCCCAGGGCCGACTCGTCAAACCGCGCCTGAAAGGCGCCGAGTCGCGGATCGAGCGCGTCTGCCCGGGCCAGAACCTGCGCCGTGAGCGCGGTGCTGGTCGTCGCGCCGGCCCTCAACGCCGCGGCGGCCTCGAGCACGGTGGGGCGCAGCTCGCTCACGCCGCCCGCCCGAACCGTGGTGCGCCACGCTCCTCGCCGAGCTGCTCGACGCGGCCCTCGCGGCCGAGCATCTCCAGCGCGCCGAGCGTGGCCGCGAGCTTGTAGAGCGCGTCGGCGCCGCGCGGCTCGGGGTCGCGGCTGAGCACGAGCCCCCAGGCCGTCGCGGACCCGCGCGCGAGCGCGTCGAGGATCTGCGCGTCGTGGCGGCGAAAGAACTCGACCGAGCGCGCGACGGCCGCGGGGATGTCACTCACCGGCGCGCCATGCCCGGGAAGCGCAAGGCTCAGGCCCAGCCGCTCGGTCGCCCGCAACGAGTCGAGCATTTCCGGCATGCCCGAGCGCAGCAGCGCGCTTGCGGGCACGGGCGGCGCCTGCACGGGCGGCATCACGATCGAGGGGTACTCCTCCAGCAGATGGTCGCCGACGAGCGCGACGCCGGCCTCGAGGTCGGCGAAGACCGTGTCGGTGGGACTGTGGCCGGGCCGCGCGAGCACCGTCAGCGTGTGTCCTCCGACGCGCAGCTGCGAGCCATGCGGGAGCTCGGCGTCGAGCTCGCTCGTTTCGACGTAGGGAACGATCCCCGCGAACACCGCCAGCGCCTGAGTGGTCAGCTCCTCAGGCACATCGTGGGTGCGCATCAGCGTCGTGTAGTAGGCGACCTCGGCGGCCATCGCCTCGGCGAAGCCGGTCACGTAGCGACGCACGCCCGGCGGCGCCAGCACGCGGGCGCCGGTCCGCTCGCGCAGTGCCTGCGCAGCCCCGAGGTGATCCCAGTGCTGGTGCGTGAGGACGATCTGCTCGACCTGCCGCGGTTGCAGCCCGTGCGCCGCGAGCGCCGCCAGCCAGGTGGGCACGGTCGTCTCGACGGCCGGCCCCGGGTCGACGATCGTGATCGGCGAGTCCGCGAACAGGTAGCCGTTGACATGCCCCGGCGGGTATGGGGTCCGTAGCTGGATCGTCGTCGCCTTCACGTGCGCTCATCCTCGCGAGGACGCCGATGAGCGCCCGGGGCGAGCGGCACGCCGGGATGTGGAACTGCCCAAGTGACGCCGGGCGGCGGCTTGACGTTCGCGCGAGCCCTGTGCGACGGTGCCCGTGTGGATGCGAGCACGCGCGGCGATGCCGACCTCGGCGGGCGCAAGGCGCTCGTCACCGGCGGCAGCCGCGGCCTCGGCCGCGTCGCCGCGCGGACGCTCGCGCGCGCGGGCGCCGAGGTGATGATCGTCAGCCGCCGCATCGAGAGCTGCGTCGAGACGGCGCGGGCGATCGAAGCCGAGACCGGACGCCGCGCGATCCCCCATGCCTGTCACGTGGGACGCTGGGGGGAGCTCGACGGACTGGTCGAGGCCGCCTACGCCGAGCTGGGCACGGTCGACGTGCTGATCAACAACGCCGGCATGTCGCCGCCCTATGACAGCCTCGGCGCGGTGAGCGAGGAGCTGTGGCGCAAGGTGATCGACGTCAACCTGTCCGGCCCGTTTCGGCTGACCGCGCTGATCGGCGAGCGCATGGCGCGCGGCGAGGGGGGCTCGATCGTCAACGTCTCGAGCGTCGCCGCCGAGCACCCGACCCACGACGTGCTCCCGTACGCCGCCGCGAAGGCGGGGCTCAACGCGCTGACGAAGGGCTTCGCGCGCGCCTTCGGGCCGAGCGTGCGCGTGAACGCGATCCTGCCGGGCACGTTCCTGACCGACATCTCGAGCCACTGGGACATGGAGCGCTTCGAGCAGGAGGCCGCGGGCTTCGCGCTTCGGCGCGGCGCCGAGCCGGAGGAGATCGCGGGCGCGATCCTGTATCTGGCAAGCGACGCCTCCAGCTACACGACCGGCAGCCTGCTGAACGTCGACGGCGGCTATCTGGAGCCGCCGCGACGTCCGTCGGCCTGAGCCGCCCGACCCCGCGACTTTGGCCATACCTCCAAGCTCGGCGTCTCGCAGATCCTCGAAAGGCGGTAACAGGCAGAACAATCCGAGGTCGATGGCGACCATGGACCACGCCACTCACGACACCGGCTTGGAGCAGGCAGCGGAGGCCGTCTTCGGTGGCGGCACAACCGTCGAGGTGCTGGGTCTGCTCAGCGGCGGCGCCTCGCGGCAGCTGTTGCGCGCCGACGCGATCGGCAGCGACGGGCAGCGCCACGCGCTCGTGATCAGCGAGCGCCCCGGCCATCTGCCGGCGTTCGGGCGCTCCAGCGGCGAGTTCCGCGGCATGAGCGTCGCTCGCCTGGCGCGCATCCCCGCACCGCTGCCGTACACGGAGATCCCGAGCGCGAACGGCAGCGACCCGCGGGTGATGATGTCGTTCGTGGAGGGAGAGGCCCGCGCGCGGCGGATCCTCACCGATCCCCGTTATGAGGCCGTGCGCAGGAGCCTGGCAGGCGAAGTCGCAACCGCGGCCGCGCGGCTGCACTCGGTCACGCTGAGCGAAGCGGGACTCGAGGACGTCGATCGCGACGTGGCAGCGATTGCACTCGACGAGCTGGAGCAGATGCTCGATCGTGTCGGCGAGCCACACCCCGCGCTGGAGGCCGGGCTGCGGCTGCTGCGCCGCAGCAAGCCGGCGACCTCGCGCGCAAACGTACTGGTCCATGGCGATCTGCGCCTGGGGAACATGCTGGTGGACGAGCACGGCCTGACCGCGCTGATCGACTGGGAGCTGTGTCACGTCGGCGACGCCGCCGAGGATCTCGGCTGGATGTGCGCGCGCTCCTGGCGCTTCGGCGCCGACGAGCGCCCGGCGCTCGGGCTCGACACACGCGAGCGCCTGCTCGCTGCCTACGAAGCCGCGGGCGGTGCGCCGGTCGCACCGAGGGAGCTGCGCTGGTGGGAGGCTTACGCCAACGCCCGCTGGGCCGCGGTCTGCATCGTGCAGGCCGATCGGCACCTGTCGGGCGCCGAGCACTCGCTCGAGCTCGCCGCGATCGGCCGGCGAAGCTGCGAGGCCGAGTGGGACCTGCTGGCGGCGGTGAGGTAGTGCAGGATCGACCCGAGGACTGGGAGCTGCTCGCAGCTCTGCGTATGTTCCTGGCCGACGAGGTGGCGCCCGCCGTCCCACAGGAGCTGCGCTTCAGCTTGCGCGTGGCGATCAACGTCTGCGCGATGCTCGAACGCGAGGCCCGGCTCGGAGAGCGCCCGGCACACGAGGAGGTCGCCGCGCTCGCACAGCTGCTCGGCGAGGGTCGGACCGCGCCGGCCGCGCGCTCGAGCGTGGACTCGGCCTCCCCCACGGCGACATCCGCGTCCCTGAACGACGTGCGTGAGGAGGCTCGGGAGATGCAGCGCCGGCTCGCGAGCGCGATCCGTGCAGGCGAGATGGACGAGCGCCTGGAGGAGGTCGTGCAGACGCTGCGCGAGCGGCTCGCGGCCCGGCTGCGAGTCGCTCACCCTGGCTGGGAGTGCTTCGCCGACGACGCTTAGCCGGGCGGGCGAAAGCTAGTCGAAGGTCAGGATCTGCTTGCCGAGCGTCGTGCGCTGCGCCAGCTCGCGCAGCGCCTCGGCGCCGTCGGCGAGATCGCGCACGCCGCCGATCAAGGGCCGCAGCCCGGCCCGCAGCAGCGGGTCCAGCGCCGCGGCGGTCTCCTGCAGCAGAGCGGGCACGACTGCTGAAAGCGCTCCGAGCCCCACGCCGGTGAGGCTGACGTTGCGCAACAACAGCCGGTTAGTCGCGATGCTGGGGATCGAGCCCGCGGTGAAGCCCAGCACGAGCACGCGCCCCTCGGGCGCGGTGCAACGCACCGCCTGCAGCGTGCCATCGCCGCCGACCACGTCGGCCGCCAGGTCGACGCCGCGACCGCCGGTCCGCTCGCGCACAGCCTCGGTCCACTGCTCGCCGACGAACACCGTGCCCGCGCCCGCGGCCTTCGCGGTCGCGACCTTGGCCTCGGTGGAGACGACCGCCAGCACCTCGGCGCCGAGCGCCGCGGCGACGCCGACGAGCGCGGTGCCGAGACCGCCCGCGGCGCCGAGCACCAGCACGGTCTCCCCTGCCGCTAGTGCCCCACGACGCTGCAGCGCGAACACCGCGGTCAGATAGTTGACCGCGAGCGCGGCGCCCTCGCGGAAGTCGAGCTCGTCCGGCAGCGCGAACACGCGCTCGGGCGCCAACTCGATCACGCCGGCGAAGCCGCCGCCTTCCGGCGCCCCCCACACGCGATCGCCCTCGCCCAGCCCGCTCTCGGGCGGTGCCGAGAGGACCACCCCGGCGAGCTCCTGGCCGAGAACCGTCGGTAGCTGCGGCCGTTCCTGATAGCCGCCCTGGCTGATCAGCAGGTCGGGGAACGAGACCCCGGCGGCGCGCACGTCGATGCGCACGCCTCCGCGCGGCTCGGGCTCGGGCAGCTCGGCGAGCTCGAGCCCGTCGGGGCCTTCCAGACGCTGGAGCTGGAGCGCCCGCATCAGAGCGCGAAGGACCGCTTGAGATAGGCGACCGTGGCGGGCGACTCGCGATGGTGGAACACGCCGATCCCGAGTCGCTCGGCGCCGCTGAGGTTCAGCTCGAGGTCGTCCACGAACAGACAGCCCTCCGCGGGCAGGGCGAGGCGCTGCAGCGCATGGAGGAAGATCCGCCGCGAGGGCTTGCGCACGCCGACCTCGCCCGAGATCACGACCTCGTCGGCGAGCTCGTGGATCGCGTAGCCCTCATAGGCGTCGTAGCCGAAGGAGTTCGAGACGATCGCCACCGGCGTGCCGGCCGCCCGCACGCGTTGCACCACATCGATCATCGCCGGGTCCGGCTCGAGGGCCGCGGACAGCCCCTTGACGAAGCCGGAGGGCTCGACCTCGACGCCGTAGAAGTCCTCGATCCGCTCGACGAAGGCACGCTCGAAGGCCGCCTCCTCGGAGCGGCCCTGCTCGAAGCCCACGAACAGGCGACCGGCCTGCTCGTCCTCGTGAAGCAGCGAGACGAAGGCGCCGGGTGGAAGCCCGACCGAGCGCCCGAAGGCATCGAAGGAATCGGGCACGCTCGAGGTGAGCACGCCGCCGAAGTCGATCAGCAGCGCGTTTGGCCGGTCCTCGCTCGCCATCACGAATCCGCGGCCGAACGGGCGCTCAAGCGGGGCTGTCTGTCGGCAGCGGGTCGCGCAGCGGCGCCGTCGCGGTCCAGCCGCCATCTACGGTCAGGCAGATGCCGTTGACGAAGGAGGCGGCGTCCGAGCACAGCCACACGACCGCGGAGGCGACCTCCTCGGGCAGGCCAAAGCGCTCCAGCGGCCCGGGGCCGGGCGGTGGGAACGTGTCGTAGGCGTCGACCCAGCTCTGGGCCATCGGCGTGGCGATCATGCCCGGTGCGATCGCGTTGACCCTGATCCCGCGGTCGCCGTTCTCCAGCGCCGCCGTCCTCGACAGCTGCAGCACGCCGGCCTTCGCGGCGTTGTACACGCCCGAGCCCGCCATCGGAGTGTGCGCGGCGACCGAGGCCATGTTGACGATGCTGCCGTGGCCCTGCTCGCGCATCGCCAGCAGCGCGTACTTCAACATCAGCCAGGCGCCGAGCATGTTGATCCCGACGACCCGATCCCAATCCTCCAGGCTCGTCTCGTGGATGATCAGTTTGCTCCCCGCCACGCCCGCGTTGTTGTGCAGGTAGTCGAGCCTGCCGAAGCGCTCGCCGCAGGTCGCGACCGCGCGCTCGGCGTCCTGCGCCTTGGTCACGTCGGTGGCGATGAAGCTGCCGCGGCCCGGCGCCATCAGCTCGATCGTGCCCTCGGCCGCCTCCTGGCTGATGTCGGCGATCACGACCTCGGCGCCGCGCGCGGCGAAGGCGCACGCCGCGGCACGGCCCATGCCCGAGCCGCCGCCGGTCACGAGCGCGACCCGGCCCTGCATCGAGTCGGGGCCGTCCAGCCTCGACTCGGGTCCCTCGGTGCGCTCGCTCATCGCTTCGCCCCGCCGACCGCTTCGCCCTGGCGCTCGCGGTCCCAAATTCCCTCCGAGCCGGATTCGCGCAGCAGCTCCTTTCGCACCTTCTCGGTCGGCGTCTTCGGGAGCTGCTCGAGGATCTCGACGTAGCGCGGCACCATGAAGGCGGGCAGGCGCTCGGTCAGGAACTCGATCAGCTCCCGCGGCTGCACCGGGTTCTCGCTCGAGCTGACCAGCGTCACCTTGACCTCCTCCTCGACCAGCTCCGAGGGCACGCCGACGACCGCGCACTCGAGCACGCCCGGGTAGTCGTCGACCTCGCGCTCGACCTCCAGCGAGGAGATGTTCTCTCCACGCCTGCGAATGCTGTCCTTCTTGCGGTCGAGGTAGTAGAAGTAGCCCTCCTCGTCGCGACGGAACACGTCGCCGGTGTGAAACCAGAGGTTGCGCCAAGCCTCGGCCGTGGCGTCGGGGCGCTTGTAGTAGCCCGCCATCAGCGTCCACGGCTCCTTCGAGCGCACGACCAGCTCGCCGACCTGCCCATTTGGCAGCTCGATGTCGTTCTCATCGACCACCCGGCATTCGAAGCCCTCCCGAACACGTCCGCAGGACTGCGGGTCTTTGACGTCCCACGCCGTCCAGATCGGGCTGCTGATCTCGGTCATGTTGAACACGCTGCAGACGCGGATGCCAAAGCGCTCGCCGTAGGCGGCGGGGTCCACCGGAAGCGGCGCGACCAGCGCGAAGCGCAGCGGGTTCTCGGCGTCGGAGTCGCTGCGCGGTTGTCCGCCGAGGAACGCGGCGGTGGTTCCCATCAGCAGGCTCGTGGTGCACTTGAAGCGGTGCACGTCGTCCCAGTACTCGCTCGTGCTGAAACGATCGCGCAGCACGGTCCGCCCGTTGACGAGCGCCATCGCGTAGACCGACATCTTGCCGCTGGCATGGAACATCGGGAACGGCGAGTACCACGCGTCCTGACTGTCCATTTCGTCCAGCGGGATCGTGCCGATCGACAGCGAGTGAAGCTGCGCCCAGGGCACCAGCACGCCCTTGGACATGCCGGTCGTGCCGGAGGTGTGCAGGATCGTGCCGATGTCCCACTGCTTCGGGGGGTCCCGATCGTCGAGCAACGTCTCGTCCAGCGCCTCGTCCGCGTTGCTCAGCTTCCAGCGGTGAGAGACCTCGGGGTGATCCCCGACGACGACCACGTGCTCGAGCAGCGGCATTTCGTCCTGCACCTCGGCGAACAGGTCGAGGAACTCGGCCGCGACGACCGCTATTCGTGCCTCGGTGTGAGCGACGAGCGAGGCGAGGATGCGACCCCGGTAGGCGGTGTTCAGAGGAATGTCGTATGCCCGCAGCCACCCCAGCGCCAGCCAGATCGCGCAGGCGTCGAGCGTGTTGGGGAGCATCGCGACAACCGGGTCCTCGGCGCCGACGCCGAGCCGCTCGAAGGCCGCGGCCCAGCGAAGGATCTCGCGGTGATACTCGGCGTAGGTCCACTGCCGGCCATCGACGTGCTGCAGGAACACGCGCTGCGGCTCAGCAACAGCGCGATCGCGGATCAGGGTGGGGAGCACCAGTTCCTCGAGCACCGCCCGATCATCGCAACTGCCCGAAGGCCCGCATCTGGCCAGGGGCGAGAACCCTGTGCGCTTCTACAAGCGGGCCTGCGCGAGCGCCAGCGCCGGGCCTGACGGCACAGCAAGATGCTTGGGTGGCAGACGAGCACGATCCCGCGAGCACGATCGGCGAGCCGGCGATCGGCGCGGAGCTGCGCGAGCTGCGCTCGCGCATGCGCGAGTTCATCGACGGCCAGGTGATCCCGGCCGAGCACGTCCTCGACCGCGACGACGACGCGGCCCGTGCCGAGCTCGAGCGCCTGAAGGATGCCGCCAAGCGCGAGGGACTGTGGGCGCTCGGGCATCCCGAGGAGATCGGCGGCGGCGGGCTCGACCTCGCCTCGTTCGTGCTGCTCAACGAGATCATCGGCCGCTCGGAGTGGGGCCAGTGGGCGGTGGGCAGCGTGACGATGCAGGACGCGATCATGCTGCACCGCCACGGCTCGCCCGAGCAGCGCGAGCGCTGGCTGCTGCCGATGGTCGCGGGAGAAGCGTACCCCTCCGTCGGGCTGACCGAGCCCGAGGTCGCAGGCTCGGACCCGACGCTGATCAACGCCCACGCCCGGCTCGAAGACGGCGAGTGGGTGATCAACGCCCACAAGTGGTTCACGACGAACGCCGACCGTGCCGCCTACGTCAGCGTGTTCTGCCGCACCGAGCCAGAGGACACGCCCAGGCACCTGGCGTTCTCGGCGATCATCGTGCCCGCGGGCACGCCGGGGTACGAGATCCTGCGTCGCGTACCGACGATGGGTCACACCGGCGGCGCCCACTGCGAGATCCGCCTGACCGACGTGCGGGTGCCGCAGGAGAGCTTGCTCGGCGAGCGCGGCCAGGCCTTTGTGATCGCCCAGCAGCGGCTCGGACCGGGACGGCTGTTCCACGCGATGCGCTGGCTCGGCCAGGCCCAGCGCGCGTTCGAGCTGATGGTGGAGCGCGCCAACGAACGCTTCGCGCACGGCTCGCTGCTCGCGGAGAAGGGCGAGATCCGCCGCTACGTCGCCGAATCGGTCGCGGACATCCAGGCGGCGCGGCTGCTCACGCTCGACGCCGCACGACGGCTGGCCGCGGGCGAGGAGGCGCGTCTGGAGATCTCGCTGATCAAGTTCTGGGGCGCCCGCGTGCTGCACGAGGTGATCGACCGCTCGATCCAGGTGCACGGGGCGCTCGGCGTGACCGGCGACCGTCCGCTCGAGCGGATGTATCGCGAGGCCCGTTATGCGCGCATCTACGACGGCCCCGACGAGGTGCACCGCAGCGTCGTGGCGCGACGCGTGCTCGCCGACCAGAGCCGCGTCCCCTGGAGACGGGACGACTGAGCATGCGCATCGGCATCTCCGAGCGCTTCGGGATGCCCGGTCACGACCTCGCCCACCTCACGCGCATCGCCCGCGCGATCGAGGCGCGGGGCTTTGACTCCTACTGGACGCCCGAACACCTCGCGGTCTGCGCGGGGGCTCCCGAGGTGCTCACCGACGCGCCGAGCTTCCCGGACCCGTTCGTGAACCTGACCGCGGTCGCCGCCGCCACCTCGCAGATCCTGCTCGGCACCGCGGTGCTGCTCGCGCCGCTGCAGCATCCGCTGGCGATCGCACGCGCGGGGGCGAGCCTCGACGCGATCTCGGGCGGGCGCTTCGTGCTCGGCGCGGGGGTCGGCTGGGAGCCGATGGAGTACGCCGCCCTGGGCGTTCCGTGGCAGGCGCGCGGCGAGCGCGCGAGCGAGCACCTCGAAGCGGTGCTCGCGTTGTGGCGGGAGCAGCCCGCGAGCCACGCCGGACCGTACGTCGCGTTCGACTCGGCGATCGGCGAGCCGCGGCCGCTGCGGCGCCCGGGTCGCCCGCACCCGCCGCTGCTCGTGGGTGGCAACAGCGACGCCGCGCTACAGCGCGCTGCGCGGCTGGGCGACGGCTGGTTCGGGTGGGGCCTGGAGCGGGAGGCGCTCGGTCGAGCGCTGCGCAAGCTGCGGGAGCTGCTTTCAGCGACGGGGCGCGAGGCGGGCGACTTCACGCTGCAGCTCGGCATCCGCTTCGACGGCGACCGCGAGCGACTCGAGCGCTACGCCCGCGAGGCACGAGCGATGGGAATCGACCGGCTGGTCGTGACCTGCGGCCCCGAGGGAACGGTCGACGAGGACCGGCTCGACGCGATCGCCGGCGCCTGCGCCCCGCGGCAGGAAGACGCATAGACGGGCTCGCTTGGAGCTTCCGACAGCAGCGGCGAGAGCTCGCGGGTGCGCCGTCACGGAGGCGGCAGTAGCGTCGCCGACGACCCCACACGGCTCGGAGGACGGCGCGGCGCATGAGCGATAATTCGAACTTGGCCCAGGGCAGCTGGGCGGACGCGGAAGCGATGGTCGGGCAGACGCTCTCGAAGATCGAAGGCGTCGACCCGGTCTCGGCGGCGGACATCAGGCGCAAGCTCGAGGTGGTCGGGCTCGACTGCCCGCTTCACTACGAGGAGCCTGCCGCGCAGGCGCAGGGCTACCGCACGCTGATCAGCCCCGCCTGCATGATGCGCACCTGGGTCACGCCGGCCTACTGGAGCCCGGGCGAAGCGCTGACCGAGGACCGCGCGCTGTTCCCGCCGATCCCGATCGCCCTGGTGCCGGGGCCGGGCGACCGCATGTTCGCGACCGGCACCAAGACCGAGTACCTGGCGCCGGTCTACCCGGGCGAGCGGCTCACCGCCACGGCCGTGCTCAAGAGCGTGACCCGAAAGTCGATCAGCGTCGGCGACGGGGCCTTCATGGTGCTCGAGACCACCTACACGAACCAGGACGACGAGCTCGTCGCGCGCGACGAGCTGACGGTGTTCCGCTTTCAGGACAAGGAGCCCGCGACATGAGCACTGAGGCGGCGAACGAGACCGGAAGCTGGGAGCGGCGAGAGTTCGAGACGATCGTCGAGGGCGAGGCGCTGCCGGGGCACACGGTGAAGATCACGCTGCAGCGGCTGGTGATGGAGGCGGGCGCGAACCGGGACTTCGCGCCGATCCACTTCGACCGCGACGCCGCTCGCGCGACCGGTGCGCCGGACGTGTACGCGAACACGATCTTCCTCGAAGCCGTGATCGAGTCGGCGCTGCGCCGCTGGGCCGGCCTGGGCGCCTGGATCGGCGAGATCGCCTTCACGATGCGCGGCTTCAACTGCATCGGCGACACGGTCACCGCGGGCGGCTCGGTCGTCGCGCTCGATCCCGAGCGCAGGCTCGCCGAGCTCGACATCTGGGTCGAGTCCCAGCGCGGGCGCACCGTCGAAGGCTCGGCCAAGATCTCGTTTCAGTCATCCGAGCAAGTCGGGAGGGGCTAGTGACCGGCGAAGCGGTGGACACCCAGACCGAAGCGCGCAAGCTGCTCGCCGGCAAGGCGATCGTGCTGACCGGCGCCTCTCGCGGCCTCGGCAACGCGGTCGCGCATGCGCTCGCCGAGCACGGCGCCTCGTTGGTGCTGAACGCGCGCGACGGCGAGCGCCTGCAGGCGCTGCGCCAGGAGCTGCAGGCGACCGGCGCAAGCGTGCTGAGCGTCGAGGGATCGGTCGCCGAGGAGCAGATCGCCGAGCGGCTCGTGGCGCGCTGCGTCGAGGAGTTCGGCCGGATCGACGTGCTGATCAACAACGCCGGGATCGTGCGTGACCGCACCACGATGCGGATGAGCGCCGAGGAGTTCGACGATGTGATGGCCGTCAACCTGCGTGGCACCTGGCTGTGCGGACGCGAAGCGGCGCGGGCGATGCGCGAGACCGGCGGCCACCTGATCAACGTGATCTCAAACGTCGCATTCCATGGCTCGATCGGCCAGTCCAACTACGCCGCCAGCAAGTCGGGCGCGGCCTCGTTGACGCGCTCCTGGGCCTATGAGCTGGGGCGTTACGGAATCCGCGCCAACGCCCTATGGCCGATCGCGATGACGGACATGACCCAGGTCGTCGTCGAGAACGCCGCGCGAGCCGCCGAGCAGGAGGGCAAGCCCGCGCCCACGGCCGCCACGATCGGGCTCGGCGACCCGGCCGAGGTCGCGAAGCTGCTCGTGTACCTCGCCGGCGACCGCGCCGCCGAGCTCAACGGGCAGATCCTGACCTTCAACGGCGGACGTCTGGCGCTGTGGACACACCCCCGGGAGGTC
>DATAVP010000016.1:0-54655 GCA_036267655.1 Solirubrobacteraceae bacterium
CGCAACCGCGCGATCCTGATCCGCTGGTCAAAGAAGGATGAGAACCATCTCGCCCTCCTCCAACTCGCCAGCGGCATGATCGCCCTCAAGCGCGCACACGCCGTGCGAGCGGCCGCCGCCCTACAGGGATAGGCCCTTAGCAGAGCGCATGGACATTCAGAGCGAGTCCGGCAACGAATATGCGGTGGTCGACCCCGACGAAGTCGAGGACTCCTATGCGGGCTCGGAGGACGTACGCGGGGAGTTCCGCCGCCTGACGGACTCGCTCGGCTGCGAGCAGCTGGCCGCGAGCCTGATCCGGGTCCCTCCCCACTCGGACTTCGAGCAGGGCACCGGCCACTTCCACGAGGAGGTCGAAGAGCTCTATCTGGTGACGCGGGGCGTGCTGACGATGCGCCTCGGCGATCAGATCCAGAAGGTCCAAGCTCCGGCGGCAGTTCGCGTCGCGAATCGCACGCCGCGCTCGCATCGCAACGAGGGCGAGGAGCCCGTCGAGATGTGGGCGATCTCGCGCAAAGTCGAGCACGGGGACGCGACAAAGATCGAGGACTTCTGGGAGGCCTCTCCGGAGGCGCAGCAGTGACCGCGCCCGGGCAGGGCCGCGCCGCGTCGACCAGCCCTGACTAGCTCCGGGGCCCTGCGAATGACCGCAGCGTCGCGGTCATCTCCGCATCGAGGATCGCCTTGCGATCGAGCTTCTGCTCGGGCCCCTCGTCCCCCTGCTCCTCGGGAAGCTCCGAGTTCACCTGCACAACGACACTCTCGAGGAAGTGGCGCAGATCCTCCTCGGCCTGCGGCTGCAGCGCCTGGACACTGATCGTTTTCTTCGTCAGCTTCACCGCACCCCAGCTCCCGTTGGCCGCCCCAAGCAAACCGAGCACTGCCTCGAAGCGCCCGCGCCAAGCCTTGGAGATGCCGCCCGTCAACTCGATCGTCACGTCGCCGCCGTCCTGCACATCGGCGCTCGTCCAATCGATCTCGAGTCGCTGTTGCTTCGTCATGCTTGCCAGATACCCCGGGAAGGCCGCCTCGACACATGCACAGCTGCTGGGCGCAACTCAGACGCCTCTCCGTCGAGATCGGGTTGAAAGGTTGCGAGCGGGTAGTTGACAGGCATGTACATACAAGCCTCCATCTCGTGCAGGACCATCGGCGGCGCTCTTGGGTCCTCTGAACAGATATCGATCGGGCCGCGTCATCAATTTGTGGCGGCCGCTCCCGCCCCGCCGGCTCCACCGCCGCAGCCGTCCCCGCCGACGCCCCCGGGGCCCGGCCCTGATCCGGGTCCACCGGTCCCGCGACCCGATCCGCGTCCGCCGGTGCCGGGACCCGACGTTCCCGGGCCACCCCAGCCGAACGTCCCCGGCACGATGCGTCAGCGTCTACTCGGCGCATAGATAGATGCCCCAGCCAGGCCCAACCGTGCCGCGAGACTCGCCTATTAGGCACCTTTGCGATGCCCGCGGTCTTCGCTCTCGCCGACCATCAGGAAGACGAGCGAGACGAACGCGATCCCCGCCAGGCCCAGCAGGCAGGCACCTACGATCATCGACAGAAAGCTCGACGCGAGCACGAGCAGGACGACCCCGGCAATCAGGCAGGCTGCGCCTCCGGAGATCGTCGCCACATCCGGCTCGCTGAGCCGCCGCAGTGCCGGGCGGCGGGGAGGGTGCGCTTGCCTGGGTCTCATCGGCAAGGGCCTTCCCGCCTGTCCTCGACGCTGAGATCGGGCTCGGGCAAGTTAGGCGTCCGGATCATGCTGTTGCGCTACCCGCGCCGATGAGCCCTCAACCGCTCAGGCGACCCGCAACTCCCGCTCCAGCTCCAGCAGCAACAGCTCCTCATCCGCCAGGCAGCCCAGGCACACGATGCCCAGGTACTCCCCCTCGCTGTGCTGAGCAGGCACCAGCCCGAGAACTCATCCGAGCCCGAATCGGGAGCGGTGGCCTGACAGCGGTGACAGAGCTCGACGACCGCCATCGCCCCCGATCCTAGATTCGCGATCGACCGTATTGAGACCGCGGCAGGGCCATCGTGGCCGCGACAGGCCACACCCACGGCTTGACAGCAGCAGCCGCGAACTTACACTTTGCCTGGGAGACAAAAACTCGCTCGGCTGGGGGTCGAGCGGCGGGGAGAGGAAGTCAGGGATGACAATGGGGAAAGCACGCTCGGCCGCGCCACACTGGCCCGGCCGAGCAACGGGGATGGCGACACACGCTCGCCAAGTGAACGTCCGCCAGGTGACGATCGTCGCGCTGCTCGCCGATCTGCTGTATCGGGTCGCGATCCGCTCGCACGTGCGGCGCGCAATCGGCATCTAGTCAGAGACGGTCGAGGCGGCTTCGAGGTCCCGTATGGGCCGCGAAGCCGTCTCTGCACGCCCCGCCCGAGGTCTCGTCGCGAGGCCCGCGCGCCCGCAGGCGGTCCCGGTTCAAGACCCGCCCCAATTGGCTTGACAACTATCGACTCGCCTGACGAACATACGTTCGCATGATGGGAGTCGGCCCATATCGCCCCGTTCGCGAGTTCGAAGCCGCGCTTGAGCGCCGCGAACTCGGGATCGCCGTCGGCATTGCCAAGGATCTCGCCCGCGAGCGCAAACCCATCAAGCTCGAGCTCGCGCTGCGGCTCGTGGCCCTCGTCGCCGCCGAGGGACCCGACTACGACCTGTGGGCCTGTCGCTGGCTCGCCCGCTGGCTGCACGAGACCCCCGGCGCCACGATCTCCCTCGCCACCGAGGTCGCCGCCACGCTCGCCGACCTCCCCGCCGAGCCGCAGGGCGTCGAGGCGATCCGCCAGGTCGTCCACTGACCGATCATCTCGATCGAATTAATTAATTTAATTATTTATTGGATGCTCGCGAGCCGGGTCACGCCGCGAAGCGTTCTGCCGAACGCGCGCGCCGCTTCGCCGCCTCGACCTCGCGGTCCTTCGGTGGGGCCGAGGTCACGAGTCCCTCCAGCAGGCGCCTGGTCGCATCTGCGACCTCCTGAACCGCGCGCTCGAAGACCGCCTCGTTCGCCTGCGAGGGCTTCGTCGAGCCGCTGATCTTGCGCACGTACTGCAGCGCCGCCTCGTGGACCTCGTCCTCGTTCGCCGGAGGCTCGAAGTTGTGGAGCGTTCTGATGTTTCTGCACATCGACACAGCGTAGTCAAAGCTTGGGAGGCTTCGCTCGGGCGAGGCGCATCGCTTCGCCTAGTGCGCGCGGCCCAGCAGTCGCGCCGTGACGCCTTCGATCGTGCGCTCGCCGTATTCCATCGAGGGATCGTGCGTGCTCATCACCGCCAGCGAGAACTTGATCCCCGGCCGCTCCAGGCGCGCCGCTTGGTTGACCAGCCCTTCCACTTCCGGCAGCCAGCCACCCTTGAAGAACACTCGGAACTCCGGTCGCGCCACCGCCGGTATCCCCCAGCTCTCGCCCGCTTCGATCGTCGAGAGCAGCCGGCGCGCGTAGTCGCGGAAGCGGGGCGGGATCATCCTGTCCTGGCCGTAGAAGAAGCGCGCCAGGTCCGCCGCCGAGACCTCCGTGAAGCCCCAGGTCGCCCCGCTCGGCTCGTAGTCGCGCATCTGCGCGTCGCGCGCCACCGCATTCAACGCCCGCTCCCCCACTCGCGCCAGCACCGCCGAGGCCGCGTCGTTGTCCGAGGAGTGGATCATCGGATACAGCAGCCCGCGGCTGTCTGAGTCCAAGGGGCGGTGCTCGCTGCCCAGCTTGCGCAGGTAGGCCACCAGCAGCATCGACTTCACCGTGCTCGCCGAGTGGAAGCGCTCATGCACCCGATAGCCCGCCAGCCCGCCGCCGTTCTCGACCGTCGCAAACGCCTTCCTGCCCGCGCGTCTGACGATGAAGCGCCGGGCGCTTGCGATCCGCTTCGGCGCCGGATAGATCGCCGCGCGCACGATCAGCGGCGGGCTCACCGCCAAGGCTGACGGGGCGCTGAGGTTTCGGGGCGTCCCGTTTGCCGCCAGCGGCGCCTGTGCCGGGACTGCCAGCAGCGCGCACAGAGCCGCCGTCAGAGCCGCGATACGGGTGTATGTCGCCGAGCTGGATACTCCTTGGATACTAGGTTCGACCGCGGCGGTGAAGCAGCGACAGATGGCCCGAGTCTGCGCGCCGTGCTTGGCCCGGGGCGGGGCGGGCCAGGCAGCAGTCCGCGCCAGGCAGGCAGGGGCGGATCTTCGTGGCCCGGCCCTTCGACGAGCAGCGGAGCTTCAAAGCCCGAGCGCCCCAGGCAATTCTTCGAGCGTCGCGATCCGAGACACGCCCGGCTCCTGCATCGAGGTCGACGGCGTCGCCGTCATCATCATGGACTCGCGATTTGAGGCACCCGGCCGATCGAGCCAGACACCGAGCAGTCCCGCCGAAGCCGCCGCCCGTGCGTCGAGGTCGAGCCGGTCGCCCACGTGCGCCGCTTGCTCCGGTTTCACCCCCAGCCGCTCGCAGGCCAGCGCGAAGATCGCCGGGTCCGGCTTGGCGAGGCCGACCTCGCCCGAGGCCACCACCACGCTGAAGCTCTCTGCCAGCCCGATTGCCGCCAGCTTCGCGCGCTGCGGTCCGCCCTCGCCGTTCGTTACCACGCCCAGCACCGCTTCGCCGTGCGAGGAGGCGAGCGCTACCAACATCGGGCTCACGTCATCGAACGGACGCCACGCCGACCGGTAGCGCTGCAGGTAGCGCGCGAACCAGGCGTCCGCCTCCACCTCCGAAGGCCCCGTGCGACCGAGCGACGCGTGCAGACCCTGCACGCGTCGGCGGCGCTGCTCCGTGAACGAGCAGAGTCCCGCGGTGTATTCGTCGTAATGCAGCGCCTCCAGCCGCCGCCACTCGCCGTTGAGCCGCGCCAGGTCCTCCGGTTCGGCCTCCGGCAGCCACTGTGCCAGATGCGCCACCAGACCCGACTCGCGCGCGGCGTCGTGGTCCATCAGCGTCCCGTCGAGGTCGAACAGGATCGCTCGCCTGGGCATGGCAGAAGCGTATGCGAGCGACTGGGGCTACGAGCGCTTCACGCTGGCCATCGCCCGCGCCAGCGTCGCAGTCGTCTGCGGCCCACGCAGAACCGAGCGAATCCGGCCCGAGGAGTCGATCACGAACGTGGTCGGCAGACCCGTCAGGCGGTAGTCGTTGCCGACCGTGCCTTCCCCGTCGCGCAGCACCGGGAAGGTCCAGCCGTGCTTTCGCAAGAACGAACGCGCCCCCGAGAGCCCGTCGCTCCAATCGACCCCCACCAGCCGCCCCCTTCCCGCCGGGCTCTGGGAGAAGCGCTCCAGCGCTGTGGCCTCGCGCGCACAGGGCTCACACCAGCTCGCCCAGAAGGTCACCAGGCTCGGGCGCCCGTGCGCCTCGGCCAGCAGCTTCGGCAGCGTCACCGCCGGACCCGCCAGGTGTTCGGACGGGAGCGCAGGCGCGCGTCGCCCCGTCGGCCCCGAGCCGCTCGAGGAGAGGCCGAATACGATCAGCGCCGCCGCCGCAACGATCGAGGTCAGGAGCAGCCCGCGACGGCTCATCGATCCGCCTCGCTCAGCGCGCGGCCAGCAACGGCACGTCGTGGGCGATGTCCGCGGGCTTGAAGCTCGCCGAGTAGACCGTCGTGCGCTTGCCCGAGGCCGTGATCCCGTAGATCAGGCCCGAGTGATTGATGAACTGCGGCTGCTGCGCGTCGCGTTCGGAGCCCACGCCCCACGCCTGCCAGACGCGCGCGAGTTCGTGGGCGCTACCGACCAGATACTGCATTCGGCCCGTCATCTCATGGTGGGCCAGGAAGCTCGCCACCGCCTTCGGCGTGTCGCCTTTCGGATCGACCGAGACCGCGATGATCTGCGCTTTGCTTGCCACCTTCGCTCCCATCAGGTTCTGTGCCACGCGCAGGTTCGAGGTGATCAGCGGGCAGATGTCCGGGCAGTTCGTGTACAGGAACGTCACCAGGACCGCCTTGCCTCGGTAGGAGGCCAGGTTCACCGGCTTGCCCAGGTAGTTGCGCAACTCGATCGGCGGCGCCTGCGAGGGCGGCGACAGCAGGGCTTCCGCGCGGTAGCCGCCCGCCGACGATGACTTCGCCGTCTTGCCGGTCGCGCCGTTCTTCGCGCCCGAGGAGCCCCCGACCGTCAGCAGCGCGACGCCGCCCGCCACCACCACGAGAACAAGGAGCGCGAGCAACACTCGGGGGTTCAGAGCACCGCGGGACATCTGCGATCCGAACCTATCAGCGCCGCTCGGACCACGCGCCTATTCGCGCGGGACGCTCGTCGGCAAGAACCTTTGCAAACCTCCTCGTGCGAAGCATCTTGCAGAAAAACATGCTACTTTGCAGCGCGTTCGTGCCGAGTCCTTGACCTCACGGGGTCCGGGAGCGGGGGACCCATTGCGGCCGAGAGGCTGCGGGGGCGAATCGCCACAACTGTGGCGTAGCGTAATTCACGCGAGCCCGACAGCTAACCCCGTAGGCGCCAAGCAATGTGAGAAAGGACGCCTTTGCATGCCGGGATTCGTACGTGATCTTGCTGTGGCTACCCCCTGGGACGCCTCGCTGGAGCGCTCGCGCGCACGCCGCGCTCGCGCCACTCGTCCGCGCAAGCGCAGCGCCGCCAAGACCCGCTTCGCGACCCAGAACCGCTCGTTCGACCCGTTCGGTCTCGGCTCGCTGCTCAAGCATCAGAACGCACCGGAGCACCGCGATCTTGCAGTCGAGCAACCTTGGGAGCTCTCGCTCGGACGCTCACGTGCCCGTCGTCGCGCCGCCGAGCTGCGCTTCGTGCCCACCGGCTCGAAAGCCAAACGCCTCTCGCTCGGCGCGCTGGCTGCGCTGAGCGCCGGGCCCACCGCGAGCCTGGCCACCGGCGGCGGCACCGCGATCGCCGCGACCGGGACCGAACCCGCCACCACCACCGAACACATTGTCTCGATCACCTCCGAAAGCCAGGGTCGACAGGTCGAACTGCTGCAGGAAGCCCTCGGCATCGGTGTCGACGGCGTCTACGGGCCCGAAACCGAAGAAGCCGTGCGCTCCTTCCAGGCCGACCACGGGCTCGAAGTCGACGGCATCGTCGGATCCGCCACACTCGGCGCCCTGCATTCACATGGTGGCGCGCACGCCGCCTCTGCGGGCGTGCGCCGCGACGCTGTGAACTTCAGCTCCGAAGGCGGAGAAGGCTCCAGCGGCGATGCGGTATCGCGCCTGCAGAGTGCGCTCGACCTCGCCGCCGACGGCAACTTCGGACCCGAAACCGAGGCTGCCGTGCGCCGCCTGCAGGAGCGACACGGGCTCATGGTCGACGGCGTCGTCGGACCCGCCACCTGGAGCGTGCTCGGCGTCAGCAGCGAGGAAACGCTAACGCCGCCCGCCTCCGCGCTGGCCCACTCCTCCCATCACGGCTCGCGGGCAACAGTCGCCGACGTCGAATCCGGCGAAGGCGAAGAAGGTGTCGCGGGTGACGCCGTATCGCGCCTACAGAGCGCCCTTCACCTCAGCGCCGACGGCAACTTCGGACCCGAAACCGAGGCCGCGGTGCGCCGCCTGCAGGCGCGTCACGGGCTCAGCGTCGACGGCGTCGTCGGCCCCGCGACCTGGAGCGTGCTCGGGATCCAGAGCCAGGAAACCCTGAACCCGCCCCACTCCGCCCTGGGCCACTCCGGCTCCTCGAGCAGTGGATCCTCCACCGGCTCCAGCAGCGTCGTCGCCCGCGTGATCGCCGCCGGCGACGAAATCGCAACACGCCCCTACGTCTACGGCGGCGGCCACGGATCGTTTGAGTCCACCGGCTATGACTGCTCGGGCTCGGTCTCCTACGCGCTGCATGGCGGTGGCCTACTCAGCGCGCCCGAGGACTCCTCCGAGCTCGAGTCCTACGGCGAAGCAGGCCCCGGCAAGTACATAACGATCTATGCCAACGCCGAACACGCCTTCATGGTGATCGACGGCAAACGCTTCGACACCATCGCCCAGCAGGAGACGGGCACGCGTTGGGCCGACTCCGTCGGCGACACCAGCGGCTACGTGGTGCGTCACCCCGACGGGATGTAGCCACAGCCTCAGTGCACGCTCGGCGCGGCCCTTGACCGCCGCGCCGAGCACATCCCCACAGCCTTTGCGCGCTCCCTCAGGGCGTCGAGGTCATTTCCGCCGCTTCGATCGCCGCCGCCAGGCGGCTGATCGAGACTTCGAGCGCGCCCGCGATCCGCCGGACCGTGTCCCAGCCCGGCGTTGCCTGGCCAAGCTCGATCCGAGCCAGCGAGCCGATCGTAATCCCTGCGCGGAATGCCAGGGCTTCGCGCGTGAGCCCTCCGCTCTCGCGCAGCGTGCGAAGGGCCGTCGCGAGCGCCGGATCGGGTTTCGGGGAGCGCGGCATATTCAAAAACATGGCAGTCGCATGTCAGTCGGTCCATGTGTTTGACCACGTAGCGTTTGACCACGTAGCCCCGACCGCATACGATGCGCGCCATGCAGAATTCGAATATCCGAACTATCGCGATTCGGTTCTCGCTCACCGAGCACCGGCTGCTCGGTGACCTCGCGGCTGCGCACGGCGTCGACCTCGAGACGCTGATCCGCGAAGCGCTGACCTTTGGGCCGGTCGAGGCCAAGGCCGCGGCGCCTCGATTGCGGGTCGTGCAGGGCGATCCGGCACCAGGCGCCGGTTGGGATCAGGGCCGGGTACTCCCCAGCAGGTAGTTGCACACGGGCCGCGCCCACTCGCATTCGCATCTCCTCCGAGGGCAAGCGACGTGCAAGGCGGCTGGCCAGGCCCCCCGCGCCGGCGCCAAGTCTCCAGTCGGCCCAGGCCGGGGCTCTTCGTTCGTCGGATCTCATCGCGGCCTCATACGAACACATGTTCCCACACGCATTTGGCCCTACGCAAGGCCGGCCGTCCGCAAACGGCCGCTTTCGAACCGCCTCGCGATACGTGACTTCACGCCCTCGCAGTTCCTAGCTCCACGACGCCGAGGGGGCTGAGATAGACCCGCCCGTCGGCCCCCTACGGCTGGTCGCCTCGGGGTCAAAAACTAACCCTTGACATTTTCCGGGGTACTGGAATAGGTTCATTTGTGCGCACCCTGGAACTGTTTTGAATACTCGGGTGCGCATGTCGGGGTATATCCATGCGCGGCCTCCGCGGCTGGCCTCTCCTGTCGCGGTGCCGCCAAGTACGAGGAGACGCAATGCTGGCGAAAGCACGGCTCATCGGCTGCTGTATGGCGGTCGTTCTGGTGGCCTCAGCGGCACTTGCCTCAACCGCAAGCGCCAAAAAACCGGCCACGAATTACATCGGCCTCGGCGACTCGCTCGCCTTTGGCTACACGCAGCAGAAATTCGAAGAAAACTTCCCCACCGAGAACCCTGAAGCGTTCGAAGGCGGCTATGTCACGCTGCTCGGGAAAAAACTGCACAAACTCGAAAAAGAAGCGGGCAACAACCTCAGCACGGTCAACCTCGGTTGTCCGGGCGAGCTCAGCAACGGTCTGATCGGGCACAACGAAGCGTTCGGCGGCGGACCCGGCGCCGAATACAACCCGTGCCCCTACCACAACGCAACCGGCTTCCCGCTGCATTTCGAACACGGCAGCAGCTCGCAGCTCGAAGCCGCGTTCGGTCTGGTCTCGGCGAGCCCGAGCGCGACTAAGGTCGTCACGATCAACATCGGCTCGAACGACGAGTTGAAAGTCGTCGCCATGTGCCAAGACCCGACCTACCTCGCGGAACACGAATTCGAAACGTTCACCGAATGCCTCGTGATCGAAGCGGGTGAAGGTGGCACGTTCTATCCGGGTGGCCTGTTCCACCACATCATCGCCAACACCGGGCAGGCGATCGGCGTCCTGCGCGCGGCCGGCTACACGGGCCCCGTGGCCGTACTCGGCTTCTACAACCCGCAGACATTCATCATCCCGAATAGCGACGGGCTGCAGAACCGGCTCAACGAATTCTTCGAAGGCGTAATTGCCGAAGAAGGCTTCGGTCCTGGCGTCGTCTACGCCAACCCGTTCCCGATCTTCAATCCGCAGGGGAGCGAAGAAGAAGAGCACGAAGCCATCTGCAAGTACACCGAAATGTGCAACGCGCACGTCATTGAAGTCAACAACAAAAAGCAGGAAGAAAAAGGCGAAACGCCTCGCAACGAAGGGGACATCCACCCGACGCCAAAAGGCTACAAACAGCTCGCCAAACTGCTGTTCAAAGCACTCGGCCACTAGGCTCGAGCTGACCGCGTAGGTATTCCGAGGCATCCCGTCAATCGGCGGGGTGCCTCGGCCGTTAAACACCGACAAGCATCTCCCAGCCGCGTTTGGCGACCAGATCCAGAGAACATAGAGCTCCTGGGATCGGCGCGAACCTTGCATCCCAACCCACGCCTAGCCTGCCTCGCTCCGACAACCGGTCGCGATGAGAGGAATGAAGAGGCCGATGCTTGCGCGAGCGCACACGTTCACGATCGATGGACTTCAGACGCGCCACGTCGCGGTTGAGGTCGATGTCCGCCGGGGACTTCCGAGCTTCACGATCGTCGGCCTCGCCGATGCCGCCGTGCGTGAGGCGCGGGAGCGCGTGCGTGCGGCGATTCTGAACTCTGGCTTCGAGTTCCCCACGAAGAGGATCACCGCCAACCTCGCGCCCGGGGACGTGCCCAAGGCAGGCGCGGCGCTCGACCTCGCGCTCGCCTGCGCGGTATTGGCCGCCAGCGACCAGCTACCTTGCAACCGGCTGGATAGCCACGCGTTGTTCGGCGAGCTCGCGCTCGACGGAAGCGTGCGCGCTTGCCGCGGCACGCTCGCAGTGGCACAGGCGGCACTCAAGGCCGGCCTCTCCACCCTGGTTCTCGCCGGGCAGCGCGCCTGCGAGGCACAACTCGTCGACGGTCTCGACATCGCCGTAGCCGAGAGACTCCAGAGCGCAGCGCGCGTGCTCGGAGGTGGTCCCGCAGATTCACTACCGCGCAGTCCAATGGCGCGAGCCCAGCGCGGGCGTGCCGAGCCAAGCCCCGACCTCAAGGACGTCCGCGGCCAGGACCTTGCCGTGCGCACGCTTGTGATCGCCGCGGCAGGCGGACACAACTGCCTCCTCAGCGGAGCACCCGGAACGGGTAAGACGATGTTGGCGCAGCGCCTCGGCTCGATCCTGCCGCCGCTCAGCCGCAGCGAAGCGATCGAAGTTACACGCATCCACAGCATCGCGGGCGCCGACAGCACCGCAGTCGTTTCCCGGCGGCCGTTGCGCGCCCCGCACCACTCAGTCACGACGGCCGGGCTAATCGGTGGCGCTGGCAGCGGCCGGGTCGGCGAGGTGGTGCTCGCTCACAACGGCGTGCTGTTCCTCGATGAGGTCTCCGAGTTCTCACGAGCGGCGCTCGAGGCACTGCGCCAGCCCTTGGAAGATGGGCGCGTGTCGATCGTCCGCGCCCAGCGATCCGCGATCTATCCGGCACGTTTCATGCTGCTCGCTGCGACCAACCCCTGCCCGTGCGGCTTCGCCGGCGTCGCCGAGCTATGCCGCTGCGGCCAAGCCGAGCTGGCCCGCCACCGCCGCCGCCTGAGCGGGCCGCTACTCGACCGCATCGACCTGCTCGCGCAGTTCGAGCACCACGCAGCGCATGATCCGAATGCCCCCGCAAGCATCAGCTCGAGCATCGCGCGCACTCAGGTCCTCGCTGCGCGCAAGCGCCAGGCCGCGCGACTGCGCGAGGAGTGCGTCAGCGTCAACGCACTGATGGACGCCCGCATGCTGCGTCGTCACGCGCGTCTGCCCGCAGAGGGCGAGCGAATGATGCGCGCCGCGCGCGAGCGCGGGATGCTCAGCGCGCGCGGCCAGCACCGCGTGCTGCGGGTCGCACGCACGATCGCGGACCTGGACTCGAGCGAGCGCATCAAGTCGCGACATCTCGGCGAAGCGATCGCGTTGCGCGGCGACGCGGGTTTGGGCGGCGTTCGCTCGACATGAGCACACCTTCACCCGGTCGCGAGGAGGCCTTGGGCGCATGCGCGGGCTGCCTACGCCGAAGCTGGCTGCTGGCCGAGTTGAGCCCGGTGCTCGATCGAAATTGCCGTGCCGACGACCGACTGTTCGAGCTGCTCGCGCTCGAAGACAGTGAGCTGATCGCCGCGCTCGGTGGCCGTCGTCGTGGCGAGATCGAACGGAGCTACGCCCGCCTCGACCCACGCGAGCTTTCCCCAGCGCACAGGAACGAGGCGATCTGCTGTCACGACAGTCGCTATCCGCGCGGGCTGGCCGATCGCGGCGCGCCGCGGCTGCTCCATGTGGCGGGTGGGCTTGCGCGGCTCTGCGGGCTCGCGAACGGACCGCTCGTGACGATCCTCGGCGCCAAGCGCGCGAGCGAATACGGAGCGCAGACGGCACACGACCTTGCGCGCGAGCTGGCTTCAAGCGGCGTGACGGTCATCGCCGAGCGGGCTGCCGGGATTGCGCTAGCGGTCCAGCAAGGCGCGCTGGAGGGAAATGGCGCGACGATCACGGTTGCCGGCGACGGCTTGGCCGTGCCGCCGGCGAAGGCGCGCGGGCGCGTGTATGAACGTCTAACTCGTGACGGCTGCGTAGTTGCAGAGCTGCCGGCAGACGCGCGCGGGCGTGCCTGGGGAGCCACAGCGGGCCTCCGCATCGCAGTCGGGCTGGGCGCGACGACGGTCGTCGTCGAGGCTGAGGAGAATCCACGCGAGCTGCGATGCGCACGGATCGCTCGCGAGCTCGGCAGGCCACTGGCGGCAGTGCCGGGCCAGATCACATCGCCGAGATCGAGTGGCTGTCACGCGCTGTTGCGCGACGACGCACGCTTGGTCAGAGATGCCGAGGATGTGCTCGACGTGCTGTACGGCCTGGATCGGCAGACGTCGCACGCGCAACCGCCGAGCACGGTGCTGCCACCGCTGCCGTCCTCCCTGCGCGAGGTGCTCAAACGGGTAGGTGCGGGCACGGACACACCGAGCGGACTTACTGCCGGGCGTCGAGATGCGGCCGAGGTCCTGAAGGCGCTGAGCGAGCTGGAGCTGCTTGGGCTACTGGGCCGCGGCGATGGCGGGCGATATGTGATCCGGGACGGCCGTCGGGAGTCAGCCCTGCGCTACGGTGTGAACCGCACTCAGCAGTAAGTCAGATGGAGTCCTGACGAGAGGCGTCGCCGCCTCCGAACCGCCCGTGACAAGGGCTGATGACCCCTTTCGCCGAAGTTGACCGAGGCAGAACGCGAAAGGAGCAGCCGGCCGGTGCCACATCTGGACAGACGCGAGCTTGCAGCGATATTCCTGGGCGGCGCACTTGGCTCGCTGCTGCGGGTCTGGGTGGCGCATCGCCTCGACGCACAGGTCGCGACCTGGCCGTGGGCGACCTTCATCGTGAACGCCACGGGCTGCTTCGTGCTGGCGTCAATCGCGACAGGTGTGCAGGAGCTGGAACCCGAATCGCCTCACTGGCATCCAATGCTGGGCACGGGCTTCTGTGGCGCCTACACGACCTTCTCGACGATGCAGCTCGAGCTGGTCGGGATGATCGACCACAACCGCTACGGCTTGGCGTTGTCCTATGCGCTGGCGAGCGTCCTCACGGGCTACCTCGCGATCGCAACCGGCTCGGCATTGGTGCGGTCCCTCTCGGGGAGGCACCTGTGAGTATCTGGGTGTGGCTGGGGGTTGCGCTGCTGGGCGGCGTCGGCGCAAACGCTCGCTTTCTGGTGCACTCGCTCGTCGCGGCGCGTGCCGGGAGCGAGCTGCCGCTGGGCACGCTGCTCGTGAACGCGAGCGGCTCGCTGCTGCTCGGCCTGCTGGCCGGGCTGGCGCTCAGCGGTAACGCCCTCGTGCTCGCGGGCACAGCGACGCTCGGCTCCTACACGACGTTCTCGACCTGGATGCTTGAGACACACCGGCTCACCCAGCAGGGTCGTCGCGGCGCCGCTGTCCTGAACGTGCTGATCGGCTTCGCGTTCGGCCTGGGCGCACTGGCGCTCGGGCGGCTGATCGGGAAAAGCATTTGAGACGCGCGAAGCGGATGAAGGGATTCGAACCCTCGACCTTCGCCATGGCAAGGCGACGCTCTAGCCAGCTGAGCTACATCCGCGGGAAGCGCCCATTCTAGCCTCAGCCAGAGGGGCGCGTCACGTGCCCCCATCGGCAGGTGCTCGCTCGGGCCTTAGCCCTTGAAGGTCGAGCGGCCGGTATCCCCGAAAGGCTCGTCGCGTTCGCGGACGGCCTCGCGAAAGCCGCCGGCAGCGGCCCGCCGTTGGAAGTCATAGCCCTCGGCGGTGTGCCGCGCGATCCCGTCGAAGACGGTGCCGAGCACCTGGCTTGCCTGCAGGCCCTGCGAGAAGAGCGTCTGGTTGACGAGCAGCTTCATCATCATCAGCTGATTCAGCGGCATGCGGGCGATCCGCGAGGCGAGCGCCTCGACGCGCTCCTCGAGCTGCGCGGCGGGCGGGGCCTCGATTGCTAGGTCCCACTCCACGGCCTCGACACCCGAGAGCGAATCGCCGGTAAACAGCAGCCGCTTCGCGCGCTGCGCCCCGATCCGATGCGCCCACAAAGCGGTCGTAGGCGAGCCCCACACGCGCGCGGGCGGGTAGCCGATCTTGGCATCCTCGGCGATCACCAAGAGGTCGGAGCACAGCGCCATGTCGGTGCCACCCGCGATACAGAAGCCGTGCACCTTGCAGATCACGGGCTTTCCACAGTGGAACAGCGACATGAAGCCCTGCGCGTTGCGGCTCATCATCGCGTAGTCGACCATCGGATCCCAGGTCCCGCTCGGGTCGTGGTTTGCCGCCATCACCGCGGGATCGATCGGCGAGCCGGGCGGCGCCTCGGTCGATGCAGCTTTGCCGACCGACGCGCCCACCCCACCCGCAGCGCCCACCCCACCCGCAGCGCTCGCGCCATCGGCACCGCCCGCGTCGCCCGCGTCGGCACCCTCCCCCACGGCATCGCCCATCCCCTCAGCGCTCTGCACGAGGTCATAGCCACCACAGAAGCCGGTGCCGGCACCGGACAGCACAAGCACGCGAACCTCGGGGTCGAGATCGGCACGGCGCACGCAGTCGACCAGCTCGGCGATCAGTCGCGGGGTGATCCCGTTGCCGCGCTCGGGTCGGTTCAGCGTGAGCCGCGCGATGCGCTCATCGACCTCGTAGAGCACGACCGGCTGCTCGCCCATGCACGCGATGCTACCTCGGTGGAATACTCAAGCGATGCCGAGCAACCGTTTCTATTCACGCCTGTCGATGAGGATGCCGGACTCGTGGCTGAAGGCGACGGGCAAGCTGAACGTGCCGGTCTACCGACTCAGCCGTGGACGGCTGATGAACAAGGTCGGCACCGGCCCGGTGCTGCTGCTGACCTCGACGGGTCGACGCTCGGGCCAGAGGCGCACGGCCCCGGTGCTCTACCTGCAGGACGGCGAGCGCTATGTGGTGGTCGGCTCGAACGCGGGCAACGTGCGCGCGCCGGCATGGTCCTACAACCTCAAGGCGAACCCCGAGGCCGAGATCGAGCTCCGAGGCAAGCGCTGGCACGTGCGCGCGCACGTAGCCGAGGGCGAGGAGCGGGTGGAGCTGTGGCGCAAGGTGAACGAGATGTACGAGGGCTTCGATGACTACGACGCGAACACCGCGCGTGACATCGCCGTGTTCGTGCTCGACCCGCGCTGAAGCACCCGCGCGATCGCAGCCCCGCCGGCCCGAGCAGACGCCCGCGGCCTGGCCGAACCCAGCCACAAACGACCCCTGAGCGAGCCCCCGATCGACTAGCCTGAGAGCATGCTCTTCACACGCAAGCAGGCAGAGATGGTCGATGCCTCCTCGGCCCTCCCCGGGCGCGAGAACGAGATGCGAGTGCCGGACAAGCACTACGTGCTCGGCACGCCGCTGAAGGGGCCTTTCCCCGTCGGCGTCGAGACCGCGGTCTTCGGCATGGGCTGCTTCTGGGGCGCAGAGCGGATCTTCTGGGAAGCCCCTGGCGTCTACACGACGGCGGTCGGCTACGCGGGCGGCTTCACGCCGAACCCGACCTACGAGGAGACCTGCAGCGGGCGCACCGGACACACCGAGGCGGTGCTCGTCGCCTTCCACGTCGAGCAGACGAGCTTCGAGGACATGCTGAAGCTGTTCTGGGAGGGCCACGACCCGACGCAGAACATGCGCCAGGGCAACGACGTGGGCTCGCAGTACCGCTCGGCCCTGTACTGGGACGACGAGTCTCAGCGCGCAGCCGCCGAGGCCTCCCGTGAGATGTACCAGGCGAAGCTGAAGCAGGAGGGCTATGGCGAGATCACGACCGAGATCGCCAAGGCGGGCCCCTTCTACTACGCCGAGGACTACCACCAGCAGTACCTGGCCAAGAACCCAAACGGTTACTGCGGCCTCGGCGGCACCGGCGTCAGTTGCCCGATCGGGCTGACGGCCTCGAGCTAGCCGCTCTCGACCCGCGTATCACCCACCCTTAAACGGAGCGACCCCGCCGAAGCGGGGCCGCAATCCGTCGTGTCCGACCCAGGGCGCGTCCGCGGGGACTGGACGCGCCCTGGGCCCCAGGCGACCCGGCCTATGCCCCCGAAGGCGCTGGGCTGGGCTGCCACGCCGGCGGCGCGTGTGGACCGCCGAGCGTCGGAACGTCCGAGGGGTACACCTCGTTGCCGTGGATCGCGTGATCCCCGATCTCCAACTCTTCGTCGGAGAGTCGAAGTGGGATGAATATCCCGACGATCTTCAGCAGGATGAACGTGGCGATACCGCTGAACAGGATCACCCACAGACCGGCCTCGGCCTGCCAGCGCAGCAGCGTCCAGCTGCCGTGAATCACGCCGGCTTTACCGGGCAGGTCCGATGCACCGCCACCGGTGGCGATGTACTCGATGATGTGCGGATCGGCGAAGATCCCCGTCAAGAGACCGCCTGTGAGTCCGGCGATCCCGTGCGTATAGATCACGCCCAACGTGTCGTCGACTTTTCGGAACACCGGCGCGCGGCTGAGGAACCGAATTGCGAACCACACGATCGTCGAGGCGATGATGCCCATTGCTCCGGCACCCCACCCGTTGACGAACCCGGCCGCGGGCGTGATTGCCACGAGGCCGGTGATCATCCCGTTGACCGATCCGATCAGGGACGGCTTGTCGCGGAAGATGTAGTCCCACGCGATCCACACGAGCATCGCGACAGCGGTGCACAGGTTCGTGTTGACCACGGCCACCGACGCGTTGGCGCCGGCGTAGTAGGAGTCTCCACCGTTGAAGCCGTTCCATCCAAGCCACAGCAGACCGGCGCCGACCGCGACCATCAACAGGTTGTTGGGCGCGTCGACCTCTCGATCTCGCTGCAATCTCGGTCCGATCACCGCTGCTGCGACGAAGCCTGAGACACCGGCCGCGAGGTGGATGACGTAACCACCGGAGTAGTCCAGTGCGCCGTGTGCCGACCAGTAGCCGCCGCCCCAGATCAGGAAGGCGTTGATCGTGTACACGAACGTGATCCACAGCAGGACGAACGGAATCCAGGCCTTGAAGTTGATCCGCCCGAGCACTGACCCCAGCATCAAGATCGGCGTGATCGCAGCGAACACGAACTGGAAATAGATGAGCGATGCCTGCGGGAAGTGGAACGGCGGACCTTCGGATATGGACGGGATCACCGCCTGCTTCTGAAGTTCTCCGGCACCGAGGACAGTTCCCGACTTGCCCCACATCGTGTCGAAGAAGCCTTTCCCGCTCCCGATCGGGCTTCCAAAGCCCATCTTGAACGCCCACAGCACCCACGCGACCAGCACGAGCGAAAACGCGACGAACGTGAGCATCATGCTGTTGACCGACCAGCGCTTCTGCATCACGCCGCCATACAGGACCGCCAGGCCAGGAAGGCTCATGAGCCCAACGAACGTCGCTGCCGTCATCTGCCACGCGTTATCGCCAGGATTCAGCCACTGGTGCGCCCCTTCAAGGTATGGAACCCAAGTAGGCATTTGCGTGCAGTTCCCCTTTCGTTATGTCTGGTGTCAAACCCCATCCCGCACACGCGAGCGGCAGCGCACCACAACGATCGGGGTATGAAACAAGGCCCTTGGGGGCCGGGGTAGGGACAGATTGGCCAACACTTGGATAGGCCGTTTCGACATCTGTATAGACGCCCGTGAGCAGGCGGCGAAAGCGGCTAAAAGCCCCTGTTTACGGGGCTCTGTAGGGAAAGCCGGCGCGGCCGCAGGCGGCCCTGAGTTCGTCGGCGATGCCTTTGTAGCGCGCTCCAGAGGAACACATCGTGCGGGCTTTGCCGCCACAGGCGTGGATGTCGGCGGCGCCGAGCGTGCTGGGGAAGGTGATCCTGATGCAGTCGGCGCGGGCGGGCGAGCCGCTGGTGAGCCCGTAGATGCCGAGCGCGAGCAGCGCGAGCACGAGCAGGGTCAATGCGCCGGCGACCGCGGTCTTCTCGCGACGCCCCCACTGCAGCGGGGCCGAGAGCCGCTTTTCGCGGGCCTCCATGATCATGGCGCGAGCCTAGCGGGTGTCGCTGGTGCTTTGCTCGGCCACGGCCGCGGACGCAGCCTCCTGGGTGTCCTTCTGCGGGTCGAAGGCCAGCGCGGCGCTGTTGATGCAGTAGCGCTGCCCCTCGGGCCCGGGACCGTCGTCGAAGACGTGTCCGAGATGACCGCCGCAGGTCTTGCAAAGCACCTCGGTACGGCGCATGAACAGGCTGTTGTCGGGGCGCAGCTCGACGGCCTCGGCGACGGCGGGCTCGGTGAAGCTGGGCCAGCCGGTGCCGGACTCGAACTTGGTGTCGGCGTCGAACAGCTTGGTGCCGCAGGCCGCACAGCGATAGTCGCCCGCGTCCTTGTTGTAGACGTACTCGCCGGTGAAGGGAGGCTCGGTCCCGGCCTTGCGCAGCACGTCGTACTGGGCTGGAGTCAGCTCCTGGCGCCACTCCTCGTCGGTCTTCTGCATCTTGCGCTCGCTATCGCTCATACACACGTTGTAGCAGGCGGCACCAGCCTCGAAAAGTCGGCCGCGCACCACTCTCCGAGCCCTCGGAGCAGCCGTCCGCCCTGCTATTGTGATCTTTACGTTCACGTCAATTTATATGGACGAAAAGTCAAGACGCAGAGAGGCACAGGACATGGGCACAGCAGAGGCAGGGCAGCGCAGCCGGGGACGGGCCAGACGCTTCGGCGTCGATGCGGGCCACTCGAGCTACAAGTGGTGGGCGCTGTCGTGCACAAGCCTCGGAATGCTGCTCGCAGCCACGAACTCGGGAACGCTGATCATCGCGCTGCCGGACCTCGAGCGCGCGCTGCACACGAGCCTGCTGGCGCTTGTGTGGGTGATCCTCGCCTACCTGATCGCCGCGACGGTGCTGGTGCTGATGGCGGGCCGCCTGAGCGATCTGTTCGGGCGAAAGCGCGCCTACGTCGGCGGCTTTGTCGTGTTCGCGCTGGCCTCGTTGGGAGCGGGCTTCTCGGGCGATGCGACGGTGCTGATCCTGTGGCGGATCCTGCAGGGGATCGGCTCGGCGTTCCTGTTCGCGAACGCGGCGGCGCTCGTCACCGACGCCTTCCCGAAGGAGGAACTCGGCCTCGCGATGGGCGCGAACACGATGGTCGCGGCGATCGGGCTGGTGCTCGGCCCGGTGCTCGGCGGCGCCTTGGTGGACATCTCCTGGCACTGGGTCTTCTGGTTCAACGTCCCCTTCGCACTCGCGGGCGCGGCCTGGGGCTCGATGGTGCTGCGCGAGCTGGCGAAGCCGGACACGGTGCGCGGCTATGACGTGCTCGGCACAACGACGTTCGTGCTCGGCCTGACGGGCCTGGTCTACGGCGTCTCGCGCGGCGGCATCTCCGGCTGGAACGACAACCTCGTGATCGGCGCCCTGATCGTGGCGGCGGTGCTGCTACCGCTGTGGGTACTGATCGAGCGTCGCTCACGCGCGCCGATGCTCGATTTGAACCTGTTCAAGAACCGGCTGTTCGCGGCCGCGAGCGCGGCCTCGTTCCTCAACGGCCTGGCCCGCTTCGCGCTGATGTTCCTGTTCGTCTTCTATTACCAGGGGGCGCAGGGCGACTCGCCGATCACGGCGGGCATCAAGCTGATCCCGCTGGCGCTCGGGATGCTGATCGCCTCGCCGATCGCGGGCATCTATGCCGACCGCCACGGCTCACGCGCGCTGGCCTCGATCGGGATGCTGGTGACGGCCGTGGGCCTCGCGGGCATGACGACGCTCGATGTCCACACCGCCTACTGGCAGAGCGGCCTGTGGCTGGCGGTCGTGGGCGTGGGCTCGGGCATGTTCAACAGCCCGAACACCGCGGCGATGATGGGCGTCGTGCCGGCGCACCGCCGCGGCATCGCCGCGGGCGCTCGCACGCTCCTGCAGAACACGGGCGCGGTGCTGTCGATCGCGTTCGTGCTCGCGATCGTGACCTCGGCGGTGCCGAAGGCGACGCTGTTCGCGGTCTTCTCCGGACTGGCGCAGGGCCTCTCGGCCGAGAAGCTGGCGCCGTTCATCGAAAACATGCACGTGGCTCTGTGGGTGCTGGCCGCGACCTCGGTGCTCGGCGCGGGCGTCTGCCTGCTGCGCCCGAGCCACAAGAGCATCGAGGCGCAGGCCGCGCAGCAGGACGAGCCCTCGCAGATCAGGCCCTGGGAGGAAGCGCTGGCCGACGAGGCGTTCGTCCCCGGACGCGATGAGACGGGCGCCGAGGCAGACCCCTCTCCCCTCGCCGGCGAGACGCGACTCGGGGTGCGGGCATGAGCCCCCCGCAGAGCCTGCGCATCGGCGATGTCGCGCGGCTGGCGGGCACGACGCCCCGCACGATTCGCTACTACGAGGAGATCGGCCTGCTGCCGGAAGCTCCGGCACGGCCTTCGGGTCGCCACCGGCTCTACGCCGAGGCCGAGGTCGAGCGGCTGCGCGAGCTGATGCGCCTGAAAGACTTGCTGGGCCTGTCGCTCGAGGAGCTGAAGACGCTGCTGAGCGCGGAGGAGGCGCGCGCCGAGGTGCGCGCGCAGCTGCGCCGCGAGGACGTCGAGCCCGGCCGCCGCCGCGAGCTGCTCGAGGAGGCGCTCGGCCACATCGATCGTCAGCTCGAGCTGGTGCGCCATCGTGCGGGGGAGCTCGCGAAGCTCGAGCTCGAGCTCGGCGAGACGCGAAAGCGCGCGCGGCGCAAGATCCGCGAGCTCGACGCGCAGGTCGAGGGTTCCTTCCCCCCCGCGCTCGAGACGGCCGCGGAGCCGCGGCCCTAGCGCGCACACCCCATCCCCGACACCCAGGAGAACGAGCCATGCCCAGCATCGAGGCCGAGCCAAGCCCACAGGGCGTTCCCGGCGCGTTGACCGACCCAACACGCATCGGCGCCGAGGAGCTGACCTTTCCCGGCGCGAAAGGGGCCGAGATCAACGGCTACCTCGCGCGCCCCGCCGACGCCTCGAGCCACCCGGGCATGATCGTGATCCACGAGGCGGGCGGGCTCGGCGGGCACATTCGCGACGTGGTCAACCGCTTTGCGAACATCGGCTACGTCGCGCTGGGCGTCGACCTCTACACGCGCGAAGGCGGGCCGCCGGACACGAGCGACGTGCAGGCGATGATGGCTCGTCTGTTCTCGATGTCGGACGCCACGGCGCTCGGCGATCTCGAGGGCGCCGCCGACTACCTGCGTGGCCTCGACGGCGTGACCGGGCGAATCGGCTGCATCGGCTTCTGCATGGGCGGCCGCTACGCGCTGCTGTTCGCCTGCGCCTCGGACAAGCTCAACGCGGCGATCGACTGCTGGGGCGGCTTCATCGACCGCTCGACGCCAGATGAGCGCTCGACCGAGTCGCGCCCGACGCCGCCCCTGGATCTCGTCGAGGGCCAACTCGCCTGCCCGCTGCTGGCGGCGGTCGGCGGCGAGGATCGGAACCCCTCCCCCGCGCTGGGCGCCGAGCTGCGCGAGCGCGCGCTGGCCTCGCCGATCGGCAAGCAAGGCCGGGAGGTGAAAGTCGACGTCTACGAGGGCGCGGGACACGCATTCTTCGCCGACTACCGCCCGAGCTACCGCCCCGAGCCCGCGGCCAAGCTGTGGGCGGAGATCGTGCCGTTTCTCAGCAGGCACCTGCAGTCGAGCTGAGGTGCCCGCGCCCGACGGCCTCGCCGGGACGCCCGCCGGGCGTTCATATAGTGCGAGACGTCAAGGGGGCGAACGGGTAAGGAGAGGCTGTGGAGCACAAGTGGTGGACGCTGATCGCGGTGTCGGTGGCGATCTTCATGCTGCTGCTGGACATCACGGTGGTGAACGTCGCGCTGCCCGACATCCAGCGCTCGCTGCACTCGAGCTTCGCGGACCTGCAATGGGTCGTGAACGCCTACTCGCTGACGCTGGCGGCGTTCCTGCTGACGGCGGGCGCGCTTGCGGACCGCTTCGGCAGGCGGCTCGTGTTCGTCACAGGCTTGGTCGTGTTCACGTTGTCATCGGCGGCCTGCGGACTCGCGGGCTCGCCGCTGGCGCTGAACCTCGCCCGCGCGGTGCAGGGCACGGGCGGGGCGATGATGTTCGCCACCTCGCTCGCGCTGATCGCGGGGGCCTTTCACGGCAAGGAGCGCGGCCTGGCCTTCGGCGTGTTCGGCGGGGTGATCGGCGGCGCGGTCGCGGTCGGTCCGATCGTCGGCGGGGTGATCACCTCGGGCATTGGCTGGGAATGGATCTTCTTCGTCAACGTCCCGATCGGGATCGCAGCCGTCTTCCTGACGCTCACGCAGGTCGCCGAGTCGCGCGACCCCAACGCCCGCGGCGTGGACTGGCTCGGCCTGGTCACGTTCTCGGGCTCGCTGTTCCTGCTCGTGTTCGCGCTGATCCAGGGCAACGAAAAGGGCTGGGGCTCGGCTCGGATCGTCTCCTTCCTGATCGCCTCGCTCGTGCTGATCGTGCTGTTCGTGATCGTCGAGCGGCGCCAGGAGCGCCCGATGCTCGACCTGACGCTGTTTCAAAAGCCCGCCTTCGCCGGCGCGAGCATCGTCGCGTTCGCGGTCTCGGCCTCGATGTTCTCGATGTTCCTGTACCTCACGCTCTACATCCAGGACGTGCTCGGCTACGGGCCGCTGCAGGCGGGCCTTCGCTTCCTGCCGATCACGCTGCTGTCGTTCTTCGTGGCGCCGCTCGCGGGACGCCTGTCGGTGCGCGTTCCCGTGCGCCTGCTGCTCGGCAGCGGCTTGGTCCTCGTCGGCATCGGCCTCTTGACGATGACCGCCGTCGACGCGAGCTCAGAATGGACGGTGCTGATTCCCGGCTTCGTGCTCGCGGGCGCCGGTATCGGGTTGATCAATCCGCCGCTGGCCTCGACCGCGGTCGGGGTCGTGCACCACTCGCGCAGCGGCATGGCCTCGGGCATCAACAACACCTTCCGCCAGGTCGGCATCGCGACCGGCATCGCGGGGCTGGGGGCGATCTTCCAGCACGACGTGACGCGCAACACGACCGCCGCGCTGGCCAGTGGCCCGGGCCGCGAAGTCCTGCGCGCCGCGCACGGCAAGCTGAACACGGCGCTGGTCTCGGGCGAAGTCGGGCAGGTCGCGCGCTCGCTGCCCCACGCGGCACGGGAAGCGCTGATGCACTCCTACCGCGTCGGCTTCACCGAAGCCTTCACGAGCATCTTGATCATCGCCTCGATCATCGCCCTCACCGGCTCGGTGTTCGCGTTCGTGCTGGTTCGAGGTCGCGACTTCGTCGCCCCCGAAACGCAGGCCGAGGGCGAGTCGGCCCCGGCCGTCGCGGCCTGAGCCTCGACCGGCGCATCCCGGATCGCGGCCCTCTGGCCCATCGGCCCAGGCGCCGCGATCCGCGCCTCAGCGCTCGCCGCCGGCGCCCTCCCCTCCGCGGCGCCGATATCCGTCGCAACTCAACACCGGCACCCTGGGGTATCGGGGATAAGCTGGGTCCACGCGCGAGAGGGTGCATAGCGAGAAGACGGAGCCGCGCGTGTTGCGCACCTCCTGCTGGTGAAGGCACGTGTCGCACAGCCCGGCTCGGGCGCCTGTGCTCGGTGGCGGGCCTGGCGACTCGGGCATGGAGCAAGCTTAGGCCCCGTCGGACCGCAGGCGCCCGCGAGCGTCCCGAAGCCCCGAGCGACCCGGCCGCACGCGCAGGCAGCCGCCTGCGATAATCGTTGACCGCACAACTATGAACACGTTCTACCGACTACTCGGATTTCTGCGCCCCTACAAGCGAGGCCTCGCGGCATCCTGGGCGCTCGCGAGCCTCGCGATGGTCGTGACCGTGTTGATCCCCCACTTCACGGGCTCGGCGGTCGAAGCGATCAGGCACGGCGACAGCCACGCTCGCCGGCACGAGCTGGCGCTGCGCTCGCACGACCGCCACACGCTGCTCGTGCTCGCGCTGGTGATCGTCGCGATCGTGCTCGCGCGCTGGCTGCTGACCTACATGCGCCGGATGATCGCAGGGCGAATCTCGCTTGCGATCGAATTCGATCTGCGCGAGATCATCTACTCCCAGCTACAGCGCTTGGAGCTCGGCTTCTTCGACCACCAGCAGACGGGCCAGCTGATGTCGCGCGCGACCGTCGATCTGCAGGCGGTGCGTTTCTTCCTCGGCTACGGCCTGGTCTTCATCCTGCAGTCGATCCTGACGCTGGTGCTGGCGGGCATCGCGATGATTCTGATCAACCCCGAGCTCGGGCTGATCGCGATGGCGCCGACGCCGTTCGTGGTGTTCATCTCCCAACGCTACGGGCGCACGGCGCGCCCGGCGATCCAGGAGGTCCAGCAACGGATCGGCGAGCTGACCGCGGACGCGGAGGAGAACATCTCCGGCGTGCGCGTGGTCAAGTCCTTCGCGCGCGAGCCCCAGCAGCTTCAGCGCTTTCGCCACAGCGTCGCGCGCGTGTTCGACCAGTCGATGGTCGCCACGCGCTTGGAGGCGAAGTTCAACCCCGCGATCGGCTTCCTGCCCCAGCTCGGGCTCGCGGCGGTGCTGCTGATCGGCGGCAATCGCGTGATCCATGCACACCTGACGCTCGGCCAGTTCACCCAGTTCTACCTGTACCTGAACATGCTGATCGGGCCGATGCGTTCGCTCGGCATGACGCTCGGGCTCGCCCAGCGCGCGACCGCCTCGGGCGCGCGCATCTTCCAGGTGCTGGACCGCGAGCCGCGAATCCTGGCGCCGCCCGACGCGCCGCCGCTGCCCGCGGGCAACGGCCACGTGCAACTGCGCGATGTCACGCTGCGCTACGAGGAGGGCGACGATTTCGGCGCCGTGCACGCGGGACCGCGCGAGCTCTCACTCGACAGCGACAGCGAGGGCAACCAACTCGCGGCGCGCGCGACGCGCCCGGTACTCAGCGACGTCAGCCTGGATGTGCCGGCCGGCACGACCGTGGCGCTCGTGGGCGCGACCGGCTCGGGCAAGACGAGCCTCGTGGCGCTGATCTCACGGCTGTACGACCCAACCGAGGGCTCGGTGCTGCTCGACGGCGCCGACGTGCGCAGCGTCGACCTGCGCTCGCTGCGACACGCGGTCGCGGTCGTCTCCGACGATCCCTTCCTGTTCTCGGCGAGCGTCGCGGAGAACATCGCCTACGGCCGCCCGGACGCGAGTCGTGAGGAGGTCGAAGCCGCGGCACGACGCGCGCAGGCATACGAGTTCGTCGCGCGCCTGCCGCACGGCTTCGACACGCGCGTGGGCGAGCGCGGCCTCTCGCTGTCGGGCGGTCAGCGCCAGCGCCTGGCGATCGCGCGGGCGCTGCTGGTCGACCCACGCGTGCTGATCCTCGACGACGCGACCTCCGCGGTCGACGCCTCCACCGAGCAGAGCATCAAGCTCGCGCTCGATCAGGCGATGGCGGGGCGCACGACGTTCGTGATCGCCCACCGCCTCTCGACGATCTCGCTCGCGGATGAGATCGTGGTGCTGGACCGGGGCAGGATCACGGCGCACGGCGATCACGAGCACCTGCTCGAGCAGTCGGAGCTCTACCGCGAGATCGTCGAGAAGGGCCTGCCCGACCAGGTGTTCATGACGCGCAAGCCGCTCGAGCCGCAGGGGAGCGGGCTGTGAGCCCGATGGTCGGTCGCGGAGGCCCGGGTTCGACCTGGACGGGCGAGCGCGCGAGCAGAGGCACGCGGGGGCGCAACCTGCGCGGTCTGCTCGGCCTGCTGCGCCCATACCGCACGCGCGCCGCGCTGACGGTCGTGGCGCTCGTGCTCGGCACCGCCGCCTCGCTCGCGCCGCCGCTGCTCGCGCGGGCGGCGATCGACGACGGCATCCAGCGCCACGACTTCGACAAACTGCTGCTGGTCGTCATCGCCTTCTTCGCCTCGGCGTTGATCGTGTGGGCGATGACCTACGCGCAGACCTTCCTCGTCGGCTGGGTCGGCCAACGCGCGCTGGCGGACCTTCGCATCCGCATCTTCAAGCACCTGCAGACGCTGCCGATCGGCTTCTACGAGAGCCGCCCGGCGGGCGTCTTGATCTCGCGTATGACCAACGACGTCGAGGCGCTCGACTCGCTCGTGACCGACTCCGTGGTGACGCTGTTCCAGTCGGGGCTGACGCTGCTGGGGACAATCGGGATCCTGCTCTATCTCGATGTGAAGCTGGCGCTGATCACCTTCTGCGTGCTGCCGCTGGTACTCGCGGGCTCGCTGTGGTTTCGGATCATCTCCGCGGGCGCCTTCCGCCGCACCCGCGAGACGATCGGGGCGATCACGGCCTATCTGCAGGAGACGCTCTCGGGCATCCGCGTCGTGCGCAGCTTCGCCCAGGAGCCGGTGCACGAAGGGCAGTTCACCGAGCTGAACGCCGACAACCGCGACGCGAACATGACGACGGTCAAGCTCAACGCGGCCTATTTCCCGTCGGTCGAAATGCTCTCGGGCGTGGCGGTCGGCGCGATCGTCCTCTACGGCGGCTACCAGGCGATCGACGGGCACATCTCGATCGGCACGATCGTCGCCTTCGTCGCGGCGCTGTCGAACCTGTTCGAACCGATCCAGCAGCTCTCCCAGCTCTATGCGACCTATCAGTCGGGCATGGCGGCGCTCGAGAAGATCTTCCAGCTGCTGGACGAGAAGCCCGACCTGCAGGACCGCTCCGACGCGATCGAGCTCGGGCGGATCGCGGGCGAGGTCGACTTCGACGCGGTCTCCTTCGCCTACAGAAAGCGCCGCGGCGATGACTCCGAGGAGCAGGTGCTGGCGCTCGACGGCGTCAGCCTGCAGATCCCGCCGGGGCAGACAGTCGCGCTCGTGGGCGCGACCGGCGCCGGCAAGTCCACGATGGCGAAGCTGATCGCACGCTTCTATGACCCCACCTCCGGAGCGGTGCTGATCGACGGTCACGACCTGCGCGAAGTCTCGAGCAGCTCGTTGCGCTCGCAGATGGGAATCGTGCCGCAGGAGGCCTTCCTGTTCAGCGGCACGGTCGCGGAGAACATCGCCTTCGGGCGCACCGACGCGACTCCCGAGCAGATCCGCGCCGCGGCCGCGGCGGTGGGCGCCGAGGAGTTCATCTCAGATCTGCCCAACGGCTACGACACAGAAATCGGCGAGCGCGGCACGCAGCTCTCGGCCGGACAGCGCCAGCTGATCGCCTTCGCCCGCGCGCTGATCGCCGACCCCCGGATCCTCGTGCTGGACGAGGCCACCTCGAACGTCGACCTGCACTCCGAGGCTCGCATCGAGCGGGGGCTGCGGCGACTGCTCGCGGGGCGCACCTCGATCGTGATCGCCCACCGGCTCTCCACGATCCGCCAAGCGGGGCGAATCGTCGTGCTCGAGCACGGGCACATCGCCGAGCAGGGAACCCACGATGAGCTGATCGCCGCCGAGGGCCGCTACTACGAGCTGTACCGCGACTGGGCCGCGCAGGCCGCGGCGGCCTAGCGCCGCGCCTCAGCCGACGCGCTCGTTCATACGCTGCAGCAGTTCGTAGCCCCGGTGCGGCGAGCCGCTGAACTGGCCGCCGTTCATGTCCCGTCCGGCGCCCACGAACCCGAACGTGCCGGCGCCCGGCGCCGCCGAGAACGCTTCGTAGGTGCCGCCGATCGTCGCCAGGCCCACGTGGTCGCCCTGCTTCACGAAGAAGTTGATCGGCCTCAACGTGTGCTTGGCGGCGGTGCTCGTCAACTGGAACGGCTGAGTGGTCGAGATCACCTTCAGCCTGCCGTCGCCCAGTGGCCGCAGATCCTGGAACAACACGATCGGCTGGCCGCTGACGACACGCGCCCAAAGAGTGACCGTCACGATCTGGCCCGCCCGCGGCGCGACGACCGGCTGCCAGTAAGCGGCGTCGACCGGCGCGCTGAGCGACCGGCTGGGCGGCTTCTGCAGCGGACTGCCCCAGGCGATCGTGCGCGCGTGGGCGGCATCGGCGGGTGGGGAGCTCAGCCCGACGCCCGCGAGCATCGCGCACGCGAGCGCGACGGATGAAAGCGCCAAGCGCGCACCGGGGCCTCCGGGCCGTGGGTTCGATCTCATCGTGAGAAGCATCGTCACAGTTCGATTACCCGTATACGAGACGACCATGTACAGTCCTCTCAATCGTGCGAGGGAACACGTCCAGGGAGGGGACGCGGCTCGGATGCTGCGCCAAGGGCGGGCGACCAAACGCCGTGACGCTGTCCGCGAACGCGCGGCCCGTGGTGGCCCGGTCCTTCGGAGCGCTGCCCGCGCGCGCCCTGATCGCGCTGTCGGCGATGCTGATGTGCCTATGCCTCCCGAGCCTCGCCCGGGCGACGCCCGAAGAAGGCATTCACAACATCAAGCACGTCGTGATGATCATGCAGGAGAACCGCTCCTTCGATGAGTACTTCGGCACGTTCCCGGGGGCGAACGGAATCCCGGGCGGGGTGTGCGTGCCCGATCCGCAGAACGGCGGCTGCGTCAAGCCGTTCCACAACCCGCACGACGAAAACTCGGGCGGACCACACGGCACGAAGGCCTTTGAAGGGGATATCGACGGCGGCCTGATGGACGGCTTCGTCGGCGAGGCCGAGACGACGAAGAAATGCCGCGGCAAGACCGATCCCGACTGCACGCCCTGCCCGGTCCAGAGCGAAGCCGAGGCACGCGCGGCGAAATCCGCGGCGAGCTGCAACGACGTGATGGGCTACCAGGACGCTCGCGAGATCCCGAACTACTGGACCTACGCGAAAGACTTCGTGCTGCAGGACAACCTGTTCGAGGCCGCGATGGCCTGGAGCCTGACCGAGCACCTGTACATGGTCTCCGCCTGGTCGGCGAAGTGCCCGAAGGGCGATACGAAACCACTCGACTGCAAGAACTCGCTCGCGCCGCGGGTGCCGTCGAAGACATGGGACGGGCCGAGCGTGCCGGGCAAAGCGACCTACGCCTGGACCGACATCACCTACCTGATGGACAAGGCGCATGTGAGCTGGCGCTACTACGTCACCGCGGGCGACGAGCCCGACTGCGAGGACGACGAAGAGCTGACTTGCGAACCGGTCAAACAGAGCGCACAGACGCCCGGTATCTGGAACCCCCTGGAGGACTTCACCGATGTCGAAGAAGACGGCCAGAAGCAGAACATCCAGGGCCTGAACAACTTCTACGAAGCGGCGGACCAGACCGGCGAATGCGGCCTGCCAAGCGTCTCCTGGGTCGTGCCGAACCTCGAAGTCTCAGAACACCCGCCGTCGTTGATCTCCAAGGGCCAGGCCTACGTGACGACGCTGGTCAACACGATCATGAAGAGCCCCTGCTGGAAAAACACGGCGATCTTCCTCTCCTGGGATGACCCGGGCGGCTTCTACGACCACGTCGACCCGCCGGATGTCGACGTCAACGGCTATGGCCTGCGCGTGCCGGGCATCGTGATCAGCCCGTACGCGAAGACCGGTTACATCGACAGCCAGAAGCTGAGCCACGACGCCTACCTGAAGTTCATCGAGGACGACTTCATCGACAACCAGCGCCTGGACCCGAAAACGGACGGGCGCCCCGACAAACGGCCCGACGTACGCGAAAACGCACCAGGGCTCGGCGACATCGCAAACGACTTCGACTTCAACCAGTCGCCGCGCCCGCCGGTGCTGCTGCCGAGCCATCCGGAACCGGGCCCACCGTCAAATCCCCCGGGCCCGGCGGCGCCGACGGTCGTGACGATGAACGCCGTGCCGACTGAGTCGAGCGCGACCCTGAACGCGACCGTCAACCCCAACGGCGAAGCGGTGACCGACTGCCACTTCGAATACGGAACCTCACTGCCCTACAGCTCGAGCGCGTCCTGCACGCCCTCGCCGGGCAGCGGCGAAAGCGCGGTCGCGGTGTCGGCGCACGTCATGGGTCTGACGTCGGCGACGAGCTACCACTTCCGCATCTCGGCCACGAACGCGGGCGGCACCGAAGTCGGTGACGACGAGATCTTCCAGACCGGCTCGAGCCTGCCGGAACGGGGCCGGTGCCTGAGCGCCCCGGGCCACGGCGAATTCACGGACTCGGCCTGCATCTCGGTCGGCGAACCGGGCAAAGGCGCGTTCGAATGGGTACCGGGCGCGGGCACGCCGACGCTCACGCTCCAGGGCGCCCAGTTGACGCTCGAAACGATTCACAAGACCAAGGTCGTCTGCGCCCAGGTGACCGGCGAAGGCGAATACTCGAGCCCGAAAACCGAAGTGCTCGAGCTGACCCTCAAGGGCTGCGAACGCCCCGGGCAGGGGCCCTGTCACGACGAAAAGTCCACCAGCGGCGAAATCAGCTTCAGCCCGCTGGAAGGCGAGCTCGGCGTCGTGAAGAAATCAGCGGGCTCGGGGGCGCCCTCGATCGGCACCTCACTGCATCCCGCAAACGCCCAACCGCTCATCGCCGAATTCCAGTGTGGCGGCGAAGGCGCGGCCGACGGCGTGCTGGTCGAAGGCTCGATGCTGAGCACGGTCACCTCGGTCGACAAGATGTCGCGCACGGTCAAGCTGAAGCTCACGGGCAAGAAAGGCAAGCAGAAGCCCGAAGCCTTCGAAGACGGCGCCGCGGACGCGCTGCTGGCCACGTTCGGCAGCGCCTCGGCCGAACGCGCAGGCATCACGACTCAGGTCACGATCACGAGCAAAGAACCGCTCGAGATCAAAGCGCTCGGCTAGCTCCGGGACAGGGACTCGAACCCCAAATTCCTGCTCCAGAGGCAGGCGTGTTGCCAATTACACCATCCCGGATCGCAGGCCTACACAAGGCGCAGGCCCGAATCGCAAGGCCCAAGGATAGTGGGGCGAGCCCCGCAAGCGCACCTCGGGTAGGGCCCACCCATCGTCTGCCCTCGCGCGCCGCCGAGCCCGGGGCGGCGAGCGCCGATTCAGCCCTCGAACCCGTGCCCGTTGGGCGCGAAGTAGGCGGTGATCGCCTCCTCGAGCCCGGGGTCGAGCACGAGCAGCACTTCATCGCCGGCCTCGATCACGGTGTCGGCCTTCGGCACGAAGCCGGTGCCGCCGCGCAGCACCGAGATGATCAGGCTGCCCTCGGGAAGCTTGATGTCGGAGACCGCTTCGCCGACGGTCGGAGCGTCGGCTGCGACCTCGAGCTCGATGATCTCCAGGCGCTCCTCTTCCAGGGCCAGCAGGTGCACGAGCCCGTAGCGCGGCACCTCGTGCTCGATCAGGCGCAGGATCAGATCGGTCGCGGAAACCGCCGGCTGGATGCCGAGCAAGCGGAAGTGATCGTGGTTGCGCGGGTTGTTGACGCGGGCGATTATCCGGTCGCATAGGTACTTCTCCTTGGCGACCTGGCAGACGAGCATGTTGTCCTCGTCATCGCCGGTGACGGCGATCACGAGATCGGCGCGCTGGATGCCGGAGCGCTCGAGCACCCACAGCTCGGTCGCGTCGCCGTACTGGGCCGAGTGCTCGAACTCCTCCTCGATCGCCAGATAGCGAGGCCGCGAGGACTCGATCAGCGTGACCTCGTGGCCCTTGTCGATCAGCTCCCGCGCGAGGTTGCGGCCGACCTTGCCGGCACCGACGATGATCGCGTACATGACCTAGGCGGGCTCGGGCGCCAGCGCACGCTCGAACATCTCGATCGCGTGCTTGGTCGGGGAGATCGTGTGCAGGCCCTGTTCGCCGTACCAATTCGCACGGGCGGGGTCCATCACGCGCACGATCACGCGCTCGACGCCGAAGCGGCGCTGCGCGATCTGGGAGATGATCAGGTTGGTGTTGTCGCCGTCGGTCGAGGCTATGAAGACTTCTGCGCGCTCGATCCCGGCTTGGATCAGAGCGTCTATCTCGAGCGCGGTGCCGACCGTGAACTGGCCTCCGGCATCCTCCCAGCTGACGGTCTGACCGGCGTCGAGGCGCTCGTGCGAGAGCGGGTCCTCATCGAGCACCGAGACTTCGTGGCCTGCGGCGATCGCCGACTTGGCGACAGCCGAGCCGACGCGCCCGGCGCCCACGATCAATACGAACATGCGCCGCAGACTAGTCGATGGGCGCATGCGGGCAAGACTCGGCTCCAGCTCGCTCAGGAGCCGGCGTGCGCCAGGCGCGAGCGGCGCTCTGAGAGCGAGTCGCCCGCGGCGGGCGCAGTCACGATCACGCGACAGCTCGCCTTGTCGATCACGTACTTGGTGACGTCGCCGACGAAGTTATCGAGCGGGCCCCCGCGCCCCCCGAGTCGTGTCCCGCCGCGAATCAGCGACGGCTCCTCGGCGCCGAGCACGATCGCCTCGACGCCACGGCGCTTGGCCTCATCGACGATCGCGTAGCCCGCCCGGCGCGTGCGCACGGTCGCGGTGGCGACCTGCACGCCGGTGTACTCCTCCCCCACGGCCTTCGCCCGCGCGAGCGCCTGGCGCGCCTCCTTGACCTGCGCCTCGGGCAGCCGCGCGTCGAGCGGCAGCGACATCGGGATCACGAAGATCCACACGGCCTCGATCGTCGACTCGTCGATCGCGGCCTCGTCGGTCTGCGTGCCGGAGACGAGCAACGCGGCGGTCTGCACGATGTCCTCGTCCAGGCGCGTGCCGAACAGCGGCACGAGGATCGACCCGTAGTCGCGTTCGCGCGGCGGCTCGGCGCGTAGCACCTCGGGCGCAACGGTCACGCGTTTGAACAGCGAGGTCTCGTCGGCTTTGCGGTAGATCACGTACATCGCGAGACCAACCAGCATCCAGCCGAGGCCGACGTAGCGCGCGGGGTCGTGCACGATCATCACGGCCAGCCAGCCCGCGGCGGAGATCGCGGCGCCGAAGACCGCCGGCAGCGGCAGCGCGCCGCCGCGCCAGCGGACCGAGAGCGGGATTCTGTAGCCACGTTCGCTGTCGGGGTCGGAGTAGCGCAAGCGGCAGACCGAGACGTGCGCGATCGTGAATGCCAGGAGCGCCCCGAAGGCGTAGATGCCGACGAGGAAGTCGAGGTTCTCGGGCACGACCAGGCCGGCGGCGACGATGCCGGCGAGGATGATCAGCACGTAGGGCGTCGAGCGTTGCGGGTGCAGACGGCCGAGACCGCTTGGGATCTGGCGGTTGGTCGAGAGCGAGTAGGCCAGCCGCGAGAGCCCGAGCATCGCGGAGTTGGCGGCGGCGACGAGCGTCAGGGCACCCAGCCCCGCGACGACGTAGCGCAGCGTTTCGGCGAGCCAGTGGGGGTGCATCTGGGCGACGATGCCCACGACGGGGTCGTCCAGGAAGCGGGTCGCGAGCTGCGTGTGGCCGTGGTGCACGGGCAGCGCGGTGACGGCGACGAGCGCGATGCCGACGTAGATCACGATCACGGTCGCGGTGCCGGAGCCGACGAGCCGCTTGAGCTGGCCTTTGGAGATGCGCACCTCGCCCGCGAGTCCCGCCGCGGACTCGAGGCCCGTGAAGGAGATCGCGGCGACGGTCAGCGCGAACACGAGATCCGACCAGCTCGGGGCGCTGCCCAGGTGAATCGGGTCCAGCAGCGTGTGCGGGTTGAAGAACAGCACGAGGCCCAGCACCACGATCAGCCCCTGCAGCGCCAGATCGGCGACGACGATCATCGCCACACGCCGCGAGCGCCTCCAGCCGAAGCCGCGGATGTTGCCGAGGACGACGAGCAGGATGAACACGAGCGCCAGGCCCAGCGCCTCGGCGCTGTGCCCGAGCGGGCTCCAGAACACGCGCATGTACTGAGTCGCGGCGTAGCAGGTGACCGCGATCAGGATCACGTAGTCGAGCAGGATCGCCCAGCCCGCGACGAAGCTGACCAGCTCGTTGAAGGCGTAGCGGGCGAACACGGTCGAGCCACTGCGCTCCTGGTGCAGGGAGGCGCCCTCGGCGTAGGTCATCGCGGTCAGCGCGAACAGCCCGGCCGCGACCAGGAACACGACCGGCGTCAGCCCAAGCGCGTGCCCGGAGATGACGCCGAGCGAGAAGTAGATCGCACTGGCAAGCGGCGTGTAGACGATCGCGAACAGCGTCGGCGAGCCGACGCTGCGCCGCGCCGATGCCAGCGAACGGGCCGATATCTGAAGCGCGAGCCGCTCGGCCTCGGCGCGACCGAGCTCTGCCTGGGCTTTCACGCCGTGCCCGGCCGGGGTGCCCGCGGCTGGGCTGCTCGACGCCGGCTCGCTACGCCCGCCCCCTTGCGAGTCCGAGTCCGACGCCCCCTCCGGCTCCTCGCTCACGCGCGCGATCCCCGCTTGTGCTCGAGCCACAGCCGTGCGATACCGCCGGCGAGGAACAGCACGCCGAGTAGCAGACGCGCCGAGAACACGCCACCGACGCCCGCGACTACCTGACCGATCAGCGCAAGCCCAATCGCCGCCATCAGCACGGACAGCACGAGCGTGCCGGAGCGGTGCACGGTTCGGCCGTTCATCTCACGTTGAGCTTAGGGGTCCACTGCGATGCGGTGACATAACACCGGCGTCCGGCCTTTTGGGCCGGTGCGCGCTCGGCTTCTCGTCACAACCTGTGCCGCTCCGCGCGCGCCGGCAGTCAGCCGGGCCGGCCGTCCAGGCCGGCCTTCTCAAGTTATGAGCGGGATGATCAGGATCGCCACGATGTTCGCGACCTTGATCATCGGGTTGATCGCGGGCCCGGCGGTGTCCTTGAACGGGTCGCCCACCGTGTCGCCGGTGACCGACGCGGCATGGGCTTCGGAGCCCTTGCCGCCGAAGGCGCCGTCCTCGATGAGCTTCTTCGCGTTGTCCCAGGCGCCACCGCCCGCGGTCATCATCACGGCGAAGAAGAAGCCGACGACGATCACGCCGATCAGCAGCCCGCCGAGCGCCTGCTGGTCGATCAGACCGACGATCAACGTCAGCAGGATCGGTAGCAGCGAGGGCAGGATCATCTCGCGCTGGGCGGTCTTGGTCACGATGTCGACGCAGGCCGCGTAGTCGGGCTCTTCGGTGTAGTCCATGATCCCGGGGTGCTCGCGGAACTGGCGGCGCACCTCCTCGACCACGGCGCCGCCCGCGCGCCCGACCGCCTCGATCGAGAGCGAGGCGAACAGGCACACCATCATGCCACCGAGCAGCAGGCCGATCAGCACGGGCGGTTCGTTGATCCCGAACGACAGCGCGTGCCCGATCTTGTCCTCGATTTCTTTCTGGAAGCCCGCGAACAGCACGACGGCGGCGAGCACGGCGGAGCCGATCGCGTAGCCCTTGGTGACGGCCTTGGTCGTGTTGCCGACCGCGTCGAGGCGGTCGGTGACCTTGCGCACGTCCTCGGGCAGCTCGGCCATCTCGGCGATGCCGCCCGCGTTGTCGGTGATCGGGCCAAAGGCGTCGAGCGCGACGATCAGGCCGGTCAGCGACAGCAGGCCCATGACCGCTACGCCGATGCCGTAGATGCCGGTGACGCCGCCGCCCGCGAGCTTCCAGGCCCCGAAGATGCCGAGCACGATCACGATCGCGGGCAGCGCCGTGGCCTGCAGGCCCGAGGAGAAGCCCTGGATGATGTTCGTGGCGTGTCCGGTCTCAGACGCCTTGGCCGTCTTACGCACGGGTGAGAAACGAGTCGAGGTGTAATATTCCGTCAATCCGAACAGCAGCGCTGTGACGCCGATGCCGATCAGCGAGCACAGGTACAGGTGCCACCAGACGGGCGGGTTGACGACGTCGCCGACGACCTTGAAGCTGAGGCCGCGCATCAGCCAGTAGGTGATCGGCGCGAACGCTGCGGCGGCGAGCACGCCCGAGACGACCAGGCCCTGCAGCAGCGCCCGCTCGACGTTGTCGGTCTTCGTGCGCACAGCGTAGGTGCCGATGATCGAGGCGATGATCGCGACGCCGCCGATCACCAGCGGATAGAGCGCGACCTTCGTGGCCTCGTGGAAGGTCAGCACGCCCAGCAGGATCACCGCGACCGCGGTGACGGCGTAGGTCTCGAACAGGTCGGCGGCCATACCGGCGCAGTCGCCGACGTTGTCGCCGACGTTGTCGGCGATCGTCGCGGGGTTGCGGGGGTCGTCCTCGGGGATCCCGGCCTCGACCTTGCCGACGAGGTCGGCGCCGACGTCGGCGGCCTTCGTGAAGATGCCGCCGCCGAGCCTGGCGAAGACCGAGATCAGCGAGCCGCCGAAGCCGAGGCCGACAAGCGCGTCGACCGCGGTCTTGGGGCTGTCGTTGAAGAACGAGGTCAGCGCGCCGTAGTAGCCGGCGACGCCGATCAGCGCGAGTCCGACGACGAGCAGCCCGGTGATCGCGCCACCGCGGAAGGCGACCTGCAGCGCGGGCGAGACACCCGAGCGCGCGGCCTCGGCAACGCGCGCGTTGGAACGCACGGAGACGTTCATGCCGATGTAGCCGGTCGAGCCCGAGAGCAGACCGCCGATCAGGAAGCCGCCCGCGACCGCGATGTTCTGGATGAAGATCAGCGCCACGAACAGCACGACGCCGACGACCGCGATCGTCGCGTACTGGCGGTTCAGATAGGCACGAGCGCCCTGCTGGACAGCCAGCGAGATGCTCTGCATCTTCTCGTTGCCGGGCGAGAGCGCCAGCAGCGAGCGTGTGGTCAGCAGGCCGTAAACGACGGCGCATGCGGCGCAAACGAGGGCGACGACGACCCCATGGTTCGTCAGAAAGCTACTCAACAGAAATCCTCCGCGGTCTGATTGGCGTGCCGCGCGAGGATCTGTCGCGCGCACATTTGTCTACCGGGTCGCTCGGGATTGAGCGCAGCCCGGTACAAACGCGGGCGGAGTCTATCGCGCCGGACGGCGAAACGCGGTCCGCGGGCCCAGGGCGATTGGCAGACGAGCATGCCGGGTGCCAATCGCCACGCCGATGCGCCCTATCTCCGTCGCCGCCGCAGGGCACCGTCGGCGCGGCGTCGCGCGCCACCCGGCGCGTGGCTCGGGCTCCGCTCAGCGGCCGGGAACCCAGAGCCTTCCGCTGGACTCGGCGGGGCCGGGGCCGGTTGGCGCCTGGCCGGGATCGGAATCTTGACCGGGCTGTCCGCCCGAGCCGCCGGGCGCGCCCGGCCCCCCGGACCCGCCAGGCCCGCCACCGGAGCCCCCAGGCCCGTCGGGACCGCCCTGGCCGCCGGGCTCGCCGCCGGAGCCACCGTCCTGCCCATCGCCGACTTCGCCGCCGCCGGGCTGCTCGCCCCCGAGCGCAGCGCCAGCACCGGTCTGCACCTCGCGCGCATAGGCCATCTGCAGCTGCGAGAGCGCGTCGCGCAGCGGGCGCAGCTCGCCGCCGGGGACGCGGCGTTCGAGGATCTCCAGAAGCGCACGCACGCCGTCGATCGAGTCGCGCACCTGCTCGAGGTCCTGCCCGCCGCCCGCGTCGGGACCGCCGCCGCCGGGAGCGCCGGCTTGGCCGCCCTCGGGCGGGCGCGGAACGAGCCGGTAGCTGCCGATGTTCAGCAGCGAGACAGCGGCCTGCAGCATCATGTCGGCGCTGGTGATTCGCGCGAGCTCGGCTTCGTAGGCGGCGCGCAGCTCCTCTTCGCTCGGCTGGCCGTCGGGACCGCCGGGGCCGGCGGGACCGCCGGGGCCGGAACCACCGGCCATGGCATCTGGATCTGCGCTCATACCACCACCTCCTGGGAGTAGGTCTGCCGGGTCTCGGCGACGGAGGCGGCAAAGACCTCCTCGCGCGTGGCGCCGGCTTCGATCATCTGTCGCTGGCGCTGTGCGCCGTTGCGCTCGGGGAAGGCGAGCTCGATGCCGAGCTCGCCGCGAATCGGCGCGGTCCACTGCGCGAGCCGCTCGATCGCGGCTTGCGCGGGGTACTCCTCGCCGCGCGCGAGGTCGATCAGCCGGCCGTCGAGCCCAAAGCGGATCGCGCGCCACATGTTCTCCTCGATCAGCCGCGGGGCGAGGTCCTCGAAGGGCACGCCCTCGTCGACGTCGCGCAAGGCCTGGGCGATGCAGGCGGCGATCAGCGAGGCGAGCGCGTCGGACTCCTGCGCGGTGGCCTGGACGTCGCAGATGCGCAGCTCGACGGTGCCGAAGGCGAAATGCGGGCGCACCGACCACCAGACCTGGGTGAACTCGACGATCGAGCGGGTGCGCACGAGGAACTCGATGTACTCGCGGTAGGCGGCCCAGCCGCCGAAGGCGTCGGGCACGCCGCAGCGGGGAAAGCTCTTGGTGAAGCTCTGCGTGCGTGCGGAGTGAAGGCCGGTGTCGCGGCCGTCGAGATAGGGCGAGTTGGCGGAGACGGCGAGTAGCAGCGGCAACACGGGGCGCAGCCGGTCGCAGACGCGGATCGCGCGGTCGAGGTCGCGCACGCCGAGGTGAACGTGCAGGCTGAAGGTGTTGTTGCGCCAGGCGACGTACTTCAGCCCGTCCTCGACGCGGTGATAGTGCTCGGTGTCGATGATGGGCTGCTCGCGATAGTCGGCCCAAGGATGGGTGCCGGTGGCGCCGAGCGCGACGCCCTGGGCGGCGGCGAGCTCGAACAGCCGCTTGCGATGCTCGCGCTGGCGCGCGAGCGCGTCCTGTAGATCGACTCCGGCCCCGGAGATGATCTCGATCTCCGAGGAGATCAGCTCGCCGGTGATGTGCTCGTGCAGCAGCGGATCGCCGGCGCGGGCGGCCTCGTACATCTGCTCGAAGCGCGGCAACAGTTCGAGCGTCTGCGGGTCGAGGATCGAGAACTCCTCCTCTACGCCGACGGTGAAGTCTGTCGCGGCGGCAAAGGTTTCGGCCGCGCGGTCTAGGTCCAGGCTGGTCATGGCCGTGGCGAGCTCGGTCAGGTCAGGTAGAAGTACAGCGCGTAGAGCAGATCGACGGCGGGGCTCGATGTGTGGACGGTGACCTCGGGGGGCACCAACAGCAGGGACTCGGAGTAGTTGAAGATGATCTTGACGCCGGCCTCGACGAGCTCGTCGGCGAGCCCTTGGGCGGCCTGGGTGGGCACGGCGAGTACGCCGACGACGATGTCCTCCTCCTCGACGACCTGACGCAGATCGCCGGTGTGGCGCACGACCTGCGGGCCGACCTTCGTTCCGACCTTCTCTTCGTCGACGTCGAAGATCGCGACGACGCGGAAGCCGTGGTCGGCGAAGATGTCGGAGGAGGCGATCGCCTTGCCGAGGTGACCGGCGCCGAGCAGGGCGATGTTGTGCTGGCCTGCGGTCCGCAGGATCTTGCGGATCTGCGAGACGAGCGCCTCGACGTTGTAGCCGACGCCGCGCTTGCCGAACTTGCCGAAGCCCGAGAGATCGCGCCGGATCTGGGTCGAGTTGACGTGCGTGTAGTCGGAGAGCTCCTGCGAGGAGATCGTCTCCTTGCCCATCTTCTTGGCCTGCGTGAGCACCTGCAGGTAGCGCGACAGACGGGCGGCCACACCGAGTGAGAGGCGCTCCCCGGGAGGGACGGCGCCGTCCGCGTGCAGCTCGCGCGGGCGGGTGGTGGTTTCGCTGAAGCTCATCGCCGTGACTCTAGTCGCTCGCGCAGGAGCGCCTCGTCGATGAAGTAGTCAAACAGCTCCTCGCCGTCGAGGGCGATCACGGGGATGCGCTCGAAGTAGGCCCGCTGCAGCGCCTCGTCGCGGTCGATGTCGCGCTCGGTGAGGCTGAAGCCGAGCTCGGGCTGCAGCGCCCGCAGGCTGGCGAGGGCCTCGGCGCAGAGGTGGCAGTCGGGACGCGAGTAGACCGTGATCTCGGGGGTGCTCATCGAGTGTCGCTCGACTCAGGCCCTGGGCCGGGCGCCGCTGCGGGCGGGCTCAGCGGGCGCGCTCGCCGCTGGGATAGGCGTCGAGGCCCAGGTACTGGGGATAGCTCAGATGCTCGCCGAAGCGCGCGGCGCTGGCGATCATGGCGGCGTTGTCGGTGCAGAGCACGCGCGCGGGCACGTGCAGCTCGACGCCGAGCTCGGCCAGGCGCGCGCGCAGAACGCCATTGGCGGCGACGCCGCCGCCGACGGCGAGCCGATCGCCGCCGAGCTGCTCGAGCGCTCGTTCGACGCGCGCGAGCAGGCTGTCGACGATCGCGGCCTGGTAGGAGGCGGCGAGGTCGGCGGCGCGCGCCTGGGCCTGCTGCTCGCCGAGCTGGCGCAGCTTGTAGAGCAGCGCGGTCTTCAGCCCGGCGAAGGAGAAGTCGAGTCCCTCGGCAAAGGCTTGGCGCTGCGTCCCGCGCCCGCCCCGGGCGCGCTCGCGGCGAGAGCCGGGGAACAGGAACGCCTCGGGATCACCCTCGCGCGCGAGCCGCTCGAGCGCGGCGCCGCCGGGATAGCCGAGCCCGAGCATGCGGGCGCCCTTGTCGAACGCCTCGCCGGCGGCGTCGTCGAGCGTGCGCCCGAGCACCTCGAAGCCGTTGTGGGCGCTGACGTGCGTGAGCAGCGTGTGCCCGCCGCTGGCGATCAGGCAGAGGAACGGCGGCTCGAAGGGGCCGCGGCCGTCCTGGTCGAGCAGGAAGTTGGCGGCGACGTGGCCCTGCAGATGATCTACGGGGGCGAAGGGCAGCTCGCGCGCGGCGGCGATCGCCTTGCCGGTGGAGAGGCCGACGAGCAGCGCGCCGATCAGACCGGGACCCTGGGTGGCGGCGATCAGCTCGATCTGGTCCAGCCCGACCTCGGCCTCCTGCAGCGCCCGGGCGACGATCGCGTTGACGATCTCGAGGTGATGGCGCGAGGCGATCTCGGGCACGACGCCGCCGAAGTCCTCGTGCGCGGTCTGCGAGGAGATCACATTGGCGCGCACACGCCCGTCGCGGTCGATCACGGCGGCGCAGGTGTCATCGCAGCTGGTCTCCAGCGCGAGAATGCTCATACCGGTCCGGGGTTGGGCACGTCCTCGAGCGAGCCCTGCCGCGTGGCGGGCGTGCGCCACATGACGAGGGCGTCCTCGCCGTTGTCCTGGTAGTAGCGCCGACGCGTGCCCGCGGCGCGAAAGCCCTCGCGCTCGTAGAGGTGGATGGCGACGGCGTTCGAGCGGCGCACCTCGAGCGTGAAGCGTGCGTCCTCGTCGCCGACGCGAGCGTAGAGCTCGGTGAGCAGCCGCGAGGCGAGGCCCATGCGCTGGCGGGGGAGGTCGACGGCGACGTTCATCACATGCCAGACGGTGTCGTAGCGCGAGCAGATCAGGTAGCCCGCGAGGCGCTCACCGACCCCGGCGACTCCATCCTCCTCGGGCACGCGTTCGCATGCGGCGAGGCAGATGCCGGTCTGCTTGGAGAGCTCGAGCACGAACATGGCAAGCGACCACGGCGTCGGGAACACCCGCCGCTCGATGGCGAGCACTTCGGGCAGATCGGGGTAGGCGAGCGCGCGGATCGCGATCGACGAGGAGGGCTCGCCGTCACGGAGTTGAGATGAGGATGGCTCGCTCACGCTCGCGATGCTCCCAGAGCGGGCTGCGAGGTTCCCCGCGCCACTGACGCGTCGGGCGAGCGGCGATAGTCGGGCAGGATCGTGGCGAGTGGATCGCGGGCATCGTGCGCGGTTGCAAGCGCGCCCAGCTCGCAGACGGCGGCACCGTCGATCAGGTGCAGCGGCGAGTCGAGCGCGAGCACCTCGATGCCCGCGGCGGTGAGCTCATCGGCGTACAGCAGCGCCCCGTCGCCAACGGCGCGCCAGCGCACCTCGGGCGGGCCGCCGCAGCGCCCGATCTCGGCAGGGAGGTCTTCCAGCTCGGGTGGGCGAAGAGCGCGCGGGAACTCAAACTTGGCGCCGTCGACGTAGGCGGCCGCGAAAGCCTCGCGGCGGCGAGCGTCGATCACGGCGATCGTCGCGTTCGGCGCGCCGGCGCGGTGCTCGGACCCCTCCCCGATCGCTCCCAGGGCGAGCGCGTGAAGGCTCGAGACGCCGACCAACTCGAGCGAGAGCGATTGCGCGAGCCCACGTGCGGTGGCGATGCCGACGCGCAGGCCGGTGAAGCGGCCGGGACCGAGCCCGACGGCGATCCGCTCGAGCTCGCTCCACTCGAGGCGCGCCTGCTCCAGCAGCTCGCTGGCCATCTCGAGCAACCGCGTCGCGTGCCCGGGGTGTGCGCCCTCGGCAGGATCGTCGCGCGCGGTGAGCGTGCCGCCGTCGGCGAGGCGCAGTCCCACGGCGGTCGCCTGCGTGGCGGTGTCGAAGCCGATCACGATCACCTCTGCAGAACCTCGATCCGCCTCCGGTCCTGGCCCTGGTGGGAGAGTGAGACCTGCAGGCACGCGCCGGCGAGCTCGCGCTCGTCGGCAAGCGGCCACTCCACGAAAGCGATCCGCCCTTGGCCGAGGTAGTCGGCGAGCAGGTCGGGGTCCTCCTGCTGAAGGTCCGCCAGGCGATAGAGGTCGAGATGTGAGACGAGCAGCGCATCGCGGGCGCGATAGCGGTGACCGATGCTGAAGCTGGGGCTCGTGATCGGGTCCTCGACCCCGAGCGCGCGGGCGGCGCCACGCACGAGCGTGGTCTTGCCGGCGCCGAGCTCGCCGCGCACGAGCACCACGTCGCCGTCCCTCAGGCCCTCGGCCAGCTCCGCGCCGAGCGCTTCGGTCTCGGTGGGGTCTGCGGTCTCGACGATGCGCACTGCCACGACGAGACTCTAGAGCGAAGCGCACCTGCGACGGCGACGGGCCTTAAACGCGACCGGCCCGCGGGAGAAAGGGACGCGGGCCGATCGTTACTCCTGGAGGGATGGAGACAAGGTCTGTATCGGCGCGGTCCACAACCGACTTTAGACCTGGGGAGAAAAAACTTCGCCGTTCTCGGAAGATCCCCTTTTTCCAGGGAGAACCTGGGAGAAATCGTCCAATAAATGTCCAGAAAGGTCTAGAACAAGCCGAGCTGATCGGGCTCGACCGCCTGCTCGGAGCCGACCGTTGCGCCGTCCTGCGGCTCTCCCTGATCGCGGGGCTCCTCGCCCTCGACCTCGGCGCGGGAATCGATCTCGGGCACCTCCTCCAACGACGGCTGCTCGGGCGCGCCGAGCGCGAGCAGCTCGGGCAGCCGCGTAAAGTCCTCGCGCAGCGTCTCGAGCATCCGCGGCGTGTAGAGCGCGGCGGCGGGGTGGAAGATCGGGTACAGGCGCACGGCGCGCCGTCCGAGCGTCAACACCTCGGGCCGACCGTGCAGCCGCGTTATCCCGGTGGGGTCGCCGCGCAGCAGCTTGGTCGAGAAGTTGCCGAGCGTGCAGATCACGCTCGGCTCGATCAGCTCGACCTGGCGGTGCAGATACTCCTGGCAGTTATCGATCTCGACCGGGAGCGGATCGCGGTTGCCGGGTGGACGGCACTTGAGAACGTTTGCAATAAACACATCGTTTCTCTGTAGTCCAACCTCCCCGAGCAGCGTCTCGAGCAGTTTTCCGGCCCGCCCCACGAATGGAACCCCCTGCTCGTCCTCGCTCGCCCCGGGGGCCTCGCCAACGAACATCAGGTCGGCGTCGGCATTGCCGGCGCCAAAGACGACGGTCTTCCGCGTTGCGGCCAGCTCCGGACAGCGTGTGCAGACCTTCGCCTGGGCAAACACCGCCTTGAGCTCCTCACGGCGCTCGAGGGCAGTGCGTTCACCATCTGTGGAAGGCATCGCGTGGATGGTATTCCCAACTTGGGAGGCCCCGCCGCGCCGGTGAGGTGCACAAGCACATCCCGCCTCCAAATCATCCACAGCGGCCCAGCCTCGGCTTCAAGCGCCGCTGCGCAATGATCTGGCCGTGTCGTCAGGCCCCGAGATCGCCGTGAGAGCCCCGTTTGCAGGCGTAGTCGTGTCGTTGGCGCACGAGCCGCAGGCGCAGGTCGAGCCCGGTTCCGCGCTGCTGGTGCTGGAGGCGATGAAGATGGAGCACGAGGTACTGGCCGAGAGCGGCGGCATCGTGCTCCGCGTCGAGGTCTCGGTGGGCGAGGCGGTCGAGGAGGGCCAGACGCTGCTGCTGATGAGCGTCGGGGCCGAGGGCGCCAACGGCGCGCGCGACCCGGCACGGTCCGCCGCCGAGACGAGCGCAGGCGGCTTTCGCGCCGACCTGGAGGCGGTGCGCGAACGCCACGCGATCGGGCTCGACGCCGCGCGGCCCGAGGCGGTGGCGCGACGGCGCAAGCGCGGACGGCGCACCGCGCGCGAGAACCTGGCCGAGCTCGTGGACGAGGGCAGCTATGTCGAGTACGGGCCGCTGCTGTTCGCGGCCCAGGAGCAGCGGCGCTCGCGCGAGGAGCTGATCGAGCGCACCCCCGCCGACGGGCTGGTGGGCGGCGTCGGCGAGATCGAGGGGCGTCCCTGCGTGGCGATGTCCTACGACTACACGGTGCTCGCGGGAACCCAGGGCATGCGCAACCACGCCAAGAAGGACCGCCTGTTCGAGCTTGCGGAGCGGCGGCGACTGCCGGTGGTGCTGTTCGCCGAGGGCGGCGGCGGGCGGCCCGGCGACGTGGACATGCCGATCGTCGCGGGCCTCGACTGCCGCGCCTTCGCGCTGTTCGCCCAGCTCAGCGGGCTCGTGCCGCTGGTGGGCATCGCCTCTGGCTACTGCTTCGCGGGCAACGCCGCGCTGCTCGGCTGCTGCGACGTGGTGATCGCCAGCGAGGACTCGAGCATCGGCATGGGCGGACCCGCGATGATCGAGGGCGGCGGGCTCGGCGTGTTCGAGCCCGGCGAGGTGGGTCCGATCGAGGTCCAAGACGCAAACGGCGTGGTCGACATCCGTGTGGCCGACGATCACGAGGCGGTCGCCGCCGCGAAGCGCTACCTCTCCTACTTCAGCGGCCCCGCCGCCGCCGGGATGCTGCCGGACCAGGAGCTGCTGCGCGGGCTGATCCCCGAGCAGCGCAAGCGCGTCTACGACGTGCGCGGCGTGGTCGAGGGTCTGTTCGACGAGGGCTCGGTGCTCGAGCTGCGCCGCGGCTTCGGCGCCGGGATGGTGACGGCGCTCGCGCGCCACGAGGGCCGCCCGCTCGGTGTGGTCGCCAACGTGCCGACGCACCTGGGCGGCGCGATCGATGCCGACGCCGCGGACAAGGCCGCGCGCTTCATCGGCATGTGCGACGCCTTCTCGCTGCCGGTGCTGTTCCTGTGCGACACCCCCGGCTTCATGGTCGGCCCGAGCGCCGAGCGCACCGCGACCGTGCGCCATTTCGCGCGCATGTTCCTCGGTGGCGCGAACCTCGGCGTCCCCTGCGGAACGATCGTGCTGCGCAAGGGCTACGGGCTCGGCGCCCAGGCGATGGCAGGCGGTGGCTTCAAGGCGCCACTGTTCACGGTCGGCTGGCCCACCTCCGAGTTCGGCGGCATGGGCCTGGAGGGCGCGGTTCGGCTCGGGATGCGGCGCGAGCTCGACGCCGTCGCGGACCCCGACGAGCGCGAGCGACTGTTCGAGAGCTTCGTCGCGATGGCCTACGAGCGCGGCCGTGGCCTAAACATGGCCGCCTACGGCGAGATCGACGACGTGATCGACCCCGCGGACTCCGCGCGCTGGATCTCAATGCTGTTCGACGAGCGCACGCCGGGGTGGCGGCAGCGCGAGGGCAAGACGCGCCCCTACGTCGACGCCTGGTGACTCAGGTCGAGGGCGTGATCACGCCGCTGAACAGACAGAAGCCGCTCTTGCGCTGCCCCACGACCTGGAAGTGAACCCATTTGCTGGTGTCGTTCACACGAGCCATGAAGTCCATGTTCACTTCCTGCGGGTCGATCTCGTAGCTCTGGAGATCCGTGGTGAATTCGTGGAAGCCGTGAACCCAGTAGAGCCCGCTGCGTTCAGCGGAAAGCGGCGGCTCGACGCCGACTTGGCCGCTGACGATCGATTCGCAGTCCCCCAGCACGTTCACGCCGTCGGCGGAGGCGATGACTTCGTTGTCTTTGGTCGCCATCCCGAATTCGAACTGCTGCGCGCCCGGCCCGGCTGCTCCTTCTTTCCCTGGATCTCCTGGAGACCCCGGAGCACCAGCCGGCCCAGTTGCCCCCGCCGCGCCGGCGACACCCTGGGGTCCCTGCAGCCCCTGCGTCCCCTCGACCCCCTTTGCTCCCTGCCCGGCCCGGACGCTCCACGCGATCGCCGTCCGGTGCTTGCCGCAGCCCTTCCCCGGCTTGACGACCGTCAGGCGTCCCGCGCTGTCGACGCAGGCATGCACCTCGCCGTTGCCACCGACCAGGCTCGTCGCCGCGAAGGCGCCGCCGCCGAGCGCGACGAACAGCGCCAGATAGGCGACGACGGTCGCGTGATTCAGCCGCGGGCGAAGTCGAGCCATTCGCACGCCGGTGGGGCTTGGCTCGCTTGGCTCCGACATTTCGGCGAGCCTACTTTGCCGGGGCCTCCCTTGGCAATGGCACGCGCGGGCCGAAAGCCCTTGCGAACGACCGGACCAGATGTATCATTCGTGTCAGGCCGTCACCGGGTGAGCCCGGGCCGGACCTGAGCCAAACCGCACGAACATCTTCTGTCGCGCCGGTATCCGCAAGGAACTGGACCGAAACCGATGAGCACCGCCATCCAATCCCTCGCCTGCGCATGAGGACCGTGCGCGCCGTGGAGGAGCTGCGCTCGGAGCTGAGCCCCGCCCGTCGCGACGGCCGCATGATTGGCCTGGTGCCGACGATGGGGGCGCTGCACGACGGGCACCTCTCGCTGATCCGCCGGGCGCGACGCGAGTGCGACGTGGTCGTGGTCTCGCTGTTCGTGAACCCTTCGCAGTTCAACGAGCAGGCCGATCTGGCGCGCTATCCGCGCGCCGAGCGCCATGACGCCGAACTCGCCACGCAGGCCGGCGCCGACATCCTGTTCGCGCCGAGCGTCGAGGAGGTCTACCCGCCCGGCTTCGCGACCTCGGTCGAGGTGCTCGGCGTGACCGAGCGGCTCGAGGGCGCCTCCCGCGGCGCCGAGCACTTCCGCGGCGTCAGCACGGTGGTGACAAAGCTGCTGGGGATGGCTCAGCCCGATGTCGCCTACTTCGGCCAGAAGGACGCCCAGCAGCTGGTCGTGATCCGCCGCCTGGTCGCTGACCTGAACCTTCCGGTGCGGGTCCAGGCCTGCCCCACGGTGCGCGAGCCCGACGGGCTGGCGATGTCCAGCCGCAACGCGCACCTGAGCCCCGAGGAGCGCACCCGCGCGCTCGCGCTGTCCGAGGCGCTGCGAGCCGCAGCGCAGCGCGCGGTCGACGGCGAGCGCTCGGCCGAGGCGCTGCTGAACGTCGCCTGCGCCGCGATGCTCGCGCGCGACGTGGAGCCCGAATACCTCGAGCTCGTCGATCCGGAGACGCTGCTGCCCTGCGAGCAGCTCACGGGCGAGTCGCTGCTGGCGGTCGCAGCCCGCGTGGGCCAGACGCGACTGATCGACAACGCGATCTTGAGACCTGCCGCCATCCCCTCCCCCCGTCAAACGGAACCCAGAAAGGCCATCGCCTGATGCAACGCACGATGCTGAAGTCCAAGATCCATCGGGCGACGATCACCGACTGCGATCTGCACTACGTCGGCTCGATCACCGTCGACCCCGATCTGCTGGAGGCCGCGGACATCCTCGAGCACGAGCAGGTGCACGTGCTCGATATCGACAACGGCGCGCGCTTTGAGACATACACGATCGCGGGCGAGCGCGGCTCGGGAGTGATGACGATCAACGGCGCCGCCGCGCGGCTCGTGCAGCGCGGCGACACGATCATCGTCGTCTCCTACGGAAGCTACGACGAGGTAGACCTCGATCGCTACGAGCCGCGTGTCGTGCACGTCGAGGCTCAGACCAACCGCATCATCACCGTCGACGACGCGGTGGCGACCCTGCTCACGCAGGGCGTCAACTGACGTCAGAGAGGAAACACCCAAGAATGTCCAGCCACCCCGACATACAGGCCCCTTCGGACCCCGGCCGCCTGCCGATGACGCTGCCGCTGCTGGCCGAGCGCAAGCGGCTCGGCGAGCCGATCGTGATGGTGACCGCCTATGACTACCCAAGCGCGCGCGCGGCCGAGGCCGCGGGCGTGGATCTGGTGCTGGTCGGAGACTCGGCCGCCACGACGATGCTCGGCTACAACGCGACGACGCCGGTCGAGCTCGACGACATGCTGGTGCTGGCGCGCGCGGTGCGCCGCGGCCTGCGCACTCCGCTGTTGATCGGCGATCTGCCGTTCGGCTCCTACGAGGTTTCCGACGAGCAGGCGATCACGACGGCGATGCGGATGGTGAAGGAGGCGGGCTGCGAGGCCGTGAAGCTCGAGGGCGGCGGCGAGGCCTCGGTCAAGCGCGCCCGCGCGATCGTGGGCGCGGGCATCCCGGTGATGGGCCACGTCGGGCTGACGCCGCAGACCTCCACGGCGCTCGGCGGCTGGAAGGCCCAGGGCCGCACGGCCGCGGCCGCGGCGAAGATCGCCTCGGAGGCGATCGCGCTGCAGCAGGCGGGCTGTTTCGCGCTCGTGTTCGAGGCGATCCCCAGCGCCGTGACCGACGAGCTGATGCCGCTGATCGAGATCCCCGTGATTGGCATCGGCGCGGGCCCCGCGACCGACGGCCAAGTGATGGTGTTCCACGATCTGCTCGGCATCCGCGACGGCCTCGGGCCGCGCTTCGTCAAGCGCTACGCGAACATCCAGGAGGAGATGAACGCGGGCGTCTCAGCCTACGCCGAGGACGTGCGCATGCGTCGCTATCCGGGCCCCGAGCACACCTACAAGATCGATCCAGCCGAGCTGGCCGAGCTTCAGACGCAGCTGCGCTGAGCTGGACCGGCGGCGGCGCGAGCGCTGGTCGCGACGTGAGTTGACCGCACGGACGTAACTGTTTGAGCGACGCGAGCGCGGGTAATCCGCGCTTGGCGTCGCGGCACGAGTCGGCGCCAAGAGGGTCGTTCAATCCAGGCGTCAGGGCCGAGTGTTGCGCGCACGATCGCGTTGCGAACGGCTGCTTCTGCACGCCATCGCAACGAAAGGAAGCTATGAAGTCACGCTCGCTGCTGCCGTTCCTGCTCGCCGTGCTGATCGTCACCGCACTCGGCGGAGCGGCCACGGCCTCCGCCGCCTCACCGACCTGGGCGCCCGAGTCGAGCGCCACGATCCACCCGGGCGTGATGACCTTCACGAACGCCTCCTCGTTCCTGAACGGCGCTTCGCAGTGCACTGCGAACTTCGTGTTCACGGACTCTGCCGGCAACGTCTATCTCGGCCAGGCCGCCCACTGCTCCTCGACCGGCGAAGACACCGAAACGGATGGCTGCTCGACGAAGTCGCTGCCGCTGGGAACCTCGATCTACTCGGGCGATGTCGTCAACGGCGGCGTGCAGGACGGCACGCTGATCGGCACGCTGGCCTACAACTCGTGGCTGACGATGCAGAAAAAGCACGAGACCGACGCGAATACCTGCGCCTACAACGACCTGGCTCTGATCAGGATCGCACCTTCCCAGGCGGCGAAGGTCAACCCAACGGTGCCCTTCTGGGGCGGCCCCGAAGGCCTGGCCTCGCAGGTCTCGGCACAGGGCGAACAGGTATTTAGCTACGGCAACTCGATCCTGCGTCTGGGCATCAGCGCGCTCAGCCCCAAGACCGGCCTGAGCCTCGGCGATCGCGAAGAAACCGAAGGCTGGAGTCAACAGCTCTACACGGTCACACCCGGCATCCCGGGCGACTCGGGCAGCGGCTTCATGGACTCCTCAGGCGGCGCCCTCGGCGTGCTCTCGACCGTCGAGTTCGCGCCCCTGCCCGCGGCCAACGGCGTCGGCACGCTGGCGAAGGAGCTCGCCTACGCAAACGCAGCGACCGGGCTGGGCCTGCAGGTCGCCCGCGGCACGGCGCCCTTCAACCCGCTCCCGGTCTCGGTCTCGGGGTAGGTCGACCCGTCAGTCGAGGGGTTCGCCGTAGCACTCGCCGAAGGCGAACTCCTCGACCGGCCGCCGAGCGAGTCGCTTGGGCCAAGGGTCGGCGCGGTGGCCGACGCCGATGTGGGCCGCCAGCGCCACGTCCTCAGGTATCTCCAGCAGCTGCTTGACCTCGGCCTCGGCGGGCACGAGCAGTGTCGTCATCGCTGCGCCCAGCCCCTCGGCGCGCAGCGCGAGCAGCAGGTTCTGGGCGAACGGGTAGATCGATGCCCCTCCGACGATGCTCTGGCGCGGCAGCTCGGCATCGGTGACGGCGAGGTCGCCGAGGCGGACGCCGAGGACGAGATGCACCGGGATCTGGCCGAGGCGCTCGGCGTAGTCGTTTGCCTGGCGCGTGCGGCGCAGGACCGCCGGCTCGAAGTCGTCGGGGTTGGCGATGACATGGGCCATTCCCGTCTGCACCATGTACTCGCGCCAAGGCTTCAGGTACAGCTCGCCCAGCCGCGCGCGGCGCTCAGGCTCACGCACCACGATCACGCGCCACCCCTGCCGATTACCGCCGCTGGGCGCGAAGCGCGCGGCGTCGAATGCGCGGCGCAGCGACTCGGGGGCCACGGGCTCGTCGCTGAAGCGTCGACTGGTGGGCGCGCAGCGCATCGCCTCGTGGAGATCCATGAGCGCCAGCCTAGCCGTACTCGACGCTCCTGATCACGCGCGCAGGCATCCCGGCGGCGATCGAGAACGGCTCGACGTCGTGGGTGACGACGCTGTTCGCGCCGATCACGCAGCGCTCGCCGATCGTGACCCCGCTGGTGACGACGACGTTCGCCCCGAGCCAGCAGTTCTCGCCGATCCGGGTGGGTCCCTTGCTCTGAAAGCCCTGCCAGGTGATCGGCTTCTCAGGGTCGTCGAAGCGATGGTTGGCATCGGAGACGAAGCAGCCGTTTGCGAGCATGCAGTGCTCGCCGATCTCGACTAGCTGCTCGGATGCGACCATCACGCCGAGGTTCAAGAAGCTGCCCGCGCCGATCCGCACGCGCGCCCGGCCAGGCGCGGTGATCCAGACGCCGGGCTCGAGCAGCACTTCGGGGCCGACCTCCAGGCGCCCCTCGCGCATCGCCTCGAGCACGTTGCCGTGCAGCGGCCAGCGCGCGAACGCGCCGCGGCGCATCAGCTCCCAGTGGATCCGCGCGCGGTTCCAGGGCAGCGAGTTGCGCTCATACCAGCGCCACTTCTGCGCCCACAGGCGCGCCTGCGCCGCAAGCCCTTCTCGCTCGCTCAAGCGGCGACCTTGGCCGCACGCTTGCGACGAGGAGCTTTGCCGTCGCCGCGTCCCGTGCCTCGCGAGACCGTCGGCGTCAGCAGCTCGGCGAGGAACTGCCCGGTGTGCGAGCCCGGCTCGGCGGCGACCTCCTCGGGGGTGCCGACCGCGATCGCGCTTCCCCCCTCCTCACCGCCCTCGGGTCCCATGTCGATCAGCCGGTCGGCCGACTTGATCACGTCGAGGTTGTGCTCGATCACGACGACGCTGTTGCCCGCGTCGACCAGCCTCTGCAGCACCACGAGCAGGCGCTGCACGTCCGCGAAGTGAAGCCCGGTCGTTGGCTCGTCGAGGATGTAGAGCGTGCGACCGGTCGCGACCTTCGAGAGCTCGGTCGCGAGCTTCACGCGCTGCGCCTCGCCGCCCGAGAGGGTCGTGGCGGGCTGACCGAGGCGCACGTAGCTGAGCCCGACGGCGTTCAGCGTCTCCAGGCGTCGCCGGACCTTGGGGATGTGCTCGAAGAACTGCAGCGCCTCCTCGATCGGCATGTCGAGCACGTCGGCGATGCTCTTGCCCTTGAAGCGGATTTCCAGCGTCTCGCGGTTGTAGCGCTTGCCGTGGCACTGCTCGCAGGGCACGTAGACGTCCGGTAGGAAGTGCATCTCGATCTTGATCTGCCCGTCGCCGCGGCAGACCTCGCAGCGCCCGCCCTTGACGTTGAAGCTGAAGCGCCCCGGCTTGTAGCCACGAGCGCGCGCCTCCTGGGTCTTCGAGAAGAGGTCGCGGATCACGTCGAACAGGCCCGTGTAGGTGGCCGGGTTCGAGCGCGGGGTGCGCCCGATCGGCGACTGGTCGACCGCGATGATCTTGTCGAGCTGGTCCAGCCCGTGGATCGCGCGATGCGCACCGGGCCGCTGGCGCGCGCGGTGCAGCCGGTTGGCGACCGCCTTGTAGAGCACTTCGTTGACGAGCGTCGACTTGCCCGAGCCCGAGACGCCCGTCACGCAGGTGAGCACGCCGAGCGGGACGTGCACATCGATGTCGCGGAGGTTGTGTTCGCTCGCGCCGAGGATCTCGATGTAGCCCGTGGGCGTGCGCCGCTTCGCGGGCGCCTCGATCGTGCGCGTGCCCGCCAGGTACTGGCCGGTCAGCGAGCCCTTGACGCGCTGCACCTGCGCGGCGGTCCCCTGCGCGACGATCTCGCCGCCGTGCTCGCCGGCCCCGGGGCCGAGGTCGACGAGGTGGTTGGCGGCACGCATCGTCTGCTCGTCGTGCTCCACGACGATCACTGTGTTGCCGAGGTCGCGCAGGCGCTCGAGCGTGGCGATCAGCTTCGAGTTGTCGCGCTGGTGCAACCCGATCGATGGCTCATCGAGGATGTAGAGCACGCCGACCAGTGAGGAGCCGATCTGCGTCGCGAGCCTGATCCGCTGCGCCTCGCCACCTGACAGCGTGGCCGCGGCGCGGTCCATCGACAGGTAGCCGATGCCAACGTTCTCCAGGAACTGCAGGCGCTCTGAGATCTCGCGCAGAATCAGCCGCGCGACGTGGCGGTCGGTATCCGACAGCTCGACCTCATCGAGCCACTCCAACGCCCGCCGTGCCGAGAGCGCACAGAAGTCCTCGATCCGCGTTCCGGCGACCAGCACGGCGCGGGACTCGGCGCGCAGCCGTGCGCCGCCGCATACGGGGCAGGCCCGTAGCGACATGAACTCCTCGATCTTCTCGCGCGTCCACTCCGAGTCGGTCTCGCGATAGCGGCGCTCGAGGTTCTTGACGATCCCCTCGAAGCGCGTCGCGTACGAGCGTCGGCGCCCGTAGCGGTTGCGGTAGGTGACCTGCACCGGATCGCCGTTCGTGCCGTGCAGGAACAGGTCTTTCTGCTCCTCTGCCAGCTCCTCCCACGGCGCTTCCAGATCGACGCCGTAGCGATCGGCGATCGCCTCGGTGACCTGCTCGTAGTAGTTGGAGCTGCTGTTGGCCCAGGGGGCGATCGCGCCTTCGCCGACCGACAGGCTCGGGTCGGGAACCACCAGCTCGGGGTCGATCTCCATCTGCGAGCCGAGCCCCGTGCAGCGGTCGCAGGCGCCGTGCGGTGAGTTGAACGAGAAGATCCGCGGCTCCAGCTCGACCAGCGAGGGCCCGTGCTCGGGGCAGGCAAAGCGCTCGGAGAAGGTGAAGATCGTGGCGGGCTCGGGCGTCTCGCCGGGGACGATCTGCGTGGCGGCGGCGCGAGCGCCCTTGGCTCCCTTCGCGCCCTTGGCCTCCTCGGCCCCGTCGGCATCGGCGGCGGCCGTCTCGCCCGAGCGGCCGACGATCTCGAGCTCGACCAGCCCGTCGGCAAGCCCGACCGCCGTCTCGATCGAGTCGGCCAGGCGCTTGCGCACGTCGTGGCGCATCACCAGGCGGTCGACCACGACCGCGATGTCGTGCTTGTAGCGCTTGTCGAGCACGATCGACTCCTCGAGCATCCTGATCCGGTCATCGATCTTCACCCGCGCGAAGCCGTCGGCGCGCAGCTCGTCGAGCAGCTTGCCGTACTCGCCCTTGCGCCCGCGCACGACCGGCGCGAGCACCATGAAGCGCGTGCCTTCCGCAAGCTCCATCGATTGATCGATGATCTGCTCTGCGGACTGGCCCACGATCGGGCGCCCGCAGATCGGGCAGTGCGGCTTGCCGACGCGTGACCACAGCAGGCGCAGGTAGTCGTAGATCTCGGTGACCGTGCCGACCGTCGAGCGCGGGTTGCGCGAGGTCGTCTTCTGGTCGATCGAGATCGCCGGCGAGAGGCCCTCGATCGAGTCGACGTCGGGCTTCTCCATCAGCCCGAGGACCTGGCGCGCGTAGGACGACAGCGACTCGACATAACGTCGCTGGCCCTCGGCGTAGATCGTGTCGAACGCGAGGCTCGACTTACCCGAGCCGGAGAGCCCGGTGATCACGATCAGGGCGTCGCGAGGCAGCTCGATCGAGACGTCCTTGAGGTTGTGCTCGCGAGCACCGGAGATGACGATTTTGTCGGATACAGGCACGGATAATCAGTCTACCCAAGCGAACAGATGTTCCCCCACCCTTTCGACCGACCCCAGCGAGCTCCGTCCTCGAACGAGTTCGCACTTTGCCGCGCTATGCGCGGTTTTCTGCGAACTCACGACGGCTGCGGGGGGAGAACCACCCTCGCGTTCCCACTTGTCCTCGCCATGGACAAAGAACTGCGAACTCATCACCGAATGGCGAGCTTGGCCGCAGTGCAGTACGGAGTGGTCGCCCGCCAACAGCTGATCGACCTCGGCTATTCAGATGACGCGATCGACCGCGCGGTCACGTCCGGCCGACTTCACCAATGG
>DATAVP010000017.1:0-123061 GCA_036267655.1 Solirubrobacteraceae bacterium
TTACGACGTTCGATCGCGTGGAAGCCCCGGGAGGCCCGCATCGAGCGAAGGAGTTGAGGACTGTGGCCAGTGACGACGAGAAGTTGATGGATCTCAGCCGCGATCGCGTCAGTCATGACGGCACGCAGTTGACGACGGATCAGGGCGTGAAGCTCGAACACACCGACGACTCGCTCACCGTCGGGGAGCGCGGGCCGACACTGCTCGAGGACTTTCACTTCCGTGAGAAGCTGACCCGCTTCGACCACGAGCGGATCCCGGAACGCGTCGTTCACGCGCGCGGCGCCGGCGCCTACGGGACCTTCACCTGCACCGATTCGCTTCGCGACGTGACGCGCGCCGACTTCCTCGGTCAGCCGGGTCGGGAGACACCGGTGTTCGTCCGCTTCTCGACCGTAGCCGGCTCGCGTGGCTCGTCGGATACGCCCCGCGACGTCCGCGGGTTCGCGGTCAAGTTCTACACACGAGAAGGGAACTATGACCTGGTCGGCAACAACATGCCGGTCTTCTTCATCCAGGACGGGATCAAGTTCCCGGACTTCGTGCACGCGGTCAAGCCGGAGCCCCGGAACGAGATCCCGCAGGCGGCCTCGGCCCATGACACGCTCTGGGACTTCGTCTCGCTCCAGCCCGAGACGATGCACATGATGATGTGGCTCATGTCCGACCGCGCGCTGCCGCGGAGCTACCGGATGATGCAGGGCTTCGGCGTCCACACGTTCCGGCTCGTGAATGCCGAAGGGCAGGGCACGTTCGTCAAGTTCCACTGGCGCCCAGCGCTCGGGACGCACTCGCTCGTCTGGGATGAAGCGCAAAAGATCGCCGGCGCCGACCCGGATTTCAACCGGCGGGATCTCTGGGACTCGATCGAGGCAGGCGACTACCCCACATGGGATCTCGGTGTGCAACTCGTGCCAGAGGAGCAGGAAAACGACTTCGACTTCGACCTGCTCGACGCAACCAAGCTCATTCCCGAGGAAGAGGTACCGCTACGCATCGTTGGGCGTCTGGAACTGAACCGGAATCCGGACAACTTCTTCGCCGAGACCGAGCAGGTCGCCTTCCACACCGCCAACGTCGTGCGAGGGATCGACTTCAGCAACGATCCGCTGCTACAGGCGCGCAACTTCTCCTACCTGGATACGCAGCTGATCCGCCTCGGCGGGCCGAACTTCGTGCAATTGCCGATCAACCGTCCGGTCGCGCCGGTGCATCATCATCAGCGCGACGGGTACGGCCAGCACCGAATCGACCAGAGCCGCGTCTCCTACCATCCCAACTCAATCGGCGGCGGCTGTCCCGCGCTGAGCTCCTTCGAGGACGGCGGCTATCGCCACTTCCAGGAACGCGTCGACGGTCAGAAGATCCGCAAGCGCTCGCAGAGCTTCGCCGATCACTTCAGCCAGGCGACGCTTTTCTGGAACTCGATGAGCAAATGGGAGAAGCAGCACATCCTCGACGCGTTCAAGTTCGAGCTCGGCAAGGTTGACCGCGAGCACATCCGCGAAGGCGTGGTCGCCCACTTGGCGCAGGTTGACGGTGAGCTGGCCCAAGCAGTTGCCGAAGGAGTCGGCACCACAGCGCCTCGGACTTCCAGCGAGAATCACGGCCGGAGCTCGCCCGCGCTGAGTCAGGCGGGGCAGCCGCAAGTCGCGGCGACGCGTCGCATCGCGGTGCTTGTCGCCGACGGCGTCGACGCGGACTCGCTGGAACGGGCGCTCGCGCCGCTGCGCGAGCAGGGCGTCGTCTGCGAGCTGCTCGCGCCACGTGACGGTGAGCTTCAACCGAGCTCGGGCTCGAGCCTCGAAAGCGATCGTGTGCTGACTACGATGTCCTCGGTTCTCTACGACGGTGTCCTCATCGCCGGCGGCGAGCAAAGCGCGCAGGCGCTACTCGAGAACGGCGAGGCCGTGCACTACGCAAGCGAGGCCTACAAGCACGCCAAGCCCGTCGGCGCGCTTGGCGCCGGTGTGCGCCTGCTCGAGCGCTCGCCGATTCCCGACGACGCGCTCGCAGAACGCGATGTCGGCTTGGTTGAGCGCGAGGGGCTCATCACGCTTGCCGGCGACGGCGACGATCTCGAGCGGTTCGGGACCGCGTTCGCGCAGGCGCTTGCCGCGCATCGGCACTTCGAGCGGGACATCGCCGCAGTAGCGGCTTGAGCGACGGCCGCACGCGACACAGGCTCGGCGATTGCCCGATCGGCACGGCGCCCACTCCAACGAGGAGTATCGAGATGATCGAACACGAAGTACGCCGAACGACGTGCATATTTCTGCTTCCAATAGACGGCGCGAGTCCGGGTCCACCCTCTTCGAAGCGTCCTGTCCTCACGCCTACAGCTCAGCGCTGAGCGAACTTGATACTCAAAACGCCAATGCCGCTACGGGGCCGCCGGCGGCAGGCCTACACCTACGCGGCGCCGTCGAGCTTCGACCGGTCGAACGACTCGAGTACGAATATCTCGGCGGCCACGTCGCTGTTGGTGTCGATGCCGCTGATGAAGCTCCGTACCTCTCGGCCCGTCACTTTCTGAACAGCGGCGATGAAATCGCCCGAGCTCGCGTACTGGAAGAACGTCCGCATGTCTCGCAAACGCGTGTGCTCGCCCATCGCTTGGAGGTTCTTCTCCGACGGGGTGAATGTGTGCTCGAGCAGGCAGATCAGCGTGTCGGGTCCAGCGTAGTGCGAGCGTACCTTGGTTGGGCCGCGGCCGAACTGCTCCTTGTAGATCCTGACCATTTCGTTTGACAGCACCGCCAGCCCCCTGCCGCGCTGCTCGACGCTCGCGTCATCCGTCACGGACGCATCGATCTCGTTGATGCTCATCTGGCTGCTCCTGGCTGAGGGGATGCCACGCGCACAGGCGCGCAGCCGGTTGGCTCGGCCGATGTGTCCAAACCAGGCGCGGACCCCGATCAGGGCACCTCGAAGGAGGTGCTGCTGGCCCCGTCGAGACGCAGAGCGCACTCGCCAGTACCTGTCCGAAGGCTAGCGCTGAAAGTAGGGCGTGTCCATTTATCCTCGATCCCATGACTTCTGCCGCGGATCACCTGCCCGCCCTCGCGTAACGCGCTAGGATCGATTGATCCCGAGTCGGCTCTTACGAGCGATGAGGGATCGTCAGCAGCGGTGGGACGCACGGCAGGAGATGTCGCGCAGGATCGCCGTACACGGAAACTTTGTGTGCGGAGGTCTCGATGCCTGCAGACGACTGGAGTCGACGGAGCGCTCAGCCAGACGGCCCCATTGCGTCGCGCCTGAGCCTGCAGGTCGCCATCTGCGACGGAGTGCGAACTTTGCGACTGCGCGGCGAACTGGATCTCGCCTGCAGAGCGGCTCTGGAAGACGCGATCATGCGACTCGTGGCCAACGGCTGCACGGTCGTGGTCGACCTGCGCGGCTTGACCTTCATGGACACGAGCGGAGTTCACGTGGCACTCGCCGCCAACGCTCTGTGCGCTGCGCACGGATGCGAGCTGCGGCTGATCCCTGGCCCTGCTGCGGTCCAACGCGTCTTCGATCTCGCAGGCACGCTCGCTGGGCTGTCGTTCCTGGATGAGGACGGTCACGTCGCGACTGAGCTGCTGCCAAGCAATTCGGAGCACGGAGCGGTGCTCGACCCGGTGCTCGACCGTCTCGCGGCGCGGGTCGGACGGCCGCGGCGAAAGCCTCCTCATCCACCGCAAGCGCAGTGGGCGCCGATGCGCCGATTTTCGCCCAAGCAGCACGGCCTCTAGCCAACATCAGGGATGCCTGGGCTGCCGGCCCGATTGCGAGAGCCGGCCGACGCCGTCGGCCACGACAGTCATTTCTTCCAGCAGGAGGGCGCATGCCGCAAGCGCCGTTCACGGTGCCGCGCAAGGGTCCGATCCCGCCGAGCACGGTGTTGCGCACGACGGCTTCGGGTATGGAAATGACGATGCAGGGTTAGCGAGCTGAGGAGATCACCAGATGAAGATCGGATACTTCCTGTCCAGTGAGGAGACCGCGCCGCGCGAGCTGGTGCGGCAGGCGAGCCTGGCCGAGGACGCGGGCTTCGAGGGCCTGTGGATCTCAGATCACTTCCACCCCTGGAACGACCAGCAGGGCCATAGCGGCTTTGTGTGGTCGATGATCGGCGCGATCGCGCAGGCGACCTCGCGGATGAAGGTGACCACCGCGGTGACCTGCCCGATCCTCCGACTGCACCCGGCGATCGTCGCGCAGGCCGCGGCGACCTCCACGGTGCTGCTCGAAGGACGCTTCGCGCTCGGCCTTGGCAGTGGCGAGGCGCTGAACGAGCACATCCTCGGAGACCGGTGGCCCGAGGCCGACGAGCGCCTGGAGATGCTCGAGGAGGCTGTGCAGGTGATCCGCACGCTCTGGCAGGGGGGCTCCAGAAGCCATCGCGGCCGTCACTATCGCGTCGAGAACGCGCGCATCTACGACCTGCCCGAGGAGCTGCCGCCGATTCTGATCTCGGGCTTCGGGCCAAAGGCAACCGAGCTGGCCGCGCGCATTGGCGATGGCTTCTGCACGGTGGCGCCCGTCAAGGAAGCCGTCGAAACTGTGCGCGAGAACGACGGCCGGGACAAGCTCATCGCCGGTGCCGTCAAGGTCTGCTGGGACGAGGACGAGCAGCATGCACGAAAGACCGCGCACCGACTGTGGCCCAACGACGAGCTGCCGGGAGAGCTGGCGCAGATCCTGCCGACGCCCGCGCACTTCGAACAGGCCTCGGAACTCGTCAGCGAGGATCAGATCGCCGAATCGATCCCATGCGGGCCGGATCTCGACGCACATCTGGAGAAGATCCGCGAATACGAGGAGGCCGGCTTCGACGAGCTCTACGTGCAGCAGGTCGGCGACGGGCACGAGCGGATGTTCGAGCTCTACTCCCAGGAGATCCTGCCGCGCTACAACGGCTCCTGATGGCAGTCGCGATCCTCGACATCGACGGCACGCTCGTCGACACCAACTACCAGCACGCGATCGCCTGGTTCCGTGCGTTCTGTCGGCACGACTTGGTCCTGCCGATCTGGCGCATCCACCGCCACATCGGGATGGGGGGCGATCAGCTCGTGCCCGCGCTCGCGGGCGACGACTTCGAGGCTGAGCATGGGGATGCGGTGCGCGAGCACGAGAAAGCGCTCTACGGCGAGCTGATCGGGGAAGTGCAGCCGATGAACGGCGCACGCGAGCTGATCGAGGAGCTCGTGCGACGTGACCACACCGTGCTGTTGGCAAGCTCGGCCAAGCAGGAGGAGGTCGATTGGTATCTCGACCTGCTCGATGCGCGCGAGCTGGCCGACGGTTGGACGAGCTCGGCGGATGTGGAGTCGACCAAGCCCGAGCCCGACCTCGTGCACGCAGCGCTGCAAAAGGCCGGCGCGAAGCCCGCGGGAGCGGTCATGATCGGCGACACCCCCTACGACGTCGAGGCAGCCAAACGCGCCGAGGTCCCGACGCTGGGCGTGCTCACCGGGGGCTTCTCCGAGCACGAGCTGCGCGAAGCCGGCGCGCGCGAGGTCTACGCGTCGGTCATCGAGCTTCGTGAGGATCTGGATGGCTCACGGCTGATACCGAACACGCCAAGCGAGTCTTGATCTTGGGAAGCGGGTAGGTGTGCCCTGCGGATGACCTCGCGCTTTGCCTCCAATCTCGCGGTACTGCTGCTCAGCGCGTTCCTGGCGGCGGCGTCCTTCGCCTTCGTGTCGCGGACCGTGTCGTGGCTCGCCCTCGCCGTAGGCGTCCTGACGACGCTGACCGTGCTCGTGGCATTTGCGATGCGCGAACGCGGCCTCGCTCAGCGCGTGTTCGACATGTGCATGCTGCTGGTCGCGGGATGGACGATCGTCTGCTCGCGCGTCTTTGCCGGGACAGCAGAGGATTGGCTCGCGTTTGCGAGCGCCGCCACGCTCGTGTTGCTCGCCTCCGTCGGGCTCGTCGTGCACGAGGTGCTGGTCGAGATCGCGTTGCGACGGAGCTCGCTCCGCGCCTCCGACGTGCAGGCCCTCGACCACCGCGAGCGCTCCACGCTCGGGACCCTCTCCTGAGATGAGGCTGAAGGGACCACTCGCGAGCAGCTATCCGAGCGCCGTCGCTTTGGTGGTGTTCGCGCTGGTTCCGTATCTCGCGCTCAGCACCGCGCTCGTGCCGCTCACACCGGTGCTCTCCAAGAGCCTCGGGCTGTCCGAACAGTCGTTGCAGTTGACCAACGGCATGGCGAACGCGGCCTATGCGTTCGGCACCGTCTTGGCGGTGCAGCTCGCGGTGCACCTGCCCGGACGGCGGCTGCTGATCCTCTACGCGAGCCTGTTCCTCCTCGCCTCCGTGCTGGCGGCATCGGCGTGGACTCCGGGGCTCTTCATCGCCGGTCGAGTGATGCAGGGGCTGTGCACGAGCCTGATGCTGATCGCGGCGGTGCCGGCGCTGGTGGTCGGCTGGCCTGCCGCGAAGATGCGGTGGACGGCCGGCACGATGAACCTGTGCATCTTCGGCGCAGTCGCACTCGGACCGGTGATTGGCGGCGTTCAAGCCGAGGCGCACGCATGGCGGCCGCTGTTCTGGATCATCGCCGGGGTCAGCGGGCTGGCACTGCTTTTCGTGCTGCTGACCTTCGAGGACCAGGCCCCGCAGGACCGCAGCGCCCCATGGGACTGGGTCGCGCAAACGCTCGCCGGATTCGGCTGCGCCGCGGCCTTCTTCGGCGCCTCGGAGCTGCAGACGCACGCGCTGCTGAGCCTGATCGTGTTCGTGCCGCTGCTGTGCGGCGCTGCGATGATCCTCCTTCTGCTCCTGTTTGAGCAGGTAATCGAGCGGCCGCTGATCCCGGTCCGCTCGCTGTTGAGCACGTTGCCGCTAACCGGTGTGCTGATCGCGATGTGCGCCGGCGCGGCATCGGTCGCGCTGGTGGAGCTCGCGCAGAGCGCACTGCAGAGCAAGGCTTCGCCTGGACACGCGGCGATGCTGTTCTGGCCGGAGTTCGGCGCCGCGGTGATGACCGCGCTGTTCTTCGGCCTGATCCTCCGCACACGCCTGATCCCGGTACTTGCTCTGAGCGGGCTGGTTGCGCTGTCGGCCGGCGCGGTTGTGCTGAGCGGAGTCGCAAGCGGTCCCGACGCGCTCGTCCTCGTCGGCTCGGGACTCGTCGGCCTCGGTGTCGGCGCGTCTGTCTCACCCGCTCTGTTCACGGCGGGCTTCTCACTTGCCTCCGAGCAGATCGCTCGCGTGTTCGCCGTCGTCGAGCTGCTCCGCGGCGTCGCGGCCTTCATGTTCGCCCCGATCATCCTCCACCTGAGCAAGACCGTCACGCAGGACCCGGCTGCGGGCATTCGCGACGGCGTGTGGGTGTGCTTCGGCGTCGCTGCGGGCGGAGCGCTTCTCGCGAGCTACATCTACGCGCTCGGACGCGTGCGACTGCGAGCCCCGAAGCTCGAGCGCTGGCTGGACGGCGAAGGTCCTGCGCTCGACTCGCCGAAGCTCGCCGCGGGGGTCCGCGGCGAGCGTGCCCTGGCGCCGCTCGACAGCGACGGCTCGGTTCACGCAGCCTGAGCCGGCGACCGCGGATCGCCCACCTCGCGCCTTGGCGACGGCTTCCTGGTAGGCAGTCATCGCTGTGGTGCCGAGGACCCCGGCGAGCAGGCCATTGCGGACGGCTGTCGGCGGAGACTTCACGCCGCTGCCTTCAGCGCCACCTTCGTGTAGCCGTCCTGGCGCCGGTCAAAGCGCTCGTAGGCGTCTGGGCCCTCCGCGAGAGGCAGGTCGTGGCTGACGATGAAGCTCGGCTCGGCGCGCCCGGCCACGATCAGGTCACGCAGGTGGCGCTGGTAGCGCTTGACATCGCACTGACCGGTGCCGAGTCGCAGCCCCTTCGCCCAGAGCGTGCCCCACTCGATCTCAAGACGTCCTTCGCCCGCGGCCTCGCTCGGTGCGCCGGGATCGCCGACGAAGTACGCGCCGGGGATGCCGAGCTTGCCGGTCGCGCGGGTGCTCTTGATCAGCCGGTTGTGCGTCAGCGAGGGTCCTCGCGGTCGGCTCCGGCGTGTGGATCGTGCGCGGGCGCGCCGGGCCGCTGACACTGGTAGCCGACGGCCTCGATGCCCTTGTCGGTGCCCTCGCCGTCGGTCTGCTCGCAGATCTGCTCGGCAGGGCCGCGCTCGTCGAAGTCGATCGGGATGCAACCGATCTCCTTGGCCTTTGCGAGCCGGTCGGCGAGGCGGTCGACGACGAACACGCGGCTGGCGCCACGGATCAGCGCCGAGTACGCAGCCAACAGACCGACCGGCCCCGCGCCGTAGACGGCCACCGACTCTCCCGGCTGAACCTCGGCCAGAGCCGCGCCGTGGTAGCCGGTCGGGAAGATGTCGGCGAGCAGCACGAAGCGTCCTCGTGGTCCTCGCCCTTCGGCAGTTGCAGACAGTTGTAATCGGCGAAGGGCACCCGTAGGTACTCGGCTTGTCCGCCTCGATAGGGACCCATGTTCACGTAGCCGTACGCGCCGCCGGCCATGCCCTCGTTGACGGTCAGACAGAAGGCGCTGTAGCCCGCCACGCAGTTCTTGCAGAAGCCGCAGGAGACATTGAAGGGCACGACCACGCGATCGCCCCTGGCGACGCTCACCACGCCGTCGCCGACCTCCTCGACGATGCCCATGTTCTCGTGGCCGAAGACTATCCCATCGTCGGCGCCCGCTCGGCCCTCGTACATGTGCAGGTCCGAGCCACAGATGCAACTGGTCGTCAGCCGCAGCACGACATCGTTCGGGTGCTCGATACGGGCGTCAGGAACGTTCTCGACCTGCATCTCGTAGGGACCGCGGTAGACCAGCGCCTTCATGGGATCCTCGCTTCCGTTGTGTAGCTCGCTCGGCCGGCGCGCGGAACTCGAAGCGATTCCGGCTCGGACGCGATTGCGGCTCTCAAGCTCGGCTACCCGAGCCTCCGATGCACAAACCGCACGACACCCCGGTCACACGTCAGAGGCCGGTGCCGACGGCTCCTCGCCCAGCGGCTCGAAGCCGCCTCGCGCGTTGCGCACGAGCACCTGACCGCGCCATGAGCGCAGCGGATGGGCATGCTCGCGCGCGAGCTCCACGCACAGGCGTCGGGTGATGAGGAAGACGATCGCCGGCACCGCGAAGAACGCGCCGCGAAAGAACCAGATCGCGCCTTCATAGCCGAAGCCGAACTGGAAGAACAGCCGGTCGACCGACCCGGCGGCGAACACGACCGCGACGGCGGAGAAGACCGCGGCGGCGAGCGCGGTGCGTCGCGGATTATCGCGCGGGCGCTCGAGCAGATCGTGGCGGCGGTAGTCCTTTGAGATGAAGCGCCGGTCGAGCCACGGCAGCGCGTAGAGCAGCGCGAACACCAGGCCGGGGAACAGCACGCCGCCGAAGAACGGATTCGGGACGATCGTGTGCCCGAAGACGTGGATCTCGAGGTTCGGCATCAGGCGCAGCGCCCCGATCAGCCAACCCAGATACCAGTCCGGCTGTGCGCCGTTGGTGCCTACGTACACGTGGTAGGGCCCCCACAGCCAGACGGGATTGATCTGGATCAGGCCGCCCATCAGCACGAGCACGGCGGCGACTGCAGCAAACAGGCCGAGGGAGCGCAGCGCGTAACCGGGCCACATCGGCGTGCCGACGACGTTGTTCTCACGCCGCCCCGGTCCGCGGAACTGCGAGTGGCGCTGGAGCATGATGATCGCCAGGTGCACGGTGATCAGCGCCGCCAGCAGCGCCGGGATCAAGAACACGTGCGCGATGTACAGGCGGGACTCGAACGCGTCTGCGCCGGGAAAGCGACCACCCCAAAGCGCGGTCGCGAACGGCCCCCCGATCAGCGGCAGCGACATCGCCACCGCCCACGCAATCGCCAGGCCCATGCCGGAGAGCAGGTCGTCTGGCAGCGAGTAGCCCGCAAAGCCCTCGAGGATCGCCAGCGCAAGCAGCGTCACGCCGATGAAGTAGTTGACGTCGCGGGGCTTGCGAAACGCGCCCGTGAACACGATCCGCAACAGGTGCATTGTGATCGCCGCGACGAACACGAGCGCCGCCCAGTGGTGCACCTGACGCGCGAGCAGCCCGCCCGAGACGTCGAAGGAGATGTGCAGCGTCGAGGCGTACGCCGAGGACACCGTCTGGCCATGGAGCGCGGCGTAGCTGCCGTGGTAGGCGATCTCGCTCGTGCTCGGGTCGAAGAACAGCGCGAGGAACGTGCCGCTCGCGATCAGCACGACGAACGCGTAGAGCGCTATCTCCCCGAGCAGGAAGCTCCAGTGGTCGGGAAACACGTAGCGCATCAGGAACCGCAGGCCGCGCCCCGCGCCCAGGCGTTCGTCGATGAAGGCGACCGGATCGTGCGCGCGTCCTCGCGGCGCGAGCGCGCTCACGAGCGATCCCCCCACCACGAAGGCCCGACCGCTCCCGACATCGGCCCGGCAGCGCGCAGGACGCCGGTGGCGTCGATGCTCAGTGGCAACTGCGGCAGCGGCCTGCCTGCCGGCCCGAACTCGACGCCGCCCCCGTTCAGCACGTCGAACGTCGAGTAGTGACACGGGCAGACCAGCGCCGGTCCGCGCGCCTGCGTATCAGGGCTGAGCGGCGAGCGGTAAAGCGAGATCGCGCAGGCGGCATGCGTGCAGATCTTCGAGTAGGCGAGCAGTCCCTCGGGGGACCAGCCCGCGCGCTGCGGCGGCAGCTTGAGCGTCTTGGGGTCGACGCGCACGACCACTACGGGCGAACCGAGATCGTCCTTGTCGGCATGCTGCGGGAACGCCGTGACGAAGCTTCCCTCGTTGATCTCGGCGGCGAGGATCGGGCGGCCCTGGTCGTCGACGAGAGCGCGTCCGGCGTGCCAGGGAGTGCGGCGGAGCTGATCCTCGATGCCGGGGCCGAGCGCGACCACGGGGATCGCCACGGCGGCTGCCACGCCCGCGCCGGCCGCTCCGGCGGCGCCGATCAGCAGACGCCTGCGGGTGATCCCCTCCACGCCCGCCCGCACGTCGCGCTCGAGCGCCTCGACCGCTTCTCGATTCTCCAGGCGCGGCCGCTGCTCGACCTCGGTCTCCTGGGGGACGAGCCGGCGCGAGGCGATCACGAGCGCCGCCGCGATCAGCGCGAGCATCACCCCAAGCGTCAGGCCGAGCAGCTGCGGGTTTGGATCGAGCACGAACACCGCGACGAAGCCCAGTGCCGCGGCGGGGATCGCTCCGAGCAGCCCGAGCACGAGCCATTCGGCCCATGCAGGGGCGCCGCTCGTGCGTCGCGAAGGGTCGTCCTCCGGCTCATTGGCGCCGCGACGGCGCAGGCCACCCAAGCGCCACAGCACGAGCACGACGAGCGCCTGCCACGCTCGCCTAACCACGGCCCTGCTCCGCTCCCCGCGTGCGTCCTTGTGTGCGCTCGCCGAGCAGCCGCGCGATCAGCAGCAGTGCCGCCGCGGCCAGCAGCCACGCCACCATCCCCTCCGGGATCGGCCCGATCCGTCCGATCGCCCAGCCGCCACGATCGTCGGGGTGCTGCAGGCTCTGCACGTAGCGCGCGAGCGAATCGACCTGCGCGCCCGACAGCTCGCCTTCGCCGAACCGGGGCATCACATACGGGCCGATGCGGATCGCCTGCGCGACCTGCGTGGGCGTCGACCGATCGAGCGAGGGAGCGATCGCACCGGTGACGATGCCGCCCTGGCCCTGGATCGTGTGACAGCCCGCGCAGCTCAACGAGAACAGCCGCTGGCCTTCGGGAAGTGAGCCCCGCGAAGGCTGCACGACCGGGATCGCGGGCCCGCCGAAGGAGGCAACGTAGGCAACCAGCGCGCGTATCTGCGACTGCGGGAAGGCGGGCTTCGCGCGCTGTGGCTGCACCCGCGGCGAGGGCAGCGGCATCCGCCCTGTCTGCAGATAGAAGTCGGCGGCGAGCGCGCCGACGCCGTGCAGGCTCGGGCCGCGGCCGCGGATTCCCTGCGCGCCCATCCCGTGGCAGGCTGCGCAGGATGAGGTGAACAGCTCGTGCCCGCGCGCAACGAGCGCGCTCGATCCTCCGACCGGAGCGTAGGAGCTTGCGCCCGCCGTCGAGACCGAGGATGGCGTCGAGTCGCCTTGGGCCGCGGCGAACTGCAGCAGCGCAAGAACGCCGCACACGAGCGCCCCGAGAGCGAGCAGCCGCCGCCTCATGAACGAACCGCCTCGGCCGGCCAGGGCTCGGCGGCGATGTCACGTGAATAGCGCTCGCGTCGGCGCTGGCGGCGCTCTTCCTCGACCATCGCCCCGAACGCAATGCAGAGCGCGAGCGCGAACATCGCCACACCCCCGCCCACCCACATGATCGCGCCCGCCAGATGCTCATCGCCGAGCGCCGAGCGCCCCAGCACGCGTGCGGGCGCCAGATAGAAGGGATAGCTCACACCTTCGGAGAACGTCAACAGCGCACCGGGAATCGCCATGGCGGTCATCGCTCCCATCAGCCAGCAGAAGCGCGCGAGCGCTCCCGGCGCACGCGGCAGCGGGTCGGCTGCGATCAACGGTGCGAGCAGTGCCACGCCCGACCAGAAGTAGGCGGCGTGCTCGAACGCGTGGAGCGTCGGATCTTCGAGCGCCGCTTCGAATACCACGCGCAGGTGGGTGACGAGCATCACGATTGCGAACAAGAGACAACCGATCGCCGGTCTCGTCAGCTCACGAACAGGCGCGCTCGACAACGTCGCGACGATCCGCGCGCGCGTCTTACGGGACCCGGCCGCCAGCGCGAGGCGCACAGGCGCTCCGTATAGGAGCAGCGTCGGCGCGAGCAACGCCAGCAGCATGTGCTGGGCGGTGTGCACCGACAGCAGCTCGCCGTCGCCGATCGCATCGACGCCCGACTCGAGCGCCAGGGCGATCGTGGCGAGACCCGCCGCGAAGGAGGCGGCTCGCCACCCGGACCACCCCGAGCGCCTGCGAGTCCCGAAGCGCCTGTGGCGCACACGCATGATGCCGAGCGCGTACAGCCCACCCGCGAACGTCAGCCCTGCCGTGAGCACGGGATCGAGGCTCCAGCGCCCGAGCAGGTGCGCGAACGTCGGGGGCACTCCGCTCACGCCGCGCCCTGCCCGCTGTCGCGGCGTCGGCGCGCGAGCGTCTCGCGCACGAGCCCGCCGAGCCCGAGCGCGGCGACGCCGGCGCCGATCAAGATCAGCCACAGTCCAAAGCCGGCGCCGAGCAGCACGAGCGCAACTCCGGCGACGAGCGTCGCGGTCGCCACCGAGTCGGCGGCAAGCGCGCGTGGCCGCTCCTGCTGCCCGGCACGCGCGTCGAGCGCCCACAGCGTGAGGCCGCAGAGCACACATGCCGTCGCCGCGCCTGCGAGCATCGCGGCCTCGATCCAGTGTATGCCAAGCGGCCCGTGGATCGAGCGAAAGGCGGCCTGCACGCCGGTCATCACCCCGAGCCACGAGCCCCACGCGATCAGCACGATGCCCGAACGCCTCATGCCGGCGCTCCCTCTGCCGGGGCGCCATCCTCGGCCGCCTCGCGCAGATCGAGCAGCGGCGCGAAGCTGCGGATCGGCGGCAGCGCGTCGAAGTTGTGCCGCGGCGGGGGCGAGCTGGTCGCCCACTCGAGCGTCTGTCCCTGCCACGGATCCTCGCCGGCCGGCTCGCGAGCGCGCAGCGAGACCGCGACGTTGACGATGAACGTCAGCACCGAGAGCGCGATCACGCCTGCGCCCGCGGTCTCCAGCTCGTTGAGGCTCTGCCAGCCGCTCGATGCGGGATAGTCGGCGATCCGCCGTGTCATGCCCTCGGCTCCCAGCACGAACATCGGGAAGAACGCGAGGTTCGTCCCGATCGTCATCAGCCAGAAGTGCAGCCTGCCGATCCGCTCTCGCAAGAGGACGCCGGTGACCTTCGGGAACCAGTAGTAGATGCCGCCGAACAGGCCGAAGGCGCTGCCCGCGAAGATCGTGTAGTGGAAGTGCGCCACCACGAAGTAGGACATGTTCAGCCCGTAGTCCAATGGCGGCGAGGCGAGGATGATCCCGGTCAGGCCGCCGATCAGGAACTGGACGATGAAGCCGAGTGCGAACAGGAAGGCCACGTTGAAGCGCAGCCGTCCCCGCCAGAGCGTGCCGAACAGGTCGAGGTACTCGATCCCGGCCGGCACGATCAGCGCCGTCGAGGTCAGCGCGAAGTACTTGTTCGTCGCCTGGCCCATCGTGAACATGTGATGCGCCCACACGGTCATCGACAGGCCCGCGAACGCAAGCAGCGCGAGGATGAACGCGTTGTGGCCGAAGAAGCGTCGCCCCGAGAAGGTCGCGACGATCTCGCCGACCATGCCAATGAACGGGAAGAACATCACGTATACGACCGGGTGTCCGTAGAACCAGAACAGCTGCTGGTAGTCGACGGCGCCGAGCCCGCCGTCGAGCACGCCGCCGAAGTGACGCTGCGCCCACAGCAGCACCAGGGCGAGGATCAGCGCCGGGAAGGCGAACACGACGAGCAGGCAGGTCGCGACCATCGACCAGGTGAACACCGGCATCCGCATCAGCGTCATCCCCGGTGCACGGCGGCGAAGCGCGGTGATCAGCACGCAGCCTGCCCACAGCATCTGCCCGGCTGTCGCCATCACCACGCCGAAGATCCACAGTTCCATGCCGCTGCCCGGCGAGTGGATCGAGTCGGACAGTGGATCGAAGCCCCACCAGGAGGCGGCGGCCGCGCCGCCGCTGGTGAGGAAGCCCGACCACATCGACAGCCCGCCGAGCACGAGCAGCCACAGCCCGGCGAGCGCGACGCGAGGGCCAGCGACCTCGGCGGCACCGACCTGCAGTGGCACGAAGTAAAGGCCGACCGCGAGCCCGACCGGCACGACGAACAGGTAGACCATCGTCGAGCCGTGCATCGTGAAGAGCTGGTTGTAGGTGTCCTGCGAGACGACGCCGCCGTCGGCGGCGAGCTGGCTACGCATGATCAGCGCGAGCACGCCGCCCGCGATGAAGAACAGGAACGCGACGGCGCCCGCGTGGACCGCGACCCGCTTGTGGTCGGTCGAGGCCAGCGTGCGAAGCGGCGCCGCGCGCTCGGGCCAGGCGACCGTGCTCACCTCGCCGTCCCCCTCGCTCCGCCGGAGGCATGTTCGGACAGCCATTGCGCGAAGCGAGACGGGCTGACCGCTTCGATCGCGAAGTGCATCCGAGAGTGCTGGTCGCCGCAGAACACCGAGCACTCCCCGCCATAGCGCCCCGGCTCGTCGAAGCGCAGGTCAAAGCGCGTTTCATAACCGGGCAGCAACTGACGCTGGAAGTGAAGCTCCGGCACCCAAAAGCCATGGATCACATCGCGCGAGTGCCCGATGAATTCGACCTCCTCGCCGGTCGGCACGAGCGCGGCGGTGGGATGCCAGGTCGAGACGTCAGCGATCCTGGCTCCGTTGGCGTAGCTGAACAGCCAGCTCCACTGCGCGGCGATCACCTCGATCCGCACCGCCGGATGCGCCGCCGTGCGATCGATCGGCGTCTCCGCACGAAAGGTGATGACGATCAGAAAGGCCGCCAAGCAGGCGAGCAGCAACGCGTAGCCGATCTCGAAACGCGGCGCGTCTGCGGTGCGCCCCGGCGCGACGCGACGCCGCACGCCGCGCAACAGCAGCACGACCAGCGCGACGAGCACGAGCGCGAAGACGGCGATCGCGATCGGGAAGTAGATCCCGCGAACGTGCTCGTAAGCGTGCAGCGTGTCGGGCATCAGTGCTCGAAGCGCTCGGCCTCGTCCTCGCGAATGCCGAGCCCGTGTCCCGGCGCGTGCGGGTCGGGTATCAAGGCTCCGTCGAGAAGCAGCGGCGTGCCGTTGAACAGCATCTGCTCGATCCGCGCGTGGTCGTGGAAGTACTCGACGTGCGCGAGCGGCGCGATCGCAGCGCCGACGTGCGCGTGAAGCGTGGGGCTCGTGTGCGCGGAGAGCTGAAGGCCGCGCGCGGCGCAGAGCGCTGCGACCTGCAGCATCTGAGTGATGCCGCCACAACGGGTCACGTCGGCCTGCAGCACGTCGACGGCGCCGGCGTCGAGCATGCGCCTGAAGTAGTAGAGGTCATAGCCGTACTCGCCGGCGGCGATCTCCATGCCCGCGGGCGCACGGTCGCGCAGCAGCGCAAGGCCCTCCAGATCATCCGACGAGACAGGCTCCTCGAACCAGCTCGCCCCAGCCTCCTCGTGGAAGACCTCGGCAAGCGCGAGCGCCTGCTTTCGCGAGTAGGCACCGTTTGCGTCGACGAACAGTCGCGCCTGCTCGCCGATCGCGGCACGCGCCCGACGCACGCGGTGAGGATCGCGCTCGGGCTCCGAGCCAACCTTCATCTTCACCGCGCCGATGCCGAGCTCGGTCCATTCGTGGAGCTGGCGCTCGAGTTGCTCGTCGGAATACGTTGTGAAGCCGCCGGAGCCGTACACCGGAACGCGCTCGCGCACCCGGCCCAGCAGCGTCGAGAGTGCGACGCCGATCAACCTCGCCTTCAGGTCCCACAGCGCAACGTCGACGGCCGAGATCGCGCTCGAGACGAGGCCCGGATAGCCGACGTTGCGTGCCGCTCTGCGCATCTGCCCCCAGGCGGCCTGTGGGGAACAGGCGTCGCTACCCAGGACCGCATCGCGCAGCAGCTCGCGCACGGCATCTGCGGCGGCCGCCGCCGTGTAGCTGTAGCCGAGACCCGTCTTGCCATCCGCCTCGGCTTCGACCAGGACGAGCGTCGTGGCATCCCAGCCAAGCGTCCCGTCCCCCTCGGGATGGTCGGTGGGAATCGTGAACGAGCGTGCGCGTAGCGCCGCTACGCGTGTCTGGTCGAGGGCCGGCTCGCTGAACTGGACGTCCACTGCCCCGCGTCCCGCGAGCTCAGTGGGTGCCTACGAAGTCGGTGTTCTGCTCGTTTTCGACCTCGTGGTTGGTCGGGCGCTTTTCAGGCCCTGGCTCCTCCGCGTCGGGTGAGAGCTCTTTGTGGCGGCGTTTCGCCGCGATCGCGTACACGATCCCACCGAGCACCGCGACAACCACGGCCAAGATCACGAGGATGAAGAAGGCTCCGATTTCCATAGGGGATCGCTACCCCGGCCCGTATCGGCGCAAACCGGCGGGCTTACGTGTCGGTGCTCGATCACACGCCCGCGGACTGCTCCAGTGCGATCGCCGCGGCGATGTGAGACAGGTGCGTGAGCGCCTGCGGATAGTTGCCGAGCAACTCGCGGCTGCCGGGCTCGATCTGCTCCGAGAAGAGGCCGCGGGGGCCGGCAGCGTCGAGCACAAGGTCGAAGACCTCCCGCGCCTGCTCGAGGCGGCCCTGGCGCGCGTAGCACTCGACGAGCCAGAATGAGCACGCAAGGAAGGCGCCCTCTTGGCCGGGCAAGCCGTCGTCTCGCTCGTAGCGGCGTATGAACCCGCCGGCGCCGAGAGTCACGCGCACGGCGTCGGCGGTACGGACCATGCGCTCGTCGTCGAACTCGAGGAAGCCGAGCACCGGGAGCAGCAGCAGGGCCGCGTCGAGCTCCGGTTCGTCAAAGCACTGCACGAAGATGCCGCGGCCCTCGTCATAACCGCGGGCCTCGATCGCTTCGCGGATCTCTCGACGTGCGCGCTTCCAGCGACGCACCGGTGCGCGGCGCATGCACTCCTCGGCGAGGGTCAGCCCGCGCTCGATCGCCGTCCAGCAGGCTGCCTTCGAGTGAACGAAGTGTCGGAGCTCATCGCGCGACTCCCAGAGGCCGCAGTCGGGCTCCTCCCAGCGCTCCGCGGCGGTATCGACGAGCTCGGCGAAGAAGCGCCATTCGTCGTCCTCGGGCGAGCGTCCGCGGCGATGCCAGCGCCAGGCCTGGTTGAGCATCTCGCCGTAGGCATCGAGCTGGAGTTGACCGGCAGCCTGGTTTCCGACACGTACCGGGCGCGCACCGCGATAGCCGCCGAGCTCGAGCTGTTGCTCTGTGATGCGCCGCTCGCCGCCGACGCCGAAGAGGATCTGCAGGTCACTGGCGTGCCCCGCCGAGGCACGCACGATGAAGCGCCCGAAGCGATCGGCCTCGTGCTCGCAGCCGAGCTCGGCCAGCGAGCGGGCGGCCAGCGCCGAGTCTCTGATCCAACTGAAGCGATAATCCCAGTTGCGCTCGCCCGCAGGCACCTCCGGCAGCGAGGTGGTCGGCGCGGCAACGATCGCGCCGGTCGGCGCGTAGGTGAGCGCCTTCAGCAGCAGCGCAGAGCGAACGGCGGCCGGGTGCTGCGAGCCCGCGCCGCTGAGGCGCTTACGCCAGCTGCGCCACCAGCGCACCGTCTCGCAGAGACGCGTGTCGACCGCCTCCGAGTCCTCGTCAAGGCGAACCTGCTCGAGCAGGTGCGGACGGACGTGGCGGATCAGCAGACGCAGCCGCTCGCCATCGTTCAGCTTTGCGGAGGCGATGAGCCGCTCCCCATCGCCTTCAAGCTCGCCGTCGCTCCAGATCACAAGGGCGTCCTCGCCGCCGATCGCGGCGAAGCCGTCTTCGCCTGCACGTCTGAGCCAGGGCGTCACTTCGCCGTAGTCAAAGCGCGGTGCGATCTGAAACTGCACCTCGGCTGCACCCCGAGAGCACTCGGCCACACGTACGACCTCATGCCTGGAGTCCTGCTCGGACTGCTCTCCGATCGTCATGCAGTCCAGAATCCGGAGGCTCGCGTCCTCTCCACGAAGCGTGGTCTCGAGAACCATGGTGTCCTCCAGGTAAGCGCTCGAGGACTCGCTGACGCCCCCGCCCAGGCTCACCGTGCAGTGCCCGCCGCGCTCGGCATCGAGCAGCCGCGCAAAGCAGCTCCCGCTGTCGAAGCGCGGCAGACAACACCAGTCGATCGAGCCCTCGGCGCTGATCAACGCGGCACCGTGACAGTCGCCGATCAGGCTGTAGTCGCCAAGCGCAGGCTGCTCCGAGGCCTTCATCGGCCGCGCCGCTTGATGCTTACGGCGCCGGCGCCGGCGCCGGCCAGCGCGCTCGCGAGGCCCGCGGCGCCCAGCAGACGGCGATGGCGGGTCAGGAGCCACTGCCCGCTGTGCCGGGTGGATTCCTCTGAGAAGCGACCCCGCGCACCGTGATCGCCGGGCACGGGGCCGAACAGGTTGTCGGGACGATCAGGCGCAATCGTGTCTTCGGCCAACTGCGACTCATAGCCGCTACGAGCGAGGTAGCGGTCGCCGGCGCCGGGTGCGATCGCGTTGCCGATCACGCTGAGAGCCGTGGAGCCGCCCACCCACCACTCGCGCCGGGCCGGGTGTTCAGCGGCGGCGAGGATCGCGCGGGCAGCGAGCTCCGGCTGATAGATGGGCGCGACCGGCCGCGGATGTCGACTGACACGAGCGCGCACCACCTCGAACTGCGGGGTGTTCAGCGCGGGCAACTGCACCATCGTCACGCGCACGCCGCTCGACTCGTGTAGGAGCTCGCAGCGAAGCGACTCGGTAAAGCCCTGGATCGCGTGCTTGGCCGCGCAGTAGGCGCTCTGCAGCGGGATGCCCCGGTACGCGAGGGCCGAGCCGACCTGGACGATCACGCCGCGATCGCGCGGGCGCATCGCGCTCAGCGCGCTGAGCGTTCCGTGGACGACGCCCAGGTAGGTGACTTCTGTGACGCGCCGGTACTCCTCGGCGGTGATCGTGTGCACCTCGCCGAACACGGTGGCCATGGCGTTGTTGACCCAGACCTCGATCGGGCCGTGCTCGCGCTCCAGCCGCTCGGCGGCGGCCTGCACTTCGTCGGCCTCCGCGACGTCGCTGTTCAGCAGGACGGGTCGGCCGCCAAGCGAGCGGACCTCCCGCGCGCAGGCCTCCAGCCCCTCCCGGCCGCGTGCGAGCAGGCCGACTGTCGCGCCCGTGCGGGCGAACTCCCGCGCGGTCGCGCGCCCTACGCCGGAGCTCGCACCCGTTATCGCAACGACGCGCGAGCTCTGGCTCATGGCCAACATCTACCCCGGCCCGAATTCGCGCAATCCGTGATGTGTGCGACGGCTTGCTGCTCGAGGAGGCGGGGTAGTGGACCGACATGGATCGCCGCGGGAGGAGGCAATGGACTTCCTGAGAGAGGCATTTCGGGGCCGCAACCGCTTCGTGCTGCGCCTGGCGATCGTCGCCGCGCTCGGTGGCTTCCTGTTCGGCTATGACACCGGCGTCATCTCGGGTGCGCTGCCGTTCATCGGCAAGGACATCGGCGGCGGCGAATTCAACGAACAGGCCTACGTCGGCTCGCTGCTGATCGGCGCGGTCGTCGGCGCGATCCTGTCGGGCTTCTCGGCCGATGCGATCTCCCGCAGGCGCACGAAGATCATCTCGGGCTGCATCTATGTGATCGGGGCGCTTGCCTCGGCGCTCTCGCAGAGCGCGCCGGAGCTGATCGCGGCGCGCTTCGTGCTCGGCCTCTCGGTCGGCACCGCCTCCTTCGTCTCCCCGATGTACATATCCGAGCTCGCGCCGAAGCGAATCCGCGGCGGCGTCACCTCGTTCAACCAGTTGATGGTCGTCAGCGGCATCATGGCCGCCTACATCGTCAACTGGGCGCTGAAGGGTGCGGCCGACAACTGGCGCTGGATGCTCGGGCTCGGCGCGCTGCCGGGACTGGCGCTTGCGATCGGCATGTACTTCCAGCCGTTCTCTCCACGCTGGCTGGTCGAGCAGGGACGAGAGAAGGAGGCGCTGCAAACGCTTCGCCGGGCGCGCGGCGACGACGAGGAAGCAGAGCAGGAGCTGCAGGAGATCAAGGAGGCCGCCAAGGAGGAGGGCGGGTTTCGCGACGCTTGGCGCCCGCAAGTCAGGCCACTCGTCGCGATCGGCCTGGTGCTCGCGATCGCCCAGCAGTTCATCGGCGTGAACACGGTCATCTACTACGCGCCGACGATCCTCAAATTCACGGGTCTCTCGACGAGCTCGGCGATCACGCAGGCGCTGTCGGTCGGGATCACCAACCTCCTGTTCACGATCGTCGCGATCGTGCTGCTCGACCGCGTCGGGCGGCGCCTGCTGTTGATCGTGGGAACCACGGGGTGCGTCCTCTCACTGGCGATGCTCGGCGTGTTCTTTGCCTCGAGCGGCCTGCAGGACAGCGCCTCCTGGGTGGCGCTCGTCTGCTTGATCGTCTACATCGCCTCCTTTGCCATCGGCCTCGGCCCGGTCTTCTGGCTCGTGATCTCAGAGATATTCCCGCTGTCGGTCAGGAGCCCGGCAATGAGCCTCTCGACTGTGGGCAACTGGAGCTCGAACTTCCTGGTTTCCTCGTTCTTCCTGACGCTGGTCGGTGCGATCAGCCGTGAGGGGACGTTCTGGCTGTACGGCGGGCTGGGCGTGCTGTCGCTGATCTTCTTCGTGGTGCGGGTGCCGGAGACCAAGGGTCGCTCGCTCGAGCAGATCGAGCGTGAGCTCGGTGGCGAGGATCAGGCATCCGCCGGGACGGCGGCCGCGGGCTGAGCCGCGCGACGGGATGAGCCATCAAGGCTCGATCGCGAGCGTCCGGCGAGAAGCCGAGGGCTGCCGCGCCTGTCCGCTGTGGCGCGATGCGACGCAAACGGTGTTCGGCGAGGGCAGGCCGCGCGCGGCGCTGATGCTCGTCGGCGAGCAGCCCGGCGACCGCGAGGATCGAGCGGGCCACCCTTTCGTGGGGCCGGCCGGGGCGGTGCTGGACGACGCGCTCGAGCAAGCGGGTATCGAGCGCTCCGCCGTGTACGTGACCAACGCCGTCAAGCACTTCAAGCATCGCGCGCGTGGGAAGCGGCGAATCCACCAGCGACCGTCCGCAGCGGAGCAGGCGGCGTGTCGGCCCTGGCTCGAACGGGAGCTGGAGCTCGTGGCGCCGTCGGTCGTGATCGCGCTCGGAGCGACCGCCGCGCACGCGCTGATCGGTCGCGCCACCCCGATCGGCCGCAATCGAGGCCAGCCGCTGACGGGCGCTCTGTTCTCGCCGGTGCTCGTGACCGCGCACCCGTCGAGCGTGCTGCGCGAGCGCGATCGCGACACTCGCCACGATGCGCTCGCGGCGATCGTCTCCGACCTGCGGGTCGCAGTCAGCCTTGCGGCCGAGGATGCGCCGAGCTCCCGGGGGCACGCGTGAGCGCGGCGCGCATCGGCTGCTCGGGCTGGAACTACCGCGAATGGCGCGGCGTGCTCTACCCACCGGGATGTCCGGCGCGGCGCTGGCTCGAGCACTACGCCTCGCACTTCGACACCGTCGAGGTGAACGCGACCTTCTACCGCCTGCCAACCCGCCAGACGGTCGCACACTGGGTCTCCCAGACGCCGTCCGGGTTCTGCTTCGCGCTGAAGGCCAGCCGCTACCTGACCCACGTGCGACGTCTGTCCGGTGTCGAGGACGGAATTCGTCGGCTCGAGGAGCGGATCGCGCCGCTGCGCGAGGCGGGGCGCCTGGGCGCGGTGCTCTGGCAGCTTCCCGAGAACTTCCACCGCGACCAGGAGCGCCTGGAGGGCCTGCTTCGGGCGCTGCCCGAAGGACGTCACGCAATCGAGTTTCGTCATGAGAGCTGGTTCACCGAGCAGGTGCTGGCTGCGCTTGCCGAGCGTGACGTGGCGCTCGTGTTCGGCGATCATCCCGAGCGGCCCTTCCAGAGCACCGAAACAAGCGCCTCATGGCGCTATCTGCGCTTTCACTACGGCACGCGGGGCCGGCGCGGCAACTACTCAAAGCGCGAGCTGGAGCTGTGGGCGCGAAGAATCGGGCGCTGGCGCTCGAAGGGCGATCTGTATGCCTTCTTCAACAACGACTCGGAGGGCTTTGCGCCGCGGGACGCGGCTTATCTGCAACGGCTGCTTAGCCGTCGCGCGGATGATCGCCAAGGCTAGTTTCGCGCTTTTCCGCGGGGGTAGAGCATTGGTGAGTGAGCCCGAGCACCTCCAAAGGAGACCGTCCATGAGCGAGACCGTTGCCGACCACCTGCTTGACCGCCTTGCCTCGGCCTGGGGCGTCAAGCGGATCTACGGCTATCCCGGCGACGGCATCAACGGGATCATGGGTGCGTTCGGCCGCTCGGCCGACCGACCCGAGTTCATCCAGGTTCGCCATGAGGAGATGGCCGCCTTCATGGCCTGCGCCCACGCCAAGTTCACTGGAGAGGCCGGCGTGTGCCTGGCGACCTCCGGTCCCGGCGCGATCCACTTGCTCAACGGCCTTTATGACGCGAAGCTCGACCATCAGCCGGTGGTGGCCATCGTGGGGCAGCAGGCCCGGCTTGGCCTCGGCGGCAACTATCAGCAGGAGGTCGATCTGACGACGCTGTTCAAGGATGTTGCGCACGAGTATGTGCAGATGGCCACCGAGCCAGGTCAGGTGCGTCACTTGATCGATCGCGCGATGCGGATCGCCCTCTCCGAGCGAACTGTCACGTGCGTGATCGTGCCCAACGACCTGCAGATGGAGCCCGCCGTGCAGACGCCACCGCACGCACACGGCACGGTTCACTCCGGACCTGGGTTCACCCCTCCGCAGGTGAGGCCCGACGAGGATCAGCTGCGCCAAGCGGCGGAGATACTCAACTCCGGCGAGCGGGTCGCGATGCTGGTCGGAGCGGGCGCGCTGCACGCAACCCAAGAGGTGATCGAAGTCGCCGACACGCTCGGCGCCGGGGTCGCGAAGGCGCTGCTCGGAAAGGCCGCGGTCCCGGACGACCTGCCGTTTGTGACCGGCTCGATCGGTCTGCTCGGCACGCGGCCGAGCTGGGACCTGATGCAGGACTGCGACACGCTGCTGATGGTCGGCTCGAGCTTCCCCTACTCGGAGTTCCTGCCGGAAGAGGGCAAGGCGCGCGGCGTTCAGATCGACCTCGATGGGCGGATGCTCGGCATTCGCTATCCGATGGAGGTCAACCTCGTCGGCGACAGCGCCCTGACGCTCAAAGCACTGCTCGGGCTGCTCGAGCGAAAGCAGGATCGCTCCTGGCGGGAGAAGGTCGAAAAGAACGTCGGCGTGTGGTGGCAGGTGATCGAGCGCCGTGCACTCGAGCCCGCGCAGCCGGTCAACCCGCAACTGATCTTCCACGAGCTCTCAAAGCGGCTGCCGGATGGGGCGATCCTGACTTCGGACTCCGGCTCGGCGGCCAACTGGTACGCACGCGACGTGAAGCTGCGCGCCGGGATGCAGGCCTCGCTGTCGGGGACCCTCGCGACGATGGGCCCCGGCGTTCCGTACGCGATCGCCGCAAAGTTCGCGCACCCCGACCGGCCGGTGATCGCATTGGTCGGCGACGGCGCGATGCAGATGAACGGCCTGGCCGAGCTGATCACGATCGCCAAGTACCGCGAGCGCTGGGCCGACCAGCGACTGATCGTCCTGGTTCTGAACAACCGCGATTTGAACCAGGTGACCTGGGAGCAGCGGGCGATGTCGGGCGATCCGAAGTTCGTTGAGTCCCAGGAGCTGCCTGACGTGCCCTACGCGCGCTGGGCAGAGATGATCGGCCTGAACGGGATCCGCACCGACGACCCCGAGCAGATCGGGGCGTGCTGGGACCGGGCGCTCGCCGGCGACCGCCCGACAGTGCTGGAGGTCATCTGCGATCCGGAGGTGCCGCCGCTGCCACCTCACATCTCGATCGAGCAGGCCCGCTCGTTCGCCTCCGCGGTCCTGCACGGCGACCCCGGCCGACGCCGGATCATCGCCCAGTCGATCCGCCAGAAGCTGCCCGAGATACTGCCCGGCCGATGAGCGCGGCACGTCTGCTCGGCAACCTGCGCCGTGGGCGGGCGCAGCGGACGCTGGCCGCCGCGACCGCATTCAGTGCGCTGCCGCTCGGACTCGAGATCTACTTCGAGCACTTCCGCGGCTCCTTCGGCGACAAGTGGATGTGGACGCCGGTCGCGCTCTCGCCGCTGCTGAGCGCCGCCGGCCTTGCCGGCATGCGGTCCCGGCGTGCGGCGACAACCGTGCTGCCCGCGGTCTCGGCGCTCTACTGCCTGGACGGGCTGATCGGCGTCTACACCCACGTGCAAGGCGTTAGAAAGCGCCCCGGCGGGTTCTCGGAGCCGCTCTACAACATCGTGATGGGCCCACCCCTGCTGGCGCCTGGCTCGCTGGCGCTGGTCGGTGCGATGGGGTTGGCGGCGGCACTGGCCGACCGGGAGCGCTGAGCCGCGATGGCCGAGAGCGAGACCGCCAGGGGCGCCGGGCATCTGCCCCAGCGGGGCGGGGACACGAGTCCTGGCCCTCCCCCCGGGCTGCCGCACCAACGTCGCGGCACCACGCCACAGATGCGCGGGCGCTACCCCGACTACGACGTGCTGGCGGGCGTCGACCACTGGGATCCGCGCACCCGCCGGGTCGTGCTGGAGCGAGTCGCACAGGTCCCCGAGATCAGCTTCTTCGACGAGGCCGAGGCACGAACGCTCGGCGCGTTCTGCGACATCGTCACCGGTCAGTTCGCGGAGCCGCGAATCCCTGTGCTGGAGATGGTCGACGCCAAGCTCGCCGCCGGGCGGCTGGACGGCTACCGCCATCACGACATGCCGCCAGATCCCGAGACCTGGCGCCGAGTTGCCGCCGCCCTTGATCAGAGCGCCCGGGAGGCCGGCAGCGAGGATGGCTTCGCCGCGGCGGGCTCAGAGCTCCAGCACGAGATCGTGGAACAGTTCTCCGAAGGCTCTTTGCGATGGGAGCTGCCGGTCGGCAAGGCGTGGGGCGTCGTGATGCGCGGCGTGCTCAGCGCGTTCTACGCGCACCCGTGGGCGTGGAATGAGATCGGCTTTGGCGGTCCCGCCTACCCGCGCGGGTACGCGCGGCTCGGCGCCGGGCAGCGCGAGCACTGGGAGGCCCCGCCGGAGTTCGCCCCGGACCCCGTCTCCGACGTTCGCGAGCGGGGGCTCGAGTGAGAGAGCGGCTGCGCGTGGCGCTGAAGGGCGCGCTACGTCCGCCCGAAAACGATTCGGCGTTCTTGCTCGATCCCCACCGCCGCGGCGTTCCCGGGCGCGAGCGGATGCGCCACTACCGCCCCGAGGAGCCGGTCGACATGCTGATCGTCGGCGCTGGCGCGGGCGGCGCAACGCTCGCGCAGCGGTTGGCGCGCAGGGGCTGGCGGGTGCTGGTGCTCGAGGCCGGCCCGTTCTGGGATCCCGACGAGGACTGGGTCTCCGACGAGGCGGGCGCGCACGAGCTGTACTGGAACGAGCCACGGGTGATCGGCGGCGAAGACCCGGTCGAGCTCGGCAAGAACAACTGCGGCCGCGGCGTAGGCGGCTCGATGATCCACTACGCCGGGTTCACCCCGCGCTTTCACCCCTCCGACTTCGAGGTCTACAGCCGCGACGGCCTCGCCGCGGACTGGCCGATCGCCTACGAGGACCTGAAGTCCCACTACGAGCGCTTGGAGCGCGAGCTGCCCGTCGCCGGCGAGTTCTGGCCTTGGGGCGATCCTCACGGCTACCCGCACGGACCGCACCCCGTCGGCGCGGGCGCGCTGCGCGCTACGGAAGGCGCCCGACGTCTGGGGATACAGATGCGCGTCGGCCCGGTCGGGATCGCCAACGGGTCCTTTGGGCACCGTCCCCACTGCATCTATCGTGGCTTCTGCCTGCAGGGCTGCAAGGTGAACGCAAAGGCCTCACCGCTGATCACCCACATCCCCGACGCACTGGAGCACGGCGTGGAGGTCCGCGCCGACTGCATGGTGACGAGAATCGAAACCGACCAAGCGGGCCGCTGCACAGGCGTCACCTACTTCCATGAAGGCACCGAGCGCTTCCAGGCCGCCGATGCGATCGCCGTAGCCGGATACTCGATCGAGACGCCGAGGCTGCTGCTGCACTCGACCAGCCCGCGATTTCCGAACGGGCTGGCCAACGAGAACGACCTCGTCGGGCGGGGGATCATGGTGCAGGGCGCCCCGCAAGCGGCGGGCCGCTTTCCCGAAGAGATGCGCATGTACAAGGCGCCGCCGCCCGAGATCAACTGCGAGCAGTTCTACGAGACCGACCAGCGGCGCGGCTTCGCGCGCGGCTTCTCGATCCAGACCGTCGGCCCGCTGCCGATCGGCTGGGCCGAGCACGTGCTCGCCGAGGGGCACTGGGGACAGGCGCTTCGCGAGTACATGCGCGACTACAACCACTGGTACACGATCGGCGTCCTTGCCGAGCTGCTGCCGCAGGCGGAGAACCGCGTCACCCTCGCCGATGAGCGCGACCACAACGGGATGCACGTCGCGCGCCTGGACTACAGCCAGTGCGAGAACGACCGGGCGAACGTCGCCTACGCCAAGAACAAGCTGCACGAAATCCTCGGCGCCGCCGAAGCTCAGGACATCCTCACGATCGACCGCTACGCCCACCTGGTCGGCGGGTGCGCGATGTCGGGCAGCCCGGAGACCGGTGTGATCGACTCCGACCACCGCGCCTGGGGCGTGCCCAACCTGTTCATCGCCGACGGCAGCGTGATGCCGACCCAGGGCTCAGCCAACCCGGCGCTCACGATCATGGCCCTCTCCAGCCGGCTGGCCGAGCGTCTTCACAGCAAGCGGGTGAGCGGCTGAGCACGACGATGTCCTGCTTCGCTCTGCGCTACCGCACGAACGCGCGCACGAGCGTCTCGCCGAGCAGGCGAACCGCGAGCTCCTGCTCGATCGTGCCGGAGTAGACCTCCTCGTTGGCCTGCATCGCCAACGCGATCGTCATCTGAAAGATCCACTCGGGGGTCAACTCGGGCGCGAGCTCGCCGCGAGCGTGGGCGTCGCGTATCCACTCCATCAGCGGCTCGTCGTCGTTGCGACTCTGCTCGAGCACGCGCTGGCTGAGACCACGGTGCGCTTCGAGGAATCGGTAACGGGCGCCGATCGCGACGATCTCGCTCGCGACGCGGCGCAGGACATCGGCGGGCGTCCCCCCCGCCGCGAGGGCCGCCGCCGTGATCGCGCGAGCCTCCTCGAAGATGCGTTCGAAGATCGCGAGGAGTAGATCCTCGCGGGCAGGAAAGTGTCGGTAGAGCGTGGTGCGTCCCAGTTCAGCCGCGTCGGCGACTTCGAGCATCGAGGCGTCGGGCTTGCGCGCGAGCAGCTCCACCGCGGCATCGATCGCGGCGTCACGGTTGCGGCGCGCGTCGGCGCGTATGGCTGGCTTGGAGGTCATCCCGATCAGAAGCGGTACAGTTGAATACCACTTAGCTTGCCACAGACCAGGAGATCCTATGGCCGCGACAGCCTCTCTCGACAAAGCCCGGTCCCTCTCTCACTTCACAGGGGCTCACGGGGCAACCCCTGGCTGACGCTGATCGCCGTCTCGCTCGGCGTGATGATGGTCGGTCTCGACGGGACCGTCGTCAGCGTCGCGAACCCCACGATCGCCAAGGACCTGCACGCCTCGCTCCCGGCCCTGCAATGGGTCACGAACGGGTATCTGCTCGCGCTCGCGGTGACGTTGATCCTCGGGGGCAAGCTCGGCGACCGCTTCGGGCGCAAGCGCGTCTTCATCTCGGGCGTCGTCGGGTTCGCGCTGTTCTCGCTCGGCTGCGCGCTGTCGGGCTCGACCAACGTGCTGATCGCCTTCCGCGTCCTGCAGGGCCTCGCGGGTGCGCTGCTGATGCCGAACACGCTCGCGCTGCTGCGGGCCTCCTTCCCGGCCGAGAAGCTGAACCAGGCCGTCGGCATCTGGGGCGGCTCCTCGGCGCTGGCCGTGGCCTCGGGACCGATCATCGGCGGGCTGCTCGTCGAACATGTCTCCTGGGAGTCGATCTTCCTGCTGAACCTTCCCCTCGGCCTGCTCGCCGCCCTGTTCGCGCTCAGGTTCGTGAGCGAGTCCCGCGATGAGAAGAACGTCGACGGGTTCGACAGCCCGGGGGTGCTGCTTCTGACCGTCGGGCTGTTCCTCTTGATCTGGGCGTTGATCAAGGCGCAGGGCCACGGCTGGGGCAGCGCCTACGTGCTCGGCTTCGGCGCCGCGGGCCTGGTCGTGCTCGCGTGCTTCGTCGTGCGAGAGGCGGGCGTGAGCGAACGCGTCACCGAAGCCGCGCACGCCTCCTTCATGGGCGGCCTGCACGCCGGCATGTGGGTCGGGTTCGTCGTCGCGCTCGTCGGGGCCGCGCTCGCGCTGCTCGTCGGGCGCAACCCCGACCCGCAGGCGAGCGGCTCGACCCCGGCCGCCGCCGTGGTCTGACACCGTCGTCCAGGGCGGAGCCGCCCGAGTGGCCTCCGGTAGGGTCCCTCGCCGTGGCTCGCATTCCCGTGCTCGATCCCGCCGAGGCCGACCCCAAGGTCCGTGGCGCGCTCGAGCGCTTGCCCCGGCTCGCGGTGTTCGGCACCGTCGCAAACGCGCAGGGCTCGTTCGTGAACTGGCTGCGCTTCGGCGGCGACTGCCTCGACGGGCGGCTGTTCGATCCCGTGCTGCGCGAGCTCGCGATCCTGCGGGTCTCGCGACTGACGCCGGGAGCCGAGTACGAGTGGGCGCAGCACGTGCCGATCCTACTTGCGCTCGGCGGCACGTCCGAGCAGGTTGCCGCGATGCAGGCCGACGAAGTCGACGCCCCTGCCCTCGGCGAGGATGGGCGGCTGGTCGTGCGCTTCACCGGGCAGGTCGTCCTCGACGCCGGCCCCGACGAGTCGACCTTCGCCGCGATGAGCGCTCGCTTCAGCCCTGCCGAGATCGTTCAACTGCTGCTCGTGATCGGGCAGTACATGATGGTCGCGCGGGTGATCGCCACCGCGCAGCTCGAGGTCGACGCGGTGCTCGGCGCCGACGTGCTCAGCTCCTCGCAGCGAGCGAACGAGTCCCGCTGACGCTCGCCAAGGCACGACCGCGCGAGGACACGCATGTCCCGCGCGAGCGACCCGGCCCTCCGATCAGCCCTTCGGCTGCGCGCCGCCTCCCGCCGTGGCGCGCCCCGAGCGCAGCCGCTTTGCCAACTGCTCGGCATCCGGCGTGCTCACCAGCACGCTCTCCAGCGGCGCGTGGTTCTGCACCGAGAACGCGAGCCCCGGCAGGCCGCGCTTGACCACGATCGCCCGATCCAGGCGGATCGTGCGCGCCACGTAGCGCAGACCCGGCAGCCGCAGACCCGCTTTCAGACCCGAGCCCGCCGCCTCGCGCATCGGGCGCTCGACCAAGCGCACATCGCTCACGTCGCCCAGCGGCACGCGGATGTCTTTCATCAGTCCGAGCACCTTCTCCCAGCGCGCCAGCAGCACTTCCAGCGAGTCCTCTGTCACGCGCACGCGCACGCGCTGGAGCCTAGCCGCATGAGGAAGGGGAGAGATCCAGCGGATGCGGGTAGGAACACAAAGGCGGCATCCGGCCCGCCGATCCGTGTCGGGTGCCGCATCGCTTCGCAGTCATCGATCGATCATCAAAAAAAAAGGAGCCGAAGATGGAGTCGTCTTCCGAGGTTGGCGCGAGGGTGCTCGTTGTTGCCTACAAGACGGCCGCCACGCAGCCGCTGCTCGATGCCGTGCGCGAGCGTGCGCAGCGCGGCAAGGCCACGTTCACGCTGCTCGTCCCCAACCCCGCCCCCGGGCTGCACAAGGTCGTCGACCCCGAGGATCAGGGCGGCGGCAAAGCCAAGGGAGTCATCGAGCAGGCCGTCCCCGCGCTCAGCGATGCCGTCGGCGCGCCCGTCGAGGGGATCGTCGGCTCGACTGACCCGATCGCCGCCGTCGAAGACGCCATCAACCTGCGGGGCTTTGACGAGGTCATCATCTCCACGCTCCCCTCCAAGCTCTCTCATTGGCTGCGCCTCGATCTGCCCAGCAAGATCACCGGCATGGGCCTGCCCGTCACCACCGTCACGCCCAAGGACTGAGCGCTCGCCGCCGCGGCGGCGGTCCTCGGCATCCGCTCGCGCCCGCCCCGCGCCGCCCGCGCGGTACAGTGCGCTCTCCTGCCCAGCTAGCTCAGTTGGTAGAGCACTTCCATGGTAAGGAAGGGGTCAGCGGTTCGAGTCCGCTGCTGGGCTCTCAGGCCTGCGGTCGTGGGGTGTCAAAAGTGGAGCCCAACTCTCCTCGCCCCTCACTCTCCCGGGTACTCCCTGAACTTCTGGGAGAGCAGCCCGATCAGTAGACCGACGCCGCCGACGAGCAGCAGCAGCGCGCCGCAGATCGTGGCCACGGTCGCAATATCGGTCTCGGTTCCCGCTGTCACACCGTAGCCCGACGGCTTGTCGGGGGTGCCCATCAGCGTCGTCAGCAGAAAGCCCGCGAACCACGATGCGGTCGTGCCGCCGAGCCCCGCCGCCCGCAGCCAGACGCCGCTGATCAGCGTCAACTCCACGACGTTGAGTGCCAGCAGGATCAAGCTCCGCTCGAAGGCCGCGAACACCTTGTGCTCCGGTTTGCGACTCAGCATCACCTCGAGCTGGAACAGGACGATGTCCAGGAAGCGATATCCCGCGATCGCCGCACAGACGATCGACGCCACCTCCGAGCCGATCCAGAGCGGGCTCGCGAACAGCAGCAGCGCGTCGAACAGCAGCCACCCGATCACATACGCGGGCGCCACCTGCGCGCGGCGGCGATTCGTGTTCTCCTTGCGCGACCAGACCTTCAGCAGCGGACCGTAGAGCGAGATCCGCTGGGCTGCATCGATACCCCCGAGCACCGCCTCCACGAAGGCGTAGTGGGCCGCATCGGCCTGCCCTTGCCGCGCCGAGGCCGCAGGCTCCTCCTTCGGCTTCACGCCCTGCTTGACAGGAGTCGCGCTCCCGGCGCTCACGGCGGACCCGGCCTTCGCCGAGGCGGCAGGCGCCTTCTGAGACTTCGCGCGCCGTTTGGCAGGCTTCGCCTCGTCACCGGTCCTTCGGCGATCGGTGCTCATAGGAACTCGTCGCCTCCTCGGTCGACCCCCGGCCAAGCGCGATTCTAGACCTGCCCCAGGCGCTCCCGCATGGCGCGGGCGCCGTGGTCGAAGATCAGCGCCGAGGCCCGAAGCGAACCGGCAGCTCGGCGATCGCGTTGATGAAGTTGCCCACCAGATAGCGCGGCTCGCCGACCTCGACCTCCGGGCGGGCGCCGAGCAGCGCGCGGAAGATCGCACGCAGCTGGGTGCGGGCGATCGGCGCGCCCATGCAGAAATGAGGGCCGCCCCCGCCGAAGCCGACGTGACGGTTCGGATCGCGCCGCAGGTCGAGCCGCTCCGGCTCGGAGAAGACCTGCTCGTCGCGATTCGCCGATGAGTAGAACATCACCACCTTCTCACCCGCGGCGATCGACTGACCGCACAGCTCGGTGTCGCGGGTCGCGGTGCGACGGAAGCTCATCACCGGCGTCGCCCAGCGGATGAACTCCTCGACCGCGGCGTCGATTCCGCCCTGGAGGTCGCCGAGCAGAGCACGGCGCTGCTCGGGAAAGTCGCTCAAGGCCCGAATCGCGTGCGAGGTCGTCTGCCGTGTCGTGTCGTTGCCCGCGACCGCCAGCAGCACGAAGAAGGCCGCGATCTCATCCTCGCTCAGCCGCTCGCCGTCGACCTTGGCGTTCGCGAGACCCGACATCAGGTCATCGCGTGGCGCGTCGCGACGGTCGGCGACGAGCTCCTTCGCGGCGGCGTGCAGCGCGAACAGCGACTCGCCCGACACCGCGAGGGGATCCCTCCCGGCGAGGAACTGCGGGTCGTTGACCGACACCAGCGCATCCGCCGCGTCGGCCAGATGCTCGCGGTCCGCATCCTCGACGCCGAGCATCCGCATGATCGTCATCAGCGGCAGGCGCTTTGAGACCAGCTCGACGAAGTCGCCCTCCTGCTCCAAGCCGGCGACGATCTCCGCGGCGTCGGCGCCGATCCCGTCGTCCAGCAGCTTCACCTGTCGCGGCGTGAACGCGACGCTCACGAGCTTGCGCAGCTTCGCGTGGCGCGGATCGTCCATCGCCAGGAAGGACTGCGAGGCCTCCAGCAGCTCGGGCGGCGCGTCCTCGAACAACACGCCCGCACCCGAGCAGAAGGTCTCGGGATCTCGCGAGACCGTGCGCACGTCCTCGTAGCGCATGACCGCCCAGTAGCCGCCGGTCCCCTCCTCCTGCGGCAACATCGTCGCGTCCGGCTGACGGTGCCAGGAGATCGGTTGCTCGCTGCGCATCCGTGCGAAGGCCTCGCCGCGCACGACCGGCGTCTGCGCCCAGAAGTCCAGCCCCGAGAGGTCGTAGAGAGGCGTCGAATCGCTCATCGACACCACACGTGTATAGCGCCTCGATCCCGACGGCGCGCCCCGGGCGTCGGTCCACTCGATCGAGGTGCGCCTCGTGACCGCGATGTGAACGCGCCTTGCTTCAATTGACACGACAAGTTAGGGTCTTCGGAATCGTTCCTTGGGGGGACCACCTGGAGGGGTGGCGGCAAATGCGCGCGCACGCGCGCCCATGTGCTTGCCAGAGGCGCGAAGCAGGTCACGGACGAGGTCAGTACCTGTCAACGAGTACAAGGGAGAAACGTGTTCACAGCAAGGACTCGCTCGCTCATCCCCGCCTGTGCGGTGGTGTGCGGTCTCGTCATACCAGCGGCGGCGAACGCCGCGAGCGTCTACGTATCCAACAGCGCACCCGTGACCGTGGGAGGCAAAAGCTGCACGCAGCCGGCCTACGGCTCGATCCAGGGCGCGATCAACGCCTCGGCCGCGCAGATCATCGTCTGCCCGGGCACCTATCCCGAACAGCTCAGCATCACCAAAGCGACGAAGCTCACAGTCGCGGGCACGCCGGGGTCGGCGAAAGTCACACTGCCGCCGTCTCCCGCCAACAGCGAAACCGTCTGTGACAAAGCCGCCGCCGAAGCGGGCTTCTCGCCGGACCAGGACGAGATCTCGATCTGCAAAGCCGGGACCGTCAGCATCTCGGGCCTGACCGTCGAAGCGAAGTGGCCGAGCGGCACCTGCGGTCCGAGCATGTACGGCATCCGCGTCGCGGGCGCCGCCACGCTGAAGGCCACGAACGTGACCGTCAACGGCGCGGGCGCCTCGCCGATCAACGGCTGCCAGAGCGGCGTCGGCATCCAGGCCGGCACGACGCGCACGAAACCCGCCGAAGCCGGCAACCTGAAGCTGAAGGGCGTAACCGTCAGCGAATACCAGAAGAACGGCATCACGATTGCGGGCGCGGGGTCGACCGCGGCGATCGCCACCACGACCGTGATCGGCGCCGGCGCGACACCGGCGATCGCCCAGAACGGCATCCAGGTCAGCGAAGGCGGCACCGCGAAGATCAAGTCCTCGAAAGTCTCCGGCAACGAGTGCAACCACTCATCGTGCGGCCCGGAAGGCTTCTCGCAGACCCAATCGACCGGCCTGCTGTTCTTCGGCGCCGCCCCCGGTTCGAGCGTCTCGAGCTCGACGATCGGCGGCAACGACATCGGCGCCTACTACCTCTCCGAAAGCGCCAAACAGCCCGGCTCACCCGAGCTGACGCTGAGCAAGGACGCCTTCTCGGCCAACCGCTACGAGGGCATGGTGCTCGACCAGGGCGATGCGCTGCTGAAGAGCGACACGATCACCGGCCCCGGCGAGGTCGGGATCGAACTGCCGCAGTACGAAGGCCAGACGCTGTCCTCGGAGTCGAGCGCCACCGGCGCGAAGATCTCCGGCCAGACCGAGGCCGGGGTGCGCGTGGCCTCCGACAACGCCGCGGGCGACGAGCCCGGGACGTTCACGTTCACGAAAAGCACCTTCTCCGGCAACGCGACGGTGCTCCTGAACGAAAGCAGCACCTTCGACGTGATCTTCTAGGCCACGGCCGAGATCCGAGTCCTGCGGGGCGGCGCGCTCGACGCGTCGCCCCACGTGGGCCCGGTCGATCCGCGTCCTCTAGGCTCTCTCGCCGTGACCGACGCCACCAACCAGGCGATCACGCCCGAGCTGAGCACGCAGATGCTGCCCGGCAGCTTCCCGGGCAACCTCGACATCGAGCTCACCGAGATCACCGACGAGCACGTGCGCGGGCGGATGCCGATCGACAAGCGCCACCTGCACCCGATGGGCTACGTGCACGGCGGGGCCTGGGTCGCCTTCGCGGACACCGTCGCCGCCTGGGGAACGATGCGCCACCTGCCCGAGGGCAAGGGCTTCACGACGGTCGAGCTGAAGATCAACGTGCTGGCCTCGGCCAAGGACGGCGACGAGCTCACCGCGCTCGGCAAGGCGCTTCACATCGGCTCGCGCACGCACGTCTGGGAGGTCGAAGTGTTCCGCGGCGAGCGCCTCGCCGCGAACTTCATCTGCACGCAGATAGTGCTCTAACGGCCCGCGCGTCCGCGCTGCGCGGACGGAAGCTCAGAGCTCGGGGGCGGCAGCTGCGCCGGCGGGCTTCGCGGGGCCGGCGCCGAGCGCGGCGGCGTCACGCTCCTTGAAGAACTCCGCGCCCTCGATGCTCACGTGCGGGACGATCCGCTCCAGCCACTTCGGCATCCACCAGTTGACCTTGCCCATCAGCAGCATCAGCGCGGGGACGAGCAGGCAGCGCACGATCGTCGCGTCGAGCACGACCGCGACCGCGAGCCCGATCCCGAACTGCTTGATCGTCGGGTCGCCGTTCAGCACGAAGCTGCCGAACACGAACACCATGATCAGCGCGGCGGCCGTGATCACGCGCGCGCTCGTGACGAGGCCGGAGACGACCGAGCTGCGGTTGTCCTCGCCCGCGTGCACGTGCTCCTCGATCTGGCTCACCAGGAACACCTCGTAGTCCATCGAGAGCCCGAACAGCACCGCGAACATGAACAGCGGCACGTAGGAGACGATCGGCACCGCGCCGTTCAGGCCGATCACGTCGGCCAGCCACCCGTACTGGAAGATCGCGGTCAGCACGCCGTAGGAGGCGCCGATCGAGAGCAGGTTCATCACCGCGGCCTGCGCCGGGATCACCGCCGTGCGGAAGGCCAGGATCAAGAGCAGGAAGCTCAGCGCGATCACGACGATGATCTGCAGCGGCAGCTTTTCGGAGATGCGCGAGGCAAGGTCGATGTAGCCCGCGGTGCTGCCGCCGACGTCGGCCTTCAAGTCGGTGCCTTTGTCCGCACCCGGGATCACGCTTCCGCGCAGCTTTTCCACCAGATCAGTGGTCGCTTCTTCGGCCGGTCCCTTCGCGGCGATCACGTTGAAGTACGCGGTCGTGCCCGCCTTGTCGATCTGCATCGGCGTCACCGCCACGACGCCCGGCGTCGTTGAGATGTCCTTCTGCAGCGTCGCCAGGCGCGGGTCCGCCGTGCGCGGGTCGGTGCTCCCCGACGCCGACTTCGAGGAGGACGAGCCGCCGGAGGAGGAGGAGGAGGAGGAGGAGGAGGAGGACTTGCCCGATCCCCCGCCCGAGGAGCCCGAGGTGCCCGAGCCGCCGCTACCCGCAGCCGCGGGGGCGCTCGAACCGCCCTTGCCCGAGGCGGAGGACTTGCCGGAGGCCGAGGACGGCGGCGAGGCCGGCGCCTTGGCGGGCGTTCCGAGCGTGGCGGCGACGATCAGCGGGCCGTTGATGCCGGGTCCGAAGCTCGCGGTGAGCAGGTCATAGGCTTTGCGGGCGGTGGTCGAGCTCGACAGCGCGGCGTTGTCCTGCTGGCCGAGGTTCAGCGACAGCAGCGGGATCGTGAGCGGGATCAGGATCGCGAGCGCGACGAGGCCTGCGACGATCGGATAGCGCGCAATCTCGTGCGCCCATTTCGCCCACAGCCCTTCGTGCGCCTTGGATTCGGGCTTGGGATGGCGGACGCGCAGCGAGTTGATGCGCGGCCCGGTGATCGCGAGCACGGCGGGCAGCAGCGTGAGCGCGCCGAGCACGGCGACGACAACGGCGACCGCGGCCATCAGGCCCATCGTGGTGATCAGCGGGATGCCCGCGACGGCGAGCGAGACGAGCGCGATCGTGACGGTCCCCCCCGCGAAGAACACCGCCCCGCCGGAGGTGGCGCAGGAGCGCGCGATCGACTCCTCGATCGAGAGCCCGTCGTTGATGCCGCGGAAATGTCGCGTGACGATGAACAGCGCGTAGTCGATGCCGACGCCGAGGCCGATCATCGTCGCGAGCGTGGGCGCCACGCTGGGCACGGTGGCGACGTGGCCGAGCATGCGGATGATCGCGAGCGTCGCAAGCAACGAGATGACGGCGTTGAGGATCGGGATCAGCATCGAGACGACGGTCCCGAAGGTCAGCGTGAGGATCAGCATCGCGGCGATGATCCCGATCAGCTCGCTGGACTCGGTGGCGGGCTTGGAGACCTTCTGCCCGAGCTGGCCGCCGGTCTGCACTTCGATCCCCGCGGCCTTCGCGGGGTCGGCCCCGTCGATGATTTCCTGCGCTTCGGTGACCGAAAGTTCGCCGGGGCTGACGCCGAGCGTGACCGACAGATAGCCGGTCTGCTTGTCCTTGCTGAGCGCGCCCGCGCCCTGCGGCGAGAGCGGGCTGACCACCGAGGCCACGTTCGGCTCCTTGGCGACGCCCTTCGCGGCCTGTTCGACGGCTTCGGCGTTCTTGGCGTCGGTCAGCTTGCCGCTGCGCGCGTGCAGCACGATCGGGCTCGAGCCGTTCGACTGGTCGGGGAAGGACTTCGCGAGCGCATCGGTGGCGCGCTGGCTGTCGGTGCCCGGCAGCGAGAGGTTGTCGTTCGTGTTTTCGCCGAGCCGGTGGGAGACCGCGACGAGCGCGATCGTCGCGACCAGCCAGACGATCAACACCTGAAACCGATGCCTGACGCAGAACCGCGCCAAGCCGTATAGAACGCCGGTCATACCGGTCGCAACCCCCTAGATGGCTTCCCCGCTGCGAGGAACCTTACTTATCGAGGTTCTCGAACACGGCAGCCATGCCCTGCCCGCCGCCGATGCACATCGTCTCCAGGCCGTAGCGCCCGCCGCGACGGCGCAGCTCGCGAAGCAGCGTGGTCATGATCCGCCCGCCGGTCGCGCCGATTGGATGGCCGAGCGAGATCCCGGAGCCGTGCACGTTGACGCGCTCGAGGCCGTCGGGCAGATCCCACTCGCGCAGCACCGCCAGCGCCTGGGCGGCGAAAGCCTCGTTCAGCTCGATCAGGTCCATGTCGGCGAGCGACAGGCCCGCGCGCTCGAGCACCTTGCGGGTCGCGGGGATCGGCCCGATCCCCATGGTCTCGGGCGCGACGCCGGCGACCGACCAGGAGACCAGCCGCGCGAACGGCCTCAAGCCCAGCTCGGCGGCCTTCTCGGGATGCGTGACGATGCACACGGCGGCGCCGTCGTTCTGACCGCTGGCGTTGCCGGCGGTGACGGTCGCCTCGGGGTCGTTGCGTCCCATGATCGGCCGCAGGGCCGCGAGCTGCTCGAGCGTGGTGTCGGCGCGAGGGTGCTCGTCGCGTTCGATCGTCAGCTCCTGCTTGCGCGTCTTCACGCTCACGGGGACGATCTCCTCGGCGAAGGTGCCGTCCTCCTGCGCGGCGACGGCCAGCTGGTGCGAGCGCAGCGCGAGCGCGTCCTGGTCCTCGCGCGAGACGCCGTGGTCGCGGCGAACGTTCTCGGCGGTCTCGATCATGCCGCCCTCGACCACGTGATGGAGCCCACCGGCGGTGACGCGCGGGCGCGCGAGCCGGTCGGCGAGCTCGACGCCGCCGCCCTTGATGCCCCAGCGGATGCCGGTGGCATAGAACTCGGCCTGGCTCATGCTCTCGACGCCCCCGGCGAGCACGAGCTCGCAGGCGCCGGTCTGCACCTGCATGCAGCCGAGCACGATCGCCTGCAGCCCGGCGCCGCAGCGGCGGTCGACCTGCATTCCCGGGACCTCGACGCCAAGCCCGGCGTCGAGCGCGGCGACGCGGCCGATTGCGGGCGCCTCACCGTTGGGGTAGCCCTGCCCGAGGATCACGTCCTCGATCTGCGCGGCGGGCAGCGAGGTGCGCCGCACGAGCTCGGAGATCACGGTGGCAGCCAGGTGCGTGGGCGGCACGTCGCGGAAGACGCCGCCGAATCCTCCGACGGGCGTTCGCAGCGGCTCGCAGATCACGGCATCGCGCATGGGCGCGGAGAGCCTGCCACAAATCTCTGCCTGACCGAAGGCAGACGAGGCACGTCGATGTCTCAATGGGATTTACGGAGCGACCGGGGGCCGAGACACTAGCCCCACGGTCGCCCTCTACCCGGATGACCTGTGGCCTTCCGCGGCATCTTTCGGCACGGGCGGACGACTGCTTTAGCGCCGGCCTCGGCGCTGCGCGCGAATTTGCTCGGCTCAGCGAGTGGCGAACTTGCGAGCGAGGAGCAACTCGACGCGCTTGTGCAGACGCTGCGCCTTGCGGGCGGCGCGGGCTTGCGTGAGCCGCTTCTTGGCGAGCTTGCCCGCGAGGCGCTCCTGCTTGGCGGCGACCAGCGCGTCGATCAGCCCGGCCTTCGACTTGCCGGGCGTTGCCTCGGCAAGCTGCGCGAGCGTCTTGCCGGACTGCAGCTGCCCGCGCAGCTGTGCAGGCGTGAGGCCGAGGTAGTCGGCGGCGGCGCTCCCAAGATGGCCCGCGGCGGTGAACAGGCCGAGCCTGGAGAGGCCCTGCGCCTGCGCAGCGCTGCCGCCCTTGCCCGATGCGCCGGCCCCACCCCGGCCGGTCCGGGCGACCTCGGCGCCGATGCGCTTGGGCAGCCTCGAGGCGAGCTTGCCGAGACGCGCCTTGCGCGAGGCGATGATCGCTTCGGTGAGACCCTGTGCGGACTTGCCGCTGTGGGCATCGGCGATCTGGGCGAGCGACCTGGAGGACCCGAGTTCGCGGGTGAGCTGGTCGGTCGAGACGCCCAGGTAGTCGGCGGCGGCTTGCAGATCCTGCGGGCGCAGGTGCCGCGGTCCATGGGGGCCGCGCCGGTGGGCGTGGCGCTCGTGGCCATTGCTCTGCCCGGTGGCGGAAACGGCGGCGAAGGCCCCGCCGGCGAGCACAACGGCTACGGCCGCTCCGGCGACTACCTTCTGTCTGACGCTGCGCCCCACTCCGAGCATGCTCCCTCGCCTCTCTAAAGACCCGCTGACGGGACCTCTAAATGGTACGTAAAAGCGAGGTTGCGAGCGGCAGCGGCGACACCGGCGGCGAGACGGCATCGCCCTCGCGGCCCTCGCGGGCGCCGAGGCGGAGCGGGCTGACGAGCAAACGGCTGGTCCCGGCGGGCAACGCGGCGGGCGTGGTCTACGGCGTGATCACGGTGGGGGCGCTGATGGCGGCGGAGAGCGGCAGGCACGAGAGCTACGTGGACACGGTTGCCTCGGCGCTGATCGCGACGCTGCTCTACTGGCTGGCCCACGCCTACGCGGACCTGCTGGGGCGTCGGCTGGCGACGGGCGAGGCGCTCACGGCCCGCTCGCTGGCACGGGCGCTGGGCCACGACTGGGCGATCGTCCGCGGCGCGGCGATCCCGCTGTTGGCGCTGGTGATCGCCTGGGTGGCGGGCGCGAGCCAGGAATCGGGCGTGACGGCGGCGCTGCGTACGGCGGTGGTGACGGTTGTGGTGTTCGAGCTGCTGGCGGGCATTCGCGCAAAGTCGACGCCGATGGAACTGCTGCTGAAGGCTTGCGTCGGGGTGACGATGGGAATCGCGATCCTGGCGATGAAGGGCATCCTGCGCTGAGCCCGCGCCGAGGCTCGGCCCCGCCCGGCCCGGCCCGGCCCGTATTGCAAAAGCGCTCGGAAAGCCGTTTGGCCCCAGCGAGCGACGGACAGCGACAGCCGCCGCCGGCCGGGCATGGCCCGCCGCCCGGCAGTCGGCAGCATTCGGACCAGAGGGTTGACTAAAAGAGACGATCCGTCCTTGTCATTCGGATACGCTTGGTTCGGTTGCCTGTAGACAACGTGTCGCTGACGTGAAACGATCCTGACTACTGGATTCGGTGGCAGGTGAAAGGCAGCGATCAATCTGGGGGATCGAATGTCAAGGACGGAGCGGAACGGAGTGAGCGCGGGCGCGAGCAAGACGGCGGTGGCTCCCCTGTATCAGCGCTTGCCCCACGGGCCCCACCGGCTGGGCCAAGAGGCGGTGGTGCGCAACCAACGCACCCGCATGTACGGAGCGATGATCGAGGCGGTGGCGGCGAACGGCTACGAGCGCACGAGCGTGAAGCAGGTCGTGAGCTTGGCGGGCGTCTCGCGGCGCTCGTTCTACGAGCAGTTCGCGAACAAGCAGGAGTGCTTCCTGGCGACGTACGACCTGATCGCGGGCCGTGGGGCGGGGCGCGTGAGCGCGGCATACCGCAACGCGGGCGGCGAGGTGGAGGATCGTCTGCAGGCGGCCTTCGGCGAGCTGGGCGCGGCGATCAGCACGAACTGGAACAGCGCGAGCCTTGTGATCCTGGAGGCGCCGAAGGTGGGCGCGCCGGCGCTGCTGCGCCTGCGCCGGGCCTCGGCGACGTTCGAGCAGATGCTCTCGACCTGCTTCGAGCACGCCTCGACCTCGAGCCCGCTGCCGGGCCCGGTGATCCGTGGGATCGCGGGCGGACTGCACGCGGCGATGTCGAGGTGCCTGCGCGAGGGCTCGGCGGAGACGGCGCCGAAGCTGGCGGAGGAGATGTTCCGCTGGACGCTGCTGTTCCAGACCCCGGCGGCGAAACAGCTCGCGGAGCGCCTGTCCGAGCGTGCGCGCATCGCCCTCGCACAGGGCCGCAAGGCGCCGAACGGCGCGGGCGCGAACGGCTACGGCGCGGTCCCGCCCGACGAGCGCACGCGCCTGCTGGAGCAGGCGCTGCGCCTGGCGGTGCTGGAGGGCTACCGCGAGCTGAGCGCCCCGCAGATCGCCGATGCTGCCGAGGTCCCGATCGATGCGTTCTTCGAGCTGTTCGACGGCAAGGACGAGTGCTTCCTGGCGGCGCTGGACATGCTGGGCGATCAGCTGAAGGGCCTCGCGAGCGATCCGGACCTGCGCGGCACGGAGTGGCCCCGGGCGGTGCGTCGCACGATCAGAGAGCTGATGCGCTACCTGGCGGACCGCCCGATCTACGCGCACACGATCGCGGAAGGGGCGTTCGCGGCGGGACCCGACGCGGTGGCGCGCAACCTGCGCCTGGCCTACGGGATCGCGGCACGCCTGACGGAGGGGGCCCCGGATCAGGCGCGCAGCGTGCTGGTGGTTCAGGGCGTGGCGGGAGCGCTCTCGCACACGATCCGCTGCCAGGTGGCGAGCGGGCAGATCCAGCTGCTGTCGGTGCTCTCGGACTACCTGACCTACATCGTGCTGGCGCCGTTCATCGGCGCCGAGCAGGCAGCGGCTCTGCTGGTCGAAGAAGAGATCTAGGCCCGGACTCTGCCTGCGGGTCCGCGGGTCGCGGGGCTACTTGCGGGCGGCCTGCTGCTTGCGCCGCGGCAGTCGCTGGGCGCCGTAGCAGAGCAGAATCCCGACGAGCACGGAGATGACGATCACGATGATCAGCGGCGCCCGGCCGGAGCCGAAGACGTAGCTGACCTTGACCTGATTGAGGTTGAAGACGGCGAACAGCGTGATCAGGATGGCGAGGATGACGAGCGCGGCGGTGCGCACGGTCTCGCGCCGGCTGCGCTTGCCGATCCCGCCCCCGGCGCCTGCCTGACCCCCGGGCCCGACTCCGGGCGGGACATTGGGCTGCGAGCTGCCGGGTGTCTGTGCGGATGCGGACATGCCCTGCGTTCATGCTACCCGCTGGCGGTGTCGAGGAATCGGGGCCGAGGCGCGGCACCGTAAATACGCGCCGACCTATGCAGGCGAGCGGCGCAGCTCGTCGGCGACCCATTGACAGCCGACGGAGAGATCCTCGACGCCGAGGGCGGCGGCGACGTTGAGGGCCATGCCGTGCCGGAAGAAGTCGTCGATCCGTTCGGGCTCGGCGCGGGACAGCTCCTGCGCGAGGTGCACGAGCTCGGCATAGCATCGGCGCACGAGGTCGCGCACGACCTCGTCGTCGCAGGCGGCGTAGGACTGGTGCTGGAGCATGAGGTAGTCGCGGTCTGAGACGAGCAGCTCCTTGTAGGCGAGGCCCATGGCGGTGAGCTCGTCCTCGCAGTCGGCGGGCGTGCGCCCCTCGGCGAAGTCGCGAGCGCCGTCGCGAAAGGTCTGGGCGACGCGCTCGAAGCTGCGCTGCAGCGCAGCGAGGAACAGGTCGCGCTTGCTGGGAAAGAGGCTGAAGACGTAGGGCTGGGCGACGCCGACGCGACGGGCGACGCGCTCGACGGGGGTCCCGTGCAGGCCGCCGTGCGCGAACTCGTGCACGGCGGCGGAGATCAGCTCCTCACGACGCTCGGCGGCGGGTACGCGTCTTCGCGCGGGCTTGGCGGTGGCGCTCACGCATCCCTTCCTACCACGACTGGCCACCGGCCGCCAGGGGCTCGCGGCCGAGGGCGGCGGGTGCGGAGGCGGCGGGCACGCCGTTGGCGGCGATCGAATCGGCACGGTCGCCCCCCTCCTGGACGCCCTCGCGGGCGCGGAAGGGGAGCGCGAGCACGACCAGGGCGCCGAGCCCGAGCACGGCGACGCCGACCCAGATGGCGGGGATCAGCCCGTCGACGAAGGCCTGCGGCGAGGTGTAGGCGCCGGAGCCGGTGAAGACGGTGGCGAGCACGGCGATGCCGAGCACGCCGCCGACCTCGCGGATGGCGTTGTTGGCGCCGGAGGCCTGCCCGGCCTGATCGGTGCGCACGGAGGAGAGCACGGCGTTGGCGGAGGGGGCGAACACGAGCGCCATGCCGGCGCCTGCCATGAAGAAGGGCACGAGCATCCGCGAGTAGGCGAGGTGCGTGGCGGTCATGGAGTTCAGCCAGGCGAGCGCCCCGGCTTGCAGCGAGAGTCCGGCGAACATGAACAGGCGACTGCCGAAGCGCTCGGAGAAGACCCCGGCCAGCGGCGCGACGACCATCGTGCCGCCGGTCCAGACGAGCAGCTTGAGCCCGGCCTGCAGCGGCGTGTTGCCAAGCACGTTCTGCATGTACTGGGAGAGGAAGAAGATCGAGCCGAACATGCCGAAGTACATGGCGAAGGAGGCGACGTTGGTGACGGCGAAGGAGCGCTTGGCGAAGAAGTACATGGGCAGCATCGGCTCGGGGGTGCGCCGCTCCCACAGCACGAACCCGGCGAGCAGCAGCAGGCCGAGCAGCAGCGAGGCGAGGATCGGGGCGCTGCCCCAGCCGAGCGACTGCGCGCGCACGAGCCCGAAGACGACGCCGAACAGGCCGGTCGAGGCAAGCGCGAGGCCGGGCAGGTCGAGTTTGCCGTAGGGGCCGTGGCTCTCGCGCAGGATGCGCATCGCGAGCGGGATCACGGCCAGCCCGATGGGCACGTTGATCCAGAAGATCCAGTGCCAGGAGATGCCCTGCACGACGGCGCCGCCGACGAGCGGCCCGAGGGCGACGGCGACACCGGAGATCCCGGACCAGATGCCGATCGCGATGCCGCGCCGCTCCTGCGGGAAGGCCTCGGCGAGCAGCGTCAGCGTGAGCGGGGTGACGATCGCGGCGCCCGCGCCCTGCACGGCGCGGGCGGCGATCAGCAGGTCGGTGCTGCGGGCAAGCGCGGCGGCGGCGGAGGCGGCGGTGAAGACGGCGAGCCCGAGCAGGAACATGCGCTTTCGCCCGAAGCGGTCGCCGAGCGCGGCACCGGTGAGCAGCAGCACGGCATAGGAGAGCACGTAGGCATTGACGGTCCACTCGAGCGCCTGGATCGAGGCCCCGAGCTCGCGGTGGATCGTGGGGAGGGCGACGCTGACGACGAGGTTGTCGAGGACGACCATGAACAGCGCGACCGAGACGATGCCGAGGGTCCAACGGTTCCTGCTCGATGTGCGGCTCACGGCCTGCTCCTTCCGAGGCGGTTCGAGGTTACGGCAGTGATATTAGCAGTGGCTAATAATTATTAGGATGGCGGCCTTTCGGCCGCTGTGATTTCGGCGCAAGGCGACACGCGGGCGGATGCGGCGCGCCTGCGACGGCGCGCACAACCGAAGCGAGGAGGGACACGGCGGGTGGCGAATACCATGGATGCGATGCGAACAGGCGACCTGAACAAGCGCTCGATCGCGCTGCGCGGCGTGGCGGGGGCGCTGCTCAGCGGCGCGGCGCTGGCGCTGGCGGCATGCGGCGGCGCGACGAAGACGGTGACGGTCTCGAGCGCGCCGCTGACGCCGGCGACGACGCAAAGCACGCAGACAGGCACGACGACGAGCACCCAGACGACGCCGAGCGAGACGCAGAGCACGCCGACGAGCACCTCGACGGGCACGACGACGACGCGCTCGGCGCCGGAGCCGGCCTTCACGGAAGGCGAAAGCAAGGCGAACGGGACGAGCGGCGCGGCGGTGGTGGTACGCGCCCGCGGCTACACCCCGAACAACACCTCGGAATACCACTCCGACCAAGCGCTGCGGGTGATGGTGGGAACCCGCACGGGCTCGGCGGACGGCTACGAACAGCAGGCGTTCTTCTTCGTGAACGGGCGCTACTTGGGCACGGACACGAAGCTGCCGAGCGCGGCTGTGAAGGTCGTGAGCCAGGGCGACACCGAAGTGACGCTGGGCTACGCGCTGTATCGCCCGAACGACCCCCTGGTGAACCCCGGCGGCGGCGAAGCGCACGTGACGTTCCAGCTGAACAACGGCAAGCTCGTGGCGCTGGGGAAGATCCCGCCGGCGCACTCGGCCACGGGCCTGAGCCGCAACTAGAGCGCCTATGGCGTTGTGAACACCCGATCCGGACCGCGGTCGTCGTAACGTGACTGCGAACACTTCGGCAACTCAGGAGAAAGGGTCGAGAGGATGAGCGCAACGGTGGATGGGAAGGCCGAGCAGCTGCTGCAGGGCAAGAACTTCTGTGTGGTTTCGACACTGCGCAAGGACGGCACGGTGCACGCGGCTCCGGTGTGGGTGGACGTGCAGGAGGGCCAGCCGGTGTTGAACTCGGCGGAGGGCCGGGCGTGGCCGAGCAACCTGGAGCGCGACCCTCGGGTGACGCTGACGGTACAGAACATGGAGAACCCCTACGAATACGTGGAAATCCGCGGCACGGTGGCGGAGCGCACGCAGGAGGGCGCGGACGAGCACATCGACGCGATGGCGAAGAAGTACATGGACGCGGACAGCTATCCGCTGCGCAAGCCGGGCGAACAGCGCGTGATCATCCGCGTGGCGCCGGAGCGCGTGTACCTGAGCGCGCCCTAGCCACGTCGGGCGAGGCCGGCGGGCGTGGGGAGTAGCCGCTACCCACGCCTGAGCAGCCGCCGCCACAGCGCGGGAGGGCGCGGCTGGGCGCGCCGCCACTCGTCGCGCAGCACCAGCCGGCCGCGCTTGCGGGCGGCGAGCACGCAGTCGGTGTGGGCGTGGCGTCGGCGGCGGGTGTCGCCTTCGGGCGCGATCAGCATATGCTCGCTGAGGGCGGGCAGATGATGACCACAAAACGGACAGCGATAGGTCGCAGGCTTTCGATTCGCCGCACGGCGCACGGTCCACCATGGGGCATCGGGAAGCGCGGACACTCCTCCATTGTGGCGCCGCTGACCGTCACGCTGGCGGCGACGGTGGCGCTGGGCCTCGGCGTGGCGCTGGCACGCGCGGAGCGCGAGCGACGGACGCTGCGCGAGCGACGGGCACGCGAGCGCCACTTCGCGCCGCTGGCGCAGGAGGATCTGGGCAACGGCCTGCAGCGGATGGCGCTGGGGCAGCTCGACGTGGCGATCGAGGCGCTGGGGGGCGGCGCGCGAGGATCCTCGCCGGAGCAGCGCGTGCACGAGGCGCGCAAGTCGCTGAAGCGCCTGCGCGCGCTGATGCGGCTGCTGCGCGACGAGCTCGGCGAGCAGGTCTACGAGCGCGAGAGCGCGCTGCTGCGCGACACGGGCCGGCGCCTGGCGCGAGCCCGCGACGCGGCGGTGCTGCTGGCGACGCTGGAGGGGATGATCGCGCGCGACCCCGACCGGCTGGCGGCGCGCCGCGGCGTGCTGCGCCTACGCGCGCGCCTGCAGCACGAGCGCGACGGCGCGGCGGAGCTGGCGTTGGCGGACAGCGCCACGCAGGCAGGGGCGTTGGCGGATCTGCGGGCGATGCGCGTGCGTGTCAGCACCTGGCGGCTCGATGAACAGGGCGGAATCGAAGCGATCGAACCGGCGCTCGAACGCCTGTATCGCAAGGGTCGTAAGCGCATGCGCCGCGCGGCGAAGGCGCGTGGGGGGCGCCGTCGCACGCGCACGATGCACGAGTGGCGCAAACGCGTGAAGGACCTCCGCTACGCGGCGGAGATGCTGGACCGCTCGAGCGCGGAGCAGGAGGCGAAGGCGACGCGCAAGGCCAAGAGCGCGGATCTGCGCTTCGCGAAGCGGACCGCCAAGTGCGCGGATGACCTGGGCGAACTGCTGGGCGAGGAGCACGACCTGGCGACGCTGGCGGCACGCGTGCGGGCGGAGGCAAAGGCGGGACGTGCCTCGGGCGCGCCGGGCCGAGGCACGCGCAAGCTGCTGCTGAAGCTGATCGCAAAGCGCCGCGGCAAGCTGCGCAAGCGAGCGCTGCAAGACGGCGAGCGGCTCTACGGGCGCAAGCCGAAGCGGTTCCTGCGCCGGATGCGCAAGGCGGCGGCGCTGCGCTCGTTGAACGTGCGCTGAGCCGATCGCTCGCCGATCGCGCGTGGCGTCACGGCGCGCCTGCGGCCGACCGCCGACGCGGCCGCGGCCTCAGTCGATGCTGAGGATCGTGAGCTTGCGCGAGCCTTTGGGCAACGTGACGGAGGCGGTGTCGCCGACGCTCCGTCCGAGCAGCGCGGCGGCGACGGGCGATTCGACCGAGAGGCGCCCCTCGGCGGGGCTGGCGTCGTGCGAGCTGACGAGCTTCCAGGTCTGCTCCTTGCCGTCCTGGTCGCGCACCTGCACGGTTGAGCCGAAGGCGACGGCGCCGCTGCCCTTGGCGGGGGCGGCCTCGACGATCACCGCGGCGGTGATCCGCTCGCGCAGCCGCGCGATCTTGGTCTCGAGATGGGCCTGGTCGTTCTTGGCGTCGTGGTACTCGCTGTTCTCCTTCAGATCGCCCCACTCGCGCGCGGTTTTGATGCGCTCGGCGATCTCGCGGCGACCCTCGCCCTCGAGCGTGTCGAGCTCAGACTGCAGATCGGCAAGGCCCTCGGCGGTGATCATGTTGACGGCGTCCGACATCACCGGGGAGCCTAGCGGTTGTGGGCCGAGCTAGAAGTAGGTGCTGGGCGGCGAGGAGAGCAGCGCGTAGATCTGCACGACCGCGGCCTGGTAGAGAAGCTGCGCCGAGGCGGGCGAGCCCGCGACGAACAGGTTGTCGCTGAGGCGCAGGTGCTGCCAGGCGTAATCGACATACGCCTGCGCGATCTTCGGCCCCGGCGGGTCGTGCGTGACGGAGTCGAGATAGAGCAGGTTGCGGAAGTAGACCGAGGGGAAGAACGGGTTCTCTTCGCCGAGCCGCTGGGGCGTGAAGTATTCGCGGGCGGCCTGCGCGGTCTGCCGTGCCTGGTAGAGGTAGCCGCTGTTGCCGGTGGCCTGGTAGAGCAGCGTGCCGGCGCCGATCATCACGCCCTGGTTGTAGCTCCAGAAGGTGGAGTCGACGACGCCGTGGGGACGGATGTGGTCGGCGTAGAGCTGGTTCGGCTGCAGCAGGCAGTTGCGCACCCAGTTGTAGGCCGTTTCGGCGAAGTGCAGGTATTCGGTGTTGTCGGTGATCTGAAAGAGCTGCACGGCGAGCTCGGCTGCCGGGCCGGTGGTGATCGTGTTGCGGTCGGTGTTGGCGACCGTGTTCGCGAACGGAATCCCGCCCGCGCAGGCGAGCGTGGGGTCGGTGGAGTAGCCTGCGATCTCGAAGGCCATGATCCCCTCGGCGTAGCCGAGCGCGCCGGCGTTGTGGGTCTTTTTGTAGACGCGCGCCAACTCGATGCCGACCCAGTCGTTGTCGTCGTAGTACTTGGCGCCCCCGGGTCCGACGGGCGGCGCAACGGTCCCGTCGAAGGCGGCGAGCGTGCTGGTATAGCCTTCGAGCGCGCCGGAGTTGTTCAGGTCCAGGTAGGTGCGCAGCCCGATCAGCCGCGCGTGCACTTCGGGCGAGATCGACACGGGCAGGCGTGGGACGTTGGCCATGCTGACGGTGGCGGCGAGCGCCTGGGAGAATGGCCAGAGGTAGGAGAAGGGTTCGCCCTCGTACAGCCCCGAGCCGCGCACGTAGTAGTAGCGCTGCATCGCTTCGAAGGCCAGCAGGGCGCGCGCGGGGTTGCCGGTCAGCACGGGCTTCTTGGGCTTCTTGGCGGCGGGCTTCTTGGCGGCGGCGGCGCTGTGTGCAAGCGGCGCGGAGCCGCCGTGCAGGCGCGGGCGCGAGACACCCGCTGGATAGCGTGAGGAGGTGGACCCCGCGGACGCGCGCTTGGCGGCGTGCGGGCTGGAATGCGCCGCGAGGGCGGGCGCGGCGAGCGCGAGCAGCCAGGCGGCGATCAGCGCTCCGCGGAGCGCGATCGGCGTGCGGATTTGCAGCGAAGACGACGGCATCGGTCTGCAACGACAACAGACGAGCCGGTCATTCGATTTGGTATACGCAGGTCGGGGTGAGCTTCGACTACACGACAGTCGGGCACGTGACGATCGACGTGCTGGCCGACGGAACCCGCCAGGCGGGGGGCAGCGCCTTCTACAGCGCACTGCAGGCGGCGCGGCTGGGCAGGCGTGCGCTGGTCCACACCCGCGGGGCGCCGGGAGAGATCGAGCAGCTGCTGGCGCCCTATGGCGAGGAGCTCTCGCTGCAGGTCGAGGCGGCGCCCTGCACGACGACGCTGAGCACAACGGGCATCGGCCACGAGCGCGCGCAGCGGATGGTGGCCTGGGCGGGGGCGATGGAGCTGCAGGTCGAGCTCGACACCACGATTCTGCACCTGGCCCCGGTCGCGCGCGAGACCGGCGCGGACTGGCGCGGGCGCGCGGCGCTGGTGGGCGTCACGCCGCAGGGCCTGTTGCGCACCTGGACGCGATCGGACAGCCGGATCGTGCTGGCGCCGCTGCAGCGCTCACAGCTCCCCGAGCGCTGCGAGGCGGCGGTGTTCAGCAAGCTCGAGCGCCCCTACTGCGAGGCGCTGCTCGACGGCTCGATGGTGGTGGCGGTGACTGACGAGGCCGATCCGACCGAGCTGCTGCCGGCGGACGGGCGCGTACACCGGGTCGAGGTGCCGGCGATCGAGCGGATGCGCGATGACATGGGCGCGGGCGACGTGTTCGCGGCGGCGTTCTTCATCGCCCTCGCCGACGGGGAGGACCCGCTGCGGGCGGCGGCTTTCGCGAACGCGGCGGCGGCGGTCCGGATCGCGGGAACGGGACCCGCCGCGGTGGGCGACCGGGCCGCGATCGAGGCCCGGCTCGCGACCCTGGGCTGACACGAGACGCCGGCCGCCCAGGCGAGCCGGTCCCACGCTGCGAAGTCGATCGGCGCTGGGAGGCCGGCGGCTCAGCGAACCTGCGTGAGCGCCCCGTCGAGCAGCTCCTGCAGCTCCTGCGCGGTGAGCTGCTCGCTGCATCCGCAGGCGCGCAGGGCGAGCAGCAGGCTGCCGCCGACGGGCGCCATCTCGACGACCGAGACCTGTGCCTGCGGCGCCGAGCGATGGACCGCGGCGCTCAGCGGGTCGAGCAGCAGCGCCCCGGCCTTGAAGGCGCTGCCGATCAAGCCCAAGGGGAACGATCCCGCGCGGTCGAGGCCGGTCCGTCGCACGACCTCGAGAACCTGCGCGGTGAGCAGCTCGGCGCCGCGCTGGAACAGCTCGCGCGCGACGGCGTCGCCGTCCTCGGCGAGCCTGCATGCCTCGACGGTGAAGGCCGCGATCTCGCCCTTGGTCAGCGGCTTGGAGTAGACGAGCGAGGCGACGGCCTCGACAGTCGGCGCCCCGAAGAACTCGACGGCAGCATCGCTCAGCCCGGTCTCGGGCCCCGAGCCGTCGCGGTCGCGCAGCGCGGCGCGGATCGATTCGACGCCGAACCAGTAGCCGCTGCCCTCGTCGCCGAGCAGGTGCCCCCAGCCGCCGACGCGCCACGAGCGCCCGTCGGGGCCGACCCCGAACACGTTCGAGCCCGTGCCGGAGATCGCGCCGATCCCGGGCTGGGCGCCGGTCGCGACGGCCCAGGCGCCGACGACGTCGTTGACGACGATCCAGTCCTCGCCGCGCGCGGCGCGCACGGCACGGACGATCGCCTCGGTGTCGGTGCCCGCGACCGCGAGCACCGCCGCGCTGAGCTGCTCGTCGGTGACCCCGGCGCGCTGCAGCGCCTCGTCGGCGACGTCGACGAGCGCGCCGACGGCCGAGCGCGAGCCGATCGCATCCTCGTTGCTGGGACCTCCGTGCGCGAGATGGATCTCGCCCTGCTGCAGGTCGAGCACGGCGGCGAGCGTCTTCGTGGCGCCCCCGTCGATCCCAAGCAGGTAGCGACCCGCGGGCCGCGTGCCGGGACGAGCGAGGGCGGCGGGCAGCTCGACCAGCGGATCTCGTCTCATCGCCTGATCCTGCCACGAATCGCCGCGCGAGTAGGATCGAGGCGCGATGGCGACGAGCGCGATGTTCCCGCGGGCGCGAGCTCGCACGGGCATGTACGAGTCCTTCTACCTGCGGGCGGTTTCGCCGCGGGAGCCGGTCGGCGTCTGGATCCGCCACACGGTGCAGAAGCCCCCGGGGGGCGCGCCGCGAGCCGCGGTCTGGTGCACGGTGTTCGACGCCGCGGCGGGCCGGCCGTTCATGCACAAGCTCACGAGCGACGAGCTGCGCGTCCCGCCCGAGGGCTGGATCGAGGTGGGCGATCGCGCCGAGAGCGCCCAGGGCGCGACGATGGGCCCCGCGGGGGCCGACGGCGCCTGCGGTCCGGCGGACTGGTCGCTGCGCCTCCAGGCACTGGCCCCCGAACTGCGCCACCTCCCCCGCGAGCTGCTCTACCGCGCGCCGCTGCCGCGCACGAAGCTCACGAGCCCTGCGCCCGCGGCGAGCTTCGAGGGCCGTCTGCGGATCGGCGTCGAGCGCGAGCTCGCGCTCGACGGCTGGCCGGGGATGGTGGGTCACAACTGGGGCGCCGAGCACGCCGAGCGCTGGATCTGGCTGCACGGCATCGGCTTTGCCGAGGCGCCCGATGCGTGGCTCGACGTGGCGCTGGGGCGAATCATGGTCGCGGGGCGGCTGACGCCGTGGGTGGCGAACGGAGCGCTCTCGCTCGACGGCCGCGTGCTGCGGATCGGTGGGCTGGGCGCCCGCGGCCTGCAGGTGCAGGAGGACGTGGCGGGCTGCACGCTGAGCCTGCCCGCCGAGCACGGGGCGCAGCTGCAGGTGCGCGCCGCGGTCCCTCCCGGGACCTCGGCGGGCTGGCGCTACAGCGACCCCGACGCCGGCAGCGAGCACGACGTGGCGAACTGCTCGATCGCCTCGCTGGAGCTGAGCCTCGCGATCCCCGGCGCGACGCCGCGCTCGCTCAGCAGCGCCCACGGCGGCGTCTACGAGCTGGGCATGCGCGAGCGCGACCACGGCGTGCCGATCGCTCCCTTCGCCGACTAGCAGGGCGAAGCGCAGGAGAGGCACGACTGGGCCGGCGAGGGTGAGCCGGCCCAGTCGCGGGAGGCATCCGGTGAGCGCATCCGCGGCGCTCGCCGGATCGGAGGAGCGAGACGAACATTCGCTCTGTGATTGCTCAGTGAGCTTATCAAGATTGTTGTACCAGTCAAGCACCGGGGACGCCCGATCCGATCACAAGCCCCGGCGCGCGGGCGATAGGCTCAGCGCGTGCAGTTCGACTACGCCCCACTCGCAGCCGAGATCCTGGCGGACGCGTCCTGAGATGGCCTATACGAGGGGCCTGCACGAGGTGGGCGATGGGCTCTATGCCTATCTGCAGCCGGACGGCGGCTGGGGCTGGAGCAACGCGGGGCTGATCGTCGAGGGCGAGAGCTCGCTGCTGATCGACACGCTGTTCGACCTGCGGCTCACGGAGGAGATGCTGCGGAGCATGCGCCGCGCGGTCCCGGCCGCGGCGCGGATCGACACGCTCGTGAACACCCACGCGAACGGCGACCACTGCTACGGCAACCAGCTCCTGGGAGACGCGATGATCGTGGCCTCCGAGCGCACGGCCGCGGAGATGAGCGAGCTGCCGCCTGCGGCGATGGCGGCGCTCGTCGCGCAGGCGCCGCAGATGGGCGAGCTCGGCGAGTTCTTCCTGCGCTGCTTCGGCGCCTTCGACTTCGAGGGCATAGAGCTGACCCTGCCGCGGCGGACCTTCAGCGGCGAGCTGAGGCTGGACGTCGGCGGGCGCGAGCTGCGACTGCTCGAGGTCGGGCCGGCGCACACGCGCGGCGACACGCTGGTACACCTGCCGAGCGAGCGGGTGCTGTTCACGGGCGACATCCTCTTCTCGGGCGCGCATCCGATCGCCTGGGCGGGCCCGGTATCGAACTGGATCGCGGCCTGCGAGCGGATCCTCGCGCTCGACCCGGTGGCGATCGTGCCGGGGCACGGCCCGCTCAGCACGACGGCGCAGGTGCGCGAGCTGAAGGACTACTTCGAGTACCTCTACGAGCAGGCGCGCGCTCACCACGCCGAGGGCATGAGCCCGCTGCAGGCGGCTCGCTCGATGCAGCTCGACCGTTGGGCCGACTGGAAAGAGCGCGAGCGGCTGGTGGTCAACCTCTCGAACATCTTCGCCGAGCTCGACGGCCAGACCGAGCCGCTGAACCCGCTGGCGGCCTTCCAGCAGATGGCAGAGCTCGCGGCCTCAGGATGAGACTCCGCGTCTCGCCCGCGGGTCCCGCACCCTCCCGCGCCCGTGAGCGCCGGACCCGCGCCGGGCGGGGGGATTCTGCCGCGTCTGTGCCCAGAACGACCGAGGGCGGGGGGTGGACGCTTGCTGCGCGTCCACCCCCCGCCCATGGCGGTCGGCTGATCCGGTGAGGGACTAGCTGAATTCCAGACTGCCGCCCGCGAGCATCACGGGGAAGGAGCCGAGGTACGTGCCTGCCCCGCCTTCTTCGGATTCTTCTTTGCCCCATTCTTCGCAGGGTTCGCCTTCAAATTCGTATTTGATCCCTTTGAGAGAGTTGGCGATGTTGATCGAGTGCTGGAAGCCTTCCGGGAATTTTTTGCTCACCGGCACCGGCGTCGCGACATTGGAGTAGGTCGCCGCCGAGTATTCGGCTTCTGGTTTTTTGACGGCTTTCAGCGGCAGGACCTGTTCCGGCCAGAGGATCGTGCAGCGGGACTTTTCGTGTTCGCCCGGGAGCACGCCGGTGTAGACCTTGATTTCCGCTTCGCCGCCCGCGAGCACCGCGGCGCCTTCGAATTCTTCGAGTTCCGAACCCGTTTCAACGAAACCGTTGGCGTGGTATTCGATCGCCAGCGGGGTCAGGAAGCGCGTCGGCACGTGCGCGGGCTTTGTGCCGAATTTGACTTCGTCCGTGCACTGGTTGTACTTGATCGAAACGGCCAGCGTGGGCGAGGCGCCTGCGGCAACTTTGCCCTTCGTGTTGGCCTTTTCGCAGGTGATTTTGAACGGACCGAATTTGAATTTCTGTTCGGTCGTCGTTTTGCCTTTCGTGTTGCCGGACTTGCTGGCCGTGAATTCGTGCGCCAGCGCCGGCGTGGCGGCGATCGCGAGTGCGCACACAGCGCCCACGAACCCCGAGCCAAACCTGACGTGTCTCATTCTCCTACGTCTCCCTTCCGCCTCATCGTCTCCATGAAAGGCTGGTTCGACTCAGCCCTGACCATCCACCACTTGTTCGAAACGGGGGGCTGCGACCCTTCCCCTCCCAGCCGATCCCGAGTTCGTGACCGCGTAGCCTACCACGAAAATCGGCAACAAAACCTATATTTCTCTTATTCTCAAGAGTCCGGAAATTGCGGCTTCCCCGGGTGGTGCCGCACGCGGGCGAGGAGCCTTTTAGGAGCGCGCCGGGGACGCCTGGACCGTCGAGCTGTAGCCCAGCAGGACGAAGCTCTCGAGCGTCCGATCGACGTCGGCTTCGGCCTTCGCGATCTTCTTCTGGGCCGAGGCGTACGCGGTCGGGTCCTGTTCGCCCGCGGCGGCGGCGAGCGCGGTGTAGCCGTCGCGCGCGCGCCCGATCGCGTCGGCCAGCGCCTTCTGCACGGCCTCGGCCGCGAACGATGGTTCGAGCAGATCGAGCGCGCTCGCCGCGACCCGGAAGCCGTCGGCGAGCTTGGTCGCCAGCCGCTTGACGGCCTTGGGCGTCACGTCCGGGCGCAGCTCGTGCTTCAGCGAGGCGCGCAGCTCGTCCAACGAGGCGATCGTCGTGCTGATCCTCCCCGCGTAGCTGGGTTCCGGCGTGAGCTGGTACGCCTGCGGCTGGCCCGCGACCGACACGGTCGCGACCGCCTGCTCGCAGGTGCGCATGTAGCTGGAGCTGGGCGACGGGGCGTAGCAGGCAAGCGCGGTGGGTCGGCTGCCGGGGTCGGGGATCACGAACAGCGTCAGCGCCCGCTCGAAACCGGCCACGCTCAGCTTCGCGTACTTGTAGGCCTGGATTTCCTCGAGGTTCACGATTTCGGTCGCGGGCAGCCGGCGCAGCCCCGAGATGAACTCGCTGGGCAGCGGCGCCAGTTCGCCCGGCGGCAGCGCGCCCAGCAGCAGCCCGGCCCTGCGCGCATCGCCGCGGGGGGCGATCGTCGTCGCGTGCACCAGCCTCAGGTGCGGGATCGGCAGCCGGGCCTTGGCGGTGCTCCAGCCGGGTGGGTAGCCGATCACGACGTTCGCGCTCTGCGCGGTGTGCAGCCGTTCGGAGGAAGGCCCGCTCGAGCCCGATTTTCCGGCCACGTAGCCGAGGATCGCGACGACGACGAGCACCGGGATGACCGCCGCCGGCAGCGCCGGCCTGCGCGCGAGCATCGCGCCGGCCCTATTCCGAGCTGTCAAACGAGCCGCCGCCGCCGGCCGAGCCCGAGCCGCCGCCTGAGCGATGCCCGCCGCCGGAGCCGCCGGAGCGGGCGGGCGTCTTTGCCACGGTCGGTTTCGGCTCCGGCGCCGGGGCGCTTTCTTCGGGCGCGGTCGCGCCCGGCGCCACGGTGCGCGAGGCTTCGGCCGCGAACGACCGGGCCGCTTCGGCCGCGCGGACGCTCTCGGCGTTCGAGGTGATGGGCGACGGCGGTGGTGGCGGAGGCGTCGCGATCGCGACCGGCACGGCACCGGCCGCGGGCGAGCCACCGTGCAGCGCGCCGGGTATCGCGGCGTGCTCGGAGAAGGCGGTCAGCGCCGAGCCCCCCACCTGCGAAGAGCTCCCCGAGCGCATACGACCGATCGCGAAGAAGCAGCCGAACACGAGCAGCGCCGAGACGATCAGCGTCAGCCACTGTCCGCGCATGCTCGTCTCGGGACCGCCGATGCTCGCCCCGAGCCAGTCGTAGCGGAGCGTGTCGAGCGCGTTGCGCACCGCGCTCACCGGCTCACACCCACTGCGCCGCGGTTCGGCTGCGCGTGCGGCGTGCTCACGTGCTCGGGCACGGGCTCGGGCTGGAGCTCGGCGGGCGCAGACAGGCGTCGACGCGCGCGGGCAGCTTCTTGCGGCGGATCGTAAAGCTCGTGTACTTGCCGATCTCGCCGGCCTTCGAGACGCGGATCTGCAGCACCGCGCCCGCCTGCAGCGAGCGCTCGAAGCGCGGGAAGGCCAGCGTGATCGCGCCCGCCTTGCTCTTGCTCTGACTCGACGCTTTCGCGACCCGGCTTTCGGACTTGGTCTTGCAGCCGTGGCCCTTGCAGGCGACCGCGACCGTCGTCGTCGGCGGGGCCTGCACAGTCAGCAGCTTGACCCTCACGCCCGAGGAGGTCTCCGAGCCCGCGATCCGCACGATCGGGAACGGCTGCATCAGCTTCATCGCCGAGGCCGCGACCGCGATCGTCTGCGCGGCGATGCTCGTCAGCCCGTTGCCGTCGGTCACCTGCAGGCGCACCACGTGAGCGCCCGTGGCCGCGAAGGTCGTCGTGATCGCAGGGCCTCCCGCGACGAAGGCGCCGCTGCCCGCGACGTCCCAGGCGAAGGCGCCGATCGCACTGGAGGCGTCGGTCGAGTTCGAGACCAGCGAGACGCTCTGCCCCACCGTCGGGTTCGCGGGCACCCATGTGAACGAGGCCACCGGGGGTGTCGGCGGCGGCGGCGCGATCGGCGTCACGACCGGCGGAACCGTCACCGTGAAGCTGCTCGTGGGGCTCTGGCCCGCGTTACCGGCTTCGTCTGACTGGCGCGCGCGCACCGTGTATTCGCCGCCGCCCAGATTCGCGAAGGTCGTCGACCAAGCGCCATCTTCCGGATTGTCGTTGACGGTGATCGTCTCGTACGCGGAGCTTGCTTCGACCGCGGTGCCCGGGAACAGTTCAGCGGTGACCTGGTGGCGATCGCCCTTGGTGATCCCTGCCACGCCGGACACGGTCTCCAAGCCCGTGCTTTTGTCTGGCACAGAAAGCAGCATCGGCGCCGGTGCAACCGTGTCTACCGTGAATGTACGCGCGATGCTCAAGCCTACGTTGTGCGCTTCATCGAGCTGCTTGGCCACCGCTGTGTATGTCCCATCCGCGAGATGTTTGGCAGGACCAGCGCTCCAACTCGTACCGCCATGGGGGGCTTCGAAGGATTGCGCCGGTTTGCCCGAAGCGGCAGTCCCTTCATAGATTTCGAGCGTCACGTCCGGCAGATCGTGCGCGGCCGTGCCGAGCCCCCCACTGAAGCTTGGCGTCGAGTTGTTCGTGTAATGCGACGGGAACGATTCCATCGTTACCGCAGGCCCAGTCGTCTTGACGGTGAAGGTCGACGGTTCACTGAATCCCTGGTTGCCGGCCCAATCAACCTGCTCGGCGCGCGCCGTGTATGTGCCATCAGACAATGCTTTCGACGCCGTCGCGCTCCAGTTGGTCCCGGACGCCGAAGCGCCAAGATGTCCGACCACCGCCCCTTCCGCTTCCGTTCCGGCGAAGATCGTGACTTTGACCGCTTCGTCGCCTTCAGCCGTGCAGCATTTGCCGCCGAAAGTGGGCATGGGGGTAGCCGTGACACTCGGCAGCGGGCTCAAGGAGATCTCCGGTGCCGTCGTGTCGACCGTGAAGGCGCGTTCGGGGCTGGTTTCGGAGTTGCCGGCTTCATCGCTCTGAGACGCAGCCACCGTGTAGGCCCCGTCGCCCAGCGACGCCGGCGAGTACGTCCATTTGCCGCCGCTGGCCTGCGTCGTGGCCACGGCGATCGTGGAGCCTTCCCTGCGCACGGTCACCGTGATCGTCGGCAGGTCCCCCGCCGCCGTGCCGGCGCCGCCGCCGAAGGAAGCCGCCTTCGTCGGCGAGGCGACCGCGTTCAGCGACACCGCGGGCGCGGTCCGGTCGATCGTGAACGTCACCGCCGGGCTGATCCCGGGTTCGCCGGTGCTCGAGTTCACCTGCCCGGCCACCGCGGTGTAGCTGCCCTCCGCCAGCGACGGCGCCTGCACGCTCCAACCGGTCCCTACCGGCAGCGTCGTTTCGGTGAACACCTGATTGCCCGAGGCGTTCGGTCCTTCGAAAATGCTCAGCGAAATGGAGTCGAGCGTGTCGTCGGTGCTGCCACTCACGAGCGGTGCCTGGTTCGTGCGCGAGCCTCCGGACGGGGCTTCGACCGTGATGTTCGGCCCCGCCGCTACCGCCGAGGCCGGCGGCCCAAGGCCGAGGGCGATCAGGGCAGCCGCGATCGCGAAGCCCAGCCTGCCGATCCCGTTCATGCCAATCCACCGCCCAACATGCCGCCTTCGATCCGAGTCGCGCCGCATCCGTGGCGAGTAACTTGCCGTCCGTGGTGGGTTTTGTCGCCGCCGAGATGCATGATATGGCCGTTTGGTATGGGTTGGCGCCACCTGCACGGCGCATATTCGTGCCGCTCGATCCCTTGGTGGAGCCGGTTGCCTCGCGGGTGGCAGCGCTGCCTGGTTGCGGCGCATCCGAGAGGGTTCCATCCTCCGACTTTCGGTGCGCGACAGCAGCAGGTGTCTCCGACGGTCCCGTTTCGAGCCCTGCGGAACGCGCCGGCGCGCGCGCGGAACTATACGCGCTCGAATGCCGCTCCGAGCGAGCGCACGCCGGCGCGCCGGCGTGCCGCTTTCGGGCGAAATGCGCCGCGCACGGCGGCCCTCAGGCGTGGTCCGCCTGCAGCGCGAGGTCGCGGTAGCGCTCGCGCAACGCCCCCTTGTTCAACTTCGCGGTCCCCAGCTTCTCGCTGCCGGTGCTCGGCAGCTCCTCTACGAACACCACGTTCTTCGGCGTCTTGTAGCCCGCGATGCGAGCGCGCACGTGCGCGATCAGCTCAGCCGCCACGGGCTCGGCGCCCTCGGCTGCGACGACGACCGCCACGACCCGTTCCTCGTACTCCGGGTCCGGCACCCCGATCACGGCGCAGTCGCGCACCAGCGGATGCTCCAGCAGTACGAGCTCGACCTCGCGCGGAAACACGTTCTCCGCCCCCGTGCGGATCATCTCCTTCTTGCGACCCACGATGTAGAGGTAGCCGCGCTCGTCGATGCGCCCCAGGTCGCCGGTGTGCATCCAGCCGCCTCGCATCACGGTCGCGGTCGCCTCGGGCTGGCGCCAATACTCGCTGAGCACGGTCTCCGAGCGCATGCAGATCTCGCCCGGCTCCCCGCGCGGGACCTCGTTCAGCTCGTCATCCAGCAGCGCGACATCGGCGTGCGGGACCGGGATGCCGACCGACCCCAACACCGAGTGATCCCTGGTCGGCCGCAGGATCGAGACGAACGGCCCACCCTCGGTGAGCCCGTAGAGCGCGGCCATCTGAATCTCGGCGCCGCGCTCGGCGAAGGCCGCGATCACGGCGTCGTAGTCGAGCGCGGAGGAGTCCGCGGTGCCGAAGCCGAGCAGCCTGAAGGAGGACAGATCCGCGGTCGGCCAGGCCTCGCTCGCGAACATTCGCTGCTGCATCAGCGGCAGCGCATAGGCGAACGTGCAGCGATGACGCTCGATCGAGCCGACCGCCAGCTCGGCGTCGAAGCCCGGCATCAGCACGACCGATCCGCCCGCGACGAACATCATCTTGATGTAGTCCCAGCCCGCGGTGTGAAACAGCGCGAAGTAGCAGAGCAGCCGATCCTCGTTCGTCAGGCCCAGCACGCCGATCGCACTGAAGGCGTCGACCAGCGCGCGGCGCTGGGACTGCAGCACGCCCTTGGGCCGGCTGGAGGTGCCGCTCGTGTAGAGGATCATGTGCGGCGCGTCCCAACCCACCGGCTCGGGCTCGTCATCCCGCGGCACCGACGGGTCCGCGAGATCCTCCAGGCGAGCTGCCGCATCCAGCTCAGGCGCCTCGTGCGAGATCAGCGGGGGCGTCACGTCGGCGGCGTCGAGCGCCGCACGGCCGAGCTCGAGCTGCAAGCCGCCGAGCACGAACGCGTCGGGCTCGGTGTCCTCCAGCACGTGCGCCACCTCACCGGCGCGGTACCAGAAGTTGATCGGCACCGTGATCGCGCCGATCCCGTTCAGGGCGTAGTGCAGCACGACGTAGTCGATCGAGCTGCGATCGAGCACCGCGACGCGGCTGCCGACGCCAAGGCGCCGGCGCTTCAGGCCGGTGCGCATCCGCGCGACGCGCGCCTCGAACTGCGACCAGGTCAGCTGCTCCTCGTCCTCGATCAGCGCGATCGCCTGCGGCCACAGCCGCGCGTTTCGCTCGATCAGTGTCCGCAGGGTGAACTGCACAGTGCCGCCCACGTCGTTCCTCTCCCTTCGCGGCACATCGGGCGCCGCGGCTGGCCGGACTCGAACGTAGAAGCGAAGCCCGAGGCGATCAACCGAGCGGCCCGCGACCAATGTGCGGCTCTCCAACGAGACGAGGGGAACGACGCGCCCAAGAGGATTCGAACCTCTGACCTTCGGTTCCGTAGACCGACGCTCTATCCAGCTGAGCTATGGGCGCAGAGCGGCCAAGTCTAGTGGCCCCGCCCAGGCGACCGGGTTTCACGCCCCCGCCCCGCGGGTATCCCGAGTTCGGGCCTCGCGCGCGAGCGCACGCGCCTGACTGATTGATCCGGGTCAACGAGGAGGAGAGATTCGATGCGCCACCGCCTGCCAGCCATTGCCCTCTGCGCCGCACTCGCCCTCCTCGCGCCGGCGGGCGCCTCGGCACAGGCGGCGCCGCTGCCCGTGCTCTACAACGGCCTCGCGGGCTATGCCCACGTCAGCGCCACCGCGGCCCCGCCCGGGGCCAACGACTTCACCTGCAAACCCTCCGCCGCGCACCCGCGCCCGGTGATCCTCGTGCACGGCACCTTCGCCGACATGTCCGACAGCTGGCAGGCGCTCTCGCCGCTGCTGCGCAACAACGGCTACTGCGTGTTCGCGCTGAACTACGGCTCCTACCTCGGCAGTGGCCTGCTGGGAGTCGACGCCACCGGCGACATCCCCACCTCGGCCGAGCAGCTCTCCGGCTTCGTGGACCGCATCCTCTCCGCCACGCACGCCGCGAAGGTCGACCTCGTCGGGCACTCCCAGGGCGGGATGATGCCGCGCTGGTATCTGCGCTTCCTCGGTGGCGCCGCCAAGGTACACACGCTCGTCGGCCTCGCCCCTTCCAACCACGGCACCACGCTCGAGGGCCTGTTCACGCTGGCGAGCGACCTCGGCGCGGGCGCCTTCGTCGGCGTGCCGTGTCCCGCCTGCGAACAGCAGGAGGCCGGTTCGGCCTTCATGCAGAAGCTAAACGCGGGCTCGGAAACCGTGCCCGGCGTCGAATACACGAACATCGAGTCCGCGAACGACGAGGTCGTCACGCCCTACACCTCCGCCTTCATGAACGGCCCCGGCATGCACAACATCCTGCTGCAGAGCCAGTGCCCGCTCGATCAGGGCGAGCACCTCTCGATGCCCTACGACCACATCGCCGACGCCGACGTGCTCAGCGCGCTCGATCCCGCGCATCCGCTCTCGCCCGCCTGCACGCCCGTGCTGCCGATCGTGGGTGGCTAGAACCCCGAACGACCCGCCCCACTCAGGGGCAACCGCCCGCTGTCATCGACGTCGCGTAAGCGACCATCGATTTTTATTTGACTGATGATTCAGGCGTGCCGGCTGGGGCCTACGCCTCGGCGGGCGCCGGCGGGCTCTTGAGGGCCGCCGCGAGCGTGGCATGGTGGGATTCCCGGGCCTGTGTGAAGTCCACCATCCGCCCTCCGCGCTCGTCGTACAGCTTCAGCCTGACCGCGCGCATCCCGTCCATCAGCGAGATCGTCGGCACACCGTGGAAGATCGGGTTCTCGTCGTGGGCCCGCTGCAGGTTGTAGTTCGGGATCCGCGCGTTCAGATGATGCACGTGGTGCAGGCCGATGTTGCCCGAGAAGAACTGCAGCACGCCCGGGAGCTTCAGATAGGTGCTGCCGCGCAGTGCCGCCTCCGAGTAGCTCCAGTCCTCCGAGGCCTGCCAGTAGGCGTCCTCGAACTGATGCTGCACGTAGAACAGCCAGATCCCCGCGGAGCCCGCGAGCATCGTGGTCGGCCCCTGCACCAGCAGGAAGTCGCGCCAGCCGATCAGCCAGCACAGTCCGCCTACGATCACCACCAGCGCGATGTTCGTGCCGATCACGCTGCGGCGCAGCCGCGGACGCGCGTCGCGCGCCACCAGGCGCGGCCCCACCACCAGCGCGGCGATTGGGCCCACCCCGAACATCACCAGCGGGTTGCGGAACAGGCGATAGGCCAAGCGCGGTTTCCAGGCCAGCGCGTAGTACTCGGCCACCGTCAGCGTATGCACGTCGCCGCCACCGCGCCGGTCCAGGTCGCCCGAGGTCGCGTGGTGGATCGCGTGGTCGTGGCGCCAGCGCGCGAACGGCGAGTACACGAACAACCCAAGCACCGTGCCCAGCCAGATGTTCGCGCGCTTCGTCGGCATCAGCGAGCCGTGCGAGCAGTCGTGGAACAGGATGAACGTGCGCACCAGGAAGCCCGCCGCCGGGATCGCCAGCGCCAGCGTCAGCAGATAGGAGACCCGCAACGAGAAGTACATCGCCACCGACAGCGCCAGATAAGGAACCACCGAGGTCGCCACCTCGAGCAGGCTGCGAGGCAGGTTCGGCCGCGCGTAGGGAGCCAGGTCCTCGGCCCAGAACGGACGCTCGCGCGGCACCCGCCCCGAAGGGGTGGACGAAGCGGTCTCCGTGCTGCCGTGCTGCTCGTCTGCGCTCTGCGCAGGAGGGGCGTGCAAGTTGTTTGTCTCCAGGTCCTGGACCGCCGCAAAAGCGGCCTCAGTCCGTTGGGTGTTCCTCGCAGCATCCCAGGTGCGTCGGCTGACTGCAACCCGCAATGCGCGCGAGGCGCGCTCGGCCGTCAGGCCGCTTTCGCCACCGCCTCCTCGCGCTCCCTCATCGCGCGGGCGATGCGCCCGCCCAGCGCGCCCAGGAGCATGCCCGCGATTGCGTCGATCACGATCAAGAACGGCGGGAAGCCGCCCAGCGAGACCTTCGCGTCCGTGCCCGCGATCCAGTGCGCCAGCAGCACCCCCAAGCCGAACAGCGCGCCGCCCACCAGGCCGCGGTCCGCCCCGCCCCAGCCGTCCTGGTGCTCGAAGCCCGCCAGGATCGCTCCCAGCCCCGCCACCACCGCCAGCGCCCAGTAGACCCCCGCCGAGACGCCCAGCACGATGCCCACCACCGCCCCGAATGCCAGCGGCACCGCGCCGCCCAGCACGATCTGCACCGGCCGAGGCCGGTCTTTGAACAACGTCGGTGTGTGCATCCTGCCCCTCCCCTCGATACTGCTCCGCCCCCTCGGCCGCGACAGTACCACCGTGCCGTCGGCCGCGTGGCCGCACCGCGCCCGACATCTCGGCCGCGATCTAGAGTCCGGCGATGCTCTACGTCGCCCTCGGCGTCCAGATCGCCGTCGTCGCTTGCGCTTTCTGGCTCGAGGGCCGGGGCGGCAGCGGCGTGCGGCGCGCCGTGCTCTGGAGCCTCGCCTGGCTCGTGCTCGGGCTGCTGCCCACGCTCTGGTTCGGCTTGTTCGACGGCCCGCACGCCGCCGGCTCCTACGCCGCCGTCTACCTGATCGAGCGCGCGCTCTCGCTCGACAACGTGTTCGTCTTCGCCGTGCTCATCGCCACCTTTCAGATCCCCGCCGCCGAACACGAGCGCCTCGTCTCCTTCGGCGCACTGTCCGCCTTCGCCCTGCGCGTGCCCGCCATCCTCGTCGGCGTCGCCGTGTTCGAAGCCTCGCACCTCGTCAGCTACCTGCTCGGCGCGCTGCTCGTCCTGCTCGCCTGGCAGACCGCACGCTCCAGCGGCTCAGAGCCCGCCGGGCCCAACCGGATCGTGCTCTGGCTGCAGCGGCGGCTGCCCGTCAGCGATCACGTGCCGCGCCGCTGGCTGGTCCTGAGCGACGGGCGCCGCAAGATCACGCCGATGCTGCTGTGCCTGATCGCCATCATGCTCGCCGACCTCGCCTTCGCCGTCGACTCGATCCCGGCCGCGCTCGCGATCAGCAGCGACACCGTGCTGCTGCTCACCGCCAACCTGCTCGCGCTGCTCGGGCTGCGGGCGCTGTTCCAGCTCGTCGCCATCGCGCGACGGCGGCTGCGCTACATGGATCAGACCATCGCCGTGCTGCTGCTGCTCGTCGGGCTGAAGCTGCTCGCCGCCGAAACCCTGCACGTCGGTCCGCTCGCCAGCCTCGCCTCCGTGCTCGTCGTGCTCGGCGCCGGGACCGTCGTCTCGCTGCGGGCCAGCCGCATCGCCTGAGCGCTCATGCCCAGCTCATCGGCTCGTAGCCACTCGTGCGCGGCGCCGAGAAGATCATCACGCCCGCGGGCTCCTCGCCGTCGTTGCGCATCGTGCGCTTGTGCTCCGGGTCCAGGCGTGCGAACGCCCCCGCGGGCAGCACGTACTCCTCGCCGTCGATCAGCAGCGTCGGCTCGCCGTCAAGCACGTAGAAGACCTCCTCCTGGTCGCGGTCCAGCTCGTCGTGTTCGGGGATCTGCTCGCCCGGAGGGATCTCCACGATATTGATCCCAAACGACTCCACCTCCAGCGTGCGGCGTACCAACTGCCAGTTGCCGATCGACTCGCATTCCGCGCGGTTCGCCAGCTTGAAGCCCATCGCGACCTCCTCGGTTGACGCCGTCCGATCCCGCCCTGCGGCGACCATACCGCGAAGGCTCCGGATCGGTTATCCGACCGCCGGGAACTCCCATCCGTGGCTGCGCGCCGCCGCCAGCACACTCGCGGGCTCGGGCGGGCGCTCCTGTGTCGGGCTGCCCGCCTCCAGGAAGAAGCGCTCCATCCCCGCGGGGCTGAAGATCAGCACGCGCCGGCCCGCCCCCGAGCCGACGTTCGCCCCCGAGTGCACCACGCCACGCGGCACGTGGACCGTCTCGCCCGGGCCGAGCCGCATCGCCTGTCCGTCAACCTCCATCGCGAACTCGCCCTCCACCACGTGGATCGTCTCCGCCGCGTCGGTGTGGATGTGGGGCGGCAGCGACCAGCCCACCGTCGGGTGATCCACCAGCAGGCAGAACGCCCCGGCGGTGTCCCGCTCGGCCAGGTGGACCTCCGTCCGTACGCCTCCCGGCATCCACACCACGCGCGGGCCTTCGCGCACGTCCCGCGCGGTTGGCGGCTCGAAGTCCTCGGGCATGTGCTGAAGATATTGCACCCGGGATGCGTCGCTACCCTCCACGCGTGAGCAGTCACACCCGCCGCAGGAGCAGGCTCCACGGCTCGCGGCGTCGAGTTCGCGTGCGGCGCTCACCGCTCGCGCTGCTGCTTGGCGTCTGCGCCTGTGTCGCGTTCATTGCCACCGGCGTCCTCGGCGCCGCGGCCGCGCTCGCCGCCGAAGCCACCGTGCCCGGGCAGCTCTACGGCTTCGGCCTCAACGAATCCGGACAGCTCGGCACGGAACTCGGCAACGGCGGCGGCGGTGGTGGGCCACTGCCCGCCGCGATCTTCCTTCCCGGCTCGAGCGGCCCCGCCGTCGAACTGGCCGCCGGCGGCTCCCACAGCCTCGCCGTTACCTCCAGCGGACAGCTCTACTCCTTCGGGGCAAACGACCACGGGCAGCTCGGCCGAGCGCTCGGCGCCGGGAGCGCCCTCCCCGAGCCGCTGCCCGCCCCGGTCGAGCTGCCCGGCACCGGCAGCGGCGTCGTGCACGCCGCCGCGGGCCGCGCCTTCAGCCTCGCCGTCACCTCGACCGGCCTGCTGTACAGCTTCGGCCAGAACCACGACGGCCAGTTGGGGGTCGCAACCAACCTCGGCAGCGAAGCGCCGAACCCCACGCCGACGCACGTCGTGCTGCCCGGCGCGATCGGTCCCGTCAAGCAGGTCGCCGCCGGCGATCGCCATGCCCTCGCGCTCACCGCGGGCGGACAGGTCTATGCCTTCGGCTCGAACCTCTACGGCCAGCTCGGCGTCGAAGCCAACGAGGGCACCGGCAATCCCAATCCGATCCCCGCGCGGGTCAACCTGCCCGGCGCGAGCGGCCCTGCGGTCGCGATCGCCGCGGGCGCCGACCACAGCCTGGTGCTGACCTCGACCGGGCAGGTGTATGCCTTCGGCTCGAACCTCTACGGCCAGCTCGGCGTCTCGGCGGGCGCGGGCACGAGCACGCCGAACCCAACGCCGACCTCGATCGCGCTCGGCGCGCTCAGCGGCGTCGTCGTGCAGCTCGCCGCCGGAGCCGAACACAGCCTGGCGCTCACCTCCACCGGGCAGCTGCTCTCCTTCGGCGGCAACCGCTATGGGCAGCTCGGGCGCGCCGCGAACGCCGGTGGCACCGCCGCGAACCCCGCCGTCCTGCCGGTCCTCCTGACCGGCGCCGAAGCTCCCGCGCTCCAGATCGGGGCCGGTGCCGGCGACAGCCTCGCCCTGACCGCCACCGGCCGGCTCTTCGCCTTCGGCGAAAACCGCTTCGGCGAGCTCGGCGGCCTCTGGAACCTCGGCGGCGAAGACCCCAACCCCACGCCCGTGCAGCCCGGCTTCCCGAGCCCGACCACGATCGACACGATCGCCCACGGCGGACCCGCCGCCTCGCACACGCTCGCGCTCGTGGCCGATCTCGCCGTGCTCAACGGCTCGCTGCCCGCGGGCCAGGTCGGCGCGCCCTACGCCACCGGCGCCGTCGCTCTCGGCGGCAGCGGCACGCGCCTGTGGCGGGCCGAAGGGCTCCCCGCCGGGCTCGCGATCGATCCGCTCAGCGGGCAGATCAGCGGCACGCCCGCGCTCTCCGGCGTGAGCAACGTCGTGCTGCGCGTCAGCGACGGGTTCGGCATCGGCGCCGTCAGCGCCACGCTGCCGCTCACGATCGCACCGCCCCCGCGGGCGCGGATCTCATCCACGCTCACCGAAGCCCAGATCCGCTCGAGCCTCATGAAGCAGCTCGGGATCAAGGGCGCCAGGGTCAGGATCGCCACGCTGCGCAAGCGGCGCAGCTACACCTACGGCTTCACCGCGCTGACGGCGGGCACGCTTGCGATCGACTGGTACTACCTTCCACCTGGCGCGCGCCTCGCGCGCGCCGCACCCGTGCCGTTCGCCGCCGGGAAGGTCGACTTCGCCAATGCCGGGACCAAGCGAATCACGCTGAAGCTCAGCGCCCGCGGGCGAAAGCTCCTGCGCCGACGCAAGAGCATCAAGCTCAGCGCCCGCGGCAGCTTCACGCCGCGCGGCAAGCGCGCGATCGTCGCGGCGACCAGCTTCAAGCTGACGCGCTGAGCGGTCCCCTCCGAGCGCCGCGGCGCTCGGAGGGCAACTCGGGAGGGGCGGGAGGCTCGGTCCCGAGCAGCGCCATCGGATCGACCTCGATGCGATCCGCGATCCGTTCCACGCTCCTCAAGGTCAGGTTGTGCTCGCCGCGCTCGATCCCTCCCAGGTAGGTGCGGTGAACGCCGAGGACATCCGCGAACGCCTCCTGGCTCAGCCCGCGACTGCGGCGATGCGCCTTCAGGCTGAGCCCGACCGCGCTCTGGAGACGACCGTCCACGAACTGGAACAGTCTCTGCCTGCTGTCTAAAGGTCTACAGAGTCATAGATAGCAACCATCAACCAACCGGTTGACAACTATTCGCCGCTCGCCTCGGCCTCCGGATGGCTGCGCTTCTACGAGCGCTTCTGGCAGGAGCGCCTCGACGCGCTCGCCGCCCTCGTGGAGGACGACCCCGGCGATGGCGTTGCCCGCGGCGCTCGCGGCACCGCCCGCACGCGCGGGCGACCACCCCTCTCCGGAAAGGAAGAACGACGACCCCCACGACCGTCGCCGAGAAGGTCCGCTCGGGCTGGGATCTCGTGCTCGAGAAGCTCGCCGGGACAGCTGCGGTCGCGCTAGGCGGCGTCGGCCGCCGTGGCCCGCTCGAGTGCGGTTGAGAGCTCGGGTGTGCGGGCGAGGGTCTGGTAGACCACGCAGTAACGCTCCGTCAGCTTTTCCAGCGTCGCGAGCTGCTCCGGCTCGGCGTCGGTCTCGAGCTCGAACGACAGGCGGATCGCCGAGAAGCCCACCGGCGCCTCGCGGTCGACGCCGAGCGTGCCGCGAAAGTCGAGGTCGCCCTCGGCCCGAACACTGCCCGCCCGCAACTCGATCCCCAACGAGGTCGCCACCGCGCGCAGCGTCACGCCCGCGCATGCGACCAGCGCCTCGAGCAGCATGTCGCCCGAGCACAGCAGCGTGCCCTCGCCGCCGCTCAGCGGATGCAGCCCGGCCTGCGCGATCGCGCGCCCGGTCTGCACCGAGCAGGACACGCCCTCGCCCAGCGTGCCCGTCGCCGACAGCGTGATCTGCGCCGCCTCCGGCTCAGAGCGGTAGCGATCCTTCAACGGCGCCTGTACCGCGCGGAGCTCGTCCTGTTGCATCCAATCACCGTAGCGAGCCCCGAAATCACCGTAGCGAGCCCCGAAATGGGCGCCTCTCGCTCGGCGCCTAGCCTTCGATCGTGACCAGCGTGCCGATCGGGGTGTAGGGATAGATCTGCGCCGAGGCGTCGAGTGGAAGCTCGACGCAGCCCAGGCTCTGGGGCGTGCCGAAGGAGGAGCGGTCGAAGTTGTGAAGCGCGTCGCCGCCGTTGAAGTAGCTGACCCACTTGATCCCCGGGTCTTCGTAATGCGAGCCGTCGGGGTTCGTGCCGCTCATCGTGGTTTCCGGCAGGTGCTCGAACACCGGGAACGTCCCCAGTTCCGTTTCCGCGCCCGAGATCCCCGTGTTCGCCGGCGAGGTCAGGACCGTGTGGCCGTTGTGCCAGAGCGTCAGCTGCTCCGGCACTTCGCGGTGTACATAGACGTAGCTGTAGCCGCTGGTCAGGCGCTTGCCCGCGATCGCGTTCTCAATCAGCTTGCGCCACACCGTCGCGCCCGGCAGACCGTCGACCGTGAGCCCGTTTTCACTCTCAAACTTCATCAGGGCGCCGCGCGTGATCGTGTTTTCCTGACCGGGGCTCCACATCGCCTGTAGCTGATGGGGCGTGCTGCTATAGCGCCAGTCGAAGTCGCCCTTCGGAGCGCTCACCGCCGCCTGCGCCTCGGCGCTCGGCGCATGCGCCACTTCAGCGCCCGAGGCATGCCAGCTCAGCGGCAGGTAGCCCTGCTGGGCGAGCAACTGCTGCAGGCGCAGGGTCGAGCCCGGCGGGACTATCCATTCGATCGCGCTCGTCGTGTGCAGCGCGCCGCCAGAGCCCGAAGCCACCGACACCGGGTGAGGGAGCTGGGCGCGCAGGTGCGAGCCGAAGGCCGCCCCCATGCCCGACGGGACGAACACCAGCGTGTGGCTGTTCGCCGTGTGCCAGTGCCCCGGCGTGCTCGGCGACAGACGCGGGCGCGACGAGCCGAGCACGGCGTGGATCGGCTTCGAGAAGGTGATGTAGAGCTTCGTCGCCGGGCCGACGTGCGAGCCCGCAGCCGGCAGCGCGACCATCACCGGCTTGTGCGACTGCGGGAACCAGCTCACCTGCGTGGGCGCGCCAACCCGCTCCCACGACCGCGCCGCGACCGCCAGCTCGGCCGTACCGGTCGCGGCTTGGCGACCCAGCGAGATCGTGCTCTGCGCCGAGGGCAGCGCGTGCGTGCGTGGCGAGCGTCCATCGCTGCCGCCGCGGGCGAGCGCGCTCACCGGCTGGTCGAAGCTCACGCGCACCGGCGAGCCCGGACTGACCGTCATCCAGCGCTGCTTCACCCGCGCCACCGGCGTCGTGAGCGTCAGGCGCTCGGTGCGCTCGTGGCCCAGTGCCCATGCGATCCAGCCGGGGCGATGCACCTCCACCTCGACCGAGACCTTCTCTCCCGGCTTCAGCCGCTGCTGTGGCGTCAGGCGCCCGTCTTCGACCGTCAACGGAATCCGCCTCCCGCCCGGGCCGAACGCTTCGACGCGCTGGATGCTGCCCCCGAACGGCTGCACCGAGACGTGCGCGAGCGCGCTGGCGTCGCTGCCGAGCGAAATGCCCGACCACACCAGCACCAGCACCACGACCAGCACCAGCGCGAGGACCGCCGTGAGCGCGAACCCCACCAGCACACGTTTACGACCCTGCCAACGCGACCCAGGGTGAGTTTCGACGTGAGCTAGAGCCGACTCGGTCGCCATGGCAGAAGAATAGGCGTGTGTGCGGGGGTTTTACGTCGGTTGGGGCCGGATGTTCGAATCTGCAACGGGCATTGCGCCTTGGCCGGCGTGCCTACTCGACCCAACTGTCCTGCACAGGCTCGCCGTCGGCCTCGTGACGAGCGCCGAACGCGATCAACTCGAGCCCCTCCAGACCCGCCTCGAAGGCGCGCGCCACCTCCGGCGCGACGCGCACCACATCCAGCGCGCCGACATCGAAGATCTCATCGTCCAGCTTGATCCGCCCGGTCCCCCACGGTTGATCGCGGTGTATCGCCTCGCCATCTCGTCTCTACTCGTCCTCTGAATCGTCGGCGAAGGAGTGGTGCTCGTGGGCGACCATCCAGCGACCATCCTCCTTGCGTAGACCCAGCGTGAGCCGGAGACGGTTCTCCGGATTCTCGGCCAAGCCCTCCGGCGTGTCACAGCGCAGCAGGGCGTGCGCGTATGCGACATCCGCTCCGGCGGTGACCTCCAGCGACACCAGCTCGAACGAGGCTCCACGGGCCTGCCAGTCGAAGAATCCAGGCCAGCTCTCGCGGTAGGCCTCGATGCCGCGGATGCCGTCGTAGGGCGGTGGCACGTCGAACATCACGATGTCCTCGGTGTGGTCCGCCAGCACGATGTCCATATCGCCGCGATGGACCGCGGCCGTCCATCGCTCCACCAGGGTCCGGATCTGCTGCTCGTCGTCGGGCATGGGCTCGGAAGTCTCCTCTCGTGATTGGCCGGCGGCGCAGTAGATATTTGCGCCTGCTGCCATCAAAGACGCCGGACGGCGCGAAAACTCATCGCCGCCCACACTCAGCCCACCGCGAGCAGTTGCCATTCGCCGGGGATGCCCTTGAGCGCATGAGCGCCGCGGTCGGTGAACTCGATCTCCGAGCCAGCCACGAGATCGCGAACGGTGCTCGTGACGAGCACCTCGCCCGGACTGGCCAAGCCGGCGACACGGGCGCCTATGTGCACGGCCACGCCTGCGAGGTCGTCGCCACGCTCAACGCACTCACCGGCGTGCAGCCCGGCTCTGACCTCCAAGCCGATGCCCGCCAGCTCCTCCTCGATCGCCCGCGCGCAGCGGATCGCCCTCGCGGGCCCGTCGAAGGACGCCAGGAACCCGTCACCGGTGCTCTTGACCTCTCGGCCCTGGAAGCGCCCGAGTTCGCGACGCACGGTCGAGTCGTGTGCCTCGAGCAGCTCCCGCCAGCGTCGGTCTCCTATCTGGACGGCGCGCTCGGTCGAACCCGCGATATCGGTGAACAGCACGGTCTTCAGCACACGATCGATCTCGCGGGGCGCTCGCGCGCCCGTCAGGAACTGCTCGATCTCATCCAGCGCGTCCTCGTCATTGCCGATCCCGCTGAAGTGAAAGGCGCCGGGGAACACGCTCAAGCGTGCGCCGCGAATGTGCTCGGCGAGATAGCGACCGTGCTCGAGCGGCGTCACGGGATCGTCGCTGCGGTGAACAACCAGCGTCGGTGCCGAGATCGCGCCGAGCACCTCACGAGCGTCCACCCGCAGTGCGAAGCGGTTGGCGACCGCAGCCATCGTAGGTGTCGCCGAGTTGCGCTCCAGGCGCGCATAGAGGCGACGCGTGGCGTCGTCGTCGGGAGAGTCGTTTGTCGAGATCAGGGGCCACACGCCACCCGAGCCCCAATTAGTTTCCATCCGGTCGCAAAACGCTTCGCCGAACTGCCGTTCGACGCCAAATGGGTAGTCGGGCGCCCAAGCCAGACGCGCGAACGTCGACCACAGCACGAGCGCGGTGACGCGCTCGGGATATGTGGCCGCGAACAGCAATGACATCGGGCCACCCTCTGACATGCCAACCAAAGCAGCCCGTTGGCTGCCCGCGGCGTCCATCACCGCCCGCACGTCGTCCATGCGCTCTTCCAGAGTCGGCAGCTCCGCGCTGCGATCGGAAAGGCCCGTTCCGCGCTTGTCGAAGGTGATCAGTCGAGCGAACCGCGACAGTCGCCGATATATGGGAGCGGTTGCCGGCGTCTCCCAGCCCAACTCCAGATGCGAGAGCGCACCGGCGACGCATAGGAGGTCCGGCCCTTCGCCCGTCACTTGGTACGCGATGCTGAGACCGTCGCTTTTGGCGTACCGGGTCTCCCCGGGAGCTTCTGCCGCAATGCCTGTCATCGCCGATCAGCCCTTCCCACGACCTCGGGACCGGAGCGCGCGCGAAGTCGCTACCTGTGGCGGATACTACGCCTGCGCCACGGCAGCGGGCGTCTGGCCTGCGGCCTATTTGTACTCGGCGAACATCGCCGGTCCGTATTCGCCCACGTGGCTGATCATGCGGAAGCTGAGCGTGCCTTCCTGCGGGCACGCGCTCGTGAACGTCTCCAGGGAGAGCTGCCCCGAGACGTTGAACGAGAGCTGCTGCGCTTCGTCGGGCTCGCCGGGCTTGGGGCTCGCGGACATGCGCGCCAGCGAGAAGTACTTGCAGGTGTCGCCTCGGTAGGACCTCACTTCGATTTCAAACGCTCCGTGGGGAGACAGGTGCCCGTTGGTCTGGGATTCGCCCCCTTCAAGCGTCAGCCGCGCCGGCAGAAAATGGATCGAGACAAAGTTGGTCGCCCAGTCGGGATAGGTTTCGATCGATTCGACTTGATGACTCGTCCTCAGTTCGGGGCAGTCCCCTTCGATACCACCCGAGATGCTTTCGATCTCGATTTCCGGGACCGCGACCCCGTTCGAGACGACCGTCCCGCGAGCACCTCCGACGGGACAGCTCAGGGGCCGGTCGAGCGTCCATTTGAAGCCGTGCAGTTCTTCTTTCGTCCGCAGGTCGAGGACAGCCGAGTAGACCAGCCCGTAGTAAGGGGCCCCGACCTTCAGCTTGTGCAGCTTGCCCTTCGAGTATTCGCTCAAGGTCCAGACCGCAGGCTTCACCTTGGCCTTTGCCGCGCGCCGGTGATGCCCGGCTCGGTGAGCGACACCCGCTACGCCGGGCGATGCACCGCCCGCCGGCACTATCAGCACCAATCCGAGCACGCCGCAAACAACGACCGACAACACCGCTCCACGAATGCGCATCCTTCCCCCCCCTGACCCGACCTCGCCGCCCCAAGCTCCCTCGCAGGAGCCTACCTCACGCCGCACGTCCCGACCGGCTTTCTCATCTTTCCGATGGGCGACCCGGCCCAGTCCTTTCTGAGGGCTAGGTAGGCCTGACGGGGGTCATGGGACAATCCTCGAAATCTTCGTGGACTCTCGTAAGACGCCTCCACAAGGGAACGACTCGGGGCCAAGGCGCCACGCGTTGAGCGTTCGGCGGCTACGCGGCCCGATCTGACGCGGCGCGGATGAGAGACCTGACGACCTCGCCCGGTCCCTCCCCTTGGCTACGCGCGATCTCCTGAAGCGCGGCGGCATCGTCACCGTCGAGCGTGAACTGCACCACCAAGTGACGGTCGCGGGAAGCTTCCGCGACCTGCACATCGGTCGGGCCTAGATCCCGGAGCTCCTCATCGAAGTCACCCGGCAGTGGGTCTCTGTCTTGAGGACTCATGCCTTCTCCATGATTGTACGCTCGGCGAGCGTTGATTCCCAGCCAGTGACGAGCAGCCAGGTCGTCGGCTCGACCGTCTCCTCGATGACCAGCGTGAGACTCCGACGACTGTCGCTCGTCCCGATCAAAAGCCTGCGGGTCTTGCGCTGTGGCCGGTCCACGCTGCCGCGCCGATTCTTGATCACGACATGGCGATTCCAGATCAGCTGCGCTGCTTCGCTAATCGAGATCCCACGCGCCCCGAGCTTGTCGATAGCCCCCTCGGTTGCGAGCAGCTCGTTGATTAGCTCGGGCACGCACGAAGCATGACCGGCGCTTGGGATGTCCCGAGACGTAGCTTTCGAACAACGCGGATCGACCCTTCGAAACGGGGCTGACGGGACGACTCTCGAAACATGACCCAATCTGGGAACGCATCCGCGCGCTGCACGCCAAGCGCTTTGACCGGGGAGCGGCTGAGAACACCTCATGCCACCCGTTCGCAATCTGGTCGTAAACGGGTGTAGCGCGCTACCGCCTCGTCGAGGATGCTGATCGTAGGTGGCGCAAGCCCTCCAAGAACATGCGGCTGTCAGCAGACTCGGCGTACACCAGCGAGTCCGCGTCCTGCTAGGGGATCACCAGCCTATGTTTCTCGAACAGGCAGCCCTAACCATCAGGTCTTGGCCGGAGTTTGAGCTCGTCGGCGCCGTTGGTCCCGACATGTTCCTGTCAAGCCTGCTCGCTCTACAGCCGCACGTAGGCGTGCTCGACCCAACCTCGCTTGACGAGGAAGCACAAGATGCGATCTTTGCGCGGGCCAGTGATGGAGTCCGATTACTTTTCCTATCGAATACCGCCACCTACGAGAGCTACGAGGCGCTTAAGCGGGGCGCAATCGGCTGCCTGACCAAGGATGTCGAACCGCGCGAGTTATGCGATGCCGTTGCCGCCGCAGCTCGGGACGATCCATATATCGCGACGGCTGCTGTTAGCACGATCGCAGCGCAGCTTCGCCTACGTAACCGAATCGACCGGCCGCACCTCAGCTCGCGACAGCTCGAGATATTGCGTCTGATCGCGGAGGGCCGTACAACGAAAGAAGTCGCGGATCAACTAGGGATCGCGAGCACCACCGTAAAGACGCATCTCCGCGCGATCTATAGAGCACTGGGCGTGAGGAACCGCACCCAGGCAGTTCTCGAGGCCCTACGCCACGAACTGATCCACTGACGCGGGGTTCCCTACTCCGCCCGGCCCAACGATGCCCCACGTCGGCCCCGATGGGCTAAGTCTTTTGGGAACATCCTCCGATCGGAGGAGATCCCCTACTCCACGAGATCATCCTGTCGACTGATCCCGACCCAAGCTTCGAGGGTGCAGGCTTGCTCGGGTATGCACAATCGTCCATATAGGGATCGACCGGATGTTGAACGTCAACTCGTTCGGCTTGAGCTAGCAGACGGCTGGACGAGGGTCGTCTGTCGGGTGATCCTTGTCGCTCTCGCGGTTGCGCTCGGCATCACTGCGATCATTTGCGCCCTACATCATCTGCCGTGGCCAACGGTCGGTACTGCAACCTCAAGCGCACTACTCGGGCGTGATGCCTCTCGGTTGCGATAAGGCGCGCTGATATAGAGCTCAACGGAGCTTGGGGGACAACTCTCGAAACATGACGCCATCTGGCAGCGCATCCGTGAGCTACATCGCAACAGGTTCGAGTCCGTCTAGCTGCGCGTGGTAGGACAGCTCTCAAACCAGTCACCGAAACTACGAGCCATCTTCAATGCGATGCCGAGCGCGTTGCCTCCCGGTTCCCCTACGCTGAGCCGACCAGCGCCACCGTCGGTATGGCTTGCGCTGACGAGACGAAGTCGGCGGGAGCCGCAATTCGGCCAAGCACATCCTTGGTATATGGCCGCTTAGCAGTGGTGTCTACAATGCTCGCGAGAAATTTCTGCACCGGGAGACTGTTGAGGTAGCGCGTCATTTCGATGGCCTCGTCTTCGGCCCAAAACGGAAGCATGTAGCACGTGTCATCCACCAGCGGGGGACGTTTGCTCTCGTCGGGGGTAAGGAGCGTAAAGCGCGGCTCCTTATAGAAGCCCGAAATAGCTACCTTAAAGGGTGCCAGTGTGTAGGGCCCCACACCAAACAGCATGAAGTCTGGCTTATCTCGATAGATACTCGATCCGCGAGCTGTGAACCGGTCCCTGAACGAATCGAGATAGACCGCCAGCTTAGGCCAGCGTTGCGCAAGCCCCTCGACGGGTCCAGATAGATCGTGTTGATAAAGCGGGAATCGACGACGCGCTGGACGTCCAGCGGCGACATCGGAACTCTTGAAGAATGGGCATAGCACCTCATCCTCGACATCAACGACGTCATCGAAGCCATTCATCAAGCCGCCCGGAGCTAGCTTCAACTCTAGAACCTTTGCTACATCGTGCTTAATGCCCTGCCGCCATACCAGGCGTTCTCCATCCGTGGCCTCAATCGCTCTAGCCTCTGCGTAGCGAGAGAGATCGCCCACGAAAACGCCCTCGACCATACCCGCCTCTCCGGTGACTGGCCCTCCAGGTGTCTCCGCAAGAAGCAAGCGATCGGTACTACTGACGCTACTTCGCTTGAATGTGAGTTGAAACAGGCCCGCCTCAACCGAAGCACCGAACCACTTCTGAGCCTCGATGCGGGAGAAAGCAGCGGCGACCACGCCGGGAACACCGAGCAAGTCCTTCGCCATCTTTATTGCCACCGATCGCTTGATGAGAAACGCGAAACGCACCTCATCCGCCGCTGATAGCGCCGACAGAACGGACAGCAAGATAGCCTCGGCGATGTCAAAGTTCGCCTTACCTGTCATGGCGTCGAGCCCCCTCAAGCCAAAACGATTCACCTTATTGGGAACGTTGGCGGAGGATGCGGTGCCTTGCGCAGAGTTTGTCACCCAAGGCGGATTCCCGATAGCGAGGACGGCCTTACCGGCGACGTCACCACTCAAATCACCATCGTCAAGAGAGAAAGCGTCCTTGCATTCGATCCTGGCCTTAAGACCACGCTTGCGTGCCACGGCCCGCGCCGTCTCTACATAGTCTGCATCTATGTCATAGGCCACCCACCCAAGCTGTTGCAGCGCGACGGGGACAGTAGACAAGAAGATGCCTTTGCCAACCGTAGGCTCGACCAGCACATCGATATCGGAGCAATCCACTGCTCTCCAGATTTCGGAGGCCAGCTCAGGTGGAGTCTGGAAGTCACCGAACGGATCGTGACTGACGGCCTCGTCGGCCACTGCTAGATTATCTCCAGAATATCGGGAATGCCGCCAGCAACCACGCGGCCATATTGAAGTCGCCACTGGAGTGCGTTCGACATCGTCAGGTAACCTTGCTCGGGCGGAGAGTCAACCAGCTGTGTGGCGTACTCGTAAAGAGACGCTTCGTCAGCGGGGATATTCCTCTCAACAAGAAATGCAAAGACATCATCTGCATTTCCATCCTGCACCAGAATCAATTTCCGAAGACCACTCGTGGTCTGAAAGTCTCCCGTTAGACGTGCGGGTATGTGGCGAACAGCAGTGAACTCAATTTTACATTCAGCGTCGTGGTCAACCTTGCGATAGACGAACAGCAGGAGGTCGTATCCCAGTCCCTCGATCTTTTGCTTAAAGCTCGCAAAGGGGGAAGATGACTGCGGCTGCCGGATGGACGTAACCTTGATGTCTGTATTAAAGCTGGGAAGATCGATGCCTTTTGCTGCGTTGCCCTCAGTCGCCTCAATGATCCCTATGTCCCTCAAGCTTTTCTTGAAAGCTAGCTCGATATACGTGCCGACTGCCTTGCCATCCGTAACGCCTAGCAGGTCAGGGTGCAGGACGCGCGAGAAATCACGCGCAAAGACCTTTGCTTGCTCAATGATGGGGACAGGAGAGGCAGTCATGCGTGCAACTCTATCTGGTGCGTCGGAGGCGCACGATATCGGCCCGATCCGAATTCGTAATGTCAGTATTCATGACCCTATGATGCGCCTGTGACGGTTAGCCTGTCAACATGACGCGCTCTTGCAGCGTCAGAGTCTGGAGGGATCGTACAGAAGATACGTGAGCAGCCCTAGTGCGATGTCGCACAAGTGCCAATTGCCGACGTCCCTTCTAGGGGCCCAGCGCCCAGCCGTGCCCTCTGGAGCGCGTTAGTCGTGCGTTGCGCTACGAATCAGTAGGAACTAGACGCACCACTGGCCGCCACCCCTTACCGATCGAGACCGTCTCCTTCATGTGCTCGTACGGCGGAGGCCCATTAAGTCGATAATGCATTTCACAGATGGCGAGGCGGTGCAGTATGAGATTCGACTCGTAGTCGGCGCTGATTCGTTTCCAGCCGAAGAGGTCGCTCTTCCGATCAATTCCCGTACTGAGCGCGTAGGCGTCCAATACGGCGTGCTCTAGCCGCCCGACGGGATGTTCATCGGTGACCTCGCGCAAGGCACAGTCGCTTCGGGCGGTCCAACCGGTGAGGATCAACCAACAGGCCGACCACAGGCGATCCTTGTAATTTCTCCCATAGAGCACGAGTTCTTCGAGCGAGGCGGCCTGCTGCTGGCGGAAGTGCGAGGGCACAGCGATCGTCTCGACAACCAGTAATTCTTCGGGGCTCAAGACGCGAGCCGCGAGTTCCAATCGTTCCTCCCGGTCAAGCTCCTCAGGCAAGACTGGCCCCCCGGCCTCGAGGCCGCCGAGATATGCCAGTGCCACCCACGCCGTAAGAGGATCGTTTGGGCGTTGCGGTTTCGGTGCTTCCTGGCCGCCGGTTGCCTCGCGCCAAAGATGAGCATCCGAGTCGAAGAGATCGAGATGCCGGATAAGCGCGCGCTCGTCGTAGAAGTAGAACGGGACTTGGACGTTGCCGGTGAAGCTCGGCACGTCATGCGCATCACGATCCACGTCATGCGCGTCACGAGTGCCGTATTTACCAATATTAGTTGTCTGCGCCAGATGCATACGACTCCTAATCCTGCTTGTGCGCGGCGGAGACAGGGGATGGCGACTACGACTTCCGTAATCCAAACCAACCAATATATATCATGATATTGGAATTTGCGCAAGTGGTGGTAGCTGCGCACCGACCGCGACTACATGTGATGCGCGAGTGCTTTCGCCCCCTCGGCGTTAAGTGCCTCGTCGAGACGCTCCAAATGCTCGCAGAGTACTCTTAACTCGCTCGCCAACTGTTCCTGTGTTCTACGTAGGTGATGCGTTACGTACCACGGCACGTTCTTCAGCGGTTTTGGCCGTGCCAAAGCTGCTTTTCTGAGCCTGTCGGTGCGCAATGCACCGGCCGCCCCGACGCCGCGAGCGCCTTGGAGAATGAGCTGCTCTTCGGCGTGGTCGCCACACTGTAGGGCGGCCAGAGTGAAAAGCAGGGTGCCACTCCGGTATTTCGCCTCTTGCTCGTCATCACAGGGGATGGCACGCAAGGCGTACTGCATGTGAAAGTCGGTACAGTTCCCACAAGCCGGGCTGTCCAGCAATCGAATCAGGTCAGGCTGCGCCGCTCGAATCGACTGCTTTATAGGCAGCCTAGCATTGATCACCGCCTGCACCGCACCAAAATACGGTTCGTGCATTGCTTTCTCCTATTTGTATTCGGTTGTCGAGCCACCTCGGCCCCTCGGCGAGCGTCTCCATCCAATTGAGCATCTAACTCTCACTTTCCCCGTCTAGGGTTGGCCAGTGATGTTGCGCAGCGAAGCGTCCGATACCGGTTATGCGAGTTTCAAGCGGCGTCTCTTACTTTGCGCGCTTGCCTGGGCGTTTTCGCCTTGCGGTTGCCCGAGCTACAGACTCGCTAGGGGCCCAGCCAAAAACTCGCTCATTTCCTCACGAGCAACTCGAATTCGCGGGACTTAGGGTGGGCCCCATGTTCATGAGCCAAATGTCCCCCACGTCGAGCCAGCCGCAGATTTTCCGGATCGCCAAGCGCTTCAAGCACGAACGCGACGAGTTGCGGCTGGCCCTGCAAGACGAGATTGAGCGGCGTCAAGCCGCGGAAAGGGTCGCCGAGCAGCTGGTGCGCTACGCCGCGGCGGCTAGATCGCGCCACAAGCTGTGCCCGCGCGTTCGTCTCTCGCGCCGTAGGCTTCAGTCGAGCGACCGGCGCTAGCCCCGCGCGTCTTTCGCGGGCTTGCCGCCTTTCTCGCGGGCTTCGAGACGCTGGAAGCCCGCACGCACCTCCCGCCGCAGACTCTGTAGCTCGCTGAGCACCTGCGCCTCGAAGGACACGCCACCAACATCGCGCCCGGCCAGCTTGTACAGCTCCGCAACGTCGATGTCGAGGATGGCCGCCAGCTTGGCGATGACCTCGTCAGCCGGTGGGCCGTGGTCGCCGTTCTCCAGGCGGGACAGATTGCCAGGACTCATCGGGATCGCCTCGGCGACCTGGCGCTGGGTCAGCTTCTTCGTCCGGCGTTGGCTACGAACACGGGCACCGAAGGCCCGGGCACGCTCGGCCTGGGAATCAGGGCGGCGGGTCGGCATTCCCCACGGACTACACCCGCCCTGCGTTCAATCCCTTGGTACGGTTGCACATTCCGCTTCATGCTCGCTAATGTACACGCCGCATCATTTCTAACCAGCTTACGGGCGGCGCGTCCCCACGCCGCCGCCCGTAAGTCGCTCGACACCGACCACGGAGGCCACATCCATGCAGGGGGCTACGACAGAGGGGCGGGCCAGGCTGCGTCCGCGAGGGATTGCGCTGGCTCTAGTAGGTGCTGCGGTGCTGGCGCTGTGCGCCCTGACACCCATCGCCCACGCGGCCGATTTCACTTGGAGCGGCGGCGGTACGACGACCAACTGGTCGGAAGCCAGCAACTGGCTGGGCGGCACCGCTCCCTCGGCCAGCTCCAGCCTCGGCACGGTCAGCTTCCCGGCAGCGGGCTCCCCTCAATCAAGCACTAACGACCTCAGCGGCCTCAGCCTGACCGGCTTGCAGGTCAACGCGGCGGCTGGCTACTCGCTGAGCGGCCAAGCCATCACGCTCGGCTCCGGCGGCCTGTCAGTCGTGACTTCGGAAGCGCCACTGGCGTTCAAGCTGGCCAACCCGGTTCTTCTCGGCGGCAGCCAGACCTGGACGATCGCCGGCACCAGTAGCGGCTTTGGGTCAGACACTGAAATCTCCGGGCAGCTCTCCGGTTCCAGTTCGGCGCTGACGCTCAACGACAGCGGGTACGCGAACCAGCACTTGACGCTCGGCGAACTGTTCAGCCCGACCTCAGTCGATGATGAGCTCGGCGACGTGACCATCAACGGTGTGGAAAAGACCGAAGCTGACGGCACCACCTTCAAGACGCCGGTCGAACTGCAGGCCAAGCTCAACGCCAGCGACGGCCACAGCGTCAGCGTCAACCACGTCTTTCTGACCAGCGAAGCAGCGGTCGGCCCCCTGAACGCCACCGACTCCTGGATGTGGCTACACGGCACGGCTGGGCCGGTGACGCTCACCAGTTCGGTGTTGGGGCCAGTGGAAATCCTGAGCACCCCGAGCGTCAGTTTCGACAGCGGCAGCGAGTTCATCGACAGCCTCAGTCACGAAGGGGCAACGCCCGGCAGCGACTACGGACAAGTCAAGGCCAGCGGCCCGGTGGCGCTCGGTGGGGCCGCCCTGGAACTGGAGGATCAGCTCCCGACAACCAGCCGGGAATGCAGCCCGCCGGTGGTCGGGCGGGTCTACACCCTGCTTTCGGCCAGCAGCATCACGGGGCAGTTCGCCGAAGTGCCGGATGGCGGCACGGCGATCGCCTTCTGCGTGGTCTTTGGGGGCTCGGGCCCGTCGTTTGGAATTGTCAGTGAACGGGCCTACGCCTACCGCATCAACTACAACACGGCGAGTTCGCCGCAGACGGTGACGGCCACCAGCTTGGCCGATGTCCCGGTGGGCCCGCCGCCTCCGTCTCCCGGCAGCACGTCACCGCCTCCGGCGACGACACCGCCGCCGAGCCACGGCGGCAGCACGCCAACGGCGACCATCAGCAGCGCACAGATTGCAGCGGTGCTGAGGCGGCAACTGGTGCCGGGCAGCAAAGCGGTGCAGATCGGGATGCTGCTGAAGCGTGGCGGGCTGGCGATGCCATTCACGGCACTGGCACCGGGCACCTTGACGGTTCAGTGGTACGAGCTACCGCCTGGAGCCAAGCTCGCCAAGAAGACCAAGCGGGTGTTGGTGGCCTCTGGCAAGCGAACCTACGCAGCGGCAGGAACAGGCACCGTCGCGGTCAAGCTGACGGTGGCAGGCAAGCGCCTGCTCAGGCACGCCAAGCGCGTGAAGCTAGAGGCGAAGGGGACGTTCGTCACCACGCACTCGGCACCGACCACTGCGGTTCAAATGTTGGGCCTGAGCGCTAACGCGCGTTAGGAGCACGACTACTGGGACTCACTCTGTAACGACCGATAGGCTTTGGGCAGCTCTTCACCAGGAGCGACCATTTCTATAAGCGCCCGCAAGGCTTCCCGGGCCAACTCGATACCGCCTTGACCACGAAACTCGTCGGTCTCTCGCCGCCAGGCCCACCAGCGACGGGTGAGGTCGCGGCCATCAATAACTCGGCGCAGTCCGCGGGACATGATCTCCTCCGGCTCACGAGATCGGATCGTCTCGACACTATCGGGGCCGTAGGCTGCATCGTACGCCGCGTACAGCCAAGAACGCTCAGCCTCGTCATATGGAAGAGTAAAATTGAAATCTAACAGCACCCCGGTTATTTCATCAACCTGATCGACGCCTAGCGTCGGTTCGGCGAGTGCTCCCGGAACTTTTTCCTGCACGCTGAACCAGTTATGAAGAGAGAAGAGGTCACTATCAACCCACTGCCATTTTTGCCCTTCCGACCAGATGGGCGTATCACATAAATCGTGCAACAAGTCACTTGCCCGTATACCGAGCAATAACGCGCCGTGTCCGTACGGCATTGGTTTTTCTGGTATTTCGTCCGGCTCTCGTTCCATGTACTCCTTATAAGTACACATTATCTCACGTTTCGCCTGCTTCAGCAATAGCCCTATCGACCGCAAAGCGGAGCTGTATCTGCTTAACTTTTGTGACTTGCGACGGACTAAGCGACCGCACGTGTCCGTTCAAGGCCCGCTCAAAGCTGGCTTCTGCGTTTGCCCGTTTGCCCTTGTCTGCATCACATAGCCCGCGTAGGTAATGCAACCACGCGCTATCGGGCATGATCGCTTCGCTCTGGCGGAAGTCCCACGACGAATCGAGTGTGTTTGTCACGCCACCGATCATGTGTAGTGCGTAACTTCGGGCGGCGAGAGCATCGGCCTTCTGTGCCGGATTGGCTTTAGCGTCATAAATAACTTTGTTTAGGTCAACAAGGGCGGCTTCGTAATCGCCCCACTCAGCAAGCAGCTGGCCTCGGGCGGATAGCACTTGCAACCGCGTGGCTTGGTGCCGAAGCGCCATACTCAACGCCGCATGACCATTGCTAAAAGCGTGTTCATACCAGCACAACATGCCCTTGCGATACCAAAGTGCTGCTGCCGTCGGGTAACGCTCCAATCCGTCGTCGACTACTTCTTGCGCGATTGTCTGGAATCCCTCCTGCGCGCGACAGTCAGCAAGCTCATCGAACAGGGGGATCATCTCGTTCGCGGGAGCACCTTGCGATTCACCAGTCTCGATTGCTGCATATAGGAGGCCTCCGCCCGACATGAGGTTGCCAAGCAGAATGTCAACCCGACCGAGACAAGCAAGCATCCAGACCGGCCGGTCACGGTCACCGATTGGCATCGCATCCAGTGCGTCACCAAGCGCAGTCTTCACCTCTTGTAATTCGCGGGCCGCGATAAGCCTTTCAGCATTCTTCTGCGTTGGGCCGTTGGTCGTACTTAGCGTTGACTGCCGGTAGCGTTTAGCAGCGTCTTTGATCTCTTGCTTTCGCTCGGGAAACGCTCTTTCTAGTCGTCCCAGGAAGGTCTTGGTAGGTCGGCGCTTGCCGGTCTCGATCATCCCGATAGTAGTCCGAGACATATTGAGCCGCACGGCGAAGGTCATCTGGCCGTCGCCGCAATCGTCCCGAAGGCTTCCGACAAAGATCCCGAAGCCTTTGCGCTTGTTCGACGTGTTCTGTGCCGGCACGATTATTTAGGCATTGTCACGGTAGGTGTTGTCACAGCCCGCATTGTCACGCCGGTAGCGCGCGCTACCGGGGCAGGCGTATTTAGCCGCATCGTAGGGTCTGTGCGCCGACTACCCCACGCTCTCGACCGTTTCCGAGAGGACTGCCCACGACCTCGGGGCGAAATAACCCTCGCTGCGCACGAAGGAACCCACGCAGCCTCATGGCCCGATGTTGCTCACGTCGCCGCGAGCCCGTACCTCGCATTGGTGGCGAGCACGCGCGCCTTCCTTGGCATCCCGCGCCGCGAAGGCCCGACACGCGGGCCGATCACGGCGTCCCCGGAATCGACTCGGCCTCTGCAAAAACGACCAACCCGAAAGGAGCCCCCTCCATGTCCGACATCACTCCCCGCTCCATCGACCCCGGCCCACACACTGGGCCGACCCGCGCCCTGACGACCGGCGACCTCATTTCCAAGATGGTCGCCGACCTCACCCCGCTCCAGTCCAGCCGCGTCACCCGTGCTATCCAGCGGGAGCGCATGAGGACGGCCACGACGCTGGCCCGTATCGAAGGCGAGACGTTGGTCGCCGAGGCCAGCATCATCGCCGACGCCAAAGTCCGCTCCACCCAGGAGGCAGTCGAGGCCATCCTGCACCGGGAACGTATGGACGCCCTCGCCCAGGCCGCCCTCGACCATGAGGAGGCCAGCCGCATCATCGACTTGGTGCGGGAGGAAGCCGCCCACACCTTGTTCAAGGACGCCTTGAAGGGTGCTTCCTTGCGCTACGGCAGCGGCGTCATCCGACGCTCAGGAGGCGGGAACTCATGAAGCCCGAACCCGACACCACCCCCGCTACCACAGAGCAGTCGCCCTCCGTCCAGGCCGACCAAAAGCCAACCGCAACTCAGCAGATGCTCCGTCTCAGTGCCGAGCTGGCTGAACGCGAACTGGGCGAAGCGCTGGAACGCTGGGAGGACGAGGGCGGGGCGTGCTCGTGAACACTCGTCCCTTCGCCTGGGGGCGTGTCGTACTGGGCTTGGTCGTCGCGGCAGTTGCCCTCGACTTCCTAGCCGACACGCTCCCGCGCTTGGTGCTGCCGCTGGTCGTCCTAGCGCTCGTCGCTGTCCTGCTGCGCTTGGTCTTTTTCCACACCCGCCGCTGGTGAGGAAATTGTCAATAAGACACTTGACCCAGCGGCTGAAGCCGCGAGATAATGGAGGGTTGCGTTCATGTTCGACGCCTGACGTGACCACAGGCAACAAGTAAGTGAGAGGAGTCACGTCATGCCGAAAAAGCGAAAACCAACCCGCAAACGAGTCCAGCGCATCACCGTCCGCGGCGAGCTGAGGCCCGAGCCAGATTGGGACAAGTACGCCTGGGCTTTGCTGCAGCACGCCCGGCTACTGTCGGCCGACAAAGCCAAGAAGCCGAACCCGCGCAAGGAGAAGCCGTGAAGCGGCCGGAACTGACTTGGTTCCAGCTGCGCTTTCCCCGTGACCTGAGTAGCGACGCACTACTGGCCGCCCTGTCGGCCCTGTCCGGTGTCCCCTTCGGCACGCGCCTGACTTTCGACCTGACGGCAGACGAGACCGGCATTACCCACCGGCTCGGCGTCACGCCAGCCGCCAGCGAGACGGTCACGGCCAACTTGCGGGCGGCCATCCCCAGTCTCCAGCTCAACCCCACGTCCCCGCCAGCACCCCAGCCTCGCCGTCAACTGCTCTGGCAGCTCGATACGCCGGTGGCCGCCCTGCGCACTGGTGACCCGAGCGCCGCCAGCGCCAGTTTGCTGGCTAGCTTGTTTCCGCTGCATGAGGGCGAGACTATGCGCCTGCGTTGGCAGCTTCACTCCGGCCCACGCCCCCGTTTCGACTTTGGTTCCGAAGGCTCACGGGCCGGTCGCACCCTGGCCGTCCGGCAGAAGCTGGCGCTGGCCGGACTGGTCGGCTTCGGCGAACTCGGCGTCGCGGCCCCAGACGCTGGCCGCAGGCAGCAGCTCATCCAACGAGTCAGCACCAGCCTGCGTGCCCTCAGCTCGCCGCACGGCAGCTTGGTAGCCGACCCGCCCTGGCTCGGGCAGTTGCTATATCTCGTGGCCCGCCGTGGCCGCCACTTCAGCGTCAGTGAGCTGGCAGCGGTTATCGGGGCCCCATTGGATGGGGTCGATCTGCCCGGTCTGGAGCTGGGGGCCAGCAAGCGCCTCGTACCGAGCCGCAGCCTGCCGAAGCGGGGGCGGGTACTCGGCGTCAGCGACTACGACGGCCGGGAAGTAGCCATCACCCCAACAGCCGCCACCCGCGGCCTCTACGTCCTCGGCCCCGTGGGAAGTGGCAAGACCTCGCTCCTGAAGAACCTCATCGGTGACGACCTGCGAGCCGGTCGCGGCCTAGGCGTAGTTGAGACCAACGGCGACCTGATTCAGGACGCGCTCGACCTCATCCCGCCGGAGCGCACCCGCGACGTGGTGTTCATCGACCCCACCGACCGCGACTACGCCGTCGGCTTCAACCCGTTCTTTGGCTCTACCGACGCTTCGCTAGTTGCCGACCAGCTCGGCGAGCTGTTTCAAAATCTCTGGCAGGCGTATTGGGGGCCCCGAACCGGCCAACTGGCGCACATGGGCCTCTTGACGCTAGCCCGGCGGCCGGGCTCCACCTTGCTCGACTTGCCACGCCTGTACCTCGACCCACAGTTTCGAGCGGCTGTTCTGGCTGAGATGGACGACCCGGTGGGCCTAGAGCCGGACTGGCGCTGGTTCCAAGCCCTGCCCGAGAAAGAGCAGGCCACCGTCATTGCGCCCCTGCTCAACAAGTCCCGACAGTTCACCGCCCGGGCCTCGATTCGCGGCATCGTCGGCCAGCCCAGCCCGGCCCTCTCCATGAAGTCGGTCATGGCCAAGGGGCAGATCCTGCTGGTGCATCTGCCGAAGGGACTCATCGGGGCTGAAACCGCCCAACTCCTCGGCTGCTTGGTGCTGACTTCGCTATGGCAAGCCACCACCGAACGTGCCGGGTTGCCGGTCGCCGAGCGCCACCCTTTCAGCCTGTACGTCGATGAGGTGCAGGATTTCGCCTCGGCTCCGATTCCGTGGGACGAAATGTTCGCTCAGGGTCGCAAGTACGGCTTGGCCCTGACGGTGGCCCACCAGAATCTCGAGCAACTGGAGCGCAAGCTGCGCGAGGTCGTCCTGGCCAACGCCCGCAGTAAGGCCGTCTTTGCGCTTAGTGCCAGCGACGCCCGCACGCTGGAGCGGCTGTTCAAGCCCGCCCTGACGGCCGCCGACCTGCAGGCCCTCGACGCCTACTCGGTGGCCGCCCTGGTGGCGCTCGATGACGGCAGTACCTCCCGGCCGGTGACGCTCCGCACGCCAGCGCCGCCAGCGCCCACCGGCAGCGCCGCGGCTGTCCGCCAAGCCTCCCGCCAGCAGTTTGCCCGGCGGCACGACGAGATTGAGGCCGAGCTGCGCCGCCGAGTGCAACCTCCCAGTGCGCCGGTTGGTCGCAAGCGGAGGACTGCCGTATGAGGCCGGTCGGCTGGTCAGTCGCGTCCACCCCCGAGCGCCTGCCGCCCTGGAAGCGCAAGGCAACCGCGCCCAATCTGCCCTTGACTACTCAGCCGAAACGGGAGTGCTAAATGTCGGCGCGCTACCTGACCCGCGCCGTCCTCAGCAACCTAGAGTCCCGACTGACGGCACGTGACTACGCCGTCATTCAGCAGCTGTCGTCGTTGCGCTTCCTCAGCGGCTCCCAGCTCACCCGGCTGTGCTTCTCGGATAGCGATGACATAACCGCTAACGCCCGTGCTGCCCGCCGCCAGTTGCTGCGTCTGACACGCCTTGATGTGCTGGGCCGCTTGCCGCGCCAGATCGGTGGCGTCCGTGCCGGTTCGGCGGGCTACGTCTACCACTTGGGTCTCGCTGGACAGCGGCTGGCCGCCTCCCGCCACGGGCAGCCCGAGCGGCGATGGCGGCGCTCGTTTGCTCCCGGCCTGCTGTTCCTGCGCCACAGCCTGCAAGTCGCTGAGCTGCACACCCAATTCGTAGAGGCCGAGCGCTCCCGACGCTTCGAGCTGCTGGAGCTGGTTGCCGAGCCGTCATGTTGGCGCAGCGTTGACGGGCTTGGTCACCAGCGGGCCGTGCTGAAGCCGGACAGCTACGTCCGGCTGGGAGTTGGCGACTACGAGCACAGCGCCTTCATCGAGGTCGATCTGGCCACCGAGGGCAGCCGCGCCCTGGAGCGTCAGCTGCGGGCCTACGTCGCCTACCATGCCAGCGGCCAAGAGCAGACGGCCCACGGCGTCTTTCCGCGGGTCGTGTGGCTGACGCCGAGCGCCGAGCGGACGAGCGTCATCGAGGCGTGCATCGGACGGGCAGCGGCAACCCACCGCGAGCTGTTCCAGGTGACGTTGTTCCCCGAGGCTATCGCCGCACTGGCAGGGGATTAATAGTGAACACGCCTGGCGCTTTCACTAGCCCCAGCGTACAATGTGTAATTAACAACAATTGATGTAACGAAGGAGAAATGCCTATGGCCACTAGATCAGTCACAAAACAAACAGCAACTGTGGTCACGGCAACCAAGCGGGCCGTGGCCTATCTGCGCGTCTCATCGGCTAGCCAGGTCAACACCGGCTACAGCCGCGATGGGCTGTCCATCGACTCGCAGCGCGAGGCCGCTGAGGACAAGGCCGCCCAACTGGATGCCCAAATCACGCGCGTCTTCCTCGACCCTGGCAAGAGCGCCTACGTCGATCTGCACAAGCGCACCGACTTTCTGGCGATGCTCGACGAGCTAAAGCGCTGCAACCAGCGCGACAGCACCCGAATCGACTACGTCATCATCTGGGCCTCTAGCCGTTGGGCCCGCGATTTGCGTGACCACTTCAACGCCCACGACCTGGTGCGAGCGGCCGGGGCTCGACTAGTGTCAATCACCGAGCCGATGATCGGTGACGACACGCCGGAGTCCTTCTACATGGAGGGCATGTTCGCCCTCAACAACCAGTACGAGTCGATGAAGACCAGCAGGGGCGTCAAGGGCGGCCTCTACCGAAAGGCCAAGGCGGGCGGCACCTACGGCCCGGCTCGCCTGGGCTACGTCAACAGCGTCGAAGTACTGGCCGACGGCCGCCATGTCCCGGTGGCAACCATCGACACGGAACGTGGCCCGCTCATCACGTTGGCTTTCCAGCTCTATGCCAGCGGTGAATACTCCATTGCGGAGCTTGCCGCCGAGCTGGAGCGCCTGGGGCTGCGCTCCCGTGCGACCGCCAAGCGCACCCCCAAGAAGCTCGGCACCACCGTTGTCCAGCGCCTGCTGCGTAACCCCTACTACGTCGGCAAGCTCGTCTACCGCAAAGGCACCGACGACGAACAGACTTTCGACGGGCGGCACCAGCCGTTGGTTGACCCCGAGACCTTCCAGCGCGTGCAGACGCTGCTTGACGAAAAGCGGGTCGCCGGGGAGCGCCCCCGCGTCCGTCAGCACTACTTGCGTGGCAGCGTGTATTGCGCTCGCTGCGGGGGTCGCCTGACCTTCGGCATCTCCACCGGCAAAACCGGCACCAAGTACCCCTACTTCTTTTGCAGCGGTCGGGTCAACGGCACAGCCTGCACCCAGCGCACCAACATGCGCCCCGAGCTGATCGAGCAGGCCATCGCGGACTACTACCAGCACGTCGAGCTGCCCTCGGCCCGGGTTGAGCGGGGCAAGGCGGCCATCCGCGCCCTGGCAGCCGTCAGCCAGGAAGCCGTGCGCCAAGTCATAGAGGCTAAGACAGGGCTCATCGCCAAGCTGGAAGCGCGTCAGGACGAGCTGCTGGAGATGCGCTTTGGCGAGAAGTCCATCTCACCGTCCCTGTTCAAGCGCAAGCAGGCCCAGCTCCAAGACGAACTTGATGCCGCCCAAGACTCGCTGGCCGAGACCGAGGAGCGCATGACCGTCGATGTCCAGCACATCGAGCTGGCCCTGGAGCTGGCTGGGGATGTGCAGGCCGCCTACCGCCGAGCGGACAAGCAGACCAAACGCAGCTTCAACCAAGCGTTCTTTACGAGGCTCTACATCGACGCTGAATGGGATGAGGAGCACAAAGAAACAGCCCTGAGCATCAGCCGGGCCGAGCTGAGCGAGCCTTATGCCGTGCTGCTGGTCAAGGGCCTGTTTGACCAGATGGAGGCCGAGACAAAGGCCCTAGAAACCGGGGCAGCAACGCAAAACCGGGCCAGGAGCAGCGCTAACGCGCTCTCTGGCCCGGTTTCGATCTACGAACAAATGGCGGAGAGGGAGGGATTCGAACCCTCGAACGAGGTAACCCCCGTTACGCGATTTCCAGTCGCGCCCGTTCAACCGCTCCGGCACCTCTCCAGGGGCTTGCGGCGAGCCACGAAGGCTACGACACGAGCGCCGCGGCCGCGAGCGCCGCACGCGGGCGTCCCACCCGGTCCGGCGCCGCAGCACGCCGCCACCCCGCGTTGCTAGGCTCCCGCGGAATGGTTCTCGCGATGAGCAAAGCGCTCAGCACCGACATCGGCCTGATCGCCACCTTCGGCGGGATCGGCGTGATCGTGAACATCATCGTCGTCTACATCGCCGTGCAGATCCGCGGCGAGCGCCGGCAGAACCAGGAATACCGCGAGCGGATGCTCGACAGCTAGTCGCGCCCCGGCGGCGCGCACCAGCGATCCACGGGCGTCAGAGCTACGGCGCTAGATGATGTAGACGGGAGTCCCGACGGGGGACTTTTCGTAGAGCGCGATCACGTCGGGGATCCGCATGCGCACGCAGCCGTGCGAGGCGTCGTGCCCGATCGAGTCGTACTCGCTGGGGTCGATCCCGTGGATCCCGGCGCCGCCTTCGATCGACATGAAGCGCGCCTTCAGCGGATCGTCGGGGCCGGGCGGCACGACGGTCCCCGCGAGCTTTCCGGCCCAGGCTTTCTTGGGCACGTACCAGGGGGGGTCGACCTGCTCCCATTCGATGTGGTGCAGGCCCGCGGGCGTTTCGAGCCCTTCCATGCCGACGGCGACGTCGTAGGTTTTCGAGAGCTTCAGGTGGTCGTAGAAGCGCAGTTTGAATTCGTTGCGGTTCACGACGATGTAGGCGGGGTACTTGTCGGTGAGTTGGGCCGTGGTGACGGCGGGCTGGACCGGGCGTGCCGGCACGGAGATCGAGCGGGCGGCACCGGTGGCGGTCAGCGCGTGCGTGATACGCCCGCCGAGCTTGTCGTTCTCGACGGTCAGCCCGACAGCCGATGGCACCTGTTCGAGGCCGCTCGCACCCGGCGTCACGGTGGCGTCGCGCGGAGCGCGGTTGACCGTGATGCGGATCTGCGCGGTCAGCTTGCTGATCGAGCCGTGCGAGTAGCTGATCACGAGCGGCACGTCGCGGTGCACGCCGCCACCCGTCAGACCGCGCACGGTGCGCGTGAAGATCGAGCCCTGCCGACTCGCCTCGACCGCCTGGGAGACCATGTTCGCGGCGTCGACCGTGACCCCGGCGCGACGCGCGCTCAGCGTCCAGCGATGCGAGCCCGAGTGGATCTTCACGGGCCGGTTCAGCTCGGAGATCAGGTCGCGCTCGATCTTCGCCCGCGCGTCGGCCTCGCTCAGCCCGCCGACCGGCACGCCCGCGATGCTCACGCCCCTCGCGATGCGGTCGCGGCGCGCGTGGTCGTAGATGAACATCGCCGCCGCCAGCAGCACGATCGCGCCGACGACCAAACCCGCCACCAGCGGCAGGCGGTTGCGCCGCGGCGGCGTGGGCGGTCCGGACGGGGGTGCGATCGTCGATGCGCTCATCAAGTCATCGGGGTAGGGGCATCCGAGCGGCCGGAGGCCCAGCTGACGAGTGTACGTTTCGGCACGAGCTTTGGATCGCCCTGCAAGTGGGCGTTCAGCGGTGGTGGGACCCGCTGCGGCTCAGGCCGGGTGCGCCTGCTGCGCGGCCGCTTCCTGCGCATGGGTCTCTTCGCGGGCGCGGCGATACTCGTTGACGACGATGTCGGTCAGCTCCTCGACCGAGGTCTCCGAGGTCGGCTTGTCGAGCGCGATCGCCCCGTCCTGGATCATGCTGACGCGGTCGCAGGCCTGCAGCACGTGGACGTAGTTGTGCAGGATCATGATGATCGAGACCTTGCCCTCGGCCTTCAGGCGCGCGACCAGGTCGAGGATCTGCGCGCCCTCTTTCGCGCCCATCGCCGCGAGCGGCTCGTCGAGCAGGATGATGTCGGCCTCGGAGTTGACGGTGCGCGCCACCGCGATCGCTTGGCGCTGACCGCCCGACAGGCGAGCCACGGCGACATCGATGCGCGGGATGTTGATCCCGATCTCGTCCAGCGCCGTGCGCGCTTCGCGCTTCATCTGGCGATTCGCCAGCAGCGGGAACGGCTTCAGAAGGCGCTCGCGGCGCAGAAACAGGTTGTGGTAGACCGACAGTTCGTCGATCAGCGCCAGATCCTGGAAGACCGTGTCGATCCCCTGCGCCCGCGCGTCGTCGACGTTTTTCGGTTCGTACGGTTTGCCGTGCAGGAGCATCGTCCCGGAGTCCTGCTTCTGGAAGCCCGCGAGGATCTTGATCAGCGTCGACTTGCCCGCGCCGTTGTCGCCCAGCAGCCCGAGCACCTCGCCCTTTTTCAGGTGCAGGTTCACGTCGCGCAGCGCGGTCACGGGGCCGAAGCGCTTGGCGATGTGTTCCACGCGCAGCACGTCGTCCGGCGCCGAACGCGGCGGCACCACGGGCTCGACCGATGGCGGGTTCACGTCAGCCACTTCCGCTGTGCCCCCTGCGCGCGCGCCCCACGTAGACGTTGGCGCTCATCGCGACGATCACCGCAAGGCCGGTATAGAACAGCAGGTAGTTGGCGTTGACGCCCTGCAGGATCAGCCCGTCCTTGAGGACCCCGAGGAACAGCGCGCCGATCAGCGCGCCCACGACCGTGCCCGAGCCTCCGGTCAGCAGCGTGCCGCCGATCACACCGGCGGCCACTGCCAGGAACAGGATTTCGTTGGCGCCCGCGGGGTCGGGTTGGACCGTGCCGGAGCGCACCGCCTCGAAGATCCCGACCAGCGCCGCGGTCAGGCTGCAGAGCATGAAGTTGCGGATCATCACCAACTTCACCTGCACCCCGGCCTCGGCGGCGCCGAGCTTATTCGAGCCGATCGCGACCGTGTAGAGGCCCCAGCGAGTGAACGTCAGCACGACCTGCAGGATCACCACGATCCCCACGGCCCAGATGATCTCGGAGTAGGTGCCGCCGCCGAAGACCTTGCCGAACGTGCCCAGCGGCGGCTGCGCGCCCGGCGTGGCCACGGGCGTGCCGTGGGAGATGATCAGAGCGAGCCCCTCGAACGTGAACAGCATCGCCAGCGTGGCGACGAACGAGTTGATGCCCACGACCGCCACGAAGAAGCCGTTCAGCGCGCCAACCACCATGCACAAGAGCAGCGTCACGATCAGCCCCGGCACCAGCCCGAAGCCGAGGCCCGTGTCGAGCTTGTAGAACAGGATCGGAGCGAACAGGTACATCGCACCGATCGAGAGGTCGATCTCGCCGAGGATCATCACGAAGATCTCGCCCGCGGCGAGGATCGCGAACGGCGCGAAGTACGGCAACAGCGTCTTGAAGTTCCCGCCCGTGAAGAAGCTGCTCGTGTTCGCGGAGAAGTAGATCGCCGTGATGATCGTGACGACGATGATGCTGCCCTCGCGCAGCGAGATCACGCGCTCGAAGATCTGCCTGCCGGTGGAAGGGGTCCGGAGCGATCGCTCCGGACCCTTCGGCGCCGCGGGTGGCGTCTCGGCGGCTGAACCGCCTGCCACGCTCGCCATGCTCGTTCCCCCGTCCCTCTCCGCCGACCTAGGAGATGACCTTGGCGGCGGTCGAGGTGCCCTCGTAGCGAGACTTGCTGCTGACGTAGGGGTCGATCGATTCCTTGTCCAGGAACTTCAAGCCGGTGTCGGCTTCGAACATCCCGGTCAGCGTTCCGGAGACCTTGTACATGAACAGCTCGAGCACCGGCAGGAAGCCCTGCAGGTAGGGCTGCTGGTCGATCGTGAATTCGATGTCGCCGGCTTTCAGCAGGTTCTGCGTCTGTTCGGTGAGATCGAAGCCGCCGGCCTTGACCTTGCCGCCGAGGCTGTACTTCTGCATCACTTTCGCGAGGCTTTCGGTGGAGCCGCCGTCGACGGCGTACATGCCCTTGGTGTCCTTGTGCCCGACCCAGTAGGCGTCGATCGTCGAGAGCTCGCCCGGCACCGCGGCGCCGGTGGCGACGGTGTGCAGCGTGATCGGCTTGCCCGCGCGCTTGACGGCGGCTTCCGCACCTTCGATGCGGGGCTGCAGGTTGGCGGAGCCGGGGGTCGCGATGAACAGCGCGACATCGCCCGAGCCGACGTCCGCGACGATCCGTTCGCCCATCTTTTCGCCCGCCTTTTTGAGGTCCTGGCCGATGTAGGCCAGGCGCGCGTTGCCGGGCGCGTCGGCGTTGTAGGCCACGACCGGGATGCCGGCCTTGAGCGCGGCTTCGACCGGCGCGTTGAAGGCGTGCAGGTCGATCAGCGCGACGGCGATCCCGTCGGCTTTCGCGGTGACGGCGCTGTTGATCGCGTTCACCATCTGGCTGACGTTCGAGCTTTCCGAGCCGGTCCACTGGTAGGAGCAGCCCAGCAGCTTCGAGGCGTCGGCGGCGCCGTACTGCGTCGGGGTGAAGAAGGGGTTCGTCGTGACGTGGTTGACGAACACGAATTTGTAGCTGGGATGTGAGCCGAACACGCTGGCGGAGCCACCGCTGCCGCCGCTGGAGGCACTCGATCCACATGCGGCGAGCAAGGTGCTCACAGAACCCACGCCGACCCCGGTCAATGCACTACGGCGAAGGAACGCGCGTCGGTCGAATCCCGGTCGCTCGATCACGGCCCCATCGGTGCGCTCAACGGCCCCTTCGGGCTGATCAGTCTCTGGCATTTCACTCTCCTCTGATCGAGGGCTGCGCCAGGTCGGCGCGATGCCCACCGCTTTACTTCCCGCGAATCTACTCCTCAGTCAAGCACTTTGCGTGGACCTTTCCGGGGGCGCGGGAAAACTCCTTCGTGGACGCTTTGCCAGGCCGCGTTATACCCTCGCAGGATGGCCGCAGAGTCCGAGCCCCAACCTCTGTCCGAGCCCGGCCGCCCGGAGCGTGTCGGGCCGCTCGAGCTGCTGCGCACCACCAAAGCGGACGGCCGCGCGCTGTTGATCTACAGCGGGCGCAAGCGCGGCGAGGACGAAGCCGAGACGCCGACGGAGCCGACGCCGTGAGCGTGCCGGCCCGAGCGATCGGCGCATGAGCGAGCTGCGCTTCAACGAGCTGCGCGGCGAGCAGGTCGTCTACGCGATCCACCGTCAGGACCGCACGTTCCTGCCGGACCGCGAGCACTGTCCGCTCGACCCGACGAAGCCCGGCGGACCCGAGACCGAGATCCCGTTCCCGTCGTTTGAGATCGCCGTGTTCGACAACCGCTTCCCGGCCTTCGAAGCGCAGACGCCGGGCGGCGCGGCGGAGGTGGTCGTCTACACCGACCGCCACGACGGCTCCTTCGGAACGCTCGAGCCACAGCGCGCGGAGGACCTGATGTGGGTCTGGCGCCACCGCTACGCCGAGCTGGGCGCGCGCTCGGAGATCGACTACGTGATGATCTTCGAGAACCGCGGCGTCGAGGTCGGCGTGACGCTGCATCACCCGCATGGGCAGATCTACGGCTACCCGTTCATGCCGCCGGTCGCGAGGGCCGAGCTTCAGGCCGACGAGCGTCTGGGGGGCTGCGCGCCGTGCGAGCTCTTGCGCCGCGAGCTGGCCGAGGACGAGCGCCTGCTGATCGAAAGCGAGGGCGTCGTCGCCTACGTCCCGCACGCGGCGCGCTGGGCGTACGAAGTGCACGTGGTGATGCGCGAGCACCGGCCCAGCCTGCTGGAGTGCGAGCCGCTGGAGCTTCGAGAACTGTCGGTCGTGCTGCAGGCGCTCCAGCGCGGCTACGACGCCCTGTTCGAGCGCCCGTTCCCCTACGTGATGGTCGTGCACCAGGCGCCGACCGCGGGAGCAGCCGGTGCGGCGGGCGCGGGCGCCGGCGAGCGCTCCGGACACCTGCACATCGAGTTCTACCCGCCACTGCGCACGGCGGAGAAGTTCAAGTTCCTCGCGGGCTCCGAGCAGGGCGCGGGCACGTTCATCTCGGACACGCTGCCCGAGGAGACAGCCGCGACGCTGCGCGAGGCGATCGCCCGTGCCGCCTGAGCGCGTCCGCGCCTTCGGGCCCGGTCGCGTGAACCTGATCGGCGAGCACACCGACTACAACGGCGGCCTCGCCCTGCCGTTCGCGATCTCGCGGGGCGTCGTCGTGGACGCCGTGGCGGCCACGGATGGCCACGTTCGCTCCTACGCCGTCGATTTTGATGAGAACGATGACTTCTCGGTGCACGACCGCGCGCACGTGGAAGGCTGGCGCGCGTTCGGACGCGGGATGGTCGCGGAACTGACCAACGCCGGGATCGACGTGCCGGGCGCCGAGCTTCGGATCGGAGGCGGCGACCTGCCACGCGGCGCGGGCCTGTCCTCCTCGGCGGCGCTCGAGGTCGCGCTGTGCCTCGCGCTGATCGAGCTCGCCCGTGCGGGGGCTGCGGCGCGCGGGGGCGAGCAGCCGCCCGAGCTTTCGGCCGTCGAGCTCGCGCGCCTGTGCTCGCGCGTGGAGAACGACTGGGTCGGCGCGCAGACCGGGCTGCTCGACCAGCTGGCCTCGCTCTGCGGCCAGGCCGACGCCGCGCTGCTGATCGACTTCGCGACGCTCGGGATCGAGCCGGTGCCGCTCACGCTGGGCGAGTGGCGGCTGGTGGTGCTGGATTCGGGCCAGCGCCACGAGCACGCGGGCGGCGACTACAACCAGCGCCGCGCCGAGTGCGCGCGGGCCTGCGAGCTGCTGGGGGTGGAGACGCTCAGCGAAGCCGACCCCGCCGAGGTCGAGCGCCTGCCCGAGCCGCTGCGGCGCCGCGGACGCCACGTGCTCGGCGAGAACGGGCGCGTCCTGCGCGCGGTGGCGGCGCTGCGCGGTGGCGAGCTGCCCGCGCTCGGCGCGCTGCTGAACGCCTCGCACGCCAGCCTGCGCGACGACTACGAGATCTCGACGCCCGCGGTCGAGGCCGCGGCGGCCCGCCTGCTCGCGGCGGGCGCGGCCGGGGCACGGATCATGGGCGGCGGCTTCGGCGGCTGCGTGCTGGGGCTGTTCGCGCCCGAGCACGAGCCGCCCGCGGACGCGCTCGCGGTACGTCCCGGCGCGGGCGCGCACCTGCTTGCGGCAGCAGACTAGAGCCGCGCCGCGACCAGCGCGCAGGCGGTCACGACCACGCCCAGCGACAGCGCCGCGAGCGCTCCGTCCAGCGGCGCGAGCAGACGCGCGAGCGACAGCTCCTCGGTGCTGCCGTCGGGCAGCGTGCGCAGGCCCGTGACCGCGCGCGTGCGACGGCGCAGCTCACGCGCGGGAGAGCTCAGGCGCCGCTGGGCGACGCTCAGCACGGTGCAGGCCAGCGCGATCAGCACACCCGGCACGTCGATCCTCAGCGACTCCACGAAGTAGCCGGTGAACGCCGGGAAGCCGCCCCAGCCCACGGCGAACCAGACGTCGCCGTGCAGGCGCCCGCCCACCCACTCGAGGTTGTAGGCGGGCAGGAACAGGGCGCCGATAACGATCAGCGGCACGAGCCAGGCCGAGACGGTGATCGCGCCCGCGACCCCGATCGCCAGCGCGCCGAGCAGGCTCAGGACCGCGAGTGCTATCAGTGTGCCGCGGCCGAGCCCGGTGCCGAGCGGGCGGTCGTGAAGCTCGTCCAGGGCGTGCGCCGCGACGCCGACCGCGAGCGCGAATGCCGCCAGGCCCCACAGCAGGCGGTTCACGTACAGCTGCGGCGCGATCGCGGCGCCGAGCGCGAAGTAGCTCAAATGCCAGGCGGTGTAGGGCGGGTGCAGCAGCGTCAGCAGCTCACCCGCGCGCCCGCGCCCGAGCGCGTAGAAGGCGGGGCGCTCAGGCGCCGCGCGCATCGCCGCTCCCGGCGCCGCCCGCCGCGCTCTGCGGCACACCCGTCTCGCCGGTCCCGCCCGCCTTGACGGCCGACATGACGACACCGCCGCCGAGGCTCATGCGCCGCACGACGACGTCCCGCAGACCGGCGGCCTGCCAGTAGCCGACGATCGCCTGCAGCGGGTGGCGGGCGTAGTAGCCGCGGATGCTCGGCCCCAGGAAGCGGCCCACCTCCATCCACTCGCGCGAGTCCAGGCGCCCCAGCACCGGCAGCCCGACCGCGGTGTAGAAGCGCCAGGCCACTCGTGCGGGCAGCCACGGCGGCACACCGAACTCCAGCGAGGCGATACGCCCGCCGGGCTCGAGCACCCGCGCGAGCTCGCGCACCGTCGCGGCGGGGTCCTCGACGTAGCGCAGCAGGTAGGTGAAGGTCAGCGCGTCGAAGCTCTCATCCGCGAACGGCAGCCGCTCGGCCTGTCCTTCGAGCAGCTCGACGCGATCCTCGCCCGCGAAGCGCGCCCGCGCCCCGCCGAGCATCTCGGCGCTCTGGTCGATGCCCACCACGCGGCAGTCCCCACAGCGCACGAGCAGCTCCGCGGCGACCATCCCGGTGCCGGTCGCCACGTCGAGCACTCGGGCGCCGGGCGCGGGCGCGAGCGCGGCGACGAGCGCGCGCCGCCAGCGCGGGTCCTGACCGAAGCTCAGCCACGAGGAAAGCCGGTCGTAGCGGCGCGGAAGCCCGCGAAACAGATCCAGCGCCTCGCGCTTGCCGGGCGGCAGCGGGTCGTGTGCGTCGCTGGATGCGTGCTCGCTCATGCCATCGCCGATCTGAAAGGCTAACCGTCGGCCGTCGCACACGCCCCAGTGCGCCAAACCAGCGAAAGGGATCCGATCATCAAAAAATCGACACCCCAGCGAACCGACGTCGGCGTGGCGCTCGTGACCGGAGCTTCGAGCGGGATCGGCGAAGCCACGGCCCGGCGGCTCGCGCGCGAGCCCGGTTGCTCGCTGGTGCTGGTCGGTCGTCGCGAGGAGCGCCTGCGCGCGCTCGCCGAGGAGCTCGGCCCCGAGCGCGTCGGCTGCTTCGCGGTCGACCTCGTCCAGGAGGACGCCCCCGGGCTGATCCGCGAGCACCTGCTCGAGCGTCACGGGCGGCTCGACCTGCTCGTCAACAACGCGGGCGCCGCCTGGCGCGCGCGCTTCGCCGACGGCGGCTGGGAGAACGTGCGCCGCACGATGGAGATCAACTTCGACGCGCAGGTGCGCCTGACCGAGGCGCTGCTGCCGCTGCTGCGCTCCTCGGCGCCGAGCGCGATCGTGAACGTGTCCTCGACCGCGGGTCGCGTCGCGCGCGCGGGCTCGGGCGCCTACAGCGCCTCGAAGTTCGCGCTCGCCGGTTGGTCTGATGCGCTGTGGGCCGAGGAGCTCCCGCACGGCGTGCACGTCGGCCTCGTGCTGCCGGGCTTCATCACCACCGAGGGCTTCCCCCAGGCGGAGCTGACCGAGAAGCCGTGGACGCGCTGGGCCGTCTCGACGCCCGAGCACGCCGCCGAGGCGATCTTCCAAGCGGGCGTCCGGCGGGCGCCCGAACGCTATGTGCCGCGCCCCTACGGGCTGGCCGCCGCGCTGCGGGTGCTCGCGCCGGGGCTCGTGCGGCGCGTGCTCGGCGGGGGCGCAGCCGGCGTGATCACGACCACCACCGGGCCGGACCTCGCCGAGCGGCGCAACGGCTCCTCGCCCGAGCACTGAGGCGATCGCGACGCGCACGCTCGTCACCGGTGCAACGGGCTTCGTCGGCGGCCGCCTGGCCGAGGCGCTGGCAGGCGCTGATGCCGATGTCCGCTGCCTGGTGCGCGACCCCTCGCGCGCGGGCTCGCTGGAGCGCCTCGGCTGTGAGATCCGCCACGGCGACGTGAGCGACGCCGCGAGCCTTCAGGGCGCGGGCAAGGGCGTCGACGTGGCCTACTTCCTCATCCACGCGATGGCGGGCGGCTCCGGCTACCAGGAGCGCGAGCGGCGCGGCGCCGTGAACTTCGCGCGGATGGCCAAGCGCGAGGGCGTGGGCCGCGTGGTCTACCTTGGCGGCCTCGGCGACCAGAACGTCTCCGAGCACCTGCGCAGCCGTCACGAGACCGCCTTGACGCTCGCGCGCGAGGGGCCGGCGCTGACCTACTTCCGCGCCGCGATGGTCGTCGGCGCCCACAGCGAGTCCTACCGCACGCTGCGACACCTCGTGAAACGGCTGCCCGTGATGATCGCGCCCTCGTGGCTGCGCAAGGACACGCAGCCGATCGGGATCGACGACGTCGTCGAGTACCTGCGTCGCGCACCCGAGGTCCCCGAGTCCCAGGGACGCGAGGTGCAGATCGGCGGCCCCGACATCCTCTCCTACGCCGAGATGCTCGACCGCATGGCCCACGCGATGGGCCTGCGGCCGCGGCCGAAGCTGCCCGTGCCGCTGATCACCCCCTGGCTGTCCGCGCTCTGGCTCGGCCTCGTGACACCCGTGGACACGAAGGTCGCGCGGCCGCTGGTCGAGGGGCTCACGACCGACACCGTCGTCACCGATCCGAGCGGCGCCGAGCCGTTCGGGATCGCCCCGGCCTGCTTCGATCAGACGCTCGCCCGCGCGCTCGCCGAGGAATAGGCCGCGAGGTCGCGGCCTCGCGGTCGCCTACGGGACGAACTCGCCCGCGTAGAGCGCGAACACCGCGCCCTGCGGGTCCTGCACGACCGCGATCTTCGCGATGCCGATGTCGTCCGGACCCGACAGCGTGCGCCCGCCGAACTCGCCCACGCGCGCGACCGCGGCCTCGATCTCCTCGACGCCGAAGTACACGAGCCAGCTCGGCGGCGTCTGCTGGGTCGGCTGGCCGATGCCGCCGTTGCCCGCCTCGCCGTTCTTGATCAGCCGGTAGGGCATCGGGCCGGCCTCGAAGGGCTCGAAGGTCCACCCGAACAGGTCGCCGTAGAAGCCGGTCGAGGCGTCGAGGTCCGGGCTCATCAGCTCGTTCCAACAGAACGCACCCGGCTCGTTCACACGCGCCGCGCCGAAGCGCAGCTTCGGCTGCCACACCTCGAAGAACGCGCCCTGCGGGTCTTGGATCACCGCCATGCGCCCCACGTCCAGCACGTCGAAGGCGGGCGCGTGCGCCGTCGCGCCAAGCTCGGTCGCGCGCGCCACCGTCGCGTCCGCGTCCTGCACCGAGACGTAGGAGTTCCACAGCGGCGGCACGCCCGCCTCGCTCTGCTGCGGCGGCTGCGGTGCGATCGCCGCGACGTCCTTGCCGCCGAGCTGCATCAGCGAGTAGAAGGCGCCGTCCTCGCCCACCGGCATGTCCTGCGCCTGCCAGCCGAACAGCGCTTCGTAGAACTCCTTCGAGGCCGTCTGGTCCGGCGAGGTCAAGTCCACCCAGCAGAACGTTCCCGGCTCGTAGCTCGTGCGTCCACCCATCGGAACGGAGACTAGCGAACGCCTGCGAGGCCGCGCTCGGTGCTCTGACACAATCGAACGTCATGTCTCGCGCGCCCCTGCTCCTGGTCCTCCTGCTGCTAGCCGCCGCGCTGGCCTCCTGCGGCAAGGGCGGCCGCTACGAGCGCGTCGCCTCCTCGACCTCGAGCGCACCCACGGGCGGCAGCAGCGGCGGCGGAGCCGGCGGCTCGCCCGGCGGCACGACGAGCACGGCGCCGAACGGCGTCACCCCGACCACCCCGGGCGGCGGCTCGGAAAACACGCCCGGAGGCGGCGCCGAAACGACGCCGAGCAGCCCGACGACCCCGCAGGGATCGACGCCCTCCGAACCCGCGCCCCGCGAACCCTCGACCTCGACGAAGCGCGCGTTGGCCTTCGCGCAGGCGGTGAACCTGACCGCCGAAGACGTGCCGGGGTTCGCACCGAGCGACAAAAGCAACAGCAGCTCGGCCAAGGAAAAGCGTCTGGAACACCAGATGGTGCAATGCGCGGGGGCGGCCGGGCTGGGCGCGGCGGGAGCGGGCGTGGCCGGGAAGCGCAAGAGCGTCACCGAACAGAGCTCCAAGGACTTCGAGCTCAAGCACGGGATCGTCGATCTCAGCGTCAGCTCCGAAGTCTCGGTGCAGGACAGCGCGGCCGACGCCCGCCGCGGTCTGCAGGCGATCCGCAGCCCGAAGGTGCGCAGCTGCTTCTCGCACTACCTGCAGCTGATCTTCCAGGGCGAGCGCGTCAAGGGCGCGACGGCGGGTCCCGTCTCGATCCAGGCGGGCACGCCCCCGGCGCCGGGCACGAGCGGCGGCTTCGGCTGGCGCATCACCGCGAGCTTCTACATAAAAAAGATCAAGGTCCCGATCTACCTGGACTTCCTCGGCTTCGTGCAGGGACCCGCCGAGGTGACGCTGCTCAGCTCGGGCCTGCTGCGCCCGTTCCCGGCCGAAGTGCAGCAGCACCTGTTCGCGCTGCTGCTCTCGCGCGCGAAGGAGCACGCGCTGTGAGCGGGTCCCCGTGAGCGATCCCGCCGCCCCACTCTGGGGCGAGGTCGATCGCTACGTCACCGAGCAGCTGATCGGCGAGGACGAGGCGCTCGACGCCGCCCTGCGGGCCAGCGCCGAGGCGGGGCTCCCGCCGATCGCGGTCTCGCCGCCGCAGGGCAAGCTGCTGCATCTGCTGGCGCGCTCGATCGGTGCACGCCGCGCGCTCGAGATCGGCACGCTCGGCGGCTACAGCACGATCTGGCTGGGACGCGCGCTCGGCGAGCACGGCCGGGTCGTGACGCTCGAGGCCGACGCCCGCTACGCCGAGGTCGCCGGGGCCAACATCGAGCGCGCAGGGCTGGGCGAGCGGGTCGAGATCCGCGTGGGACCTGCGCTGGAGACGCTGCCGCGGCTGGCCCAAGAGCAGCCCGAGCCCTTCGACCTGGTGTTCATCGACGCCGACAAGCGACGCACCCCCGACTACTGCGAATGGGCGCTGAAGCTCACGCGCGCAGGGAGCCTGATCATCGCCGACAACGTGATCCGCGACGGTGCGATCGCCGACCCCGACAGCCCTGACCCCGGCGGGCTCGGAGCGCGGCGGCTGCACGAGCTGCTCGCGCAGGAGCCGCGCGTGAGCGCGACCACGATCCAGACCGTGGGCCTGAAGGGCTACGACGGCTTCACGCTGATCCGCGTCGACAGCTAGCGTCGCGCCGCCGGGCGGCGCGACGGCGGGCGGCGAGCAGTGGGCGGCACCGCCAGGTAGCGGAGCACCCGCTCGACCTCCAGATCGAGCGCCTCGCGATCGACGTGAGCGAGGCGCCCGAACGGCTGCAGCTCGACCTTGCCCGCGGCGAGCCGCCAGCTCGCGACGGCCCTGCCGCGCACGAGCGCGAACGGCCGGAACAAGCCGTTGTTCGTGACCAGCGACTTGTTCTGCCCGACGATCTCCTCGCGCGAGCGCCAGCCCAGGAGCAGTGGGTCGAAGGAGCCGAGCAGACGCGGCAGGGGCAGCGCGGCGGCGGGCCCGCGCTCGGCGAGCTCGAGCAGGCCGTCGGCGCGCTCGTGCAGCTGCCTCGAGATCGCGGCGAGCCCGGCGCGCGCGTCGCGCAGCGCCAGCCCGGCCCAGCGCGCGAGGTCGCGCGCGTCGGCGGGACCGTGCCCGAGCAGGTAGCGCCGCGCCAGCTCCGCGAGCGCCCGCTCGCGCTCGACGGGCGGCTGCTCGCCGAGCCAGTCGGCGACGAGCGCGTAGGCGTGCTCGCGCCCGACGATCGGCCCGCGCACCGTGAGGCCGCGCAGCGTCGCGAGCATCAGCAAATGAACCAGCGCCTGCCCCTCGGTGCGCACCCGCGCCGCGGCGATGCGGTCGCGTAGCTGCGGACGCGTCAACGGACCCTCGGCCGCGAGCGCGCGTACGATCGCCTCCACCCCGCGGTCGGCCGCGGCGGGCGAGACGCCCTCCTGGGCCAGGCGACGCGCGTTGGCGTTCGAGAGCGGCGGCGTCGTCAGCGCGTGCAGCCAGCCGTAGTCCTCGCTTCGTACCAGGTGCAGCGTGCCCCGGTTCAGCCACGTGATCAGCAGCGAGCGATCCTCGCTCAGGGCACGATCGACGTCGGCCACGGCGAGGCGCTCGCTGCGCGCGCGAATCGCCAAGCGCACCCCGCGCGGGTCCTGGCCCTGGACGGCGAGCAAGCGCTCGGCGACCGCGACCGGATCGCGCGGGCGCGGCCCCGAGAGGAGCTGGGCCGTGAGGCGCTTGGCGATCGGCGAGTCCTCTCGCACGGTGGCCTCCGGGGCGGCGCTTTGGCTCGGCTTTTTCACGATCGAAGCTCGCGCACGAACCGCTCGCGTCCGGTCTGGCAGTCATACCCGACGGCGCTCCAGAACTCGTGCGCGCCGGCGTCCTCGACCGCGGCGATCGCCGTCAGCCGTTCGGCGCCGAGCGCCCGCAGGCAGCGCTCGCCCTCGCGTACGAGCGCGCTCGCCAGCCCTTCGCGGCGACGGTCCGGGTGCACCGCGAGTCGATAGAAGTTTCCGCGCCAGCCGTCCCATGCGGCGATCAGCGAGCCGACCAGCCGCTGCCCCGGCTCCTGCTCGTGCTCCTGCTCGGCCACGAGCAGCGCCCCCTCGGACTCGGCGAGCAGTCGCGCGAGCCCCTCGGGATGCGAGCCGGTCACGGGGTGCGCGTCGGCCGCCGCCCACAGCGACAGCACGGCGTCGATGTCCGCGGGCGTCGCGGGGCGGATCGTCCAATCGGGCACGAACGCACGAATAGCAGCGAAGACGGCGTCGGGCGTCGCCGCCCAGGCGTCCTAGACTGGGTTCGGATGCCGGGCTTCACGGTCAAGAACCTGATGGAGGTCGACGACTCCGCGGGCGAGCGCGCCCCGGGGATCGAGGCGCGCTTCGCGCGCAAGCACCTGGACTCCGAGCACCTGGGCGTCAGCTTCTTCAGTTACGGGCCGGGCCTGCGCTCGGGCATGGGTCACAGCCACCGGGAGCAGGAGGAGGCCTACGTGGTGGTCGGCGGCTCCGGGCGGATCAAGCTCGACGAGCAGATCGTCGAGCTGCGCCAGTGGGACGTGGTTCGCGTCGCGCCGGAGGTCGTGCGCGCCTTCGAGGGCGGCCCCGAGGGTCTGCAGATCATCGCGATCGGCGCGGACCGTCCCGAGGGTGGCGACGGTATCCCGGCGCCGGACTGGTGGACCGAGGACTGACGCCCGGCTAGGCCGCGGCGAGGCGCTCGAGCACCTCGTCGGCGTCTGTGCCGTGCGCGCGCAGCGCGCGCTCGAACACGGGGCCGTAGACCTGCAGCAGGGCCATCAGCACGTCGGTCGTCGCGACGCCGCCCGCGCCACGCGTGATGGCGATCCGCGCGGCGCTGTCGCCCACGAGCTCGATCACGTCGCGGCGCTCACCGTCCGTGCCCGCGCCTGCGCCCGCGTTCGTGGCGCCGGCGTGGTGGCCGTTCTCGGGATGCATCGTGATCGAGTCCTCGCTGACGCCGAGCGACTGGAGCACGGTTCCAACCTCGCCGTGCAGGCGCAGGACCCGCAGCCAGCGCTCGGCCTCGTCCTCGGGCGTGCGCGCAAAGGGGATCGCGGTGGCGGCGATGCCAAGCACCATCGCGGCGTCGGGGGCGAGTGCGGGGGCGGCGCTCATCGGGCGCTCCTAGGATGCCCCCGCGGTCGCGAGCGCGACCGTGTGGATCAGGTTGTCCTCGCCGAAGCTGACGATCGGCCGGCCCTCGCCGGGAGCGAGCTCCAACAGCACGGCATCGGCGCGCTGGAGGCGGCTGCGCGCCTCGCGAAGGATCGCCTCGGCCTCGGCGCGCGGCACGCCGCAGTCCCCGAGGAAGCGGCCCAAGCGCGGGCCGGCGAGCAGCTCGCGGTCGAGTTCGAGCTGCTCGAGCACGATCGAGGGTCGGCCCTCGCCGTCGAGCACTCGCAGCAGGCAGGCGGCCATGTCGTCGGGACGGCTGTCGGTCTGCTCGGCGACGCGCTGCAGCAGCGCGCCGGCGTCGGCGTCGGCCTGAAGGTCTGACAGGGCCGCGGCGAGGCGCTCGACGCCGAACAGGTCTCCGGCAATGCGGGCCTCGGTGACGCCGTCGGTGTGGAAGCAGAGCCGCGCGGGGCCGGGGATCGAGACGACGGTCTGGCGCGTGCCGGTGCGCATGCCGGCGCCGACGGGCGGCGCCGAGCAGGAGGTCACGGGCGAGAGCGCGTCCCGCCCGGCCTCGGCATCCTCGGCGAGCATGACGGGCGGCGGGTGCCCGGCGCTGGCGTAGGTCAGCTTTCGCTCGCGCGGGTGATAGGTGGCGGCGACGACAGTGGCGAACGAGCCGCCGAGCTGGCGCTCGAGCACGCTACCCGCGGTCTGCAACGCCTTGCGCGGCGAGAGACCGGCCTCGAGGTAGGCGCGAACGGTGAAGCGCAGCAGCGCGGTGTGCGGCAGCGCCTCGCGCCCGTGGCCCGAGACGTCGCCGACGATCACGGCGAGCTGCCCGTCCTCGAGCGCGAACACGTCGTAGAAGTCGCCACCGGCCCCGGGTCCGTCGGCGGGGCGATATGAGACCGAGGTCTCGACGGGGCCGAGCCGCGCGGGCGGCACGGGCAGCAGCGCGGCCTGCAGCACGCCGACGTCCTCGAGCAGCTGGCCGCGCTGACGGAGGAGCCGTCGCGTGCGCACGCCGCTGAACAGCGAGCGCGCGCCGAGCAGCAGGGCGAGCCCGATCAGCACGACGATCAGGATGCGCACGGGCGTCGGCACGACGCCGACGATCTTGGTGAAGGTCTTGACGAGCGCGGGCTGGCCCGAGCTCTTGTGGGCGCCGCGCGCGAGCTTGTGCCGCGGACTGGCCGCAGCGCCTGCGTCCCGCGCGGCGCTCGGCAGACTCGACGCGCCGGCGAGCACCGGCACGACGCCGGCGTTCGTGGCCACGGGCTTGCGTGCGGCATGCCGGGCGCGGCGGCTCGCACGGCTCGCGTCGAGCCCTGCCCCGGATGTGCCCTTCGACAGCGAGAGCGAGGTGATCGAGGCCGAGCCGGTGCCCCCGGCGGGAGCGGCCTGCGTTACGGAGGCGGCGTCGGTGCTCACGACGGCGAGCGCCTGCGGCGCGGCGGCGCTGTCGACGGCGGCAGCCTTGCCCTTCAAGCTTGCGGTTTCAGAGCCGCCTTCGCCGGCGGGGTCTTCGGTTTCCTGGCCACCCGTGGAGCCGCCGGCGCCGGTTTCTTTGCCTTTGGCTTTCGTTTTTTCTTTCGTTTTTTCTTTGGCTTTTTCTTTGCGTTCTTTTTTCCCGATGCCGCCGGAGCCTTTTTTCTGGCGCTGGGCGAGCGCCTGGGCATCGTCGGCGACGCTGGTTTCGAGGTCGGCGACCGCGGTGCTCGGGCCGCTCGCGGCGGCGGAGCTCGGCGTCTGCGAACGCCGCGCTTCACGACGGGGATGCGAGCGCGCGGGAGCCGCGGGTGCTTCAGCCGGGAGCGGCGACGACACCACGGCGGCGGCGGGTAGGACCGCGGAGGAGGCTTCCCGGGAGGCTTCGCGTTCGGCGCGGCGTGGGTGCGGGGCGAGCACGGCTTCAGCGACCGCGATCGGGTTCGAGCTCGTGCCGCTCGCGCCGCCTTTCGCGGCCGCGGCGGTGGGCAGCGACTGCAGCGCGAACACGCCGCCGAGCACGGCGAGGGTCGTGAGCGCGTTGCGGGGCATCAGCGGCCCACGCCTCTCACCCGATCCGGAGCGTCTGGCCGCGCACGTGCCCGAGCGCCTCGTCGAGCGTGGGAAAGATCGCAAACGCGCCGTCCATGCCCGAGAGCTCGAAGATCTTCAGGACGTTCGAGTTGGTGCAGACGATCGCCAGGCGTGAGCCGACGCTGAGGCTGCGGTTGACGCCGACGAGCACGCTGAGGGCGGTCGAGTCCATGAAGCGCACCTGCGTCAGGTCGACGATCAGCTGCTGCTTGCCGGCGTCGACCGAGTCGACGAGCGCCCACTTCAGCGAGGGCGCGCGCTCCAGATCGAGCTCGCCTTCGAGCGCGACGACGCTGGTGCGCTCGTCGGGCTGGCTCTGGATGATGCCGAACGCCCCGGTGAAGGACTGCGGGGCTTGGGTGTCTGCGCTGCCTGGCATGCGGCTCCTCGCTTGCACGTCTCGGGGTCGATTCGGACGCTCTCAGGAGCAGCTTCGACCGCATGCGAAGCGGGCCGTTACCCCGATGCGCAGGGATCAAACGTCCGTCCACGATCTGCTCGCGAAAGCCCGTTTCCCACCGTCGGCTACGAACAGGCGCGGCGCTGCGAGACTGAGCCGATGGCGGAGGAGCTACCCGAGCTGGTCGTCGCCGACGAGGGCGCTTGGCGGGCGTGGCTGGCCGAGCGCCACGCCGAGGCACCGGGCGTGTGGCTGGTGCTGGCGAAGAAGGGCACGACCGAGCCGACGAGCCTGAGCTACGACCAAGCGCTCGATCACGCGCTCTGCCACGGCTGGATCGACGGGCAGGTCAAGCGCCGCGACGAGGCGACCTTCCGTCAGCGCTTCACGCCGCGCCGCGCTCGCAGCGCGTGGTCGAAGCGCAACGTGGGGATCGTGGCGCGGCTGCTGGAGGAAGAGCGCATGCGGCCCGCGGGCCTGGAGGCGGTCGCGGCGGCGAAGGCCGACGGCCGCTGGGAGGCCGCCTACGCGGGTCAGGCCGCGATCGAGGTGCCGCCCGACCTGGCGAAGGCGCTGGCGGCGGAGCCGAAGGCGCGGGCGATGTTCGAGATCCTCACGAGCCAAAACCGCTACGCGGTGCTGCTGCGGATCGAGAGCGCGAAGCGCAGCGACACCCGCGAGCGGAAGATCGCGCAGTTCGTGGCGATGCTCGCGCGCGGAGAGACGGTCCACCCGCAGAAGCGCAAGCTCAGCGACTGAGCTGCAGCCCCATCCAAACGTGCGGGATGCCGGCCTCCTCGAACTGCTCGGATTCGACCGAGAAGCCGGCCTGCTCGTACAGCGCGACGGCCGTGACTTGGGCGGCGAGCCGCACGCGCGCGAAGCCCTGCTCGCGGGCGCGCGCGAGCGCGATCTGAAGCATGCGCGCGGCGATCCCGCGACGGCGGCGGTCTGCGGCCACGGCGACGCGCCCGATCTTGGCTTCCTCGCCGAAGGAGAGCAGCCGCAGCGTGCCGATCACGCCACGACCATCGGGGTCGAGCGCGACGAGGTGCTGGGCGTGGCGGTCGAGCTCGTCGAGCTCCTCCTGCAGCGGCACGTTCTGCTCGCCGTAGAAGACGGCTTCGCGCAGCGCGAAGGCACCGTTCAGCTCCTGCGCGTCCCGCGCCCAGCGAATCGCGATCGGCTCGTTGCCCACGCAGGCCAAGATAGCCGTGCGCGGGCATTCCCAAACCGGGCCGAAGGCCGCGTCCTAGACGCTGCGGCGCTTGCGGCCGAACGGCGACTGCAGGTCGCCTTCGGCGAACGGCCCCTGAGCGGTGCCGTCGGTCGCATAGCGGTAGAGCGCGACCGCGAAGGTCTGGCGCACGACGAGCTGTAGCGCGATCACGGCGGCCAGCGCGAGCACGCCGACGACGATCACGGCGTCGCGCACGGCGGGGATGTCGTTGGTGGCGACGGCTGCGACGGCGAACACGACGATCACGCCGAAGATCGCGATGCCGGCCCAGGCGCCGATGATCAGGCTGCCGCCGATGCCCTCGCCCCAGCGCTTCTTGATGACATGCGCCGAGCGCTTCAGCGCCTCGGGGGCGGAGCAGTCTTCGAGCGCGATCACGGGGATCGCGAACAGGCTGGCGAGCGACCAGCCGACGCCGACCAGCCGCGCGGCGATGCTGCCGCCGAGCGGCAGGCGACTCGTGAGCTGCTCGAGCACGACGCCGACGAGCGCGGCGATCAGCGCCCACAGCGCGATCGTGCCGAACTTGCGGGCGGGCACCGCGAGCGCTTCGCCGACAGTCAGATGACGCCCGTCGAGCGCGGCTGCGGCGGCGGCGGCGATCGCGGTGTTGAAGAACACGCTGATCAGGGTCAGCGGGTAGGCGAGGATCAGGGCGAACAGCGCGAGCTCGTCACCCTTCAGGTGGCCGTTGTCGAACGAGCCCGCGAGGATGAAGATCAAAGCGAGACCAAGCCCGCCGGTGATCGCGGAGACAGCCGCCAGGACGAGCAGCGAGCGATCCTCGCGCACGACGTTCCAGGAGGCGCGCGTCAAGCGCCACGATCGCGCGATGCGCCCTTCGCGAGGAGGTTCGGCGGCGAAGCTCTGGGTCTCAGGCATTTTCTTCCTTTTGATGAGCGGACTTCGTCCGCGAATGGTTGCGCATTGCTCGTCCGCGGCGGTATCGGATCAAACGCCACGCTGCTTGAAGGCGGAAGTGGCCGATTCGACATCCCGGCCGGGCGTACCCGGCCCGACGAGCAGTCCGTCGGCGCGAGCGATCAACGCCGCTCGATCGAGGCGCCCGCCCGGGCCTCGACCTGGCGCGCGGATAGGAACTCTACGATCAGCGCGGCGACGCACTCGGGCTCCTGCGCCATGAAGGCGTGCCCGCCGCCGGCGATGCGCTCGGCTCGCGCGCCGGGCCAGAAGGCCGCGAGCAGCTCGGAGTTCTCGGGCGGGATCACGATGTCCCGATCGCCACACAGCGCGAGCACGCGAGGCGAGTCGGCTCCCGGCAGCTGCGGCGGCTCGGCGTGCCAGGCGGCGAGCGCGCGCGCCTGGGCATCGAGCGCGCGTGGCGAGAGCCGGGCGCGGGCCGCGGCGACGAGATCGCCGAACTCGCGATCGATCTCGGCGGCGACATCGCGGGGAAACAGCAGCGAGAGCAATCGCGTGGCCTGCTCGCGCGGCGTGCCCGAGTAGTCGGTGAGCCTGGCGAAGATCCCGGGAGCAGCGGGGACCGCGGCGGGGCCGCCGGGCGCGGTGGCGAGCAGCACCATCGCCGAGATGGGCTCGGGCGCGCGCAGGACGAGCCGCTGCGCGACGTAGCCGCCCATCGACCAGCCCACGAGCGCGGTGCGATCGAGCTCGAGCTCCTGGAGCAGGCGCTCGCAGTCCGCGGCCATGGCGTCGATGCTCAGCTCGGCGGCATCGCCCAGCTCGGAGCCGCCCATGCCGCGGTTGTCGGGGCAGATCAGGCTGAACGAACGCGCGAGCGCGGCGAGCAGCGTCGGGTCCCAGTCGGCGGCGGTTCCCGCGTAGCCGTTGAGGAGCAGCAGCGGCGGCCCCTCGCCGAGCGCGCGCCAGGCGAAGCGACGGCCGTCGATCTGCATCGTGCGCTGCTGCTCGACGGCCACGGCGGGCAGCATCCCAGATCGGGCTACTCGCCGAAACCGACGACCTGCGTGAGCCAGCGTGCGAACAGCTCGCGCGCCAGCGGCACCGAGCCGCGCTCCAGCAGGCGCATCTGCGTGAGCAGCGCCGCGGGCGCCTGCGAGCCCTGCTGCTGCTCCAGTTCGGCGACGAACGACGGCGTGCGCATCCACTCCCCCGCGAGCTGGGCATCGACCTCGAGGTGGAACTGCAGGGCATAGGCGCGATCGAACACGAACGCCTGCTGCTCATACTGCGAGGAGCGCGCGAGCCGCACGGCGCCGGTGGGCAGCTCATAGGTTTCGCCGTGCCACTGAAGCGTGGGGAAGCTCGTCGGCAGCGCGCCGAACACGGGGTCCTCCGCGGCGGCGGCGGTCAGCTGCACGGGCAGCACGCCCAGCTCGGGCTCGGGTCCCGACGCGACGCGGGCGCCAAGGCTCGCGGCGAGCAGCTGCGCTCCGAGGCACACGCCCCAATAGGGCGCGCCCGCGTGCACGGCCTCGGCGATGAGGCGCTTCTCGGGCACGAGCCAGGGGTGCACGGACTCCTGCTCGACGCCCATCGCGCCGCCCATCGCGAGGATCCCGGCGAAGGCCTGCCAGTGGGGCAGCTCCTCGTCTCGATCCAGACGCACGCGCACGAACGGGATGCGCCGCGCGAGCAGCTCGTCCTCATATGCCCCGGGCGGCTCACAGCCCGCGTGTTGGAGCACGAGGATCGGCCGAGACTCGGAGTCGCTCATCGCTTGCCGGCGAGCGCCAGGAGCCTGTTGACGGTGGTCCAGTTGCGCGCGGTGGCGACGGCGCCGAGACCCTGCTTGCCGAGCTGCGCCGCGAGCTTGGAGCGCCCGACCCCGTGCGGGAACCAGGCGTAGATCTCGCGGCCGTGTACGACCAGCCGCTCGCCCTCGGCCGCGCGCTCGGCGACCTTTGCGACCGCGGCGGCGTCGGGCCTCTCGGCACAGAACGTGACCTGGTAGAGCTTCTCCTGGTCGGCGACGTCGCCGAGCGGGTCGTGGCGCACGACCTTGGCGAGCTCGGCGCGCGTGCGCACGACGACGTCGATCTCCAAGTCGAAGCCCTCGACGATCACAGCTTCCACCTCGCGCGCGAGCGCCTCGGGCTGCGACTGGCTGTCGAGCCCGACGTTGCCGCTCTGCACGTAGGTCACGACCTCGCGCATGCCCGCGGCTTCCAGGGCCTCGCGCAGCGCGGGCATCGGCAGCCTGTTGCGGCCACCGACATTGACTCCGCGTAAGAGCACGATCTGCTTCAGCGCCGCTTCACCCGCACCACTGCAGCGTAGGAGAGGTTGCCGACGCGATCGGCCTGGGAGAGTTCCGAGCGCGGAGCGATGAGATTCCGAGGCGGGCTCCGTCTCAGTCGATGCAGGCCGCCCAGAGCGAGCTGCCGAACCAACGAACGAACGGAGGAACGATGAGCGACACGCAGACCACCACGAAGCTCACGCAGATCGGGACCGTGATGATCCCGGTGAAGGATCAGGACCAGGCGATCGCCTTCTACACCGAGAAGCTGGGCCTCGAGCTGCGGGCGGACGTCCCCTTCGGCGGAACCGAGCGCTGGGTCGAAGTCGCGCCGGCGGGCGCGGAGACGACGATCGCGCTGACCTCGCCGCGACCGGGCGAAGCGACCGGCGTCGAGACGCGCATCGCGCTCTCGAGCAAGGACATCGATGCCGACCACGCTGACCTGAAAGCGCGCGGCGTCGACGTCGACGCGGAGGTCATGCGGATGGGCGACCCGGTGCCGCCGATGTTCTGGTTCAACGACCCCGAGGGCAACCGGCTGCTGATAGTCCAGACGAGCTAGCCGAGATCCGCCGCCCGCAGATCCTCATCGATTAATTAATTAATAGAAATCAAGACACGGGAGCCGGAAACGATGGCCAAGCTGAAGTTCAACATCGCGGTCTCACTCGACGGCTACGTCGCGGGTCCAAACCCGAGCGAGCAGGACCCGCTCGGCGAAGGCGGGATGCAACTGCACGAGTGGGCCTTCGAGCTCGAGGCTTGGCGTCGGCCCCACGGGCGCGAGGGCGGCGTTGTGAATGCGAGCACGACGGTGGTCGAAGAGTCGCTCGCGAACGTCGGCGCGATCCTGATGGGTCGCAACATGTTCGGCGGCGGTCCGGGCCCCTGGGGCGAGCAGCCGTGGGACGGCTGGTGGGGCGATGACCCGCCCTTCCACGTGCCGGTGTTCGTGCTGACGAACCACGCCCGCGAGCCGCTGAAGAAGGAGGGCGGCACGACGTTTCACTTCGTCACCGACGGGGTCGAGTCGGCGCTCGCGCAGGCAGTCGAGGCCGCGGGCGGCCAGGACGTGGCGCTGGCGGGCGGCGCCGACGTCGCTCGCCAGTACCTCTCGGGGGGCCTGATCGACGAGCTGCGCCTGGACGTCGTGCCGGTGCTGCTCGGCGGTGGCACGCGGCTGTTCGACGGTGGCGCGGGGGCCGGTGCGGCGCTCGAGCAGATCAGCGCAGTGCAGGCACCGGGCGTGGTCCACCTCAGCTATCGACGTCAACACTGAGCCTGAGCCTGCTCGGGATTCGCCGGCAGCATCGGCGGCGCGCGCGATGATGGCGAGGTGACAGAGCGTCATCTACCGATCGCGGGCACCGCGAACGTGCGCGATCTCGGCGGCTACGACACCGCCGACGGCACGCTTCGCTGGGGCGTACTGCTGCGCGGCGACGCGTTGGCCGATCTGGAGGCCGAGGGCCGCGAGCAGCTCGCGCGGCTCGGCCTGCGCACGGTGATCGACCTGCGCGAGCCGATCGAGCGCGAGCTGGACCCCGATGCGATCGACGGCGTCGGGCTGAGCTTGCGCGAGCTGCCGCTAATCGGGGGCCGTGTCGACCTGCACGAGGTACAGGGCATGCGCGACTTCTACAGCGCCGTGGTCGAGCGCTGCGGGCCGGGCATCGCGGCGGCGGTGGCGCTGCTGGCCGAGCCCGAGACGCTACCCGCGCTGATCCACTGCTCGGCGGGCAAGGATCGAACCGGCATCCTCTCGGCGGTGGTGCTCGCGGCGCTGGGCGTGGCGGATCAGACGATCGCCGAGGACTACGCGCTCACCGAACAGCTGCTGCGGGGTGAGGTGCTGGAGAAGGTGCGCGCCCGCGCGCTGGCGGCGGGGCTGACCGAGCAGGCGATCGCCGCGGCGTCGAGCTCGCCGCCGGAGCTGATGCTCGAAGTGCTTGGCGAGATACGTGAGCGCTACGGCGGCGCGTCCGCCTATCTCGAGCGCTTCGGCCTGCCCGCGGGCGCGTTGGAGCGGCTGCGCGCGGCGCTGGTCCAGTCAAGCGACTGAGCCGTCCGGCCGTTCGAGCGGGGGGCGTGGCCCTGGGGCGTCTGGGCTCGGCTAGGTGTAGACGGAGATCGCGAACGTGGCGCTGAAGCTCGCGCCCGGCGCGACGGTCCTCAGCCCGTCGCGGCTGATCAGCGCGTTCGTGGGCGCGGTCATCGGCTCGAAGCAGACGAAGCTCGCCCCGGCGGGGGCGTAGAACTGCGCGTCCGAGTAGCCCTCGCGCAGCTCCAGCGCGATGCGGCTCGTGCCCGCGTCCCGGCCTGCGTCCGGCCCTGCGCTCCCGCGTCCGTCGGCCACGCAGAACGTAGGCGGATCGAGCAGCTCGGCGAACGAATCGTCCCAGTCGCCCTCGGCGAGCACGAAGCGATGGCGCTCGAACGGCTCGCTCTCCCCCGTTGGGATCATTCGCGGATCGAGCAGCAGGCGGCGGCGCACCGGCAGCTCCACCTGCCAATCGCCGCGGTCTGCGCCGGGGAGCGAGAGATATGGGTGAAAGCCGAAGGAGATCGGCACCGGCGCCGAGGCCGGGGCTTCGCGGTCGGACCCCGCTCCCGCGGGATCGGGGTCCGGCTGCACGCTGGTCTGGATCGCAAGCGTGGCCTCGCCCTCGATCCGTGCTTCGAGTTCGAGCGTATGACTGAAGGGGAAGATCGCCAGCAGGTCCGCTCGGCGCCAGTGCAAACGAGCGCGCAGGCGCCCGTCCTGCTCCGAGGATTCGAGTAGCTCCCACGGCAGCTCGCCGGCGATCGCACCGTGAATCGGCAGGCGGTTCGCATCGAGCTTCAGCAGCGGGTCGTCGGGGTCCAGCCTCACCGGAGCGCCGCCCGGGCCGGGGTAGCTCGGTCCGGCGAGACGATTGGCCCACGGATACAGCAGAGGGATCCCCATCGTCGATCCGCGCTCGGCGTACGCGCGAACGCCGGAGCGCTGCGCCAAGAGCTCGATGCCGCCGAAGCGCAGCGAGCAGCAGACCATCCCGGCCGCGGGCACGAACGTCGCCCGCAGCCGATCCGGAGAGCCGATCGCCACGGCGTCGAACCCTTCGAGGAGCGCTGCGACCGGCTCGCTCATCGCCCGCGGGGTCACTGCCCGACCGCGACGCGGGCGGGCTCGACGATCAGCTGCTGCAGACGCCGCACGGCGTCGAGGTGATCGCCGGTCCAGATCACGCGGACCGCCGTGGCGGTGGCCCTGCCGTCGGCGGCGCGCAGGTCGTTGCGAACCGCGTCGATCAGGCGACCGTCCGCGAGCTCGTCGTGCCCGAGTGGTGCGTTGGGGGGGCGCCCGTCGGCGAGGCGCGCCGCCAGGTTGTCGTACCAGCCCTCGATCTGCTCGCTCGAGCGCAGCAGCTGCTCGCGCGCGGCGGCGCGGTCGCCGGGGACGGTGCCGTCCTCGCGCTGCCACAGATCGAGCACGGCGTCGGCCGCGATGCGCAAGCCGCCCACCGCCGTGACGAGGCCGCTGATCTCGGCGAGCGGCACCGGCTTGGAGCCGCGCTCGGCGAGGTAGCTGCGGAAGGTGTCGTCCAGACGCCGGGCCGAAGCCGCGGCGCGGGCGGCGTCTTCGGTGGGCTCGACCGCCGCTGCGGCAGCGGCGGTCACTTCGCAGCGGCGCATCCCGAAGTCGACCGCGCCCGAGAGGTAGCGGGCGCTGTCGACGTAGGCAGCGCCCAGCGCCCGGCGCAGCTCGGCGCCCGCGCCGCGCGGCCAGAACAGCAGCCCCACCAGCAGGCTGACGCCACAGCCAATCGCGATGTCCTGCACGCGCACGAGGCCCACGTCCCAGCCCGCGGGCTGGATGATGTTGAACAGGAACACCAGCACCAGCGTGAGCGCGGCCTGTCCGGCCGCGAAAGAGATCGCCGCCGGGGCAACGCCCGCGAACAGGATCGCGATCGGCAGCAGGAACCAGAGCAGCGTGGTGTCGGCGCCGATCAGCGTCAGCAGCAGGCCGCCGACGACGAAGCCCGCCACGGTTCCCAGCAGCCCGCGGACGATGTTCTGCCCGGTGCTGAGCGCGTTCGAGCGCAGCACCGACAGCGTGCCGAGCACTACCCAGAAGGAGTGCTGCACGCCGGTCTCGTTCGCGACCAGCACCGCGAGGCCGAGCCCGACGGCCCCGCGCACGCTGTTGTGCAGCCAGACCGAGCTCAGGTCGATGTGCGCGGCGGCGCGCTGCTGCGCGGCGGCCACCGTCCCGATCAAGCCCTTCGGCTGGCGGCCCAGCACGCGGTCGATCCAGCTGCGGCGCTCGGCCGCCGCGGTGAGGTCGATGTTCTCGGCGATCACCGACACCGCGTAGCCGAGCTCCTGGGCGCGAAAGCTGGGGTCGAGCGCGCTGATCAGCTCGCGGGCCGCGGGCAGGTTGTCGTCGCTTCCGGCTGCGGGGCCGCTGCTGCTGCGATCATTGCCACCCGCGGAGATGGAGGCGGAGGCGAAGCTCGAGGCAGAGGCGGTGGCGGGCGAACCCTTGAGCTGAAGTTCGGCGGGCGCGTTGGCTTCGATCGTGCGCATCGCCGTCTGCAGCTCGTCGAGCGCCTCGCGCAGGGGACGGGCGTCGCCGCCCGTCGCACCGAGCAGTTCGGCGCCGCGTTCGAGCACGGTCGCGGCCGCGAGCTTCAGCGCGCAAGCCGGGCGGTTGACGGGTGTGCCCGCCCGCGGGGCCACAGAGTGATCGAGGATCGCGTCGAGCCAGTTGATCTCATCGACCAGCCGCACGACCGTGCGCGCGGCGGTGTTCAGCCCCGTGGGCCGAAACGGCGTGGCAAGGAACACGCGGCGCATCGCGGCGACGGCCTGCTCGGCGATGGCATCGGCGCGCTCGTGATCGCCCGCGAGCGCGGGGTCGTCGCCGCTGATCCTGAAGGCAACCTCGGCGCGCATGCGCGCCGCCAGCGCCCGGCATGCGCTCGCGGCGGCGTCGCGCAGGGGGCCACGGGCGGGCGTGGGCCAAAGCAGCGCGACCGCGAGCAGCGCCGCGCCCGAGGCCATCCCCCAACCCGCGAGGCGATCGGGCACCGCGGAGATGGGCGCCGGATTCGTGACCGGCAGGATGAAGGCGAGCAGCAGCGAGGTCGAGGCGCCCGCGAGCACCGAGCTGACGACGCCCGCGAAGATCACGACCAGCCCGATCACGGCCATCGCCACGGCGGAGATCCAGACAGTGCGCGAGGCGAGCGTGCCCAGACAGACAAACGTGCAGCCCGTGACCGAGAGCGCGAGCTGGGCCTCGAGCCGAGCGCGCATCGGCCCACCGAAGTCGACGAGCAGCAGCATCGCGAACGAGCCAAACGCCGCGAAGGTGGCGAGCGCGGCGTTCTGGATGACCTTGTCGCCGAGCGCGAACATCGCGGGCATCACGATCGCGCTGCGTCCCGCCCGGCGCAACGCCGCGAGATCGCGATCGCGTTGGGCAAGCCACTGGAGCGGGTGCTGCACGATGCCTCCGCCTGTCGTCAGGTGCGCGCTGCTAGGAGCGGGATGCTAGTCCACGCCCGGCGCGCCCGGCGCCCGCGCTCGTGCCAGCGCTGGGCGCTTCGTCGGGCCAATGGCCGTGGGCGTCGAGGTACTCGCGTGCAGCCTCCTCGGCGTCGCGCTCGCGGTCGCCCTCGACCGAGGCGCGATAGAGCCAGTTCATGGCATAGATCGCAAGCGAGGCACCGACGATCCCGGCGCCGCCCTCGAGGTTCGATTCGCCGCCGAGCGCCATCACGATCAAACCGGCGAGGACGCCGAGGGCGGGTAGGACGTAGCGAATAAAGAACATCGCGCTACAGGTGCTAGCAGACGCGGAGCTGCGTGCTGAGCGCCTTGCTGACGGTGACGACGCGCTTGCGGTGGTACTTGAGGATGGTCTGCCGGTAGGAGAGCCTGACCTTCAGCGTGTGCAGCCCCGAGCCGAGCCCCGCGAGGCGCAGAGCGAGGGTCGCCGAGGCGCGGCGCAGGGTCGCGTTCGCGACGTAGACCGTCACGGTCAGGGTCTTCTTCCGGCCGTGCACGAGCTTGGTCAGCCTGTGGCGCTGCTTGAGGCCGCGGTCGATATAGAACGCGGCGCCGGCGAAGCGCAGCTTGGCGGCGGGAGACTTCGGGATCGCGACCGAGCTGAGTGTCACGGGGAGAGTCCCGGTCCTGAGGGTGCAGAGACTGGGCGAAGGCGTGGTCAGCGTAATCCGTTGGTTGCCGAAGGTCGCGGTCGTGGAGACCGGGCCGGGAGGCTGCACCGTCGAGGACCCCACGCGCGGGGGCAGGATCTCGATTCCGGGCTGCGATGTGGCGGGCGGCAGTTCAAGGTCGATGCGGCCGATCGCCTTGGGGGAACCTAGGTCGGTGAACCACAGGTTGCGGTCGGGCCCCGAGACGATCTCATCCCCGTCTGCGCCACCCATCGGGTTGAGCCCCGCGGTGAACTCGGTGACCGTGCCGGAGGGCGTGACCCGGGCGACCGCGCCGGGCATCGCCTGGTCGACCCAGAGGTTGCCGTCCTCGCCTGCGGTGATCGCGACCGGCAGGCTTTCGCTGAGGCCTTTCGTGAACTCGGTGATCGTGCCGGAAGGAGTGACCTTCCCGATCGCACGCTGGCCGGCGTACTGGTCGGCGAACCAGACGTTGCCGTCGGGGCCGAGCGTCGGGCTCGTGGGGACCGCGCCGGCCTGCAAGCCCGCGCTGAACTCTTTGATCGCGCCGGACGGGGTGACACGGCCGATCGCGGTCGGCGATCCTTCGTCGTTGAACCACAGGTTGCCGTCGGAGCCTTCGGTCAGTTCGCTCGGCATGCTGTTGAGCTGGTCGAGCCCAGTCGTGAACTCGTTGATTTCGCCCGCAGGGGTGACGCGCCCGATCGCCTTTGTGTTGCCCTTGTCGGTGAACCACACGTCGCCGCCGGGGCCCGCGGCGATGTCGTTCAGGCTGCTGACAGGTCCGATCCCGCTCGTGAACTCTTTGATCGTGCCGGAGGGCGTGACGCGTCCGATCGCGGCGGTCGCGCTGGGATCCAGGAACCAGATGTTCCCGTCGGGCCCGAGGACGATGTTCTGAGGGTCGGCCCCGGGATTGAGGCCGCTCGTGAACTCGGCGATCGTGCCGGAGGGCGTGATCCGCCCGATCGCCTTCGTGGTTCCATTATCGGTGAACCACATGTTGCCGTCGGAGCCCTCGGTGATGTCGACGGGCATGCTTCCGGCTTTCAGGCCCGTGCTGAATTCGGTGATCTGGCCCGCGGGCGTGATCCGTCCGATCGCGTGTTCGCAAGTGAACCAGACGTTCCCGTCGGAGCCCGCGGTGATCGAGCCGAAGACGGGCCCGGCGCCGAGGCCTCCCGAGAACTCGGTGAGCGTGACCGCCGACGCGGGCGAGGCCGCGAGCGCGGCGAGCCCACCCGCGATCAGAATCGTCAGGAATGCCCTTCGCAAAGACCAGCCAATTCGCCCCACCGGGACCCCCTGATTGCGTTTCGCCGAGAGGCGCAGGATAACCCGGTCTGCGGAGGCTGTGTTCTCGCGATCGGGAGACGTTTTCTGTCCGTGTCTCCTTCAGCTCAGCGGTTTCTCGATCTTGGGCAGGCGGCGGGGAGGCATTCGCCCGACTCAGGCCGGTCGCCCCGCAAGATCTGTCTCTCGCGCGCATGACCACTGGCTTTGGGGCCGCCGGAGGCACAGCATCCCAAAGCCTCTTGACTATGTTTCTCGACAACGTTTATTAAGAGTCATCCCTACCGCGTAATATCGATTTTAGAGCCTTAAGTACGGGGGTCTTGACCGCGATAGAGCGTCTTGTATAAGCTTCTCGTCGCTGTTTATCACGGGGGACGCCAAGGGAGCGCCGCCGATCGATCCAGCGTGGCATCGAAGCCGCGTGATCGAAGTGGCACGCGTGGGGAGGCTGGGGAGAGATGAGAACGGGGGTGTCTGCAACGAGTGCTCGGCGCACGGCCGTGGCCCCTGCCCGCGCCCGGGTTCGACCCTTGCTCGCAATCGGCCCCGCCCGCTGTTTGTCCCGCTCGGCGCCGCAGCTGCGCCGGCCCGCCACGCCCCAAGTGGCGCAGAGGCGCGCTACCGAGGGAGAACAGCGCCAACCGCAGCCTGGCCGCTTCGAGCAGGCGCGCGGAACCGCAGCACAGACGTGTGTCGGGCGTGGTGCCATCGGCGCCACCTCGACGACGGGCGCACCAAGCGTGCGTCGCAACAGCGCCGGCTGGGCGCTCGTGGATGAGATCCCTCGAGCCGGTGGAACGTATCCAAACGCAGGAGGGATGGAAATGGTCAGACACGTAAGGAAGCTCGGGCTGTGCCTCGTCGCAGTATTCGCGATCGGTGCGCTCGCCGCGGCGAGCGCTTCGGCGGCGGAACTGGAATACGCGACGTGCGTCAAGGCCACGAAGGTAGGCAAAACCTACACGGGCAAATTCAACAACAAGACCTGTACGGAAGCGAACCCGAAAGGCGAAGGCAAGTACGAATCGCAGCCTGTCGGTGAAGAAACGCCGTTTACGAGCAAGAGCAAAGGCGTGACGATCACAGTCGGCGCAAAAGTCGTGAAGTGCAAGAAGTCAACGGGTACGGGACTGTACACAAGCGGACCGTTCACGGAAGCAGAACTCACGTTCTCGAGCTGTGGGGTCAACGGGAGTAAGAAGGAACCGTGCCAGACTCCAGCGTCTGGTGCCGGGATTATCAAAACCAGCGCCTTCCACACAAAGCTCGAGTACCTCAATGAAGCGGAAACCCAAATTGGGGTCCTTCTGCAAGCTTTCCCGTTCGCGGAATTCACGTGTGGTGCGGAATCGTTTGAACTCAACGGCCGCGCGATCGGAACGGTCACGAACACAAGCAAGGGCGTGACGCTCAGCTTCGCCGCGAACGCCAAAAACGAAGAGACACTCAAGAGCTTCTTTGTAGAAGGGGAAGAACTCGGCCCGTTTACGCTGTTCTCGGAACCGGGTGAAGTGGAAGGATCCCTGAGCATTGCCGATGAACAGGGCATCAAGGGCGTAAGCGCGGTTTCGTCCTAGCAGGCTCGATCGATAATAAATCCGTCGTGCGTGGGGCACTAAGCGCCCCACCCACGACCTGTAATGCCGGTGCTCGCTCGTCTGCTCTGTCGACCGCTTAGGACCGCCTCGCAGGCCCATCGACCTCGATATCGCGGAAACTGACCTCGCGGCTGGTCTTCTCGGTAACCGTCCGCGAGCCTTATGGACATCGACGCTGCGTATCCTCCGGCGTCGAACTTGGCCGCCCGCAAATCGGATCCACAGCCGCTCCTCGAGCGTGACCGAGAGCTCGCGTGGATCAGCGGCGCGATCTCTGCCGCGAAGGCTGGAGCGGGTCGACTCTTGATCGTCGAAGGCGACCCAGGCGCCGGCAAGTCCTCGGTGCTGGCCCATGCCGCTGCGGCGGCAAGCGTGCAGGGCCTGCAGGTGCTCGATGCACGCGGCGGTGTATTTGAGCAAGCGACCGGCCTTGGAGCCGCTCGTCAGCTGTTCGAGACCGTCCTCGCGAAGGCCGACAGCGAGCGGCTGACGAGGCTCCTAGACGGTGCAGCCGCGATGGCCGGACCACGCTGTTTGCCGCAGGGCGGGCGCTGCTTGTGACCCGACGGCCGGATGAGGCGCTGGAGCTGCTGCCCGCCACTGGCAGACTGAGCGAGTCGTTTGGCATCTTCAATCCCGCCTTTCTCCCCTGGCGCTCGCTCGCCGCCTATGCGCTACACGAGCTTGGCGAGGACTCCCAAGCGCTGGATCTGAGCACGGCCGAGCTCGCCCTTGCTCGCCGCTTCCGCGCGCGCCGACCGCTGGGCGTAGCTCTGCGCGCGCAGGGTCTGCTGGTCGGCGGCGAGGATGGCCTCGCGCTCCTGCGTGAGTCCACTGAGGTACTGAGCGGCTCAGGTGCTTCGTTGGAGCGAGCCCATGCCTTCGTCCCGCTCGGCGCCGCGCTCCGCCGTGCAGGACGTCGAGCCGAAGCCCGTGAGCCGCTGGCGCAGGGTTTCGAGCTGGCCGAGCGTTGCGGCGCGACGCCGCTTGCGAAGCTCGCGCGCGAGGAACTCGGCGCGGGCGGCGCGAGACCGCGTGCCGAGGGCCGAGGGCCGATGGGACGCTGACGCGCTCACGATCTCGGAGGTGCGCATATGTCGCATGGCAGCCGAGGGCCTCTCGAACCCGGCCATCGCCCAGACGCTGTTCATCACGCGTGGCACTGTCGAGTCACACCTACACGTGGCCTATCGGACGCTGGGCATCTCCTCCCGCAGGGCGCTCCCCGAGGCGCTGCGCTCCTATCAGACGAGCCCTTCAGGGGCTGCCTAAGGGCCTATCCCCGTAGGAGGGGTTCGGGGTGTCTTGGCGAACTCTGAGTTCGATCTGTTGATCGGACATAGGGGGTGCGTGATGGGTTTGGTCGACCGTGACGATGGCTGGCGTATGCCGGACTGGTTGTGGGAGC